>CALBMM010000051.1 GCA_937896535.1 uncultured Pseudomonadota bacterium
GCAGGGAACGGGGGGCGGCCACCGAAACGTCCGACCCCGGCTCTCAGCGATCGCGCAGCACGACGAGCGAACGCGACCGGATCCCGCGACTCGTCCGCGGGAGTGCGTCCGCGTGACAGCCGTCGCAGGTGGGCGCGGTCGAACGACGACGCCAGCGCCACAGCAGGTACGCGACCGCGGCGAAAACGAGGCCGCCGGCGACGAGCTGCTGCAGCTGCGGCGTCATGCGAGCTCTCCGTTGCCGCCGTGACCGTTGGCGCCACCGTCTCGGCTGGGGCACGAGCCGCCCTTGATTCCGCGGGCGCGGGGACACAGCCCGTACAGCTCGTGGCGGTGGCGGATCACGTTGAAGCCGAAGCTGCGGGCGACCCGGTCCTGTGCCTTCTCGATTTCCTCGTTGTGGAACTCGAGCACGAAGCCGCAGTCGACGCAGATCAGGTGATCATGGTGCTCCAGATCACCGGCCGTCTCGTACGTCGTCTGTCCCTCGCCGAAGCGGCGCTCGGCGGCGAGCCCACACTCGGTCAGGAGCTTGAGCGTGCGGTAGACCGTGGCGTAGCCGACTTTGGGATATTCCTCGCGGGCGAGGACGAGCAGTTCCTCGATGCTGAGGTGTCCGGTCGCCGAGAAGAACTTGGCGGCGATGATGTCGCGCTGTTTGGTCGACTTGAGCCCCTTCTGGGCCAGGTACGCCCGGAATTGGCCCATCAGGCCCTCGACGTCGTCGACGTCGCGCTCATCGGCATCCAGCATCGCCACGGCAACGTATCCCGCACCCGGTGCGCCCGCAAGCGCCTCCCGCGCTCGCCCCGATCGACCGCCGTGGAGGAGCGCGACACTGTTTGCCGCCGGAGATGGGCCGCTCCTATACTCCGCCGCGCGATGGCGCGGGCACGCAAAGGCTCCGATGCAGACGCGACGGAGGCGGCGGGGCAGGCGCGAGACGTCGACGAAACCCCTGGGATCGACGACGTGCTCGCGCAGCTCGAAGGCGTCGTGGCCGAACTCGAAGGGGGAGATCTCCCGCTGGAGAAGGCGCTCGAGCAGTTCGAGCGCGGCGTCTCGTTGGCGCGCAAGGGCGGGCGACTGCTCGATGCCGTGGAGGAGCGTGTCGAGCGTCTGCTCGCCGACCGCGACGAGACGGTGCCGTTCGAAACGGAGGATGACTGATGAGCTTCGATCTCAAGGCTTGGTTCGATGACCGGCGCGCTCGCGTCGATGCGGCGCTCGACGTCGCTCTGCCCGTGCCGACCGGCCCCGATGCCGGACGATTGCGCGAAGCGATGCGCTACGGCGTGCTGCTCGGGGGCAAGCGGATGCGTCCGCTGCTGACGATCGCCGCATGCGAGGCGGCGGGAGGCACGGTGGAGCAGGCGCTGCCGCCTTGCTGTGCGATCGAGATGATCCACGCGTACTCGCTGGTGCACGACGACCTGCCCGCGATGGACAACGACACGGAGCGCCGCGGCAAGCCCACGGTGCACGTGGAGTTCGGCGAGGCCGAGGCGATCCTCGTGGGCGACGCGTTGCTGACCCAGGCGTTCGACGTGCTCGCCAAGGGCACGAACGTCGCACCCAATGGTCGCTGGCTGCAGGCGGTGGTCAAGCTCGCCCACTACGCCGGCATCGAAGGCATGGTCGGCGGTCAGGCGATGGACCTCGAAGCGGGCCAGGACATCCGCGACCTCGACGCGCTCGAAGCGGTGCACGCCAAGAAGACCGGGGGCCTGTACGCCGCCAGCGGGGCGATGGGAGCCCTGGCCGCGGGCGCCGACGACGAAAAGGTCGACCGCCTCGAGCGCTTCGGCCTGCAGTTCGGCATCGCATTTCAGCACGCCGACGACGTCCTCGACGACGATCAGCCGGCGCTGCGCGAGAAGGCGCTGGCGCGCACCGACGCGCTCGTGGCCCAGTGTCTGGATCTGGTCGCGCCGTTCGGCGACGCGGCCGCGCCGTTGCGTGGCATCGCCAAGTGGGTCGGCGAGCGCGCGCATCGGGCCCACGCGGGCGAGATCGCGGACTGAGCTCGGGCCGGGGCGGCGGGGCGGAAAAACGATCGCGCGCGGTCACAACCGCGCGTTCGTTCGTGTGTTCCGCATCCCATGCAACCCGACCGAGCCCCACGATCCTCTCTATCCCGCTCCCGACGCGTCGGCGTGCGGATCGCACTCGTTCTCGGTGGCGTCGCCCTCGTCGGCGCCACGATGCAAGCACGTGCCGCGACGGCGCCTTGCACGTGGAAGGAGTCCGACATCATCGACCCGCACATCGAGGTCAGCGCCCAGAAGCTGCTGATGAGCAAGATGAGCCAAGGGGGCAGCGGCGCCAAGCAGGCGTCGGCGATGATCTCCGCGGTCAAGTCGGGCGACCTCGCCGGCATCTATCTCAACTCGCGCAAGGCGGTGGCCGATCGTGGGCAGCAGCTGAGTCCGCCCGTGGGCTGGTGGGATCTCATTCCCACGGGCAAGAACTCCACGTGTCTGCTGCAGCCGTCGGCCGAGCCGCCGATGATCATCTTCCGGAGCAACCTCAGTCAGGCGCAGCTGGACCAGGCGCTGTCGAGTGCATGGAGTCAGTGCGGCCTGCCCACGCCCACCACGTGCGGCTACAAGGACGACATGGGTCCTCCGCCCGCAAAGGCGGAGTGCACCCACGAGGCGAGCTGCATCTTCGAAGGCAAGGGCAACTACTGCAACGCGCAGGGCAAGTGCGAGCAACGCGAGTGCACGACCACGCTCGACTGCACCAAGCCCGGGGAGTACTGCAATGCCCAGAAGGCATGCGTTGCGGCCCCGAAGGCCCCGCCCCCGAACACCTGTTACTTCGACTACCACTGCGGCCCGCCTTCGGCCGAGAAGGCTTGTGTCGGGGCGGTCGCCGACAGCCCCAACGACGCGTTGTGGAAAGCGGGAACCTGCGTCTCGATCAAGGAGCAGAAGGCATGCATCGACAAGGCCGACAAGGCGCACTCGAAGGCGCTCGACGCATGTCACGACGAGTGGGGCGCCGCGACGCTCGAGTGCGCGGCCAAGGGGGTGGAGGCCGTGGTGGCCAAGAAGCCCGACATCGGCCTCGTGCCGTGCGCCACGATTCCCGCGAAGTGGGACGCGTGTCTCAATGACGCGCACGCGACGTGGCATGCCGCCCGCAAGGCCTGCGTCGAGGCCACCAAGACCAAGGTGAGGAAACGACGCCAGCGGCCGTGATCGGTCACGCGCCGTCGAGCAAGGCCTGCGCGGCGGCGACGAGGTCGGCGTCCTCGAGCTCGAGCTCGAGGACGCGCTCGGCTGCTCGCCGGGCGTTGGCCTCGTCGCCGGTCGCTCGTCGGGCCTGCGCCAGCGTCAGCCACGCTCGGCCCACGTCTTCGGTGGGCTGACCTTCGACCGCGAGCGCGGCGTCGAGCACGGGGATCGCTTCGGCGGCCCGGTCGAGGGCGACCAGCGCCCGTGCGCGCCCCAGCGTGGCGTGGAAGTGGTGCTGCCCGTACAGCTCGGTGCCTTCGATCGCCGCGAGCGCACGAGCGAACGCATCGAGCGCAGCGGCGGGGTCTGCCTCGAGCAGCGCGAGACCTTGTTGGCGCTCGAGGAACTCGCGCACCGTACGAAGGTTGTTCGGGTCGGACCCGAGCTCCTCGACCCCGGTGCGCGCGAGGGCGAGGGCACGTTGTCGAGCGCCCGCTGCGTTGGCGTAGCTGGCCGCGTTCGCCAGCACGCTGAGCCGGATCCGATCGCCGGCCGGCAAGATCTCCTGCGTGCGCTGCCACAGTGCCTCGTAGGCGTCGAGGGCGGCCCGAGGTCCTCGAGTGTCGCCCGCGCCCATGGCGAGACGGACCCGAAACGCGATCTCGATCTGCGGGTTGCTCGGCGTGAACGTCTCGAGGATCTTCGCGCCGCGCTGCTCGAGCGCGATCGCCGACTCGGAGTCGCCGAGCTGCCGATGCGCGGCTGCGAGGCTGTGCAGCGCCTCGAGAACGGCCTCGTTGTTCTCCCCGAACGCTTCGGTGCGTGCGTCGAGGCTGCGCTGGAGCAGCTCGCGCGCGCGCTCGAGGTTGCCGGCATCGCGCTCGGTGTTCCCCGCGTGCAGGAGCTGGGTGGCGTAGTACGGATGGGCTTGGTCGAGACCGGCTCGCTCGAGCGCCACGAGCAGGTCCGCGTAGATCCGGCGGGCTTCTTCGAGCCGGCCGACGCCGCGCAAGCCCATCGCGAGGTACGCCTGCATGCGCAGGCGTACGAGGGGCGAGACGTCGTGCTCGTTCGCCAGGGCCACGCCACGCTCCAGGGCCGTGATGGCGTCGGTCATGCGTCCCTGCATGTGTGCCACGTTGCCCTCGCAGCGCGTGAGCTCGAGATCGAGCGCGGCGGGATGATCGAGACGGTCCAGCCACGCCGCCGCCTGCTCGAGCCGGGCCTGCGCGACGTCGGGTCGTTGCAGCACACTGCCTTCGAGACACGCCAGCTTGATCGACAGGTCGGCGGCCAACACGTCGTCGCGTGCCCGGATCGCGTGCTCGAGGCCCTGCGTCGCGGCGGCATGGGCCGCGGCGGGTGCATGCAGCCCTTCGTGCGCTCCGGCGAGGGCCGCCTGGGCGCGCGCGATGTACAGGGGCACCCCGAGGCTCTGTGCCTCCACGACGGCGGCCTGCGCGAGCGTCTCGGCCGCGCGGTACTTGCCCGTCTGCAGGTTCGCCTTGGAACGTGCGATCGTCGCTTGGATCCTGCGGCCGGGCACGAGCTTGTCGGCATCGATGGGGTCGAGCGCGCCGAGGGCTTGGGCGTCGGCACAGTCGCCGACGGGGGGAAGGTCCTGCATGGCCTCTGCCGCACGAACGACCACACCTGCATCCGCGTCGGCGAGTCGGTCGACGAGCGCGGCCAGGGCATCGGCCCGCTCGTTCAAGCAGCGCATCCGCAGGTCCATCGCCGCCGACGACTGTGCACCGCGCACCAGGGTGGCTTCGCACGCCTCTCGATGTGCATCGATCCACGCGGCGGCGTACGCATCCAGACCCGGCTGGACGCGCTGCCACGTGCGGGGGGCCGACTCCATTCCAGTCGCGGCGAACGCCCGCGCGAGCTCGGACGCACGGGTCGGACCCCATACCTCGGCGAGCTCGTCGGCCGAGTGCGTGCACGGGCCCTCGGGTTTGGATGCCATCGCAAACGCGGCCGCCACCGCGAGACCGGCGGTCGCGAGCCCGAGCGCCCAGGGGCGGCGTCGCGTGGCCCGCTCACGGGTCAGCTCGCGCAGCAGGGCGCGCATGTCGTCGAACCGAGCGGCGGGATCCGCCGAGAGCCCACGCCGCAGCGCGCCGCGAACGTGGCGGGGCAGGCCTCCACCGTGGGGCGGCATCACCAGCTCGGGCTGCGCGTCGTCACTGCTGGCCGGGGTAGGGAACGGTCGTTGCCCCCACAGCGCCTCGAACAGCGCGACACAGAAGCTGTACTGGTCGCTGCGCGGGTCGACCTCGTCGTCGCGTCGTTGCTCGGGCGCCATGTAGTGCAGCGTCCCGACCACGAGGCCCTTGGCCGTGGGCCGAGCATCGGTTGCGGCGTCGAGCGGCGTGGCACCTCGTTGCGGCGTGTCGCGGGAGGTCTGCGCTCGCGGGATCGAGCGGACGCGGCGAACCACGCCGAAGTCGCACACGCGTACACGACCATCGTGGGCGACGAGTACGTTGTCGGGCTTGAAGTCGCGGTGGACGAGGTGCGCGTCGTGGGCCGCGGCCAGACCGTTGCCGGCGGCGGTGTAGACATCGAGGATCTCCCGCCACGAGCGCGGCTTGGCGGCGCACCACGCCCGGGCCGTGCCCCCGTCGATGTGCTCCATCGCGATGTAGATACGGTCGCCGACGGTACCCACGTCGTAGACGGTGATCACGTTGTCGTGGGTCAGGCGCGCCATCGCCTGCGCTTCGGCGAGGATACGAGCGCGCGCCCGCGGACTCGGCTCGTCCAAGGTCAGCTTCAGCGCGACCTGACGGTCCAGCTGGAGGTGTCGGGCGAGGTAGACCACGCCCATCCCGCCTCGGCCCAGCATGGATTCGATCCGCAGCTTGCCGTCCACGAGCGTCCCGGCGGCGAGCACGCCGGGGTCCCCGGTCGGTATCGCGGGGGCGCGCGCGACGGCCCGCAGGAAGTCGTCGAAGGAATCTTCGGGTGCAGTCTCGGTCGGCGACTCGGTGCTCACGCGATCGGTCCCCACGATTCACGGGATTCACGGGGAACGTGGCGGTTGTGACGAAAAAATCGTGTCACGCGTCCTCCTCGCGATCCTCGGCCCAGGCCTCGCGCAGCCTGAGCTTGACCCGCTCGAAGCGCTTGCGTGCCCGAGCGCCGATCTTGGCGAGCTCGGCGGCTCCGACGTCGGCATCGCCCTCGGACTGCGCCAGGATTCTCGCGATCTCCCGCCATGGCATCTCGCGATCGACCCGAAGGATGAGCAGCGTCCGGTCTTCGGGGTCGAGCGCCTCGCGCAGCCGCGCGAGCTTGGACTTGGCCGCGGTGCGCCGGTACGTCGCGGTCGTGGAGCGGATCGCCGCGCGAAGCTCGGGGACCTGTGACAGCGGGGCAACCGGTCGCGCGCCGCGGAAGTGATCCCGCAGCAGGTTGCGGCCGACCGCGTACATCCACGTCCGTGGCGAGAGCTCCCAGTGCAGGGTGGGGAGGGCGAGCCACAGTCGCTCGCAGACGATCGCGTACAGCTCCTCGCCGACGTCGGGCGAGGGGGCCATCGCCTGTAGGTATCCGAGCACGCCGGGGCCGTGCGCAGTCACGATGACCTGGACTGCCTCGGCAAAGTCGCCCGCCTGCGCCAGTGCCTGCGCGCGCTGGTCGTGTACGGCGGACGTGGTCAGCGACGCCCCCTCGGCCTCCGTCACGCGCAGCAGCGTAGCGAATATCCGGATCTGCCGCCGCCGAGACGATCGGTCCTTTTTTCTCGGCCGAGCGCGTCACATCCGGAGCCGGCCCCGTGTTCGCCCCGAGACCCACGCCATGAAGCTTCCTCTCGCACGGCTGTCGGCCCTGGGCCTGCTCGGCCTCGGCCTCGGCATCATCCTCCCCGCGGTGCCCTCGGCCCGTGCGCGGCTCACCACCGCCTGTCCCGATCCCACCCCGAAGACCTGTCTGACGCCGGGCTATCTCGACTCCAGCTGTGGCGGACAGAAGGCGGCGATGTGCAAGGACGTCGTCGTCGATGCCTTGGAAAAGCAGCATGCGGCGTCGCGGGCTCCCAGCCGCAAGATGCTGCGGCCGCAGGGCTCCGAGATGCCCCGGGACGTACGGGTCGGCAAGTACCGTCGCTACACGGGCCCGAAGGGCAAGCAGCGCTTGGCCAAGCAGGGCAAGAACCCTTTCGCGGACCAGCGCTACAGCTTCGTGCCCAACGACGAACCCTCCAAGCTCCCGACCAACGCTCACCGGCAGCCGGCCTGGGAGGCCAACGGCGACAAGGTCACGTCGTGCCAGGAGTACGCCTACGAAAAGCAGTACGACTGGTCGCGGTTCATGGATTCGGCGGCCGCGTGCCGCGGGTCGCAGAGCTGCCTGGTCGAGATCGGTCTGATGACGACCACGCCCGGCCTGCGTCACATCATGCTCTCGCGCGACAACCAGGACCTGCTGCACAACCCAACGCTCGAGAAGGCCGTGCTGCCCAAGAACGTCTTCTTCTCCAACGGAGCGTTCCTTGCGTACGCCGGCGGACCGAAGCCGCTGCCGCAGGATCCGGAGCTCGATGCCCTGGTGGTGACCCTGCAACGCGGCTACGAGCATCACTACATCGGCACCAAGCCGCCGAGCCCCCGGGGCTCGAAGGCGAGCGGCACCGGGGTGGCCAAGAGCTCGAGTCCCGGCACGGTCAAGCCGGCAGGGCCCACGGTCACGACCCAGACCGACCTCAACCCCTACTACGCCGACGAGTGGGCGTTCCATCAGACGCTGCGAACGCAGACCAAGGGCATGTCGATCGAAGAGTTCGAAGAGCTCGGCCGGCGACGGGCGCTGATGCGGGAGCTGCTCGAGATGTGGTACGTGGCCGTCGAAGCCGAGCGCAAGGCATTGGAGGATTTGGTCGCCGCGCCGGACCTCGTCAAGAAGTTCGAGCTGCCGATCGAGACGGTGGTGCAGGATCCGCTCGATTTCCTCGGCATGGCGGGCAAGCGGGTCGACCGAGCCAAGTCGACATTCCAGCTCATGCACAAGCAGCTCGGGACGAAGGCCTCGGGATGGGTGCTGCAGCCGGGCAAGCCCGCCAGCAAGGGCGTCGGTGGTGCCCACGGCCAACTGCGTCCCCTGCCCGAGATCGATGCCGACCTCGCGGCCGTGGGGGTGTTCGCCGCGCCTCGCCCACGCGTGCGCACGAGCACGAGCACGAGCACGAGCACGGGCGCGGCTCGGCCATCGACGTCACCCCGTACCTCGTCACCTCGGGTTCGAGTGCGTCCGGGCTCGCCCGCACGACCCGGCGGGCCCGAAGCGACGAGCGCCCCCTCGCCCGCGGCGAAGGGCAAGCCCACCCCGATCGGCGCCGGTCCCGTCGACCACGTGTTCAACGGCGGTGTGATCCTCGACGCCTACGACGCGGTGCCTTGCACCGATTCCGAGACCGATCCCTTCTCGTCGTCCAATCCCGGGCACGCCAAGTTCGCCGAGACGAACGGCGTCGGGCCGATCAGCTGTCGGATCGGCACGCTGCTGCGGCACGAGTGGAAGCGCCATCGGGCGGGCTACGTGAGCTGCCTCGATCTGCACGACCCCTCCTGTGACTGGGATCCCGAGATGTTCGCGGCGCGCTTCGTGGAGGGGGTGCCCTACCTGCAGGACTACGCCGACGCGGAGAAGGAGTGCGAGGACTGGGTCGTCGGTGAGCTTCCGATGCCGAACCTGAAGGCGGTCGACGACAAGATCGCCGAGATCAAGAAGGCGGTGAAGGCGGCCAAGAAAGCCCTGAGCCCCTACACGGAGGGCAAGAACGGGCTCGGCTTCAATCAATACGCCTACCCGTTCGTCGACGAGGAGTCGTGGGGCGACACGTCGACCTTCGGCGCCCGCTACCGCGCCGACATCGGATGGTCCGTCAGCGCCCAGAACAAGATCGACGGGAAGGCGTGCGCCTTCAACGGCGAGGCCCACGCCTCGCTCGGGGTGTACGGGTACTTGTTGGGCAGCCAGCACACGATCGTGGACGTGGCTTCCCGGGTCGACGCCGATGCGAGCGGTGCGAAGCTCGACGCCAAGCTCGTCCTGTTCGGCGACCACTTGTTCGGTGACAAGAACGACATGGTCCTGACCAAGGCGTTTGCGCCCAAGCCCGCGGGCAAGCACATCACGCTGCCCAAGCCCAAGCCCACGATCTACGTTCAGGCGGGTCCGGTCCCGGTGTCGGGGTCGGCGTGGGCCGAGCTGTTCTTCGGTGCGGAGCTCAGAGCCGATGGCAAGCGCGGGGTCTGCAACGACAACGATGCTTTCCACGTCGGGGGCTCGCTGACGCCGATCGCCATGCTCGGTGCGGCGGCGCAGGTCGGCGTGGGGCTCAGCGGATTTTTGTCCGTCGGCGTGCGGGGCTATCTCAACCTCGTCACGGTCGGGCTGCCCTTCACGATTGCGCTGAAGGAAAACGCCAACGACGTGTCTTTCGAGGGCGGCCTCGACATGACGTTGCGTACGCTCGCCGGTCGCCTGTCGCTGTACGTCGAGTACATCATCGGCGAAGACGAGTTCGAGATCGCCAGCTGGAAGGGGCTCGGCCCGGCCAAGATCGAGTTGTTCGACCTGCCGAAGGTCTCGATGCCATTTCAGGGGTTCGACAAGTGAGACCTCTCGTCATCGCCATCACGTGCCTGGCCGCGTGCGGAGGGGCGACGCCCGTCGTCACCCCCGCGCACGTTCCGGTCGGGGTCGACCTCGCGCGAGGCACGTACGTCTTCGACGTGCAGTGGGTCGCGTCCGCGGAGGCGGCCAACGTGCTGGAGCCGGACCAACCCTTGGCCGGGGCCGTGGAGCTGGACGGGGAGTTGCGGCTGGCGTTCGTCGACGAGGCACTCGCGCGGATCGACCTGCTCGCCGTGACGCGCTTCGAGCTCGACCTCGGTCGCGGCGAGGACGACGAAGACCGGCGCGTGTCGGACACGGCAGTGGCCGAGTTGGCAGGGTGCGGCGCGTGGATCGAGCTGCAGGACGGACCGGCGGACGCGCTGCTGCTGGAGGGCTCGCCATCGCCGCTGTGCCGCCACGTCCTGCGCCATCTCGCGGTGCAGATCGATCCTCACACGGTGGCGAGCGACTCGCCCCGGCTGGTCACCACGAGCTACGGCGCGATGCAGGCGACCTACGCGACCGCTGATCGCACCGTGTCGCGGATCGCCGAGGGGCGTACGGCCAACGGTGCGCCCTCGCGCGCGCACACGGTGCTGCAGGCGGACGCGCAGGGGCGCCTGGAGACGTTGTCCTCGGCGCAATGGCTGGTCGAGGACGGGCCGGAGGGGGCACCGATCGCACAGTCACGGGTCACGCTGACGCGGACATCCTTCGAACCCACGCGATGGGCTGCGCCCGGTGAGGAGCCCACGCGTGATCAGATCCTGCCCGAGGTCGACGGGACACGGCAGCAGCTCGCACTGGCGCGCGGCTACGCGGACGGTCTCGATCGACTGGGGCTCGGCCTTTCGATCGCGCACGTGGACAACGAGGGCAAGCTGCGCGAAGGGTTCGCGATTCGGGCACGAGGCCTGATGCTCGCCGAGCCCGAGCTGGCGCGCGACGTGGCGTCGATGTTCGCGCGCGCGCGCCGTCCGGTCACGCGTCAGCTCGTGGTGGATCTGCTGTCGCAGGCGGGTACGGAAGTGGCCCGGAGCGAGCTGCGGGGGTTGCTGCAGGGCGTGGTCGACCGCGGCGAGGACGATCGCGGGCTGCTGCTACAGCGACTGGGGCTGCTCGACGAGCCCGAACCCGCCGACCTGGAGTTCGCGCTCGACCTGCATCGCCGTGCCGTGGCGGGGGGTGATGCGCTGACCCGGCGTGCCGTCCTGCACGTGCTCGGCATGCTCGGCCGCAAGCTCGAGACCGATGCTGCCGGGGCGCACCAGCGGCTGCGAGCGGAGCTCGACCCGGCCCTGCCGGTGGACATCCGCCGTGCCGCGATCGCCGGGCTGGGCAATGCGCGTCGACCCGAAGACCTCGTGCTCGTGATGGCGCACGTGCTCGACCCCGACGACGAGATCCGCTCCACCGCGGCCCTCGCCCTGCGCTGGATGCCGGCGTCGTTGGTCCGCCCTTGGCTGCGTGTGCTCGTTGCCGACGAGTCACCGACGGTCGCAGAGGCGGCCCGGATCGCGCTGGAGGTCGCCACGCTCGAGGATGTGGCGCGCGGGTAGCTCGCCGGTCAGCGATGGGCCGCGACGATCGCGTCGGCGAGCTTGGCCGCGGCGGCGGCGCGGGCCGGCTTCTGTTCCGGGGTCAGCTTCCTGGTCAGCATGCCGCCGTAGGTGATCTTGATCGCGTTGGGGTGGGCGCGATGGCGCAGCATCAGATAGCCCTGGGGCTTGTGGCGACAGATGTCGACGATGCCGGAGGCGTCCTTGCTGGCCTCGAGCAGCCCGCTCGGGTCCGAGCACTGTGCGATCTGCTCGGCGACCTGCTCGCGGGCGAGCGTGGCGCGTGAGAAGTTGAAGCTGCTGGTCGCGCCGTCGGCAAGCGTGATGTCGAACAGGCACGTGCCTTCGATCGGCGAGACCTTCGACGCGTCGAGCTCGAGCGCCTTGGCGATCGCCGCCGCATCGATGAAGTCGCACTTGTCCCCGCCGCCGGCGGGCTCGAAGAGTTTGGGTAGCGGCTCGGGCATCGGGGCGTCGTCGGCCGGCTTCACGGGGGCGTCGGCCTTGGCCTCCGCGGCGGGCTCGGACTTGGCATCGTCGCCGGCCTTGGCCTCCGCGGCCTTGCCCGTTTCGGCCTCGGTGCCGCCCTTGTCACAGGCGAGCGAGAACGCGGCCAAGCCGCCAAGAAGACACGCGAACGAGGTTCTCGACATCATCCGCGGTTTTACACGCGTCGCGACCATGCGCGCCACGGGGGCGGGCGTGATCATGCGTGCGTGGGGATCTCGATCGTCCCCGCGACACCACGGGGGTAGACGATCTCGAAGGTGCTCACGACCGGGCCCGGACTCTCGCTGACGCCGACGGTCGCAGCCACGGAGAGGTCGTTGTCGTGGAGGGTCTCCGTCTCGAGAAACGCGATGACCATGGCGACGGCGTGGTCGACCTCCGCGGTCGTGATCCGCAAGTAGATCTGCATCGCGTCGCCGTCGGCCTCGTAGTCGTACCCGTCGTCTGCGAGCGCGCCGTCGGAGCGGGCGGCGAGCAGGTCCGGGATCTCGTACCGAAGGTCGGCGTCGGGGTTGGCGAGCTTGCCGGGGTCGAGGCGGATGACGATCGAAGGCATGGCGAGCCTCGACGGGTCCTACGGGACGAGTGCGGGGGCGGGCCTGCTACCCGGCGGTCGTGCGAGACGTGGGGTGATCGCCCGCCGTGGCCCCGAGCGCGTGGGCGATCGCCTTCGCGATCTTGGCGCCGCCGGAGGCGGACGGTTCGATCTGCTGGGTGAAATCGGTGGACTCGGTGCACACCAGGCGGGTGTCGATCACGTCGACGCCCCGAGCGAGCGCGCTGCGCTTGATGGCGTCATTGAACATCATGAGGGCCACACGTGCTCGATTCGCGAGCTCCCCGTCCAGCGGTGCGTCGTAGATCGTGCAGACGATCACCGGGCGGCCCCGATCGATCACCGCGTCGAGCGTCCAGCCGTAGGCCTGCTCGAACGCGTCGAGCCGGTCGGCGAACAAGTCCAGCGCGTCGGCGGTCGACGTGCAGGGCAGGGCGAGCATGTCGGCCTGCTCGAGGGCGTCGTTGCCTCCGACCGACAGCACCACGTGCGTGGTGTGGTCCGGCACGCGGTCGATCTGCCGACCGACGTCGGCCGTCGTCGATCCGTCGATGGCGCACAACGTGACCTTCGAGCCGCCCGGCAGCGCCGCGCGCAGGCACGCCGCCACGTCCGGCTCGCCGCCGGTGTAGGCCCGGTTGTCGAACACGGAGTCTCCGAGCAGGGCCACCGAGTATGTTGCGTTCGTGTCCAAGCGACGTGGTCCTTCGGTCTCGGTCGGGCGCAGGAGGGCGCGTGGAGCAGCGTACCGGTCGGCCGGTGAGCGCTGCAAGGCGGGGTCGTCTCGTGGACGTCTCCGGTCCGGGTGCGCGGGCCGTGGGCAGCGCGTTTCGTCGACATCCAGAACCTCCACAAGTATCGTCTCCTTCGGTGTCTTCTGCAGTTGACCGTCTGCGCGCGAAGATCGACGCAAGCGACGTTCTGACCGCCAGGCAGCGCAAGGCGATCGCGAAGATGGTCGAGCCGGGGCTCTCCTTCGACACGAAGCCGATGTCGCAGTCCCGACGCGGCGTGTCCAAGCTCGGCGGCACGCCCGACATCGGCGCGGATTGGAGCGGCTGGCCGGAGTACAACGGTTGGCCGATGGTGTTCGTCGGGCAGCTCTCGCTCGGAGATGTGCACCGGCGCCTACCCGGCGTCCTGCCGCCCAAGGGGATGCTCTACTTCTTCGTGCACTTCACGCCGGTGTACGGCTACCTCTTTATCCCGCATGAGGGCGAGTGGAGCGTCTCGTACACGGCCAAACCTCCGAAGCACGCGAGTGGCTGGGAGGAAGGACTCCCCGAGATCTTCCGTCTGCCAGCGCTCGAGCTCGAGTTTCGGTCGGTCGCCACGCTGCCCGAGAGCTCGAACCCGCGGGTGGCCAAGCTCGCGCTCTCGGAGGCACAGGTGGATGTGTACGACGCCCTCACGAAGGACGTCGGCCCCAATCGCGTCCTCGGCCGCCCGCGCGACGTTCAACACGTGGTCGGTGCCGATTGGGCGGAATCCGTGGCGCGGCGCCGGACCCCGCCGGCCTACGAGGGCCAACATGTGCTCGATTGGGGGAAGGCCCTCGCTCGGGCGGAGGACTTTCAGCACTTGTGGTCCTTCGACCTCTCGCGGGCGTTTCCTCGACTCGGCAACGCACATCTGTACTTCGGCCTCGCCAAGCGCGACCTGCGATCGCTGCAGTTCGACAAGACCGCCTGCGTGCTGCAGGGCACATAGGCGGTGGGACCGCACGACTTGGACGTGTCACCCCGCGCCCGTGCGTCGGCACGGCATGAGGTCGGCAAGCTGGAGCTCGGTCGTCTTGGCGAACTGCAGTGGGGCGGGCGGGGAGAGCGACACGAGGGTGCGAAGCGAGGGTGGGAGCTCGTGCATCGCGATCGGCGAGCCGGGGATGACGATGCGGCGGTGGGGGCCGGACCAGTGGCACCAATCGAAGACGTACAGACCGCGGGTCGCGTAGCCGAGCGTGACGAGGTCGGTGCCCACGCCGTGGTGCTCCTGCGTGCAGCCGCCTCGCTCGGGAAGGGCGGTGAGGATCTCCGAGACCGACGTCGCGTAGGCCCCGGACAGGGCATCCTCGCCGAGAGCGAGCACGGCGTCCGGGACTTCGCCGTAGCCGGCGGTCTCGCACAAGGCGAGACGACCTTCGTCGTCGGCCAAGAGCCAGTCGAACTCGAGCCCCGCGAGCGCGGCACGGATGGTGTCGAGTGGGTCCATCGGTGGGGCGTCGTCGCTGACGGTGGCTCACGAGGTCGGTCTGCGGGGACCGCTCCCGCGTCGCGTCGGGGAGATTAGCCTTCGATACAGATGCTCGCCCGGTCCCCCGACCACGAGAAAGAGTATCGGGATCGCTGCCAACCAGAGCCAGCGCCCACGCGCGAGCGCCCCCCACATCAGGGCGGTGCTCGGCACCACGAACAGCGTGGTCCACAGCCACCACCTCGCGGTCGTCTCGTCGACTCGCCGCATCGCGTTCCAGGTTCATCCGTATCATGTCGCCGACGCCGTGCGGGTCGCTCGTCGCGCTTTGCTGCAGTCGGGGCAATCGTACCCAGGTAGCGTCCGACGACGGCCCGAACGGCGATCGCGGCGAGGCATCGTGGTCGTGGTGTCGTGACGAAACGGCGGCGCATCGGTGCCCTTGCGTGCGGTATCGTCGTCTCATGGTGGTTCGAGCTCGGGTGGTCACGCTGGCGGTTGCGATCACGACGATGGGCTGTGTGGGCCGTACGCTCGACGACGGTGTTGGGTCGGAGGGCGGCGACCTCGGACCGGCCGCCCCGGACGACGGCACGCCCGGCGATGGCGCGCCCGGCGGGGGCCCCGGTGGCGATGGCGGAGATGCGCCTGCGGGCTCGAGCGACGGCGGCGGCGACGAGCCCGCCACGGATTCGGCCGATGACGACGAAGGAGCTGCTTGCGATCCGGGTACGGTCGTCGAGTGCACGTGCGACGAGGGCCTGACCGGCACGAGCGAGTGCGACGCCTCGGGCGTCGGCTACCTCGAGTGCCAGTGTCCCGTTCCCCCAGGCATTCCCGACGCGAACTGCGATGACGTGCTCATCTGCGTGGACTGTCGAGTCTGCGCGAGCAGCAACGACTGCAGCGAGTACTACGAGCAGTGCGTGGCCAACCCCGGCTGTGCCAGCTTCAGCCAGTGCAGCGAGGATTGTGACGCTTCTTATTCCTGCTTCCTCGATTGCATGGACGGGTTGGATGCGCGGACCACCCTCGTTGCGCTGCAGTGGGCGGAATGCACCGTCGCCGCCTGCCCGGAAAGCTGCGACGTGTGACGCTCGGCCGCCGCCCACCTGCCACGCTCGCGACCCGGCGTCGACCCGGCCGGTGTCGACGTCGCGTCCCGAGGTGCGGCGCATGGTCGACGAGCCCACGAGCTGATCGCCGAGGCGCTACATGGATGGCCCGCGAAGGCGGGACGATCCCCGCGTGCGCGCGTGGGCGGCGATCGTAGGGTTGCTGGGCGTCGCGACGGCGTCTCCGAGGAGCGCGACGGGGCGTTTGAACCCGGCCCTCGCCGTGCTCGACGAGGACCTCGGGTTCACGGTGCAGGCGCAGTGGCTGCGTCGTCGCCTCGAAGCGGTACGGTCGGGTCGTCGCGGTCGTTGGCAGTGATCGCCGTGCGCGGCGACAACAGCCCCAACGCCAGGAAGGCCCCGAGGATCGGCGAGGCGCCCGATCCGAGCAACGGCACGGGGAACACCCCCACGAAGCCGACGACGATCGTCGCGACGAAGTACGCCGCGATCGCGCGGTGCGTGGCCGACCCGCGATCGACGACGAGCGGCGCGATCGCGTAGGCCGCGAGCGCAGCGACACACAGGCCCACCCACGCGACCCCGCGAGACACCGCCCGCGGCAGCACGTCTTCCACGTAGGGCGCCACGCCGAGGTCGTCGGGCCGCCACCACGCCCAGCCGGCCAAGAACACGAGGACCCAGGCCCAGCGGCGCTGGGCGAGGACGAACGGCGCACCGATCGCCAGCGCCGTGGCCTGACCGGCGTCCGGTTGCAGCGGCAGCGCGGCAGCCAGCGCGAGGACGAGCCAGTCGCCGCGTCCGTCCTTCGTGTGACGGCCGGCGGCGACCAGCACGATGGGAATTGCGATGGCCGACGCGTGCAGATGCAGCGGGCCGAGCGGGAGCCAGCGGCTCACCCCGTCCGCCGCGGGGAACGCGAGCGTGGCCCAGACCGACGCGACGGCGAGCCACGCGGCGTAGCCCCGCACGACGCCGTCACGACGCGCACTTCGCCGGAGCAGCGCGAACGCGAGGAGCCCGAGGCCTCCCGCGACGACGTTGACGAGCCAGCGCGAGCGCGGCGCGCCCTCGACGACCATGAGTGCCACCCCGACCAACAGCGGGAGCACCAACAGGACCACGCCGAGCCGGTCTCGCATGCGGGCGTGTGAACGCCGAGACCGCGTCGGTTTATTCGCCGCCGCCCGCGATCGTCACGCTGATCTGATCGAACACTGGACTCGGCGCGCCCTCACACACGCTGAGGTCGGCTCCGTCCACGTACGGGCAATGCAGTGCGTTGACCAGTAGCGCGCCGACCGTCAGCTCGGTGACCCCGTCGGGGACCGGCATCGACCCGGCCTCGCTGGTGAACGGGCGGTAGTTGTCGACCGACAGCGAGCACGTGTTGGCGCTGGCGCAGGAGGGAAGCAGCCCGTCGTTGTAGATGTGGATGTGCCCGTCGCCGGCGGTGCCGTCCGGCTCGCCGTCCTTGTCCGCGTCGATGAGCTGCGGATCGAAATTGAACGTGCGGACTTCGACGTCGATGGTTCCGTCCTCGGACGGCACCACCGTGTCGCCCGGCCACGGCGTGATGATCGACACCATCGCGTCCGTCACCGTCGCATCGACCGTCAGGCCCGTCGCCTTCGCGCCCGCGTGGGTGTACGGCGTGCCGTCGCTCTGAAACAGCGTGACCGCCAGTCGCTGGATCGGCGCGTTGCTCTGGACCGGGAAGTCCAGCGAGAAGCCGTCGAGCGCTTGGTTGTCGATCTCGGCGAGCACGACGTCGTCGAGCTTGACCTGAAAGAAGCCCTCGCCGAACACCGGGTCGGAGCCTTGGGCCACGACGTCGAGGTTGCCCTCCAGCGTCAGTGTCACGGTGCTGTTGAGCACCTCGAACACCCGTGCCGGCGTGTCGGGGTCTTCCACCAAGGCCACGCGCGGCAGGTCCTCGTCGGCACGACAGCGGTCGGCGACGCAGGACTCGCCCTCGATGCACGCCTCGTCGCTTTCGCACGCGAACACGTTGGCGAGGTCGGGATCGAACTCCGCGGTGAAACAACCCGACGCGGCGAAGCCGACGCCGGCGGCGAGCATGATCGACGTCGCGCGCATGATCAGAATCTCCGGGTCAATCCGACCCCGGCAAAGCCACGGCCGAAAGATGGCACGACTGCGGTCTGCAGGCTCTTGTTGTGTTTCTTGTTCGCGAAGCCGACGGCGAGCAACGCCGCGCCCGCGACCACGAGGACCCCGCCACCGGCCGCGAAGGCGATCTGCAGCGTCTCGAACCGGCGTCCCTCGTCGGCGATCGTCTCGGTCTCGGCGCGGGTGGCACCGTCGGGATTGCCGTCTTCTTGGATCGAGAGCACGTCATCGGACCGCCGCTGCGCGGCGATGCCGAAGCCGATCCCTCCGCCGAGGGCGAGCGCTGCGCCGACGCCACCGACGACGGCACCGGCGATGATGAGCGGCCGGTCCGGCCGTGGCTGCGGCGGCTCGTCCACCGGGCTCGGCGTCGGGGTCGGCGTCGGCGTAGGCGTGGCCGCCTTGTTCTTGCGCTTCTCTTCCTCGGCCGCCTTCTGCTGGAGGAACTCGATGCTCGCTTCGACGTCCTCGCGATCGGACGCGTCGGGCTTGGTGCTCAGGTACGTCTGGTAGGCGAGGATCGCCTCGTCGTACTGCTCGAGCTTTTCGTAGCAGCGCGCGATGTTGTATTGGAAGTCGGGCGAGGCGTAGAGCGTCGACGCTTCCTTGAAGGCCACGAGCGCTTCTTTGTAGCGCGCGCGTCGGTAGTGTTCCTGCCCTCGGTTGTAGGCATCCATCGCTCGCTCGAGCGAGTCGGACTTGCGTGCCTCCTCGCCGTCGTCGGGCGCGGGCTCGGTCGCGGGCTCGTCCTCGGCCGGCGCGGCGAGGGCGACGCGGGGCGCGGCCACGACCGTGGCGCACGCGAGGATGACCGCGAGCTGGGGAGACAGTTTCCTGCCAAGAACCCCCCGAGGGCGCGGCAGACGGCGTGAAGCGGGGGCTGTGGGCACAGTTGGCGCCCAATATACCTTCCAGATCACGCGAGTTGCCAGCCGCGCCGGCTCCAAAATAGGATAGCCGTCAAGGATGTCGAACCCCCCGATGGCCGACAAACCCACTGCATCCGCCGCCGCGGGGACCAAGGCCTTCGTCGTGGTGCTGTCCGGTGATCGCATGGGCGAGATGTTCCCCCTCAAGGGTGACCGCACCACGATCGGTCGGGGATTACAGACGGATGTCCGGATCAACGACGAGGGAATATCCCGTACCCACGCGGTCGTCGAAGCAGAGGGCGGCGTGTACTACTTGTCGGATGCGGGATCGACCAACGGGACCTTCGCCAACGGCGACAAGGTCGACCGTCACCCCCTCGTGGAGGGCGACCGCATTCAGATCGGCGCGTCGAGCGTCCTCAAGTTCACCTATCACGACGACCTCGACGACGACTTCCAGCGCAACCTGTACGAGTCCGCGCTGCGCGATCGCCTGACCGGCATCTTCAACCGCGGCTACTTCAACAACCGGCTCGAGAGCGACGTGGCCTTCGCGCTGCGCCACGGCAAGCCGCTGTCGCTGGTGCTGTTCGACATCGACGACTTCGCCAAGGTCAACGAGAGCCTCGGCCATCCCGCCGGCGACGCGCTGCTGTCGGCGCTCGCCGATCGCGTGGTCGGCACGACCCGTAGCGAGGACATCTTCGCGCGGTACGGCGGCGAGGAGTTCGTGTTGATCTGCCGCGACGTCGACGCGCTGCGGGCGGTGCGAGCGGCGTACCGGATCTCGGAGACCGTCGCCTCCAAACCCTTCGACTTGGCGGGCAAGACGCTCGACGTCACGGTCTCGGTGGGCGTGGCCGATCTCGGCATGCTCGTCGAGCCCAAAGCCGAGGCGTTGGTCGAGGCGGCGGACGCGGCGCTGTTCGTCGCCAAGCGCAACGGCAAGAACCGGGTCGAGATCTACGATCCGGAGAGCGAACCGACGCGACTCGTTTGAAGGAGCTGACCATGCCGCGCATCGTCCTGGGCCTCGTCACCGTCGCGGTGGCGATCGCGTCCGGCTGCGGCAAGGACAAGACGACGCCGCCGCCTGCCGCGGCCGTCGTGGGCGACGAGCTGCCCGACGAGGGCGGCGATGCCGACGCCGCCGCCGACGAGCCGATGGCGGAGGCGCAGCGAGAGCTGTGGTTTGCGCGCGGGCACGGGCGCGACGCGATCTTGGCGCGCGAGCGCAAGGATCACGCGGCGGCGGTCGCTGCCCTCGACGCGCTGCTCGCCGACGCGGCGACCACCGATCGCGAGCGCGCGGGGGCGCAGGTGCTGCGTGCGCTCGAGGATCTTCGCGAAGATCGGTTCGTCGCCGCGGCCGATCGGTTCGCCGAGGCGAGGAAGGAACCGTCGCTTTCGCCGATCGAGGTGAGGCTGGTCCACTGGGAGGCCCAAGCGCGCCTCGATGCCGGCGACGCGAAGGCGGCGCTGCTGCTGGTCGCGGGTCTGAAGAAGGAACAGATCGAGGGTTCGGTACTCGCCGACGACCTGCGGGTCGTCGAAGCCGACGCGCTGCTGCGGACCAAGGACCGCGATGGCGCGTTGGCCAAGTACCGCGGGTACCTGCGCGACTTCCCGGGTGGCGATCGCCGGGCCGAGGTGCGGGTCAAGCTCGCGCGGGCGCTCGCCGAGGGCGAGGAGCAGACCGAGCTCGCGGAGGCCGTGTCGCTGTACGAGCAGCTGCGCGAGTCGGTGCCGCTGTCGGACTACGGCGACGAAGCCGACCGCGAGCTGCCCGGCCTGCGGGCGAAGGCGAAGCTCGAGCGCACGGGGGCGGACAAGAAGGCCTACGAGCGTCGGCTCGCGCTGGCCGACCTCGATGCGATGGTCTCGCGACGTCGCTACGAGGACGCGACGCGGGCCGCCGACAGGCTGCTGGCCGACAAGGGGGCGAGCGCCGCCGACCGGTGTCGTGCGCTGTACCTCAAGGGATCGGCGATCTTCAAACAACGGGAGCGGGCCAAGTCGCGGGCCGTGTTCGAGCAAGCCGATCGCGCCTGCAAGGACGCGGGACCGTCGATGCTCGATCTGCGGGTCAAGTCGCGCTACCAGGCGGCGCGGGGCCTGTACGCGGAGGGCAAGTACACGCAGGCGGCGAAGGCCTTCGAGGCGCTGGCGACCGAGCATGCGTCCGACAGCTACGCCGACGACGCGTGGGTGCTCGCGGGCGAGTCATGGTCCGAGCAAGGCGACGAGAAGGCCGCACGCCGCGTGTACGAGAAGGCCGTCGCCGTCGACGGCGACATGCTCGACGAGGCGCAGCGGCGCCTGCTCGTGTCGTACTTCGCCGCGGGCGAGGCCAAGGAGGCGCTCGCGTTGTGCGACAAGGCGCTGGTGAGCCCGCCGGCGGGTCCCAAGGAGCACGGCAAGCTGCACTACTTCCGGGGTAAGGCCCTCGCTGCCCTCGGGCGCGACGACGAGGCGCACGCGGCATGGAAGAAGGCCGTGGAGGTCGCGCCGCTGGAGTACCCGGGGCTGCTCGCGCTGTCGCGGCTGTCGGAGGTCGGTCCCGAGGCGTTCGACGGCGCACTGGCGCTGCTGAGCAAGCACGGCAGCAAGATGCCGCCGATCGGCAAGCCGGGCGGCAAGTCGGCCGAGCGCGCGCTCGTGCTGGCGCGGCTCGGTCTCGGCGTGGAAGCCGGCGAGGAGCTCGGCGAGGCCGGCGTCGCGGGGTGGGCCGCCGTACTCGTGCTCAATCAGGCCGGCTTGTTCTCGGCCGCGCAGCGGACCTTGGCCAACCTCGGCACCGGATGGCGCGCCCAGCCGCCGACCGACGATGCGCGTGTGCACTGGGAGGCGGCCCATCCGCGTCCGTTCGCCGAGATCATCGCACCCGGCGAGCGCTCCCACGCGGTGCCCCGGTTTCTGACCTTCGCCATCATGCAGACCGAGAGCCGCTTCGATCCCTCGGTCACCTCGTGGGCGGGGGCCAAGGGGCTCGTGCAGCTGATGCCCGCGACCGCCAAGGGCCTGGCGGAGGAAGCGGGCAAGACCGTGCGCGGGGACGCGCTGTACGACCCGGCCACGAATCTCGACCTCGGCATGCGCTACCTCGGCAAGCTCGCCGGCCGCTGGAACGGTGATGCCGGCGCCGCCGCGCTCGCGGCCGCGAGCTACAACGCGGGGGCGGGAGCGGTCGATCGTTGGCTCGGCGAGCGCGGCGACTGGGATCTGGATCTGTTCATCGAGTCGATCCCGTACGACGAGACCCGTCGCTACACGCAGACGGTGGTCGGCCGCTGGCACGCGTACCGGTTCCTGTACGGCGAAGGCGACGAGGCCGAGCGCATTCCGCTACTGCCGCGTCGGATTCCCAAGCGCGCCGGCTGATTCGGACGCGGGGAAGAACCCGCGGCGTGAATGAGGGGACATCGCCCGTCGGGCGTTGACAGCGGTGGAGGCACGATGAACCACCACCGCACACTCGATCTACGCGCCGCGCTCCTTGCCGGCTTCGCGCTCCTCGCCGTCACCGCTTGCGACAAGGGGTCGGGCGACGCCAAGTCGGAGGCCGCCGCGTCCGACGCTCCGAAGTCGAACGCGAAGGCGGGCAAGGTCACCGTCGAGCGCTTCGAGGCCTTCGACAACGCGAAGGTCAACGAAAACGCCGCCAACTTCAATCAGTGTGTCGCCGCCGCAGAGGCGCAGCTCGGTGCCGTGAGCAAGGTCGAGGGCAACGAGTACTCGTGGGCCGCCAAGAGCGGCGACGACTGCCACATGTACATCCTCGTCGGCAACGGAGACGGGATGATGTCCCGCTCGACGGGGCCGTACAAAGTAGGCGACGACGAGAAGGACAAATGCATGGAGATCGCCGGATAGCGCGCGTCATCGCAGCTCGGCGGCAGTGACTCCGCGGGCGGCGAGCCGCTCGCGGACCTTCGCGAGGCTGCGGAAGATCGTGTTGTCCGCCTTCTTCGGATTCCACCCGAGCTGCTCGGCCACGTCATGAATGCGATCGCCTTCCAGGTACAGCATCACCGCCCGACGCGGCTGGGGCTCGAGGCGCTGCACCTCCTCGCGCGCCGCGGCGAGCAGGCAGCGGTGCTCCGGGCTCGCGCTGCGCTCGCGCGCGACCTGTTCGAGCACGGGGCGGTGTACCTCCCACAACGCGCGGCGGTGGCCGGCCTTGCGCAGTGCACCGACGACGGCGTGGCGGGCCGCCGCGCGCACGTAGGCCGGCGTGATCTCCACGTCCCGGGTCTGTGCGCGCCGTCGCAGCAGTCGCACGACGAGCGCCTGCCCGATGTCCTCGCTGTGACTTGCCAGCCACGGCGGGCAGTGCCGGCGCACGGCCTCGTGGGCGAAGTGGAGCAAGCGCCGAGGGTCCTCGTCGAGCGGGGC
The DNA here is from genome assembly GCA_937896535.1 of uncultured Pseudomonadota bacterium. Classification (GTDB taxonomy): domain Bacteria; phylum Myxococcota_A; class Polyangia; order Nannocystales; family Nannocystaceae; genus CALBMM01. Next base: position 23,107 of record CALBMM010000051.1, read on the forward strand.
CGAGGTCCCGCGAAGGTGGTGTGTCGCGTTCATCGACCGGCCCTGGTGAGGCGGCGGCGCGCCGGGATCGAGTGGTCCTCGAACTTTCATTCTGAACGACGTTCTGTCGCGGTCATCGGTCACGCTGCCGGACCCGCTCGGCTATCATCGGTCCCGTTGGACACCCCGGACTTCGAGCTGCTCGCCCGTTGGCGGGCCGGAGATCGGGACGCGGGCAGCGTCCTGCTCGAGCGACATTTTCGAAGCGTCTACCTGTTCTTCTCCAACAAGATCGCGGCGAGTCCCGACGACCTCATCCAGGACACGTTTCGCGCCTGCGTGGAGGGGCGCGACCGGATCCGCGAGGCGACTTCGTTTCGGGCGTACCTTCTCGCGACCGCGCGGTACCAGCTGTACATGTACTTTCGTCGGCACCGACCGACGGTGCCGCTGGATCCCGACCGCGACACGGTGGAGCAGCTGCTGTTGTCGCCCAGTCGCATGGTGGTGCGCAAGCGTCAGCACCGGGTGCTGCTCGCGGCGCTGCGGTCGGTGCCGCTCGAGCAGCAGATCCTTCTCGAGCTGTTCTACTGGGAGGACCTCACCGCCGCCGACATCGCCACGGTGATCGACGTACCGGTGGGGACCGCCAAGAGCCGACTCAAGGCGGCACGCGCCGCGCTCGCGAGTCGGTTCGCCCGGCTCGCGGAAGGCTACGACTTCCACTCGACGACGCAGGACGACCTCGAGCGATGGGTCCGATCGATCCGCGAGGAGGTGGCGGTGCGACGCGGGGCCGGACCGACGTGAAGGCGCCGCCCGACGCCGGGGCGCTGATGGGCCGGCCCGAGGACGTCGTCGACGAGCTCGACGCGCGCCGGGCGTTCGCCAACGTCGCCGCGGGTCTACTCGGGCGGACCACGATGGGGGTCAAGGTCGGTCGCTTCGTGCTGCTGGACCGCGTGGGGGTCGGTGCCATGGGCGTGGTGTACTCGGCCTACGACCCGCAGCTCGATCGCAAGATCGCGATCAAGCTGCTGCACGCCGGCGACACCGAGACCGAGGGGCCATCACCGCTGTTGAGCGAGGCGCGAGCGCTCGCCCGTCTCAGTCATCCCAACGTCGTGACCGTGCACGAAGTCGGCACCGCCGACGGGCGGCTGTTTCTCGCGATGGAGCTGCTCCACGGTCAGCCGCTGTCGGCGTGGTCGTCCACGCCGCGGCCGTGGCCTGAGACGTTGCGCGTGATGATTCAGGCCGCGCGAGGGCTCGCGGCGGCGCACGAGGTCGGCCTGGTCCATCGTGACTTCAAGCCCAGCAACGCCGTGATCGACGACGCGGGGCGGGTCACGGTGCTCGACTTCGGCCTCGCCGACGCCGCGGCCCCGTCGATCACGCCGCCGGACGCCTCGAGCAGTCCGGCCGAAGGCGCGAGCCGATCGCCGACGGGTACCGCGGCCGGCACTCCTGCCTACATGTCGCCGGAGCAACATCGCGGGCGGTCGGCGACGCCGGCCAGCGACCAGTTCTCGTGGAGCGTCGCCGCGTACGAGTGCCTGTACGGGCAGCTGCCGTTCGCGACGAAGTCTCGCGCGCAGCTGCTCGACGACATCGCGCTCGCGCGCTTGGCACCTACCAAGACCCAAGGCCACGTCCCGGCGTGGGTGCGGCGGGCCCTGCTGCGTGGGCTGCGGGCCGATCCCGGTCAGCGGTGGCCTTCGATGAACGCGCTCGTCGCCGAGCTCGATCGCGGGCTCGAACGTCGGTGGCGACGCCTCGTGTGGCCGGGCATCGCGGCCGTGGCTGCGGTGGGGTTGTTCGCGCGGTCTTCGGCGCCGAGCGTGCCGCAGCCGCCGTGCGACGACGTTGCGAAGAGCACGTTGTCGCCGACGTGGAATGCGGCGAGCGTCGAGCGGGTGCTCGCCGCGCTGCGGGCCCTCGACGGTGCGGCCACGACCCCCGATCGCCTGGTGGCACGGCTGGAGGCCTACGCCGCGAGCTGGGTCTCGCGGCGCACCGAGGTCTGCACGGCCGCGCGGGCTCACCCCGAGCAGCAGGTCGTCCTCGCGCAGGCAGCCGAGTGCCTCGACGGGCAGCTCGAGCAGCTCGCAGCGGCGGTCGATCTGCTGTCGACCGCCGACGTCTCGGTGCTGCGTGAGGCCGACCGCCTCGTACCCGACGACGCCGAGCTCGCCGCCTGCGACCCCGAGGCCGTCCCGCAAGCCGCGGCGACGGCCGACCGTGCCGAAATCCAGCGCAGTCTGTCGCGCGCGACCGTGCTCGGTCTCGCCGGTGACCACGCGGCGGCGGCGGCGCTCGCCGAGGATGCGTTCGCGCGGGCCGAGGCCAGCGGCGACATCGGTCTTCGTGCACGGGCGCGACGGGTGCTCGGGGTCGTGCACGGCACCGCCGGCGCGCACGCCGAAGCGATCGCCGCGCTGCAGGCCGCGCTCGTCGATGCCGAGCGGGCCGGCGACGACGTCGCGCGTCTGGATGCGCTGCGCAGCCTCGCGTCCGAGCTGCTGGCCACGTCGCGCCTGGACGAGGCGGCGCGGCTGCTCGCGCAGGCGCAGGCGGCCCACGATCGGTTCCGGGCACGGCCGTGGTCGTGGGATGCGCATCTGCTGGAGCTGCGGGCGCGGCTCGCCTTGGCGCGCGAGGACGTCGCGACGGCACGACAGCTCGCCGACGAACATCTCGAGCTCGTCCGAGACCGCGCCGCGTCGGACGTCGACCGTGTGCTGCGCGCCCGTGTGCTGCGCGCCGAGGTCGCGAGCAAGGGGTCGGACATCGACGACGCGTTCGTGCGCTGGGCAGCGATCGCAACGACGGCGACGGGGCTGTACGGCGAGGTCCATCCCATCGTTGCCTCGGCCCACAGTGCGATCGGCGTGCTGCACTACCGCCAGGGCGAGCTCGCCCAGGCGGAGGCGGAGCTGGAGGCGAGCCTGAAGGTGCGCGAGCGATTGGCCGGCGCCGACCATCCCAGTCTCGTCGCGGGGCTCGTCAACCTCGGTGGGATCGTGGCGCAGCGCGACCCGGCGCGCGCCGAGCCCGTGCTCGAGCGTGCGATCGCGATCGCGCGTACCGACGGTCTCACGTCCGAGCGCTACCTGGCCTCGGCGCTGCACAATCTCGCCGGCGTGCTCAAGCTCCTCGAGCGCTTCGACGATGCGGGGCAGCGGGAGCGCGAGGCGTGGGAGATCCATCGCGAGTACCTCGGCGAGTCGCACCCGCGCACGCTCGCCAGCTCGTGCGACCTCGGCGAGGCATTGCTGCGCCAGGACCGGATCGACGAGGCCTTCGAGGCGTTCGAGCAGGCGCGCCGGCTCGAGGTCGCCGAGCGGGGGAAGGACTCCGTGGCGTTGATCCCGATGCTGACGGGGCTCGCGAAGGCGCTCGAGTATCGCGATCGCGTCGACGAGGCACGGGTGTACGCCGAGGAGGCGCTGCGGCTCGCCGAGCGGCACGACGTCCCCCCGCCGCGCTTGGTCAGCGTGCAGCACGCGCTGCTGGTGGTGCTATTGGCCACGGGCACGTCCGAGGCGCTCGCCCGCGCCGAGGTCGTGCTCGCGGCGGCCGAGACGGCGGCCGACGATCCGCGCGTGTCGAACACGACCCGCGACTTCCTCGGCTATCGGCGCAGCGAGCTCGAGGCGGCGCGGGTCGAGTGAGGGCGCCTACGGCGAGCTGGGATTGTTCGCGGGTGGTAGCTGCGGTGGGGTGGACGATCCACCCGTCAGCGCTTCGCGGGCGAGCTTGCGCTCCATGCTGCGGATCTTCGCGGTGAAGAACGCCTCGGCGCCGGCGTACAGGCACACGAAGGTCCACACCGGCGACAGGTGCGTGATCCAGGCGAGGCTCCAGACCGCGAAGACGAGCGAGGCTCGGCCGACGTCGCCGTTGAGCAGCTGGCCGGTGCCGGGCAGGAACAGGCTCAGCAACCCGGCGGTCACGGGCAGGCGCGGCTCCTCGGCCTCGTCGTCGAGCATTGCGAGCGCGTCGTCGGGCGTGGTGCGGGCGAGCACGCCGTGCTCACCGAGCTCGTGGGCGGCATCGCGGAACGCGGCCTCGAGCGCGTACTTCTGCTCGGGCGCGACGCGGTACTCCTTGGTCACGCCACCGGTCGCGAGCAGCTCGCCGGCCTGCACCATCGCGTCGAGCGTGGTCTCGATGTCGACGAGCGGTCGCTCGAGCACCTTGGCGGCGGCGGTCGCCGTGACCCCGGACGTGCGAGGGTCGGCGAGAAGGCTGAGGATCTCGGCGCGAAGGCCGTCGCTGTCGGCCTGCGGCCGCTCGCTGCCCCGGCTCGTCGAAGCGGTCTGATCCCAGCCTACGCCCGGCACCGCGGACTCCGGCGGGGGTCCTTCGGGATCCTCGCCGAACTCGACGGGCGAGTGATCTCGATCGGCCGCGGCGCGACTGCGTCGCAGACGTCCGAGCATTCGCCGTCCTCTGGAGCCGCGTTGCGTCATCGGGGGCCGCTGGACCTGGCGTGGGACGGTCGCCGCACGATCGGAATTCTAGCAGAGGGCCTCAGTGGTGCCATCCGCGCACCCGGCGGGCCGGCCAACGGCCCGCACGTGGCCTCACACGGCCACGGAGAAGGTCCGCAGGGCGTCGTTGAGGCTCGTGCGCTCGTCGGTGCTGGCTTTGCGCTGGCCGATGATGAGCGCGGCCGCGAGCTGGAAGTCACCGGCCGGGAAGCTCTTGGTCCGGGTGCCGGGCACGACGACGGAGCGGGCAGGGACACGGCCCTTGTACGTCACCGGCTCGGATCCGGTCACGTCGATGATCGGCGTCGAGGCCGTGATCGTCACGTTCGCGCCCAGCACGGCACCCTGTTCGATGCGGACGCCCTCGACCACGATCGCGCGCGAGCCGAGGAAGCAGTTGTCCTCGATGATGACCGGGGCCGCGCCGGGCGGCTCGAGCACGCCGCCGATGCCGACGCCGCCCGACAGGTGCACGTGCCGTCCGATCTGCGCGCAGCTGCCGACGGTGGCCCAGGTGTCGACCATCGTGCCCGAGCCGACCCAGGCGCCGATGTTGACGTAGCTCGGCATCATGATCACGCCGCGCTCGAGGAAGGCGCCGTAGCGCGCGGTCGCAGGGGGCACGACGCGGACGCCGGCGTCGGCGTAGTCGCGCTTGAGCGGGATCTTGTCGTGATACTCGTACGGTCCGACCTCGAACGTGCGCATCTGCGCCGTGACGAAGTACAGGACGATGGCCTGCTTGACCCAGGCGTGGACGGTCCAGTCGCCACCTTCTTCGGTCGGCGGGGTCGCGACCCGCAGGGCTCCGTGGTCCAGGTACTTGATCGTGCGCCGCACCGCTTCGCGGTGGTCGGCCTGGTCGAGCTTGGTGCGGTCTTCGAAGGCGGCGCCGATCAGGGCGGCCAGCTCCTCGCGCTCGGATTCGGCGGGGGAGGACATGGCCCATCTTTGAACACAGGTCGGCCGGGCCGAGCAAGCCGGCGGGCCGGTGAAAAAATCCCGCGGGCCGGCGTTTTCGGGGGTTGCGGTTCGGTGGGGCCCGTTCCCATAGAAGGATCGCGTGGCAATGAAGCGCGTGCTGACAGATCCGGTCCGCGAGCCGTCCGAGTCCGTTGCGGAGCAGCGCCTGTCGCGGCCGGGACCCACCTTTCTCGGCCATTCGGCGCCCGCGCGGCGCGTGCAGGCGCTCATCGAGCGTGCGGTCCGGACGCCGGCCCCGGTGCTGCTCGTGGGGCCCACCGGCGCCGGTCGGTTCACGATCGCGCGCATGATCCATCACTTCGGTGGTGGCGAGGTCCCCCACATCGACGTGGTGCGGCCGGCGGCCAGCGGGCCGCTCGTGGGCCTTTCGGCCTTCACGTATCTGGCCGACCTCGAGGATCTCTCCAAAGAGGAGCAGCGAAGGCTGCCGGCCCTCGTCGGCGCGAACCGACTCGTCATCGCCACGCAGCTCGATCCCGAGTCCGCGGCGGGGCGGCGTCGCCTCGATCCGCGAGTGGTCCGGTGGGCCGCGGGGGGCATTCGCATCGACGTGCCCTCGCTCGCCGAGCGCAGTGAGGACATCGAGCTGCTGGCAATGGAGGTGGTCGCCAAGACGCCGGCGCGCCATCCCGTGGGAAGCATCGCCGACGACGCCCTCGATTGCCTTCGCACCTACGCGTGGCCGGGGCAGCTCGACGAGCTGCGGGCGGTGATGGCGGAGGCGGTGGCCCGTGCGAGCGGCTCCCAGCTGGACCTTCGCGATCTGCCGGCGCGGCTGCGCGTGCGGGACACCAGACCCCCGGAGGGCGGCGAGCCCGAGGCACATCTGAACCTGCAGGCCGTCGAGAAGCGCGCGATCCGGCGGGCGCTGGCCTACGCACGCGGCAACCGGCGCAAGGCGGCGGCGGTGCTGGGCATCGGAAAAACGACGCTGTACCGCAAGCTTCGCGAGTACGGACTCGACTGAGGATTCGCGGAAGGCAGACCTTGCGTGCGGAGACGGGGCGGGGTAGCTCGTCTCCGTGCGCGAGGGCCCGGCCGATGCGCGCCTGCACTCGCGGCTGCCCGCCGACGGGTCGGTGGGCGGCGACGAAGCGCTCGAGCGCTTCTTGGCGTGGGTCGACGACGTCGGCCTGTCGCTGTACGCGGCTCAGGAAGAAGCGGTGCTCGAGATCGCCGCCGGGCGCCACGTCATCGTCAATACGCCGACCGGCTCGGGCAAGTCGCTGGTGGCGCTGGCGCAGCACTTCGTGACGATGTGCGCCGGCGGCCGCTCGTACTACACGAGCCCGATCAAGGCGCTGGTCAACGAGAAGTTCTTCGACCTGTGCGGACAGCTCGGCGCCGAGAACGTGGGGATGATGACGGGCGACGCCTCGGTCAACCCCCGGGCCCGGGTGATCTGCTGCACCGCGGAGGTGCTGGCCAACCTCGCCGTGCGCGACGGAGCGTACGCCGAGATCGACTCGGTCGTGATGGACGAGTTCCACTTCTACGCCGACCCCGATCGCGGGATGGCGTGGCAGCTGCCCATCCTGACGCTGCCGCACGTCAAGTTCGTGCTGATGTCGGCCACGCTCGGCGACGTGCGGCAGTTCGAGAAGGGGATCGAGGCGCTGACGGGCACCGAGGTGTCGCGGGTGTTCTCGGCCCAGCGACCGGTGCCGCTGGACTTTTCGTACACGACCAGCCCGATTCACGAAACGATCCAGGCGCTGTGCGACTCGGGCAAGTCGCCGGTCTACGTCGTCAACTTCACGCAGCGGGACGCGGGCGACCTCGCCCAAGGGCTGACGAGCTTTCGGCTCGCCGACAAGGCCGCGCGGGCGCAGATCAGCGAAGAGCTCGCGAACATGCGGTTCGACACCCCGTTCGGCAAGGACATCCGGCGCATGCTCTCGCACGGGATCGGCCTGCACCACGCGGGCCTCTTGCCCAAGTACCGCATGCTCGTGGAGCGGCTGGCCCAGCGGGGCCTGCTGGCAGCGATCAGCGGCACCGACACCCTCGGGGTCGGTGTCAACGTGCCGATCCGGACGGTGCTGTTCACCCAGCTGTGCAAGTACGACGGCGAGACCACCCGCATTCTGAGCGTGCGGGAGTTTCAGCAGATCGCGGGCCGGGCCGGGCGCAAGGGCTACGACGACGCGGGCTCGGTCGTCGCGCAGGCCCCCGAGCACGTGATCGAGAACCTGCGGCTGGAGAACAAGGCCAAGCTCGCGGGCAAGAAGAAGTTCACCCGTAAAAAGCCCCCGGAGCGCGGCTACGTGCCCTGGGACGAGAGCACGTTCGAAAAGCTCCGCGACGGCGAGCCCGAGGAGCTGACCTCGCAGTTTTCGGTGACGCACGGGGTTCTGCTCGAGGTCATCGATCGCGAGTTCAACGTGGCCGAGCCGCATGGTGGCTACCGGCGGCTCGTGGAGATCATCGGGCGCAGCTACGAGCGCGACGGCGCCAAGAAGCGGCATCGTCGCCACGCGGCCGAGCTGTTTCGCAGCCTGCGCAAGGCCGGCGTGCTCGAGGTCACCCGGCCGGAGGGCTTCGACCGAACCTGCGTGCGCGTCAGCCAGGGCCTGCAGCGCGACTTCTCGCTCAACCACACCCTGTCGCTGTATCTGCTCGCCGCGCTCGAGCAACTCGACCGCGAGGTCGACACCTACGCCCTCGACGTGACGAGCGTGGTGGAGTCGATCCTCGAGTCTCCGCACGCCGTGCTCCGCAAGATCCTCGACAAGGTCAAGGGCGACCTCGTCGCCAAGTGGAAGGCCGACGGCGTGGAGTACGAGGAGCGCATGGCGCGGCTGGAGACGGTCGACATCCCCAAGCCGCAGGCGGACTTCATCTACCGCACGTTCGACACGTTTCGGGTGCACCACCCGTGGGTGCGGGTCGACAACGTGCGACCCAAGTCGATCGCGCGCGACATGTTCGAGCGCTGGGCGACCTTCAACGACTACGTGCGCGAGTACGGGCTGTCGCGGTCCGAGGGCGTGCTGCTGCGCTACCTGTCGCAGGCGTACAAGACGCTGGTGCAGAACGTACCGATGGCGATGCGCGACGAGGCGTTCGTGGACCTGCTCGCGTTCTTGCGCGCCACGCTGGCTCGCGTCGACTCGAGCCTGCTGACGCAGTGGGAGAAGATGCTCGGAGGCCACGCGCCGTCGGAGGCGGAGGCGCCCGAGGAGCAGCCGGCGGTGCCGTACGACCTGGCGACCGATCGCAGGTCGCTGATGGCCCGCGTGCGCGCCGAGCTGCACGCCGTGGTCAAGGCGATCGCGGAAGGACAGTGGGACGAGGCGCTCGCTGCCCTGCGCGCCGACCCCGACGATCCGTGGGACGCCGAGCGGCTCGAGCAAGCGGTCGCGCCCGTGCTCGAGGAGATCGAGCGCATCGAGTTCGGACCGTCGGCGCGCTACCACGCCCTGACGACGCTGCACGAGGACGGCGAGCGCTGCTTCGTGGCGCAGCAGGTGCTCGTGGGCGCCGAAGGCAACTCGCCATGGTTTCTCGAGGCGCAGGTGGACCTGACGGCCCCGGACGCGGCGGAGGGGCCGCTGTTGTGGCTGCGACGGATCGCGAGCTGACGCGGTCGGGACTCGGACCGATCGGCTACCGAGCGCAGGCGCCGGGGTAGACGTCCCACTGCGAGACGCCGACGGGGGCAGGGCCCAAGCCGTTGATCAGGTCGACGACGTGATCGCCGTCGTAGTCGGCGATCGTCCAGTTGATCGTGGTACCGCCGTCGAAGACCTGATCGGAGGCGAAGGGCACGGGCCACAGATGGGGCTGGGCGGCGAAGCCACCGGGACCGCCGAAGTAGACCTCCCAGACGGTTTGACCGACGGGGGGTGCCCCGAGCGCGTTGACGAGGTCGATGTACCCGTCGCCGTCGTAGTCGGTGGTGGTCCAGTTGATGGTGGTGCCGCCGTCGAAGACCTGGTCGGAGGCGAACGGGATCGCCCAGGAGGTGGGCGTGGCGGCGAAGCCGGTGCCGTCGCCGAAGTAGACCGACCACTCCGTGATGCCGACCGGCGGCGGACCGAGGGCGGTGACGAGATCGACGAGGCCGTCGCCGTCGTAGTCGCGCACGGTCCAGTTGATGGTGGTGCCGCCGTCGAAGACCTGATCGGAGGCGAAGGGTACGGGCCACAGATGGGGCTGGGCGGCGAAGCCACCGGGACCGCCGAAGTAGACCTCCCAGACGGTTTGACCGACGGGGGGTGCCCCGAGCGCGTTGACGAGGTCGATGTACCCGTCGCCGTCGTAGTCGGTGGTGGTCCAGTTGATGGTGGTGCCGCCGTCGAAGACCTGGTCGGAGGCGAACGGGATCGCCCAGGAGGTGGGCGTGGCGGCGAAGCCGGTGCCGTCGCCGAAGTAGACCGACCACTCCGTGATGCCGACCGGCGGCGGACCGAGGGCGGTGACGAGATCGACGAGGCCGTCGCCGTCGTAGTCGCGCACGGTCCAGTTGATGGTGGTGCCGCCGTCGAAGACCTGATCGGAGGCGAAGGGTACGGGCCACAGATGGGGCTGGGCGGCGAAGCCACCGGGACCGCCGAAGTAGACCTCCCAGACGGTTTGACCGACGGGGGGTGCCCCGAGCGCGTTGACGAGGTCGATGTACCCGTCGCCGTCGTAGTCGGTGGTGGTCCAGTTGATGGTGGTGCCGCCGTCGAAGACCTGGTCGGAGGCGAACGGGATCGCCCATGGGGTCGGGCGCTCGGCGAAGCCGCCCCCGTTGTCGCAGCCTTCCCACGGCGGCTCACCCGTCGATCCCGCGGTGTCGTCCGATGGGCCGGCGGTGTCGTCGACGTTGGAGGTCGCGTCGGCGCCCGTGTTCGAGCCGGTGGTCGAGCCGGGACCGCTCGTCTGCGACGCGCTCGTGACCGGTCCGCCGGTCATGCCGTCGCCGTCGCTGCCGCGCGTTGCGTCACCGGTGCCGTCGCCGCCCGATGTGTCGTCGCCGCCGCACGAAATCGCGCCGAGCCCGAGCACGCATGTCCAACCGATCCACGTCGAAGCCCTCGTCCGCACGCCCATCGGGCATTCGACGGGACAAGCGGGCCGCGGTTGCACGCGGGAGGAGATCTCGGGGCTACGGCTTGGCGCCGTACTTGATCTCGACGATCACGACCTCGGTCGTGCCCTTGGGGCGACGCACCTCGACGTCGTCGTCGACTTCCTTGCCGAGGATCGCCTGCGCCATCGGGGAGTCCATCGAGATGTAGCCCTTGTCGGGATCGGACTCGTCGGGACCCACGATGCGGTAGGTCGCCGTCTCGCCGTCCTCGTCCTCGATGGTCACCCACGCGCCGAAGCCCACCTTGGTGCCGGCGCGCGCCTGCTCCTCGTCGGTCACGATCTTCATGCGGTCGATGCGCTTGGAGAGAAAGCGCAAGCGCTTGTCGATCTCGCGCAGCCGTTTCTTGCCGTACTGGTACTCGGCGTTCTCGGAGCGGTCGCCCAGGGCCGCCGCCGCCTCGACTTCCGCGGTCACCCGGGGTCGCTCGGTACGCCACAGCCACTCGACCTCCTTGCGCACCTTCTCGAACCCATCGCGGGTGATGTAGATCGGCAGGCCGGACATGTCGGTGGGTCCGACGTCTTAGCACGCCCCCCCCGGCCCTCGGCGGAGACGGGGCAGGGGCGCCCGGGGGCCGGGCTCAGGCGTCGATCTCGAAGACCAGCTCGTCGAGCAGGACGTCGAGATCCGAACGCAGGCGCGCCAGGGCGGGGGCGTCGTCATCGTCGTCGTCCCACCGCCAGGTGGCACCGAGGAGCGCGTCGATATGGCTTTTGGCGGGCACGGAGCTCAGCGTGCCCGAGCGCCGAGGCCGCGCGCCAGTTTTCGACGGATTTCGCGCACGAGACCCCCTATGTCATACTCGGCGGCAGATAGCCGATGGCGACCCATTTCGGAACCGGACGCATCGAGCTCCGCGGCCCCGCGAAGCTTCCCAAGCTCGAAAAAGCGTTGGACAAGGCGCTGACCGAGCTCGGGTACACCCAGGTCTACGCCGGCAAGGGTCCGCCCGAGGCGGAGCCCGAGGAGTCCACGCCGGTGTTGTTGCTGGCCAGTGACGACGTTCTGGCGATCCGCATCGACGAGGACACTTCGGTCCGCGATGTCGCCCGCCACGTCTCGGTCGAGCTGCAGATGGAGTCCAAGGTGTTGCTGACCTCCGGGGCGCTGTACGGACGCCGCTCGGTCGAGGTCACCTGCCGCATGTTCGACGTGACGGCCGGGGGCGAGGAGACCGAGCTCGAGGTGGTCGGCCACCACACGGCCGAGGTCAAGGACATCGAACACAACGAGCTGCGGGCGCTGCCGAACGCGATGAAGAATCGCATCAACGGCGCCAACGACTCGCTGTTGGCGGCCGAAGCCACGGACGGCCTCTCCGCCAAAAAAGAATTCCGCTACAAGCGCGAGATCAAAAAGCCGAAGTTTTCCAACGCTCGGCTCGCGCGCCTGCTCGAGCAGCTCGAAAAGTGCGAGCACTACCAGGTGGTGCCCGAGGGCGACCGCATGGTCGTCAAGTTCGAGATCAACGGCATGAACGGCATGTCGTATCTGAAGGTCGAAGAGCTCGAAGAGCTCGAGAAGGCGTTGGAGGGGCGGCCCGAGATCGCCCGGCGCAAGATCGACTAATCGGCGTGCGACGCGGAGGCTGGCCGTTGACGCTCTCGCTCGCGATCGCGTGCGGTGGCGTGGAGCGACTCGTCGACGACGAGGGGTCGACGGGGCCGAGCACCGAGGCGTCGACGTCGACGACGGCGGTCGGCACGAGCACGACCACGCTGGCCGATGGCACGTCCTTGGGCGGCACGACGTCGAGCAGCGGCGGAACGGTCGACACCTCGGGCCCGATGACGGGGCGGGGATCGAGCTCGACCGGCCCGGAGACCGGAACCGACAGCGGGCCCGGCTCGTCCTCGGAGGGCGGTGGGATGTCGACCTCGTCGTCGGACGGCGGAAGCGCCGGGTCGACGAGCGGTTCTGCGGTGACGTGGGACGTGTCGATCCAGAGGTTCGTGTTCTCACCGGCGCAGCTGACGATCGACGCGGGCGACACGGTGCGCTGGACCAACTTCGACCCGGTGCAGCACTCGGTCGAGTCCTCCGACGCAATGAACAACATCACCGACGATCCGCTCGACAGCCCGCTCTTGTGGCAGTTCGACACGTACGAGTTCACGTTCGAGACGCCCGGCACGTATCTGTACCGCTGCGAGCCCCACGCCTTCATGCAGGGCTCGGTCGAGGTGCAGTAGAGGTGCAGTAGGGGGTGATCGCGTCCGGCGATGCCGCGTCGGTTTTGTCGGGAACAAGGCGGCCCGTCGTGCGACTGCCCGGGTCATGAACAACCGAACATCATGGCTGGGCCGCGGCGCGCTGGCCGTCACCCTTCTTTGCACGGCCGTCCTCGGTGTCGGGACGAGCCACGCGGAGGTCACGGCGACCCCGACTCGCCTCGGCGGCGCACGGTATCGACTCCAGGCGGTGGCGACCGGCGCGCCCTGTGATGCCTGGCAGTGGACCGTGCTCGCCGGCGCGGACGCGATGCTGGTCCCCGACGATCAGCCGACGGTGGAGGCCGTGGTCGGCGTGGGTTTGTACATCTTCCAGGCGACGTGCATCCGCGAGGGAGGCGAGAGCGAGAGCACGGTCGTGACGATCGATACGCGCCCGTCGGGCGGCAACGACTTGCCGGCCTTCAAGGTGTGGGACCTGCCCTTCGAGGGACCCGTGTGCCTGACGTGCCCGGACTGGATCGCGCCGCTGGACGAGTCCATCTTCGACATTCGGCAGGAGGGGGCCATCCGCACCGACATCGACTTCTCGACGTTCGGTGACTTCGCGGCGGAGCTGGGCGCAGATCCCACGCCCGACCCGATGATCCCGCAAGGCATCGAGCTGTCGTTCGGCGGCATCGACACCTTCACGTCCTCGGTCGACGGCGAGGATCTCGGCACGGGCCTCACGCTGACGGGGTACACGCACGACGGGTTCGAGCGCATCACCACCGGCGCCTTCAACATCGGCAAGTCCGGCATGGTGGTCGCGGCATTCTTGCTCGAGGCGGGGGATGCGAGCCCGCAGCCGAGCTGAGCCGAGACGCTCGGCTCAAGGCCCCGGAATTGTTTCGTTTCGGGGCCTTGGTCGTTTTCTCGGGAACACAATCTCGCGGCGCGGGACTACCCCACCAATCCCCATGCGCCTCCAACCCACCCTCGTGTCGTTGTCCCTCGCCTGTTGCTCGATCGCCTGCGACGCCGCCGATCCCTTCGAACACGCCGCCGACGAGCCGCGAAGCGGCACGCTCCGAGACCCCGTGATGGTGGCGTTCTTCGACGAGCGCGCGAGCTGTCCGTCCTACAGCTGTGGCCTCAACTCCCCGTTCATCGGCCACGAGCTGAGCCTCGCGGGCGACGCGAACGATCAGGATGTCAAGTTGCTGTACGCCGAGCACCTCAAGCACGGCCCCGCGACCGTGCAAGTGCTGGGGGACGAGCTGGTCGCAGACGCCGGCGGCGCAACGATCAGCGGACATGACCTGGTCGGCTTGCGCCTCGTGCTCGAGGGCGAAGTGGACGGGCTGACCGTGCTGCTGACGGCCAAGCTCGTCGAGGTCGCGACGGTCCGGATGTGGACGGACGGGTTGGCCGACGTCCCGCCTATGGTGCCCACGTACAAGTTCGTCTACTCGGCCCCGGGCATCGCAAACCAGTTGCTGTGCCCCGCGCCGAAGGAAGGAGTCGCGCCGGACCCGGATGCGATCTCGTTGGCCGAGGTCCAGGGCGACCTCTTCGACGCGGGCAAACTGGGCGATCTGTGGGATCTCAACGAGCAGCTCGCAGGTACGGACCGCGCCTACCACAGCGTGGTGTTCTCGGGCGAGCGCTTCGACTTCGACACGGCCGAGATCTACGCCGACGACGCGCTGGATTGGTTCAACTGGGGATGCGCCGGGAGCTCGGCGGCCAAGCTGCACCTGACGGGACACACCTCCGCTGCGGATGCGCGCCTCGGGTCGGCGACGCCGGTGACCCCGGAGATCCGACAGTCGGTGCTCTACGCGTATACGGCGGCGTACTGCCCCGGCGGGCGACTGATGACCGTGCCGGGGCATCCGATCCGACTCGCCGACGTCAGGGGCGTGCTCGCGCGCGACGGTGAGGTTTCGTTCGCACCGCGCGCGTCGGGCACGGTGGAGGCGCTGTGGGGACCCGAGGGGGCGCAGTGCCTTTCGACGCCCAGGCTCACGACCGACGGCATCGACGTGTGGGAGGAGATTCTGCAGGCGTGCCCTTCGCTCCCGCCTTGTCCGGACGGCGAGGAATTCATCTCGGCCGACCAAGCGGGCAACTTGCTCCACCCTTGGCGGCCGGTGGCGACGTTCAACCTCGCGGCCGACTCGTGTCAGGGGCGTTGCGGCACCGCGGGTCCGGACTGGGACTGCAAGCCCAGCTGCGTCTCCGGCGGCACGTGCAGCAGCGACTACGTCCACCTGTGCATGTAGAGCGGGTCACAGGGCGCGCAAGGCCGCGACGATCTCGCTGCGGCCACCCACGCCGGACCTCCAGCGCTCGACCGCTTGGTCGACGGCGGTGAGGTTCGTGCCCGCGGCAGCGTGGCGGCCGAGCGCGGCGGAGGCGAACGCGAGCCGGTTGGCCAGCGCCGCGGTCGGCAGGTGCTCGAGTTCGGCCAGGCCGGCCGCGGCGGTGCGAAGTTGCGCGACGTCGTCGTCGACGACCGCGAGGCCGAGCTGCGCATGCACCACGTTGTCGCGCTGCCACGGGTTGGTCGTCGTCGCCGAGGCGACGGCCTGCAGCACCGACCGTGCCGCGGCGGCATCGCCCGCGGCCAGGAGTGCGAAGCCGGCCGCGACTTCGTGGGCGAGCGCGTCCCAGTCGTTGAGGTCTCGGGCCGTCCGAAACTGTTGCGCGGCAGCGTCGCCGCGCCCGCGGCCCAGCTCGAGCCATGCGAGCTCGGCGTGGGCCTCGAAGCGCGGCTTGGACAGCTCGGGGTGGTACTTGCGGTAGCTGTCGACGATGCCTCCGAAGCTCTCGGCGGCGGCCTGTGTCGACGCGGTCGTCACCGCGAAGAACAGCTCGATCTGCAGCACCTGAGGGTGCTCGGCACCGAGGAGCGTCCGCTGCTGGTCGATGATGCGCGAAAACAGCGCGTCGCGAGCGGCGTTGTCGTCGGTGACGAGCGCGAGGTTGATCGCGGCGTTGTCGAGCTCGCGTGGCGGGTACGTCAGCGAGGTCGAGACGTCGACGGACTGCTGGAACAGCTCGCGCGCTCGGGCCCGGTCCGAGCGCACCAGCTGCAGCCCGCCGAGGTTGTTGTACAGCAGCGCCTCCTCGGCCGAAGACGGTGCGGCGCCTCGCACCATCGCGATCATGATCTCCGACTCGGCGAGCAGCGGGGTCGTGTCTCCCCCGTGGGTGCCGTCGAGCCACGCGCGTCGAGACCACGCCTCGACCGCCAGGCCATAGTCCTGGTCGAGCAACGCCAGCTGCGAGGCGGCGCGAAGATCCTCGATGGCCTGCTCGGTCGTCAGGTCCGGCAGCGGCCCTGCGAGCGCCCGAATCCTCCCGCGTTCGTGCAGGGCGCGTGCGGTCACCGGGTCGAAGGCGAGCGCGCGTGCGGACGCGATCGCCTCGTCGGCCAGCTCCAGCGCGCGAAGGGCCGCGCCCGCGTCGAGGTAGGTGCGCGAGCGAGCGAGCAGCGTGTCGATCCGATCGACGTCGGGCTGGATGGCTTCAGGGGGCCGATCGGTGTCCGGCAGGGGCTCGAGGACGGCACACGCCTGTGGTCGGGGAAGCCCCGCTGCCGCGCGGACGAGCGCAGAGACGTCGACGTCGTCCGCCGACGTACGATCGGCAAGCGCGGCGTAGGACGCCCCGGCGCGCTCCAGACACGACATTCGCCGCTCGAACACGTGGTCGGACTGCTCCTGGCGCACGTGCGCCATGCAGGTGGTTCGGTAGGCGTCGGCCCACGCCGACGTGAAGGCCTCGGTGATCTCGACGACGCGGGGCACGGCACGCTGCGCATAGGCGGCACGACCCGCGAGATCGACGAGTCGCGCGTCGCGGGCGGCGGCGTCCCAAAACCCTTGCAGTCGCTGCGCGGCGCCGGAGCACGGATCGACGGTCGAGCTCGAGGACATCCAGGTCGCCACGGACACGGTGCCGACGACACCGGCGATCGCACTCACCAGGACCAGCCGCCGGCGGCGTCGGCGTGGACGCTCGAACACCACGTCTCGGATCGCCTCGAGCAGCTCGTGCATCGACGGGTAGCGGTCCTCGCGAGTTTCCTGCAGACCTCGGCGAAGCACCTCGACCAGCGCGACCGCCCGCGCGCGGGCGCCCGGGGGCGGGCGGAGGTCGTCGAGGTCGGGTCGAGCGCCGAACAGCGCCTCCCAGAACACGACGCAGTACGCGTACTGGTCCGCGCGGGCGTCGACCGTCTCGGTCCACTGCTCCGGCGCCATGTAGGCGGGGGTGCCGACGCCGACCGACGCCTCCGAGTCGCTGTCGCTGGCTTCGCGTGTGTCGCCGCGACTGGCCAAGCCGAAGTCGGCGACCCTGATCCGCCCGTCCTTGCCGACCAACACGTTGGCCGGCTTGAAGTCGCGGTGCACGACGCCCGCGCCGTGGGCCGCGTGCAGTCCCTCGCCGGCCTGGAGCATCGCGTCGACGACCGTGTCGAAGCGCGCGTCGTCGTCGAGTGCGGCCAGTCGCTCGGCGAGGTTGCCTCCGTCGACGAGCTCCATCGCGATCCAGATGCGGTGCGTTTCCCCGCCGACCTCGTGGACCGTCACGACGTGCGGGTGGGCCAGTCGCGCGAGGGCCTGGGCTTCGCGACGCATCGTCGTCTCCGCCTCGGCGGCAGCCGCCATCACGTTGGGATGCAGCACCTTGAGCGCCACCGCGCGATCGAGCGTCGGGTCGTAGGCGCGGTAGACGGCTCCCATCGCCCCCATGCCCAGTCGCTCGAGGATCGTGAAGCGACCGACCTTGACGAGGACGTCTTCGTCGAAGAGCCGCCGCGCGATGTTCCGCTGCAGGATCTGGGTTTCGACGCTCCGGCCGCGCTCTTCCATCGCGGGGCCGCCTATGGGGTCGACCGCATCGCCCGCAGATGGACCTCGATGTCGACCGTCTGGCTGATGCCGTCTTGTCGCAGCATCTCGTCGAGGATCTCCTTGAGCTGGGCGCGCGCCCGGAACAGGCGAGTGCGAACCGTCGCGGGCGGGATGTCGAGGACCTCCGCGATCTCGTGTCCACGCAGATCTTCCCAGTAAAACAGCTCGAGCAGCGACTGCCGCTCGACCGGTAGCCGCTGCATGGCCTTGAGCATGAGGATGGTCTCCCGGGCGGCCGCGACGGCGCTGCTGGGCGTCATCCCGAGGTCGTGCACGGAGGTGACGCTGAGGTCGGCGTCCTCTCGCTCCTTGGACCGATTGCGTGCTCGCAGATACGAGTAGAGGCGACGCCGCGCGATCGCGAACAGGTACGTTCGAAAGCTCGCGTCCCCACGAAACTGGGCGATGCCCTCGATGCAGCCGAGGAACGTCTGCTGGACCAGATCCTCGATGTCGTCGGCGAATACCTTGTTGCGAAAGAAGCGCTGGACGCTCGAGAAGTGCCGCTGAAACAGCTGGCTCCCCATCGCCTTGCTGCCGCCGTGCCAACGCCGCAGCAGCTGCTCGTCGGTCGGCTGGGGGTCGTTGCTGTCTTCGGGGGGCATCGAAGGGACCGGACGAACGTATCACCTGCGCGTGAGTGCGGGACTCGTCCGGCGAGGCCGGGTCGGACGCGCGCCCGTGATGTCGCGGGCCAGTGGCCGGGCCTTCCCGGCCCCCCTTGATCTCCGCGGCGCGGCGGCGACCATCGCTTCGCGGCGTCGTGGGCGGGCCGAGGTTCCGGCGTCCGACGCGTCGGTGTGCGCTGGCCGCGGGACCGAGCGACGGCCGGCGTCTCAGTAAAACTACTCAATATGCCGTTGAATTGGCCGATCCGAGAAATCAGCACGATGACCAGGATTCCGGCCGTGAACCGGAAGCCGCGGGGGCTCGTCGTTCGGGGACGTTACTAAACTACGTGGTTTGCCGTGAAATATTGGTGCTACGTTGGCCCGGTGATCGCCGTCCTGATCGGCTTCGCCATCGCGGCGGCCATCGCGACCACTGGCGTGGGCGCCGGCGTGATCACGGCGCCAGTGCTGATCCTCGTGCTCGGGCAGTCGCCGCCCGTCGCAGTCGGTACGGCGCTGGCGTTCGGCACCATCGTCAAGATCCCCGCGCTCGCGACATACGTGCGCACGGGCAACGTCGACTGGGCCACGGCGCGCACGATGATCGTGTGGGGGGTGCCCGGCGTCGTCGGCGGTGGCTTGCTGCTCGAGCGGCTGTCGATGTCCGACCTGCGCGGGGCGGTGCTGCTCGGCGTCGGGGCGGTCGTGCTGGTGGGGGCGGCGGCCGGCCTGTACCGCGGGTGGCGACCGATGCAGCGCGACCAGGCCGAGTCGTCGGCGCCGATGCGAGGCGGCGTGGGCCCGCTGAGCCTGCCCATCGGGATCGAAGTGGGCTTTTCGTCCGCCGGTGCCGGCGCGCTGGGCACGTTGCTGCTGCTGCAGCGCACGCGCCTGGCGGCGGCGACCGTGGTCGGGACCGACCTCGCGTTCGGGCTCGCGCTCGCGGCCGTCGGCGGCGGACTGCACATCGCCCACGGGTCGTGGTCGCCGGGCCTGCTGGCCCAACTCGCGGCCGGTGGCGTGTTCGGTGCAATCGTCGGTGCCCGGTTCGCCAGCCACGTCCCGGCCCGCACGCTGCGGCTGGCGTTGCTTTCGTGGCTCGTGTTCGTGGGCGGTCACCTGACGTGGCGCGGCGCGACCGAGGTCGCCAACGCGGCGAACCCGATCGCGGCCGCGACGAAGCCGAACGTCGACGACGTGCCTCGCTGACGTCGGGCCGCGCTACGGCGACTCGGTCTCGGCGCTCTCGGTCGTCTCGGCCTGCGGCGTTGCGACCCGCAGCACACCGGCCGCCGGCCGCACGCGCGGCAGCGGGACCTGAACCGCCAACGGATGCGCCCCCGCAGGCAGGCCACAGGGCTCGACCGTCCCGGCCGCGCACGCTCGGATCGACAGCGGCATCTTGGCGCGACCGGTCGGCGGCAGGCCGACGCGGACGACCTGCTGGGTCTGGCACGCCGTCCCGCTTCGCGCGTCCTCGACGGCGGGATCGCCACTACGCAGCGACTGATCGCCCGTCGCCGTCGCGACCTGCATCGGGAAGCCGAGCGCCGGCTCGCACGGAATCGTGAGGTCGAATGCGAGGTCGGCTCCCGACGCGTTGATCATCACGAGCTCGATCTGCCCCACCGCGCCGGGGGCGAGATCCAGCGGCGCCGGCGACAGCTCCAGCCGAAGCTGCGCCGCGCTCGGGGCCTCGGTCGCTTCCGCCACGACACAGCTGCCTTGCGAAAACACCTGCGCCAGGTCGAGGTACTCGCCGGTGCACCCCGGCGGGACCACGCCCTTGGGCGGCTCCGGCGGCGGGGGCTGACACGCCGCGACGCCGAGCAGACCCACGAGCACGTGCGCGCGCGTCGACACGCTCAGTACGCCTTTGCCATGAGCACGCGCTGCTTGGACGGCTTGCCGCTCTTGATGCAGACGCCCGGCTCCGGCTCCGGACCCTGACCCGGCAGCGGCACGCAGCGGATCGTGACCTTCGTGGCCGCCTTGATCTCCGCTTCGGTCTGCGCCGTTCCGTCCCAGTGGCACCACGCAAACAGCGACGAGTCGCCCTCGAACGTCTTCAGGAACTCGTCCCACGTGTCGAGGTGGATGGTCTTGGCTTCTTGCCGCGCTTGCGCGAGGCGAAGCAGCTCGCTCTGGTACGTGGCCAGCCGCGCCTGCACGCCGTCGATGAACGCGTCGGTGGCCAAGAACTCCTTGCCCTCGCCGGCGGCGGTGGGGATGCGCATCTTGACGCAGACCTGACCCTTTTCGAGGTCCTTGGGTCCGAGCTCGATGCGGATCGGCACTCCGCGACGTTCCCAGTGATAGAACTTCGCGCCCGGTCGCAGGTCGCGGTCGTCGATCTCGACCGTGATGAAGTCGCGCCAGCGGGCGCGCGGCGGGGAGATGTCGATCGCCGACAGTCGCTCCTTGAGCGCGTTGGCGGCGGCCATCACCGACTCGCGCTGCTCGTCGCTCTTGTAGATCGGGATGATCGCGACGTGGATCGGGGCCAGCTGCGGGGGCAGCACGAGCCCGCCGTCGTCGGAGTGCGCCATGATCACGCCGCCGACCAGCCGCGTGGACACGCCCCACGACGTCTGCCACACGTAGTCGAGCACGCCCTCTTCGGTCTGGTACTTGACGTCGAAGGCCTTGCCGAAGTTCTGCCCGAGGTCGTGGCTGGTGCCGGCCTGCAGCGCCTTGCCGTCCTGCATCATCGCCTCGATGCACCACGTCTCCACTGCGCCGGCGAAGCGCTCGGAGTCGGTCTTGATGCCGCGGATGACCGGCATGGCCATCACGTCGCGGGCGAAGTCGCCGTACACGTGCAGCATCCGCTCGACTTCCTCGCGGGCCTCGGCGTGGCTGGCGTGGGCGGTGTGCCCCTCCTGCCACAGAAACTCCGTGGTGCGCAGGAACATCCGCGTGCGCAGCTCCCAGCGCATCACGTTGGCCCACTGGTTGACGAGCATCGGCAGGTCGCGATGACTCGAGATCCACTTCGCGAAGAAGTGTCCGATGATCGTCTCCGACGTCGGCCGGATGACGTAGGGCTCTTCGAGCTGCTCACCGCCGGCGTGGGTGACCACGGCCAGCTCGGGCGCGAAGCCCTCGACGTGCTCGGCTTCCTTGGTGATGAAGCTCTGCGGCACCAGCAACGGGAAGTACGCGTTGACGTGTCCGGTGTCCTTGAAGCGCCCGTCGAGGTTGCGCTGGATCTTCTCCCAGATGGCGTAGCCGTACGGCTTGATCACCATGCAGCCCTTGACGACCTTCGCCGGCTCGGCGAGGTCCGCTTCGCGGATCACGTCTTGGTACCACTGGGGGTAGTCCTGCTCTCGGGGAGTGATGGCCGATTTGCCGCCCTTGTCCGCCATGGCGCGCAGGATAGATCAAGCCGGGGGCGGGGCCGAGCGGCGCAGCTGCCACCCGAGCCACGCGGCCGCAGCCATGGCCACGACGGCGATCGCGATGAAGACGTGCCACAGGCCCGGGTGACCGTGGTCGGCCAGGGCCGCCGCGCCCCGCGAGAGCATGTCCGGCTGCAGGTCGGCGAACCCGACCCACGGGCTCGCGTCGATGTCCCAGTGGGAGCGCCGTAGATATGGATCGGCCTTCGAGGCCGCCGCCACCAGCCGCAGCATGTGGTCGAAGATGCTGTAGGTCGCCAGATAGGTGCACGCGGCGGCCGACACGACGAGGCCGCCGACGACCGAGGCCAGCCGCCAGCCGCGAGCGCGCGACAGCAGCGGCGCCAATGGCAGCAGCAACCACGGGACCACGGGCAGCAGGTACCGCGCGCCGATCGCCCAGCCGCCCCACCAGTCGCTGCGGGCCGCGACGAAGATCCAACGCAGCACGAACATGCCGATCACGGTCCACGCGAGATCGCGGTGGCGACGAAAGAACTCGGGCCAGCCGAACGCCGCGACGACGATTGCGGGCGAGTACAGCCACACCGCGCGACCCGGCGACGCGATCATGGCGACCAGGCCTCGGCCCGGGACGATGAAGTGGCTGTAGTGGTCGTAGCGGCCGGTCTCGAACGGGCTGCCGAAGCGGGCCCAGTGGGAGATACCCAGCAGCGCGATGCCGGCGGCCCCGACGAGGACGGCCGGTCCCCACGTGCCGCGCCGCGACCACGCGTGGCGCCACGGGCCGATCGCCCACGCGACGAACACCGGTACGGCGACGACGTTGAGGATGTGCGTGTGGATCGACAGCGCCACGAACATCGCCGCGATCGTCAGCTGCCGACGCATCACCTCGGTGGAGCGAGCCGCGTGCGCGCGCGTCGTGAACAAGCCGGCCGCGCACAGCCACAACGCCGAGAGGGGCTCGGACAGGAACGTGCCCGCGTACGGGAACATGCTGGTGCCGAACGCGTAGGCGAGCCCGCCCGCGACCGCGACGGTCGAGCCGTAGCCGAGCGCGACGATCCACGCCGCGAACACCCACGCGCCGATCCCCACGAGCACGCAGTTGGTGAAGCCGACGAACATGCGCGGGTAGTCCTCGGCCGCCGACCGCCCGTGCAGCCAGAAGTGATCGGAGCGCAC
This sequence comes from uncultured Pseudomonadota bacterium, assembly GCA_937896535.1. Taxonomy (GTDB): domain Bacteria; phylum Myxococcota_A; class Polyangia; order Nannocystales; family Nannocystaceae; genus CALBMM01. The sequence continues at coordinate 45,894 of CALBMM010000051.1, forward strand.
CGCGTGTCGCCACTGCTCGGGCGCGCGCGCGGCCGCGACCTTGCCGAGGCCGTACGCCGGCAGGGCGACGAACGACAGGGCGTGGCCGAAGAAGCCGTAGCGCTTGCCATCGGTGCCCGGGGCCCACCCGAAGGTGCCGTCGGGCCGTCCTTTGAGCTCACCGGTGCGGCGAGGGATGCCCTCGATCGCCAGTGAGTGCCGCTCCCAAAGACTGCGCGTCGTCTGAAAGACGATCTCGTCGTCGGGCACCGAGATCCGCCCGGGGGAGAACCACAGGCAGATCGCCGTGCACAACAGCATCAGCGCGACGCCGAGCCGGGCGTTCACGCGTCGGTCATCCCGCGCCCACGCGGGGGCGCAACAACGTTATTCGAGGCCGCCGGTGCCGCCGCCGCCGCCCGAGCACATCGACGTGTCGAAGGTGCAGGTCATCGGGTCGCACCCGAGGGTGCCGGACCCGAGGCCGAGGCTGCCGCAGTCGAAGCCCTGCAGCATCGCGCCGTCGCACTGCTCACCGGGCGCGACTTGGCCGTCGCCGCACATGCCGTTGCCGCCGCCGGTCGGGTTCACGGGACCCGTCGTCGGCGAGCCCGTCGAACCGGGACCACCACTGGACGAGTCGACGCTGCCGGTCTCGTTGTTGGCGTCGCCGTTGCTGGTGACTTCCTGACCTTGGCCGTCGCTCGAGCTACCGGCGCCGCTGCTGCTCGCACCCTGGGTCTGACCCACGGTGAAGTTGGCGGGGTCGTCGACATTCTGGGTGCAAGACAGACCCAACAAGATCACAAGGCAGGCAAGCGATTGTCCGACGCGCGGCATAAAACAACTCTCCCCCGTGGAATGGCAGCGGGTCAAGAAGAAAGCAGATGCGCCGACGTGGGATTTCGCGCTACCAACGCCCAATTTCGGCGTTTCCTCGGGTGGTCGAACGTGGCCGGCGAGACCGCGGTCTCGGGGCGTCGCAGGCGTGAGCCGGCAGACAAGCAGGCACGCCACAGAACCCGAGCCCCATTCAGCGGCGCTTGGAGAGCCCTTTGATCTGCCACGCCGCGAGCAGTCCGCCGAAGGCGACACCGAAGCAACCGGCCACGATCGCGCCCCACGGCGTGGGCGGATCCGAGTCGGGTTGCCGCTCGTCGCCTTTGGTTCCCGCGGCGGGTTCGAGATCGGTCGCCGCGGTCGCGTCGGGGGCGACGCCGAGGAAGATGATCGCCCCGAGCAGGAGGGTCGTCACGCGGATCGTTGCCGGGCTGCGCACGTCGGCGAAGTCTAGTCGACCCCGGCGGGGGCCGTCACCCGGCGGTCTCGTAGGCGCGGATCAGGGAGATCGGGTCCCGCGCACCCGCGGCCTCCCCCGCGCGACCGACCGCGCGGTGTGCTGCGACGTCGCACCTGGCCGCGGGGAAGTATGCGAATTCGGGCGTCAAACGGCCACTGCGACCCGGTTGGCGAGCCCCTCCCGCGACGCTGCCGTGACATCGAGTTTGCGCCCATCGCGCTTGATCGGGTCGACCGCCCACCGCTAGACTTTCTGACGGTGACCTTGGGTTCGCACGCCGATGCCTCGATCGGCGAGCTGGGGGGGAAGTTGGGCAAGTACCAACTGATCCGTCGGCTCGCGACCGGCGGTATGGCCGAGCTCTTCCTGGCGCGCGCCACCGCGATCCACGGCTTCGAGAAAGTCGTGGTGCTCAAGCGCATCCTTCCGCAGCACGCCGAGAACGACGACTTCATCCGGATGTTCCTGGCGGAGGCGCGCCTGGCCGCGACGCTTCACCACCCCAACATCGTCCAGGTTTACGACATCGGCGAAGACAACGGCACGTACTTCTTCACGATGGAGTACGTGCAGGGGGTCGACCTGCGCAAGCTCGTCCGCTCCGCCCGCAAGAAGTCGATGGCGCTGCCGCTCGAGCACATCCTGCACGTCATCATGGGGATGGCCGCGGGCCTCAACCACGCGCACGAAAAGGTCGGCCTCGACGGAAAGCCCCTGGGCATCGTCCATCGCGACGTTTCGCCGTCCAACGTGCTCGTGACGTTCGAGGGCGACGTCAAGATCGTCGACTTCGGCATCGCGAAGGCGGCGACCGCCCAGGTCGCAACCATTGCCGGCACGCTCAAAGGCAAGATCCCATACATGTCTCCGGAGCAGTGCCGGGGCGAGGCGGTCGATCGGCGCAGCGACATCTTCTCGATCGGCACGCTGCTGTGGGAGCTGACGACGGGCACCCGCTTGTTCGCCGGCGACAACGAGTTCGCGATCCTCAATCGCGTCGCCAAGGGCGAGGTCCCGACGCCGAGCTCGATCCGTCCGGACTATCCGCCCGAGCTCGAAGCGATCGTGATGAAGGCCCTGATGGCCGACCCGACGCAGCGCTACAAGTCCGCGCTCGACCTGCAGATCGATCTCGAGGACTTCTCGCGCGAGGCTCGGCTGCCGGTGTCGTCCGCCCGCCTCGGGCGCTTCATGAAGGACCTGTGCGCGGAGGAGATCGCCAAGATCGCCTCCCAATTGGCGACCGAACGCGACGAGGCGACCACCGTACCCCAGCCGGTGCTGCACCCGACCGCGGTGGTCTCGCCCGCGGCGAACGAGCCGATGCTCGGCGTCGCCGCCCCGGGCAGCGCGGCCGGATCGGCCGCTGCACTCGCCGAGTCCGGATCCGATCTCACGCCGTCCGAGCTGCGCGGCGCGGCCCTGATGCCGACGCCCGGGCCCAGCGACTACGGCTCGTCGGTGACCGAGGTGCCCGTCGACGTGGTGCCGGGTCAAACCAAGCCGGGCGTGGCGCTGGCGATCGTCGCGGGCCTGGTCGCGGTCGTCGGTCTCGGGGCCGGTGGCTGGTACATGCTCAACAAGAGCGACGAGGCGGCCAAGCCGACGCCGGTGCCGAAGGTCATCATCGCGCCCAATCCTCTCGCCGATCCCGACGAAGCCGACGACGACGAGCCCGACGAAGCGCCCAAGACAGTCAACATGGATCCGGTCGCCCCCGCGGGCGACGACGGCGAGCCTCCCCCCGATCCGCCGGCGCCTCCCGCCACGGCCGAAGGCGGCGACGCCGACCCGAGCGGCAATCCGGGGTCGGTGGCGACCGAGGAACCGGTCATCGAAGTCGACTCGGCGGACGACGGCGACGGTGGTACACCTGACGACGACGGGTCGGAGGCGGCCAAGGCCAAGCGGCCGAAACGCCCGAAGGCACCCAAGCCGGCGCCCACCCCCAAGACGACGAAGAAGAAGAAGCCTGAGTGGGACCCCAACGTCGGCATTCCCGGTATGTGACCCGAGCCGCGGTGCTCGTGACGGCCTTGGCCCTCGCGTTCGCCTCGACTCCGGCCGAGGCCAAGCCGAAGGACCCCAAAGCGCTCGAGCTCGCCGTCGAGGGCAACAAGAGGTTCACCGAGGGTGACTTCGAGGGCGCCCGCGAGGCGTTCGAGAAGGGCTACAAGATCGAGCCCGACCCCGTGTTCCTGTACGGGATGGGGCAGGCGCTCAACCAGCTCGGCGACTGCAAGGGCGCGATCCGCAAGTACAAGAAGGTCGAGGAGAGCCCGGTCGCGGACCCGGAGCTGCGCCAGCTCGCCCAGGCGGCGATCTACGCCTGCGCCGACAAGCTCGCGAGCGACGAGAGCGACCCGCCGCCGCCGATCGAGGACCCGGTGCAAGACGATCCGATCGAGGAGGATCCGGTCGAGGAGGATCCGGTCGGCACGCCGATCGACGACACGTCGACGCCACCGGACGACTACCGGCGACCTTGGGTCACCGACGTCGCCGGTTGGGTGCTGACGGGCGTCGGCGTGGGAGGGGCGGCCGCCGGTGGGGCGCTGTTGGGAATCGCCCAGGTCGAAGACGGCAAGGAAGCCGCCAGCTACGAAGAGTTCGACGAGCGGCAGCGCAAGGTCCGAAACTACCGGATCGGCGGGGGCGTGGCGCTCGGTGTCGGTGCAGGGCTGATCATCGGCGGTGCGGTCCACTTCGTCGTGTACTCGCAAAAGAAGGTCAAGCCCAAGGCCGCGTTCACGCCCTACTTCGACGGGCGCTCCGCCGGGCTCGGCATCTCCGGTCGCTTCTGACCGAGGGCCCACCACCAGATCGCGGCGAGCGGCGCGAGGCTCAGCAGGCCCGGCAGGCCGAGCCAGCGGCCGAGGTTGGTGGCGCCCTGACCATCGTCGCCGGCCCACAGCCGACCCCACGCGTACTCCCAGATCGGATCGCCGGCGCGGGGCGCTTCGGGGCCCACGCTCGCGACGATCCAGATCTGCAGGGCGCTCAGCATCGCGAGCACCACCGTCGCGCGGGGAGCCGAGCGCCACGCGGTGACCAGGCCGAAGGCGAGGAAGCCGAGCGCAGGCACCATGTGCCGCGGGCCCACGGCCGAGCCGCCGTCCCACATGTAATAGCCGGCGTTGAGCAGCAGGTAGTAGACGGCGATCGCGATCGCGACGCGGGCGTGCACGCGGGCCGGTCCCTCGCCGCGCCACGCGTCGCGGCCCAGTCCCCACGCCGCCAGCAGCAGCACGGGGCTGACGTAGAACAACCCGCGGTACGTGCCGAACAGAAGCTGAAGCGCGACCGCGGGATCGGGCGCACCGATGCCGTAGCGCACCGCCATGCCTTCGGCGAACTCTGCGGTGACGAGGAAGTCGTAGCCGGTCGCGAGTGGACCGCCGAACGCGATGGTGTGGTACGCGGCCAGCAGCGCCGCCCAGACTCCGGCCCAAGCCGCGCTGCGCCACGCAAAGCCCATGCCGTGGCGGTACGCCCCCCAGGCCCACAGCGCCGCGGCGATCGGGGCGGCGGGATACTCGGTGACGACGGCGAGTCCGGCGAAGGTGCCGAACCAGGCGGCGTCGCGTGACGTCGGGGATGCGCGGCCCAGTCGCTCGTAGGCCAGCAGCAGCAACGCACCGCAGGTCGCGTGGCCGTACAGCGAGGTCGCGTACGCGAGGGCGGGGGTCGCGACGGCCCACACGATCGCGACGGCCCGAGCGCGCGCGACCGTGACCGGGTAATCGCGGGCGACGACGCGGGCCACAGCGATCGCGGCGAGCCAGCACAGCGCGCCCGCCGACAGCAGCGTGGCCACGTACAACGCGAGACGGTACGCGGCGTTGTAGCGCAGGCGATCGCCGGGCAGGCGCGCGTCGAGGTCGGGCTCGCGGCCGGCGGCGCGGTCGCGGGGATCGAGCGAGCGCACGTGCACGTCGGGCAGCTCGCCCCCGGTGACGCGACGGAACGCGTACAGGCCCGCGTAGGCCGGCACCGCGAGCCACGAGGCGCCGGGGGCCTTGTCGCAGTAGTAGTGCCCGGCGCGAAACGACTTGTCGCCGGTCGTGGCCTCGTACGGATCGATCGCGAACGTCCCGTCTTCGACCATCGCGCGCGTCAGGGCCAGGCGCGAGTTCTGATTCCACGCCGGCGCACCGACGAAGTACGCGTACGTCGCCAGCAGGGCGACGAGCCACGGCGCGAGCTTGGCCGTCGGCGCGTCGCTGCCGGTCACGACCCCGCGCGCTGCGAGACGAGCTTGGCCAGCTCCGCGCGCGAGGTCTCGGCCGAGTGCGCCTCGGGAGACTGCGCGAGGCGCTGCAGCAGCTGGTAGGCCCCGCTGTAGCGGCGGGCGGGATCGCGGTCGAGGTTCTTGCGGAGAATCTCCGACAGCTTCGTGGACAGGCCGGTCACGCGGCGTCCGGACTGGCTGATGTCGAAGCGCTCGATCGCGTCGCGCGTGGCTGCGTCGTCGTCACCGGCGAAGCACCGCTCGCCCCGTAGGGCTTCCCACAGCGTGACGGCCATCGCGAACAGGTCCGACTTGTCGTCGGCGCGTCCGGCCGGCGCGAGACGCTCCGGAGCCATGTACGCCAGGTCGCCCGCCATGGGGTCGTCGTGTGCGGCCGGCAGCCACTGCGAGTGGGCCTTGCCGAAGTCGATGAGCACCACGTCGCCGCGACGGCTGACCATGATGTTGGACGGATTCAGATCGCGATGAACCACGTCGAGCGGGGTGGGCTCGCCGTCCTCGAGGTACTCGAGCGTGTGGATGTGCCGCAGCGCGTCGGCGAGCTGGCCCATGATGTAGACGGCCAGCTCCTTGCCGACGGAGGTGGGCTCGCCCTTGGTGTGGCCGAGAAACTCGGCGAGGGTGATCCCGTCGACCCGGTCGACGACGAGGTACGCGATGCCGTCCTGCTCTCCGGCGGCGTGCAGCGTGGGGATGCACGGGTGGTTGAAGCTCTTGAGGAGCTTGACCTCGTGGTCGAACTGCCCGCGGCGCCGGTCGGCGTCGGGTCCGCGCTGGGGGGCGAGCAGCTTGACGAGGTAGCTCGGCGGGCCCTGTTCGGGCTCGTCCTCGTGCCGTGCGAGGTGAAACTCGCAGTCACTGGCGATCGACAGGGGAGCGACCAGCCGATATCTCCCCAGGCCTCTCAGCTCCATGGCTCGGCAGTGTGCATGGGGCAGATCTCGATGTCCAGGCCGTTTGAGCCCGGCCTCGCGTCGGCGGTATGGTCGGATCCGTGAGTGGCGACGCCTCGGGCCCGGTCGTGATCCTCGGCGGGGGCTTGGCGGGGTTGTCGACCGCGCTGCACCTACCGGCCGGAACACCGTGGTTGATCGCCGAGCGCGACCAACGCGTGGGAGGCAAGGCGCGCTCGCATCGCCGCGACGGATACACGTTCGACGTGACGGGGCATTGGCTGCATCTGCGCGACGATCGGGTTCGCGCATTGGTCGACGATTTGTTCGCGCCAGGAGATCTCGTGGAGATCGAGCGGCGAACCGGCGTTTGGGTCCACGACACGATGCTGCCGTACCCGTTTCAGGCCAACCTGCACGGCCTGCCGCTCGCCATCGTGCAGCAGTGTCTCGTCGGTTTCGTGCAGGCGCAGGTGGAGGCGGCGTCCCCGGACGCACGACCGCCGCGGACCTTCGGCGAGTTCGCCCGCCAGCGCTTCGGGAACGGGATCGCCGAGCACTTCTTCATCCCGTACAACACCAAGCTGTGGGGCATGAGCCCCGACGAGCTGACGGCCGACTGGGTGCAGCGCTTCGTGCCGATCCCCGACGTGGCACAGGTGGTGGGGGGCGCGCTCGGGGTGGTGCAGGAGGGGCTCGGCTACAACGCGCACTTTTTGTACCCGCGTGCCGGGGGCATCGATGCGCTGCCCGAGGCGATGGCGCAGCGGCTGGCCGGCCGCGACGACGGCCGCGTGCGACTGCAGACGGCGGTCGAGGCGATCGACGTGGTCCGACGGCGGGTGCGTCTGGCCGGCGACGACGACTGGCTGCCGTACGGCGAGCTCGTCTCGACGATCCCGCTGCCGGCCTTGGTCGGTGCGATCGGGGACGTGCCCGATGCCGTGCGCGAGGCCGTGGGGCGGCTGCGCTGCGTGCCGTGGCGCTGGCTCGACGTGGCGACGACCACTCCGCCGCCCATCGCCGAGCACTGGGTCTACGTGCCGGCGATGGACGTGCCGTTCTTTCGGGTGGGCGTGTACTCCAACGCGTGGCCGCCGATGGCCCCGCCGGGCGGGGGCTCGCTGTATGTGGAGCTGTCCGATCGTCAGGGGGCGCCGGACATCGACGCGATCTTGGGCCACCTCGCGGACATGGGCGCGATCAGTGCGCCCGAGGACGTCGCCTTCGTGCAGCAGCGGGACATTGCGTGCGCATACGTGATCTTCGACGACGCGCACGCGTCGGCCACCGACACGATCTTTGCGTGGCTGCGCGAGGTCGGCGTACACACCTGTGGGCGCTACGGCGCCTGGACGTACAACTCGATGGAAGACGCCATCGTCGCCGGAATGGAGGCAGCGCAGTGGGCGAGCGAACGAGTCCCGAGCTGACGGTCGTCATCCCGGTCTACAACGAGGCGAAGATCCTCGAGGCGAGTCTCGAGGAGCTGTGCGAGCGGCTGACGGCCGAAGGGCTCGCGTACGAGGTCATCCTCGCCGAGAACGGCAGTCGCGACGACACGGTCGCGATCGCGGCCGCGATCGCAACGCGGCGGCCGCAGGTCAGCAGCTTTTCGTACCCCGAGCCCAACTACGGCGGGGCGCTGCGCGAGGGGATCCGGCGGGCGCAGGGCACGTTCGTGGTCTGCGAGGAGATCGACATCTGCGACGTCGACTTCCACCTGCGCGCGCTCGCGCTGCTGCGTCCGGGCGAGGCCGACATGGTGATCGGCTCCAAGGCGATGCGCGGCGCCGAGGACACGCGACCGTTCGTGCGACGGTTCGCCACGCGGGTCTACAACTTCGCGCTGCGGCTGGCGCTGGGCTTTCGCGGCACCGACACCCACGGGCTCAAGGCCTTTCGGCGCGCCGCCGTGATCGAGGTGGCCGAGCGGTGCATCGTCGAGCACGACGTGTTCGCGAGCGAGCTCGTGGTACGGGCGCAGCGCGAGGGCGTGGACGTGCGCGAGATTCCGGTCGTGATCGAAGAGAAGCGGGCGCCGTCGATCCATCTGTTTCGTCGGGTGCCGCGCGTGCTCAAGAACCTGGGGCGGCTGACTTGGGCGATCCGCTTCGGGGGGCGCTCGCAGCCGTCGCGCGCCCGGGACCGCGCGGGGCAGTGACGACGCTCGATCCGGCCGTGCGCACGGTCGTGGGCGTCGATCTCGACGACATCGACTGCTACCACGCGATCCACGGCTTGCCGGCCCCGCGTCGGACCGGGCTGGCGCTGTCGCGGTGGCTGCCGCGGTTCGTGCAGCTGTTTGCCGAGCTCGACGTGCACGCGACGTTCTTCGTGATCGGCCGCGACGCCGACGGACACGAAGACACGCTGCGCGGGTTGGTGGACGCCGGCCACGAGCTGGGCAACCACAGCTACGCGCACGCCTACGATCTGTCGCGCTGGTCCAACGCCGATCTGGCCGCCGACCTGCGCCGCTGCGACCGGTTGCTGCGCGACGCCGGGGCCCAGCCGCAGGGCTTTCGCGCGCCCGGCTATACCCACGACGCTCGCATGCTGCGGGCGGTGGCCGAGCTCGGCTACGCGTACGACTCCTCGGCCTTGCCCTCGCCCCCGTACTACCTGGCCAAGCTCGGCGTGATGGCGGCGATGCGCGTGCGTGGCCGGGCGTCGGCCTCGGTCGCCTCGGGGGCGCGCACGTTCCTCGGTCCCACCGCGCCGCACTTTCGCGACGACGTGGGCCTGTGGTCGCTGCCGATCTCGGTGACCTCGTTCGGTCGCGTGCCGATCATCGGCACGTCGCTGCTGGCGAGCGCGCTGGCGCGACCGCTGGCCTGGGCGGCGCGACGCCGCGACTTCCTGAATCTGGAGCTGCACGCGATCGACCTCGCCGACGCCGGCGCCGACGATCTGTCACCGGCCCTCGTGCGACGTCAGCCCGAGCTGCGCGTCCCACTGGCGATGCGCCGCGAACGACTGCGGGCGCTGCTGCTGGGCCGGGGTGGGGCGTCGCCGCTACGCGACGTCGTCCCGGGCGGGACCTGATCCGGCAGCGTCGCGGGTCATGTGCCCCCGCCCGTGGGCTTCCGGCCCGCACTCGTTCCAACGGGCACGTACCTCTTCGCACTGACTCCGTAGATAAGTCTCGGCGTCCGCGAGGCGATCATGCGACGCGTCGCGACACCCAGCGAATGCCAGGCAGAATCCGACCGCGCGCGCGGACAGCCGCCGCCCGGCGCCGCTCAGCGCTCGCGCTCGCACGCATCGAGCATATCCCGCCGCGGCGCGCAGGTGGCCTCCGCGCCTGTCGGCAGCGTCTCACCGTCGACCCCACCGCACTCGGCATTGCGGACGTTGCACCGCCGGGCCTCGATCCACGCCTCCCAGCAAGCATCCCCCGACAGTGCGTCGAGCGTCTCCTCCATGCAGGCATCCTCGCAGGTGCCGTGCGCATCGGCGGCGAGCTGGCCGCACTCGACGAGCCGATAGCACTTGTACGAACAAAACCCGAGCGCGTAGTACTCCGGCTCGACGGTCGGCCCGTCGGGCTCGTCCTCGATCGGGTCACGCAGGCACGCGGGGGACGCCAGGAGCAGCGCGGCGAGAAGAGACCGCATTGTGACGGACCGTGTCATGTGCCCCCTTGCGTGGCGTTGGCGTCGATCTCGTCTTCGTGCTCGACGACGCACTCGAGTGCAAGCTGGACGAACTCGTAGCAGATCGTGCCCGGAGCGCCGGGGACGACTAGGTCGAAGTAGTCCTCGCAGGTTTCTCGCTCAGCGTAGCACCGGCTGAGCTCGACCAGCGGGCCAAGACAGGGGTCGAGAGGAGGACCGAGTCGAAGCGCAACGCACTCCTCCACGTCGCAGGGCTCGAAGTTGTCGGGGGCCGGCCCGCACTCGTCCCAACGGGCACAGACGTCTTCGCACTGACTCCGTACATAAGTCTCGGCGTCTGCGAGGCGATCATGCGACGCGTCGCGACACCCAGCGAATGCAACTGTAGCGATTGCTAGACCTCGCCAGGAGGAGATGATGACACTGCATGTGCTCCGCCGAACTCGGCGGGAGTTCGGTCGTGGAGGGTCGTAGGAGCCTGTCATTTTCCAGTTGACGTTCGCGGGTCGATCCGGCACGTTCGGTGTAGCCCCCAGCCAACGTAGACGCTAGCAGCAAATGCATCGGGAGCGCCCCGAACTTGGCTAGCGTTACGCGAGCTATGACAAGCTCTTGATTCGCACACCTGCGCTGGTGGAAAGATGCGCTCCGCCCGTCGCAGCCCGTGGGCGTGGCGTAGGTCAGTCTTGGTTGGAGGCGCCCCCGAGGTAGTTCATGGCGCGCCGTCCCCCACGTAACCTGGCAATACCCGCCCTCCTTGCGCTCGTCGCAGTCGCCGCTGCGAGTTGCAGCAACTGGTACATCCCCTTCGGTCCGCACGTTTCGATCGTAAGTGCTCGCCGTCCCCCGGGTTCGCAGCCTGAGGTCGGCATGCTACCGGCC
>CALBMM010000052.1 GCA_937896535.1 uncultured Pseudomonadota bacterium
GGCGACGAGCTTGACCGCGTCGCGCTTCGCGCTGTCGACCGCCCCACCACCGATGTTCGGCGCGAACTGAAAGCGCTCGGCGGTGGCGAACACTTTGACGCCCCGCACCGACGTGGAGATGCGGCCGCGGGGCTCCACCACGAACGTCTGAAATCGGGTGTCCCCCGGGACGCGCGGGGCGATGCGTGCACCGGCGGCGAACTCGAGCTGCGCCGTCCCGAGCGGACGCACCGCGATCTCGGGATCGACGACGATCGACTGCACCGCGCATCCGTCGAGCTCGTTGTCGGGTTCGCAGTCGGTCAGCAGGCCGGTCGCGGGCGCGTTGAGCGACCGCCCGACCACGCCGAGCGCCAGGAAACGGGTCGGCCAGTACCCGATCCCGAGGTCGACCTGATTGACACCCTTGGCGTGGAAGTTGCCCGAAGACAGCAGCCGCGAGTAGCCGAGCCCGACCGACAGCCCCCGCACCCATCGCATCAGCGGGACCGCGAGCGCGAACGTGACCTTGCTGTACGGGTGGTCGGGCTGCTGCGGCGCCTGGTTGGAGTCGCCGGTGTCCGGCTGCACCGGCCACAGAAACTGATAGCCGAGCCCCAACGACGCGATTCGAAACGGCAGCGGAATCCCGAGCATCGCCCCCACCCCGCTACCCCGCAGCCGAGCGCCGCGGGCCGTGAACGCGAGGTCGAGGATCCCGTTGAGCCCCCGCAGGTACCCGAGGTTGGCCGGGTTGATCACCGTGGACGAGCCGTCGGCCTCACCGGCGACCGGGGCGTAGACACGATCGGCATCGCGGGTGATCGAGCGCGCCTCGCCGACGGCGGGATTGGCGAGCGCGACCGAGGGCGAGGCCATGGCCCCGATCCCCGCGGCGAGGATCGCCGCGACGCGTGATCGCGTCATGCCTTTACCCATACCACGGTCACCCCGTCGCCGCCCTCACGCGAGTGACCGCTGCGATGGGTCACCACGTGGCCGAGGCGATCGAGGTGCTCGCGGACGACCTTGCGCAGCGCACCGGAGCCGTGTCCGTGGCGGATCACCACCACTTCACGGTCCGCCGCGATCGACCGGTCGAGGAAGACCTCCACGGCCGTCGTCGCCTCGTCGACCCGCTGACCCCGAACGTCGACGACGTCGTCGAAGCTGGGGTCGAACGCCTTGGCGTCGGCGCCGAAGAACGCGGCAGCCGCCGATGCGCCGGGCCTGCCCGACCCGGCGTTGGCACTCGCCCGCGGCCGCGGCTTGGCCTTGCGTCGCACGAGGTCGGCGAGCGCGACCGTCATCTTCGCGGTCGGCAGCTGCACGACGGCCTTGCGCCCCTGAACGGACAGCACCTGTCCGTCGGCGCCGAGTCCCGGCACGTGCACGCGGTCGCCCACCGCGATCGCGCCGGGTTGCTCGTCGTCGACGGCGACCTCCGCGGGCGTCGTCTCCGCGGCGATCTCCGCACGGGCTTTCTTGGCCAGGGCGCGCGCGTCGGCCACGGCCGGCGCCGCCTGCCCGGGCACGGACGCGGGCTCCGTGGCGGCCCGCAGCTTCTTGCGCTGCCGCGTGATCTCGTCCTCGAGCGCGTGCAACGACGCCGCCGCCGCACGCTTGGCCTTGGCGTGGCGCACCTTGGCCCCCTCGAGCTCGCCGGCTTCCCGCGCCGAAAGTCGCGCCCGCTCGCGCGCGAGCTCGGCCTCGGCGGCCGCGAGCTTCTGTTGGGTCTGCAGGATCCGCGTCCGCTCGCCTTCGAGCTGCCGCAGCAGCGCATCGGTATCCCGCTCGGCCCGACCGAGAATCGCTTCCGCCGCGTCGAGGACCTGCGACGGCAGCCCGAGCCGCCGCGCCAGTGCGATCGCGCTCGAGCTGCCGGGCGTGCCGATCGTCAGCTCGAACGTCGGACGCAGCGCCTGGAGGTCGAAGCCGACCGCGGCGTTGACGAAGTGGTCCTGCCGATCGACCGCGAGCATCTTGAGACGGTCGAAGTGCGTGGTGACGATGCCGGTCGCGCCGCGCTCGGCGAGCGTGACGAGGATCGCCTCGGCCAGGGCCGCCCCCTGCTGGGGCTCGGTGCCGGCCGCCACCTCGTCGAGCAGCACGAGCGTACCGTCGCCGTCCGACTGCGCTTGCCGCAGTGCGTCGTGGACGTGGCCCAAGTGCGCCGAGAACGTCGACAGGTCCTTTTCGATCGACTGGTCGTCGCCGACATCGGTGACGAGGTGGCGAAACAGCGGCACCACGGCCTCCGGCCCCGTCGGGATCGGCACCCCGGCGCGCGCCAGCAGCACGCACAGCCCCACCGTCTTGAGCGCCACCGTCTTGCCGCCGGCATTGGGCCCGCTGATGATCATGGTGGAACCGACGCGCAGCTCCATGTCGTTGGGCACCACGTCGGTGCCCGCCAGCGCCATCAACGGGTGCCGCATCGTGGGCAGCCGCAACGTCGCCCCGCGCAACGGCTCGACCACCCGCGGCCGGCGTCCACCGAGGTCCTCGCCGAGCCGGAGCCGCGCGAGCGTCTCGTCCAGCTCGACCAACGTGTCCAACGACGCGGACAGGGCGTCGGCTTGGCGCCCGATGTCGCGCGACAGCGCCTCGAGCACGCGCCGCACCTCCGCCCGCTCGGCCAGCTGCGCCCGCCGCAAGCGGTTGTTGTCCTCGACCAGCTGGGGCGGCTCGACGAAGAGCGTCTGCCCCGAGCCGGACGATCCGTGGATGATGCCGGCATGCGCCGGCGAGCCGGCGAGCTTGCTCGCGAGCACCGGCACCACGACCCGGCCCTGCCGCTCGGTCCAGTACTTGTCGGCGAGCGCCTCGGACAGGTCCGCGCGCTTGACCATGGCGTCGGCCTGCTTGGCCAGACGCCCCCGCGCCTCGCGAAGCTGCTGCCGCGCCCGGGCCAGCCCCGGGCTCGCGTCGTCGGCCAGTCCGATCTCGCCATCGGGCGCGACCGCGAGACTGCGATCGAGCGAGGCGTGCAGACGGTCGCAGTCGGCGAGCCCGGCCAAGCGTGTCGCGATCGTCTCGGCCACCGCGGCCGATTCCGCCGATGCTCCACCCAGCGCCCCCCGTAGCTTGCTCGCGGTGACGATCGCGCGGGTCAGGTCGCGGATCGATGCGAGCGTCGGCGGGTCGAGCACCGAGCCGCGTGCGGCCTCGGCCAGCGTGGGCGCCACGTCGACGACGTCGCGCAACGCCGTCACCCACTCGGTGCCCCCGAGCTCGTTGGCGATCGCGAGTCCTTCCACCTCGTCGTAGCGCGCACCGACCACCGCGGGATCGGACGGCAGCGTCGTCGGCTCCTCGCGCGCGTGCAGCCGCTGCCGGGCCGCTTCGGACGCGAGTCGACCATGCAGGGCCGCCATGACCCTGGGCCACGACAGATGCTCGTAGGCCGCCGACATCGGCGGTCAAGTATCTCGTGCCCCCGCGACGCGACAAGTCCTCGGTCCCGGCGCGCGTACGGCCCCGTGGCCGCGCCGTAGCGGCGAGGGTGGCGCACCGCTGCGACCATCCCGTAAGATGCGGTGGACTGGCCCTAGGACGTCCCTGGGACCACCGCTCGGAGGCTCCCCACTTGAACCGCTGCCACCGTTCGCCTTCGCCGAAGCCCGCTGCGCGGCTTCGCCTCGCCCCCCTGCTGACCGCCCTCGTCGTCCTCCTCGGCGCGGCGTGGCCGGGGCTCGCCCATGCCTCCGAAGGTCACGGCGAAGAGCACGTCACGCTACCGCCGACGTGGCTGGTGTCGTTTTTCGTGGTGATGCTGCTGTGCATCGCGCTGCTGCCGCTCATTCCGAAGGTCGAGCACTGGTGGCACCACAACCACAACAAGCTGATCGTCGGGCTCGCCCTGGCCGCGTACCCGCTGTACTGGGTCACGATCCAGGAGCCGAACATGCACGCGCTCATGGAGACCGTGCACGAGTACTTCAGCTTCATCATCCTGCTCGGCACCCTCTTTTACGTCTCGGGCGGCATCCTGCTCAAAGGCGACCTCAAGGCCACGCCGCGGACGAATCTGATCTTTCTGATCTTCGGCACGTCGATCGCCTCGCTCGTCGGCACGACGGGCGCCTCGATGTTGCTCATCCGGCCCGTGCTGCGCACCAATCACGAGCGGCAGTACAAGGTCCACGTCGTCATCTTCTTCATCTTCCTCGTGTCCAACGTCGGCGGCTCGCTGCTGCCGATCGGTGACCCGCCCCTGTTCCTGGGCTACCTGCAGGGCGTGCCGTTCCTTTGGACGCTGGGGCTGTACAAGGAGATGCTCGTCGTCGCCGCGCTGCTGCTGACGATCTTCTACTTCATGGATCGGCACTTCTACGCCAAGGAAACGACCGCGACGAAGACCGAGGATGCCACGACGGTGGAGCCCCTGACGATCGAGGGCAAGTTCAACATGGTGTGGCTGCTCGGCATCGTGTTGTGCGTCGCGCTGATCGGACCGGAGTACGGCCTGGCCCGCGAAGGCGCGATGATCGCCTGCGCCGTCGCCTCCAAGTTCACCTCCGCCCCATCGGTGCGCGAGGACAACCAGTTCTCCTGGTTTCCGATCCTCGAGGTGGCAGCGCTGTTCATCGGCATCTTCCTGACGATGATCCCGGCGCTGATGCTGCTCAAGGCGCAGGGTGGCGAGCTCGGGGTCAACACGCCGGCGAAGTTCTTCTGGGTCACCGGCGCGCTGTCGTCGTTTCTGGACAACGCGCCGACCTATCTCGTGTTCTTCAACACCGCGCAGGGCATGGTGGAGTCCGGCACCCTCGGCGGTGGCGGCGTCGAGATGGTCACGCAGGTCGGCATTCCCTACGACATCCTGGCCGCCATCTCGGTCGGCGCGGTGTTCATGGGTGCCAACACGTACATCGGCAACGGCCCCAATTTCATGGTCAAGGCGATCGCCGAGGAGTCGAAGGTCGAGATGCCCGGCTTCTTCGGCTACATGAAGTGGTCGATCGGGCTGCTCATCCCGAGCTTCGTGCTGGTGCACTTGCTCTTCTTCATGTGACGCGGGTCGTCCGCCCGTGCCCATGACGTCCACGGCCCGCGCGAGCGGGCCGCGTCAATCGTCGTCGTCGCTCTTGGCGAGCCGTGAGGCCGCCTTGAGCCCCTTTTTGACCCGCTTGTCACGCGGCTTGATCTTGCGCGCCGCCTTGAAGGCTTCCTTGGCCTCGTCGTAGCGCTCGAGTGCCAGCAGCGCGTTGCCCCGCAGCAGCAGGGCGTCGAGTTCTTCGGGCGCGTAGTTGAGCCACTCGTCGGCGGTCGCGAGCGTCGAGAGGTGATCGTCGTGCCGCGCGAGCACGCGTCCCTGATTGCGCAGCGCCTCGACCAGACTCTCCTTCGCGGTCGGGTGTCCGGGCCAGACCTGCACGAGGTCGCGGTACGCGTCGGCGGCCTGCGACCACTTCTTGGCCTCCGCCGCCTCTTCGGCCTGCGGAAGCAACACCTTGGCCGCCTCGCGGCGCAGCCGGCCCACGGCCTCGTGGCTCGGATCGAGCAGGCTCAAGTGCTGCAGCGACATGGCGAGGCTGCCCTCCACGGGGTCGGACCAGTGGCCCTCGTCGAGCGCGGCTTGGGCCTGCGCGGCGAGGTCGGCGGCGGTCGTCGGCGCCGGCGGTGGTGCGGGCTCGTCGTCGACGACGATGGTGGGCTCTTCGGTCTCGCCGCCGCCGGCCGGGTCACGTGCAGCCGATCCCGCCGTCTCGCCGCCGTCTTCGGCATCCGCGGGCGCGGACGGAGCCTTGGCATCGGCTGCCCCATCGTCGACCGGTGCCGGACCAGGAGCGGGACCAGAATCAGGAGCGGGACCAGGACCGGGACCAGGACCGGGCGTCGGCGACGAATCGGTCTTGGCGTCCGGCGACGCTCGCACCGCGCCGCCGTCGGCCTCGTCGGCGCCCGACGAGCCCGCGTTCCCGAGCGCGAACATCCCGACGGCCGCGAGCGCGCCACCGAGCACGACGAACAGCAGAGCCTTCGCCGCCGCGGCTCCTCCCCCACCGCTCGCGGCGCTCGCCGGCGCGGGTCGGGTCGGGCGTGGCACGACCACGGTCTCGCCGCTGATCCCTGCGGCCGGCATGTGCACCGCGCGGACCGTCGCCTCGCGGGGCCGCCTGGGCGCGGGCGCAATCTCGGTGTGGTCGCGCGGCTCGTAGTCCGGCGGCAGCACCGACCCGTCGATCGACGCGATCGCGGCGCGGTGGAAGCTGGCCGACGCGTTGGGCGCGGGGTCGTCGTGTCGGCCGTCGCCGCCCACGTTGAGTCCGAGCACGGCCGCCACCGCCTGCGCGCGACCATCGACGGCACGCGTCAGCTCGTACTCGAGGGCGCGCATCGAGGGCGGCCGGTCGGCGGGGTTGCGCATCAGACAACGCGCGACCACGTCGGCGAGGACCTCGGGCACTTCCTGGCGGAACTCGGTGACCCGCGGGGCATCGCGCGAGCCCTTCTGCATCAGCACGTCGATCGCGTTGCGACCGGTGAACGGCAGGCGCCCGGCGAGCATCTCGTAGACGATGCAGCCGATCGAGTAGATGTCCGAGGACACCGTCGCATCGAGCCCGGCCCCCTGCTCCGGCGCCATGTAGTCGGGCGAGCCCATCACCAGCCCCGGCGAGGTCGTCGACGACTCCGCGTTCATCGTCTTGCAGATGCCGAAGTCGAGAACCTTGACGAAGTCGGGGTCCTTGCCGCGCGGGACCAGCACGATGTTGTCGGACTTGAGGTCGCGGTGGATGATGCCCACCTCGTGCGCCGCCGCGACGGCGCGGCAGATCTGGCGAGCGATGTGGATCGCCCGGCGTACGGCGACGGGGCCGTTCTCGGCGATCACGGAGCCGACGGTGTGCCCCTCGAGCAGCTCCATCACGAAGTACACGTCGTCGTCTTCGGTGGTGCCGATGTCGACGACGTCGATGATGTTCGGATGGCCGGTCTGCGTGGCCGCACGCGCCTCTTTCATGAAGCGCGACACGATGTCGGCGTCACGAGTGTAGACGCTGTGCAGCACCTTGAGCGCGAACGTCTTGCCGAGCGCGAGGTGGGTGGCCCGAAACACCGCCCCCATGCCCCCGATCCCGATCAGATGGTCGACCCGGTAGCGCTGCGCGATGATCTTGCCCAGCCACGACTCGGCCGAGGCGCGCAGGTTCTTGGGGCTCGGCGGACCGTTCCACTCCTTGGGCCGTGCCTTGTCGAGCTCGACGATGTCGGAATCGCCGAGATCCATCGTGTCGTTCTTGGACCGCGAGCCCAGCACGTCGCGAATGCTGATCGCGTCGGTGTGCTCGTCCTGCTGCCGCACGTCGGAGAAGTCGCGCCGCGACAGCTCCGCGTAGTCGCGGCCCTGCATCTTGTACTCGCGCGCGAAGATGTCGCGCATGAACTCGCCGATGCGGTCGGCGTCGCACTTGGGGAAGTGGGTCGACAAGACCTCCGACAGCGCGGCCCGGAACTCGCCGGCCTTTTGGTAGCGCTCGGCCGGGTCCTTGGACAGCGAGCGCATCACCGCGTCGTCGAGGCCGTCGACGATGCCGGGCACGAGGGTCGAGGGCGGGCGCACCTGCGGGTTGCGAACCGCCGCGAGCGCCTGCTGGTGCCCGCGCCCCGTCGAGGGAAAGAGCTGACGGCCCGTCAGCAGCTCCCACAGCACGATGCCGCACGCGTACACGTCCGTGCGTCGGTCGGCCGGCAACCCTCGCGCCTGCTCCGGCGACAGGTAGCTGTAGCGGCCGAACACGACACCGGGCGTCGTCTGCTCGCGCTTGATCGCGGACTTGGCCAGGCCGAAGTCGGTGAGCTTGACGTCACCGCGGTAGCCGACGAGCAGGTTCGGCGGCGAGATGTCGCGATGGACGAGGTCGAGGCCGAGCGCATCGTGGGCGTACTCGAGACCTCGAAGCACCTGGCGGATCACGTAGATCGCGACGTCGACCGGGATGCGACGATGCAGCTGCGCGCAGCGGTTCCACACGGCACGCAGGTCCCGTCCTTCGACGAGCTCCATCGCGAGGTAGTACTCCTCGTCGACCCGACCGGCGTCGAAGACCTGCACGAGGTTGGCGTGGTTGAGCCGAACCACGACCTTGGCCTCGTCGAGGAAGCGTCGATACACGCCCTGGTCCTCGACGCTGCCGAGCACCTTCTTGACGACGCACAGCTTCTCGAAGCCACCCGTCTCGCCGGAGGCGGCCAGGAACAACTCGCCCATGCCGCCCCGCGCCATCGGGCGGACCAGCACGTACTTGCCAAATAGCTGCGGAAACCCCTCGGGTTCGGGTTCCTCGGGCCCCGCGCGGGGCTGCGCCGGCGTGCTGGACACCGGCGGCATGATAACCCGCGCGTCCGAGATGTTGGCGAGCTTACTGCTCCAACGACGCCGTGGCTCGGATTCGAACGATTTGAGCCCCGGTCGGCGTGCGCTCCGCGGGCGCGTCGTCGGCGTCGCCCACGTGCACGGTGTGCAGTCGTGTCGGCATGCGCCGGGGACGAATGCGCAGCGTGTAGTCGCCCTCGGCGACCCCGGTCGCGGACACGCGCCCCGCCTCGTCGGTGTGTGCCCGGTCGAACGGACCTCCCCGGACGGACGCCTCGGGCAGCGCCGCCCCGTCCTCGTCGACCACCTCCACCAGGAGATCTCGCTGCGCCGGTCCGGTCAACGTCAGGCGCCCCCCGACCTGTACCCCCTCGGCGCGGGCGAGCTCGACGCCGTCCTGGATGGCCCGAACGGTGTACGCGCCGGCCCCGAGGCCGTCGAACGAAAACGCCCCTGCGTCGGGCTCGACGCGTTGCTGCTCGGAAGGTCGGGCCTCGGACCGCGCCAGCAAGAACGCCCGTGGATACGGCTCGCCCTGGGGATCGACGAGGGTGCCGGAGATCGGCGATGCCGGTGCGGCCAACGTCACCACGATCATCTCGTCGTCGTACTCGCCGAGATCGACGCGCACGGTCGCCGGACCGTGGCCGCTGGCCCGCACGTGGAGATCGATGGCGTCGGCCGACGGCACCACCGCGGGGTCACACCCGCGCTGCGCCGCAAGGCACGGGTCACAGGGCGCTCGCTCGATCCAGGCGTACGAGAAGGCGCCGTCGGCGTCGGTGCTGGTCGCCGCCGTCGTCAACGGCAAGACGGCGGTCGGGTCCGTGTCGGTGACCGCGACGGCCGTGACCTTGGCGTCGACGACCGGCTCGCCGCCGCCGTCGCGCACCTCTCCGTAGATCCGACCGAGCGGTCGCGCCACCAACGTCGGGGTGTCCCCGCGCGGCAGCACCCACGGCTCGGCGGCGACGTACCCGGCGTGGTGCAGCTCGGCGCAAACCTGGCCCTGGCATCCCGGGCCTTCGAAGTGGCCGTCCTCGTCGATGTCGACGTTGCCGTCTTCGATCGGGCGGACGTCCCCGACCGGTGTCAGGCAGCGCAGCAGGACGCGGCCGCCCGACAGCGGCGCGCCGTCGTCGTCGACCACGTCGCCGCCGACCCGCCCCAGCCCCGCCGCCGTGGCCTGGCGCGCACCGACCCCCCCGGCCGCGAGGTCCGACTCCGATCCCCTGCCCGCACCGCGGCGCGCCTCGTCGGCCGTGCCCACGCCGGGCGGTCGCCCCCACGACAGCCACGCCGCGAAGGCCGCCAAGGCGAGGACGACGAGCCCGACGAGCCCGACGCGACGGCCCGTCGTCGTCACGAACGCAGCGGTTCCATGATGGCCCGCGCCTGCGCCTCGGCATCGCCGAGGACGGCGGCGACGAGATCGTCGATGCGCGACTGCGCGGCCGACAGTGCGTCGGCGTCGTCCCCGGTGGGCTCACTGCGCGCGAGCACGTACACCTTGGCCTTGGGCTCGGTACCCGACGGCCGCACGACGAGCCGACAGCTCCCTGCCTCGCCCGACAGCGCGTACACGAGCACGTTGCCGGGGAGATCGCGGGTGGGCGATCCCGTGTCGCGCGGTGCCTTCCGGTCGACGACCTCCACGACGTCGAGGCCGCCGAAGCCGGTCGGCGGTGTCGCACGCCAGGTCTCCACGAGGCGGGCGATCGCGTCGCGTCCCGCGGCGCCGTACGCATAAAGGTTGCCGGTCCGCTCGCGGTGATAGCCGTGGCGCGACCAGATCGAGGTGAGGTTGTCGTGCAGCGTCTTGCCTTCGCGCTTGGCCAACGCCGCCGCTTCGACCATCAGGCGCGCCGCGACGGCGCCGTCCTTGTCGTGCACGTCGTCGCCGCGCATGTAGCCGTGCGCCTCTTCGAACATGAACAGCACCGTCTTGTCCGGATGCTCGGCCATCATCGCCGCGTGGTGCTTGAAGCCGACGAGCAGATCGTCGACGACCTCGACCCCCGCCGCCCGTGACAGCGCCCCGATGAGCGGGGTGCTGACGACCGTGGTGAGGACCCAACCGTGCTCGGGGGTCTCGCCGTGGGTGAGCACGTGATCGAGCATCAGCGCGCCGAGCCGGTTGCCGTCGAGAAACCGCAACGTGCCTTCGCGATCGCGCACGAGCGCGCCGAGTCGGTCCGCATCGGGATCGTTGGCGATGACGAGGTCGGCCCCCTCGGCGTCGGCTTGATCCCGCGCCATGTTCAGCGCGTCGGGCTGCTCGGGATTGGCGGTCTGCACGGTCGAAAAGCGGCCGCCGTCCGGATCGCACTGGCGCTGCACCAACGACAGCGACACGTGCAGATCCGACAGCGCCGGCACGACCGACGTGTGGCCTACGCCGTGCAGCGGCGTGAACACGACCGCGAGCCCACTGTCGGACAGGTCCTCGTGCACGACCCCCTGCGCCCGCACCCAGGCGTGGTACGGCGCATCGACCGCGGCCAGGCCCGCGTCGTCGGCGATCACCTCGACGCGTGCAGCGGCCCCCGGATCGATCGCCGGCAGCGGCGCCGCGTCGGCAGCCACGATTCCCTCCATGAGTCGGCGATCTCGCGCGCCGAGCACCTGGGCGCCGTCGGGCCCGTAGATCTTGATCCCGTTGTCGCCCGGAGGATTGTGGCTCGCCGAGATCACGATCCCGGCGCCGCAGCCGCGGCGGCGCACCCAAAACGACAGCTGCGGCGTCGGCCGTGGCGCATCGATCAAGATCACCTCCGCCCCGCCGGTGGCGAGCTGGCCCGCGACCACGTGGGCGAAGCGTCGGCTGTCGCGGCGCGTGTCGTAGGCGATCGCCACGCGCATGGCCGCGCCCTCGGCCGCGATGGCCGCGAGCACGCCCTGCGCGGTCTGGCGCATGACGACCTCGTTGACCCGGTTGGGCCCAGGACCGACCGCACCACGTCGACCGCCCGTGCCGATCGGCAACGGGCCACGAAACGCGTCCGCGAGCTCGGCCCGCGCGTCTGCATCACCGTTTTGCGCGCGCTCGACGATCGCGCGCAGGTCGGCGTGGACCGCCGCGTACTCGGGCTCGGCGAGCCAACGCTGCACCTGTGCCCACACTTGCCCACTCACACCGACGGCGGTCGCTTCGACCTCGGGGTCTGTCATCGCGGGGATGGTACTGCGCGCCGCGACGCCGCGACCAGTCGCGGTGCCCCTGCACTTTGTCTGCAGGAATGTGAAATCGCCGAAGCGCTTCGCGCGTTCGAGGGACCAGTCCGCTCGATATGCGGAGGCGACACCGTGCGTTTTGTGGAACACTCGAGGAAGCTCGGTGTCCTTTGCCCGGACGACGATTCACCCCCCCCGACCCGGGGATGGTGAGCCGTCCCGCCCCGCCCCACCGACCCCAATGTGACGCGATAGGAGCCCACCACGATGCGCCAGCCCCTTGCCCTGCGGCTACGGCCGTTCCTCCGCCGTGATCTGAAAGCGCGGTGCATCTCCGCGATCGTCGCGGTCTTCGTTCTCACCGGCCTGTCGTGGCTCGGCGTATCGGCCCTGTCGCAGATCGACAGCGGCGAGGCGCATCAGCTGCGGGTCGAGCTCGGACTCGAATCGCCGTGGGCGGTATGCGGCGGTCCCCGCCAGGGCTCGTGCAACTACGACGACCGTCAGCAAGAGCGCATCGACAAGCGTTTCGCGTACGAACGCCGCCTGCGCCTGGCGATCCTCGACGAGCTGTGGCTGCGCACCGACGCGGCCAAGGGGCAGCTCGACGAGGCCGAAGAGATGCTGGAAGAGATGTCGATCGACGCGTCGAGCGGCACGCTACAGGGCGACACCGCCAAGCTGCGGGACGCCTTGTCGGAGGCGATCGTCGACTTGTCGCCGGCCCAGACCGAGGATGCCGACCTGCGACGCACGCGGCTGCTGAGCGTGTTCGAGGAGGCGCCCACGGCCGACCAAGCGCGTCGCTGGGGTTGCGACGACGTAGTGGGCTTCGACGGCATCGGCTGGGTCGGCGCGTGCAAGGGCGCCGACGCCGACGGCGTGGCGACGCGACTGGACGTGCAGCGCACGCGACTGACCCGTCAGATCGCGGCCGAGCGCGCGACGCTCCTCGCGGTGCAGGGCCAGATCGAGCAGCTGCGCGTGCGCGAGGGCGCCGGCGACGTCGCCGATGCGACCGACGACCGCGCCGAGCTCGTCGAGGAGGTCGCGCCGCAGGGTCCGGAGGCCCCGGGCGAGTTCAACGAGCGTCTCGAGGTCGCCACCTGGCTCGCCGTGCGCGCCCACGTGGCGTGGCTGCACGAAAAAGACGCGATGGAGCGCGAGGCCGCGATGATGAACAGCCCCGCCGCGCTGATGGTCTCCGAGGCCGTCCCGCACGTGTCCGCGGAGCTGGTGAGCCTGGCTCGCCACCATCGCGACGACCTGCACGAGCTCATCACCGATCCTCATGCGGACCTGTGGCACGCCGGTTGGACCGATCCCGATGCCGCCGCGGCGCGCATCGTCAAGCCGATGGAACGCTACCGCTCGCCGATGGGCGCCGGCGCCCGCTGGCGTCTGTTCGGCACCGTCGCGTTCCTGCTCGCGGGCGTCATGCTCATCGTCGTCGCGCCGGTCGTGACCGCGACCACCACGGCGCGCGAGCGCGAGGCCGGCACGCTGCCGGTGCTGCGCATGACGGGCCTTTCGGCCGGCGACCTGGCGCTCGCGATGACGATCGGCCCGAACGTGTTCGCCCTGGCGACCGGTGGTGCCCTGCTCGCGATGGCGATCCCGGTCTTGATGATGACCGCCGGACCCGGGGCCGTGCTGTGGCCGCTGGCGTTGCTGCTGGCGCTGTCGGCCGCCACACACCTGACCGCGATCGGCCTCGGCGACGCGCTCGGCCAGCGCGTCAACGCGATGGTCGTCGGCGGTCTGCTCGGCCTGGGCGTACTCGGACCCGGCCTCATCGGCGCCGTGATGGTCGTCGGCGACATGGCGGCCACGGGCCTGCTGCTCGGACCCCTGCCCGCCCTCGCGGCGAGCACCGCGGAGCTGTCGGGCGTGCCCTACGGTGCGGCGACGATGTCCGGTCTGCTCGGCGAGGCGATCCTCGGCTACACGATCGCCGCGCAGGGTCTGCTCGGTGGCCTGTGCCTGCTGTCGTGGCGCCGCCGCGTCGAACAGGCGTGGGCGCCGTTGTTCCGTCCGCTCGAGGGTTTCGCGCTCGCGCTGGTCTCGGTGGGCTGCAGCGCGCTGGCGGTGCTCGACCTGTCCGATCGCCTGCACGTGCAGAGCTACGACACGGTCAACCTCATCACGTTCGTCTCGATGGCGTTCTTGATGCCGGTGCTCGGCTGGCTGCTCGTCTCCAGCCTCGTGCGTCCGGCCCGCGCCGCGGCGGTGGCCTCCGCCACCGAGGTGCGCCGCGCGTTCGTGCGGTTCCAGGCCTTCGCACTGCTGACCGCGGTCGCGCTGTCGGGCTCGTACATCCTGGTGCTCGAGCAGACGGGGCTGAGCTCGGAGAAGTCCGAGATCATGTTCGCCACGCTGGCTCAGATCGCGCTGTTGGCCGAGACCGTGGTGGCGACGCTGCTGTGGTCCTCGCGACGCCGTGAGGGCAAGCACCGCGTGCTCGTGCTCGGCGCCGTCGTCGCGGCCGCGCAGCTGGTCTTCGCGATCGCGGTCTACAACCTCGAGGTCGAGCACGTCGCCTTCACGCAGCAGTCGGGCACACCGTTGCTCATCGGTATGGAGGCCTCGCCCTACTGGGTGGCGATGATGGTCATCCTGTGGGCGGGCGGACTCGGGCTCGTGCTCGCGGCTTTGATGCGTGAACGCAACCAGGCCGACGCGGGTCCGCAGAAGGTCGCCGAGGACGAGGACGACGACGCGGCCCAGGGCAACCGCTGGCTGCACTAGTCGTCCGCGACCGACGACCACCGTTTCGTGGTCGCCCTCCGACGCCCCCTGGTCCCCCGCGTGGGATGACCCGGGGGCGTCGCTCCGTATGTCGGCTCACGACCCCCGTGCTTGTCGGCCCAGGTCCCACCCGGCACACTGGCCCTCGGCGGGAGTCTTCGTCGGAGGACAGGGGACATGATGGATGAATTGGTTTTTCGGGTGCGCGTGGGACGCGGGCTGACCGCATTGGGACTGGGCTGCCTGCTGGCGATGGGCTGTGGCGGCGACGACGAGCGCAACGACGGACAGCTGCCGACGACGAGCCTGACGGCCGGTAGCGCGACGTCGGGCGCCACGGACACGGGCGACGATGCCGTGTCGGCGACCGGCATGATGACCGACAAGCTCGACATGGGCGTCGGCGCCGACTCCAGCGGCGACGGCACGACCGGCGACGAGTGTGCGTCGGTTTCCGAGATGGCCAACGTGGGCCTTCAGCCGGCCGACATCATCGTCGTCGTCGACAACTCCGGCTCGATGCAGTTCGAGGCCGCGGCGGTGCAGGCGAACATGAACGCCTTCTCGTCGCAGATCTTCCTCGCGAACATCGACGCGCGGGTGATCCTGATCTCGCGGGACAATACGAGCGACACGGGGATCTGCGTGGCCCAGCCGCTGGGCTCGGGGGCGTGTCCGCTCGACGACAACCCGCCGGGCTACGTGCACATCGCCGACAGCGTCGGCAGCAACGACGCCCTCGACAAGATCCTGCAGCACTACGACACCTACTCGCAGTACCTGCGCCCCACGGCCGCGAAGCACATCCTCGTGGTGTCCGACGACAATGCGGACATGGAGTCGACCACGTTCGACCAGATGTTCAAGGCGCTCGATCCGTCGCTGGCCGACTACACGTTCCACGCGATCGCGTCGCCCGAAGACCCGATCCTCGCTTGCATCGGCCAGACGTCCTGCTGCCCCGTCCCTCCGATTCCTCTGCCGGCCGCGCTGTCGCAGGAGTACATCGAGCTGACGAACTTGACCGGAGGCATCTTCGGCAACCTGTGCGAGCAGGACTTCCAGCCGGTGTTCACCGCCCTTTCGCAGGCGGTCATCTCCGGCGCGACGTTGGCGTGCGAGTTCGACATCCCGCCCCCGCCCGAGGGCGAGGAGTTCGACCCCGACAAGGTCAACGTCGAGTTCGACGACGGCCAAGGCGGGCTGCTGTCGATCGGCCGCGTTGACTCGCCCGCCGA
>CALBMM010000053.1 GCA_937896535.1 uncultured Pseudomonadota bacterium
CGCGACGTGCTGCCGCCGACCGACTCGAGCGTTCGCAAGATCGCGTACCGCTCCAGCTCGGCCATGGAAGCCCCCGGGACGACCGGGATGTCGGTTGCGTCACGCCGCTTGCCCATGACCTCCTTGGGGAGGTGGCGCGGCTCGATCTGGTAGCCGGTGCACATCACCACGGCACGCTCGATGCAGTTTTCGAGCTCGCGGACGTTGCCCGGCCAGTCGAAGGCGAGCAGCACCTCGAGCGCGCGCTCCGAGAAGCCTCGCACCTGCTTGTGGTTGCGGGCGGCGTGACGACGCAGGAAGTGCATCGCCAGGATCGGAAGGTCGTCGCGGCGCTCCCGTAGCGTCGGCAGCCGAACGCTGATGACGTTGAGCCGGTAGTACAGGTCCTCGCGGAACCGGCCGGCCTTCACCTCTTCTTGAAGATCTCGATGGGTCGCCGCGACGACGCGCACGTTGACCGTGAGCGTCTCGTCGCCGCCGACGCGCTCGAACTCCCGCTCCTGCAGCACACGCAGGAGCTTGACCTGCACCGACGGCGGGATCTCGGCGACCTCGTCGAGAAACAGCGTGCCGCCGTCGGCTCGCATGAAGCGGCCCTCTCGGCGGTTGGTCGCGCCCGTGAACGCGCCCTTCTCGTGACCGAACAGCTCGCTCTCGAGCACGCCTTCGGCCAGGGCGGCGCAGTGGACGGGGACGAACGGCTTGTCCTTGCGGCTCGAGCAGTCGTGGAGCGCCCGGGCGGCGAGCTCCTTGCCGGTGCCGCTTTCGCCGGTGATCAGCACCGACGCGGGGGAGTCGGCCACCTGCTGGATGAGCTGAATGACCTCGCGTGACGCCTTGGACTCGCCGATCCACTCGACCTCGGGCTTGGCCGCTTCACGCAGCTGCTCGAGCTCGCGCAGCGTGGCCCGATGCGCCAAGATCCGCTCGACGACGATGAGCAACTCGTCGAAGCGGATCGGCTTGGTCAGGTAGTCGTCGGCCCCGAGCTGCATGGCCTCGACGGCACTCTCGACCGTGCTGAAGGCGGTCATCACGATGATGCCGGTGCCCGGGTGGTCGGCCCGGACCCGCTGCAGCAGCTCGATGCCCGTCATGCCCGGCATGTGCACGTCGGTGACGATGACGTCGGGGAGCCACTCGTCGATGATGCCGAGGGCCTTGAAGGCATCCGCGGCACCGCGGACGGAGTACCCCTCGTCCCGCAGCAGCTCGACGAGGCCCGCGCGTGCGCTGGACTCGTCCTCGACGACGAGGATGTTGGCTTTCTTGGTCGGACTGTTCGCCACGGTCGTAAGGCCTCGTTCTCGAAACGATGCCTCTAGCCTGGGAGGGGGGCCGTGGCGCTGTCGCGCAAAAAATGCGCGTGCTTGCTCACAACATGCTCCGGGTCGGGGCTAGGCGTGGTGCGAGGCCAGGGGGGTGGCCGGCCGCGCCGCGGGCTTGGTCGCGGGCAGCGACGCGGGGACGTGTCCGGTCTCGGACGCACCGGCCACGGCGCCGGCGACGATGCCGAAAACGGCGGCAATCATTCCGAAAATCATCGATTCGGCGACGCCGAAGTCCATGCCGGCCGTCGGCCCGATCACGAACCCGACGAGGATGGCGGCGGCGGTTCCGACGAATAGACCACCGGCGATCGCACTGGAGACGGCGGGAGACAGAGCTTCTGAACGCATCGGTTTGTACCTCTCGCGCTCAAACTGCGCGCTGCGCTGGCCCCGCACCAGCGAGGAAGCTGCGTGCGCCAGGGCGCGTCGGGCTCCGGCGCACGCAAGCCTTGCGGGCACCTAGCGCGCCAGAGCGGCTCGGTCCAGACCCGCGTCGCGAAACCACCTCAATGCATCGTCGAGTGCGGACTCGACGGTGCGATACGCCGGCAACGCCAGCGCCCGCCGAGCTTCGTCCCCGCCAACGAACACCTCGCGAGACAACCCCAGATAGGAGGTCGTGAAGGTGGTGATCGGGGGCAGGCGGCCGAGCGCACGCCATGCCGGCTCCACGACCGAGGCCAGACCCGAGGCCACCCCGATCGGAATCACCCACGGCGCCGGGCGGCCCACGACTTCGGCCAGTCGCCCGAACAGCGCCCGCGTCGACCAGTACTCGGCGTCGAGCAGATAGTCGCGTGTCGGCTCGCCGCGCTCGAGCGCGATCGCATGGGCGAGCCCGGCGTCGTCGACGTGGAGGTAGCCGGAGCCCCCGCCGACCACGGCCCTCTGCCCTCCCGCGGCGAACAGGGCGATCGCCCGCCCCAGAGGCGTCGGCTTGGCATCGCGCGGTCCGATCATGCCCGAGGGATGCACGGCCACCACCTCCATGTCGGATCCGGCCTCGCGCCTCGCGGCGTACGCACCCGCGAGTTTGGAGTGGGCGTACGCGTTGTCGAGACCGACGACCATCGCCACCGTGCCCGTGTACACGGCCCGCCCGATGCCCGCCTCGCGGGCGGCGGCGAAGACCACCTCGCTGACGAGCTCGTTGCTGCGACGGTACTCGTCGCGCGCCCGGTAGAACCGCCCCGCCGCACCGGCGACGTGGCACATCCCTTCGCAGCCGCGCATGTGCTCGCGCAACGCCGCCCGATCGGTGAGCTCGGCGACGACCACCTCGACGCCGGGCAGCTCGTCGAGGAGCCTGCGGTCGGACGAGGGGCGCACCACCGCGACCACCTCGTGGTCCCGGTCGCGAAGCGCACGAACGACCGCCGAGCCCAGAAAGCCCGAGCCGCCGGTCACGAACGTCCGCACGGGCGGGAGCCTAGTCCGAGCCCGCGGCCGCGCAACGCATCGCGGGCCCAGTCCGCCCTCAGGGGGCGACGACGCAGTCGGGACCGACGATCGACATGAGCGCCGCGTGCATGGCCTCGGCGTCCGACTGCAGCGCGGCGATCTGACGATCGGTCTGCGCATCGAGTCGCTGGCGCTCGGTCTGGACCTGCTGTGTCGTCAGCGGTACGCGGCGCAGACACGGTGGCGGCACGCCCCCGCCCTCGTACTCGCCGTACACGCACACGAGGATCTCCGATGCGTCGAGCTTGCGGGTGACCTCGTCGTGCAGCGCCCGCAGCTGGGCCACGCCCTCGTCACGCAACGAGACCGGTGACGCCCGCAGGCGACCGAAGACCTCCCAGGGCGTGCCCGCCGCGACGACCTGTACCGTCTCCTCGCCCACGTCGTGCGCGTACGAGGATCCCAGATGCACCCACGAGTCCGCTTCGGTGCCGCGACGGAAGCTCACGTGCGCGCCGTCGCCCAGGACCGTGCGCCCGCCCGACGACACCGACGCGGCGACCGACCAGCCTTCGGCAACGATACGCCCCGCGTCGACCTGCACCCCGAACACCTCGGGCCAGTCCTGGGGGTAGTGGAGCGTGCCGACGCCGGCCCACTGCGCGCCCGCGCGCTCGCGGAAGTCGCCCCCCGAACAGCCGTGTTCGGCGCCCGGGCCCGTGCACCAGTCTTGCTCGACGAAGTTGCCGATCTGCCGCAACGGGAACGTTTGCCACGCACGCCCGCGCTCGCCGAAGCAGGCGCGCGCGGCATCGAACGCAGTGCGCTCTCCGTCATCGACGAATTTCAGCGTCGGACGATCGACGAGCGCGTCGCTGCCCACGTAGTCGTCGTCACTCGGCGTCGGACCGCGTCCGCTGGACGCACAGGCCAGACCGAGCACGGCGGACAAGACGAGTGCGCCCGTGCCCGGTCTCGACGGTGTCACGGCCGGATCGTAGCGCGCCCCCGACGGCGAACGAAGGCCCCGATCACGAACAGACCGAGCGCCGTGGTCCAAGGCGAGCTGGGGCCATCGACGTGACACGCACAGCCGCGCGCATCCTCGTCGAGACCGGCACCGCCGTCGCCACCTCCATCACCGCCCGAGCCGCCGTCGCCACCATCACCGTCAGAGCCGCCGTCGCCACCGTCACCGTCGCCGTCGGAGCCACCGTCGCCACCGTCGGTGCCACCGCTTCCGCCGTCGGGCTCGTACGGCTGCTCGGTGTCCTCCCAGTAGGGCTCACCGATGCATTGCTCGAGCATGCCCTCGAAGGTCGGGTTCGGGCCGGCCCCGAGCTCCAGCGCGTCGCCCGGCATGCACATCGTCAGCCTTCCGCTGCCGAGGCCGTCGATGAAGCTGATGTACTCGACCGCGAGGCAGTACTCGGCGCCGATCTCCGGCAGCGTCGCGACGATGTTCGCGTCGTGCGCGTCCTCGGCCAGTCCCACGATCCAGGGATCGCCGAAGCTCTCGTCCGTGCCGTGCTGGATCTGCACGTAGCCCTGACGGGCCAGCGTGCCGGCCGCTGCGTCGATCGTCGCCGACAGCTGCGCCCGGTCTTCGGACGCCGGAGCGGCGCACGCGGGGAATCCACAGGTATTGCCGTCGTCGCAGCACACGCGCTCGCCCACGCCCACGGCCACCACCGACAGCAGCGGCGCGATGAGTCCCGCCTGGACCGCCGAGCCGGCCGGTCCGCTCGCCGTCGTCAGCGTGACGGTGGCGCTCTCCTCCTCGGAGAAGCGCGAAGCCGTGAAGCGGATCGTCGCATCGTAGACCGTGTCGGGCGCGAGCTCGGCCGTGGGGCGCCACACGACGAACAAGTCGCGCGCCTCCTCGCCGAACACGGACGACTCGGTGCGGGTGACCGTCTCGATCGCACCTTCGACCGCAACGCCGTCGAGCGTCACGTCGACGGCGATCATCGCGAGCACGTCGTCGAGCTGGCCGAACGTCTGGGCGTGAAACGCCAGGACGCCGTTGGTGGGCACGTCGGCGAGCTGCTCGGGCGGCAGCTGCGGCCACACCGACGGCGACTCGATGGGCGAGCACGCCCGTGCAGAGGGAACGAACGCCGCGAAGGCGGCAGCGCCGCAAGCCGTCAGGGCCGCGGCGCGACAAAACAAACCAAGCATGGCGCGCGACTTTGCAAGCTCCCGGCCAGTCGAGATCTCGCACAGTTGCGACGCCGGTGAGGGCGCGAGCGCGACATCGCTGTCAGGACCCGGTCGTCGTCGCCGCGTACCGGGCCGGCGACGTGCCCACGATCTCCCGAAAGTCGCGGATCAGGTGCGACTGGTCGTAGTAGCCGAGCGCGACGGCGAGCGCCGCCCAGTCGACCTCGGCCCCGGCCTCGGCCTGCGCAGCGAGCTCTTGGAGACGATAGCGGCGGACGACCGTCTTGACCCCCACGCCGACATAGTCGGTGAACAGGCGCTGGAGCGAGCGTCGCGACGTGCCGAGCGAGGCCGCGAGATCGTCGACCGTGCGCAGGTGCCGATCCTCGGCGATCCGGGCGACCGCGGCGGTCGCCTCGCGCACCCCCGCATCGGCGGGACGCAGGTCGGCTCGCATCGCCGCTTCGAGCCGCTCGGCCGCACGGCGGTCGTCGGGCTCGGCCTCGATCGCCGCGACGACGCGTGGCGTCAGGCCGCCGAAGACCGTCGTTGCGTCGCGCGTGACGTCGGCCCACTGCGCCATCGCCTCCCCCACGGTCGGACGCAGTCCTCCGGGAACGAACCGGATCGCGACGGCGCGCCCGCGACCGTGCAGCGTCCGAACGAAGCGGCGCCGCCGCGGACCGTGCAGCTGGGCCCGGCCGTCCTCGACCACGACGTGGGCGCTCGGGTGCGGCAGGGTCCGCTGCGTGTGGGCGGTGTCGCCCGGCAGCGCCCAACGCACGACCCAGATCCACGCGATGCGATCGGCGAGCTCGTCGTCGGGGGCGTAACGACACAGTTGCCAATCGCCGGGCGGGCGCAAGACGCCGGCGACGACCCTGTCACCGGTGAAGTGATCGAGCAGCCGCCCCACCGCGGGAGTATGGCGCAGTTTTCCTATGCCTCGGCACCGGTTGGCTGCCACGATGGCGCCGATGGCCCACGCCCAAGGAACGTTCGAGGTCGACCTTCGTCCCGTCGACGCGCCCAGCCCCGCGATCGGGCAGATGACGATCGACAAACAGTTTGCCGGCGCCCTACAGGGGCGCAGTCGCGGGTGCATGCTGGCGTACCGCACCGACACCGAAGGCTCGGCCGCCTACGTCGCGCTCGAGACGGTCGAGGGGACATTGGACGGGGTTGCCGGCACGTTCGTGCTGCAGCACGCGGGGACGATGGA
The DNA here is from genome assembly GCA_937896535.1 of uncultured Pseudomonadota bacterium. Taxonomy (GTDB): domain Bacteria; phylum Myxococcota_A; class Polyangia; order Nannocystales; family Nannocystaceae; genus CALBMM01. The sequence continues at coordinate 6,118 of CALBMM010000053.1, forward strand.
CCGTGGCGAGCAGGCCCTCGTCGTCAGTGTCGTCCCCGACTCGGGCACCGGGGGCCTTCGGGGACTGCGGGGCCGAATGAACATCCTCATCGAGGACGGCGCCCACAAGTACACCTTCGAGTACACCCTGCCCGGGTAGTCCCGGCGGCCCTTTTCGCTGCGTTGGGCCCTCGGTAGGATTCGCGGTGGCGGTCCCTCCGCGATGCTCTTTTCCGAGCCACTGGTCGCGCTCAGCGGCGCCGAGCTGATCGACAACCACTTCGTGCAAGCGGCGGCGATCGTCGTGGGCACCATCGCGGCCGCCTACGCCGTCGAGATCGTCGTGCGCCGGGTGCTGATGCGCCTGGCCTCCAAGACCAAGACGGACCTCGACGACCAAGTCATCGAGGCGCTACGCCAGCCGATCTTCGTGAGCGTCGTCTGCGGCGGCCTCGCGTGGGCGGCGGACGTGGTCCAGACCCAGGGGATGCCGCGCTTCCTCGCGTTCGCGACCCTGAAGTCGATCGCGATCGTGATCTGGTCGGTCGCGGCGTTCCGGGTGACGGCGATCTTGCTCGAGGCCCTCGCGGGCCGAGCCCGGCCCGGGATGGTGCGGCCGGCGAGTCTGCCGGCGTTCATCATCCTCGCTCGGGTCTCGCTGATCGCGACCACGCTGTACTTCGCGTTTCTCGCCTGGGAGATCGATCTGACCGCGTGGCTGGCGTCGGCCGGCATCATCGGGATCGCCGTCGGCTTCGCCGCCAAGGACACGCTGGCCAACCTCTTTGCCGGCGTGTTCATCATCGCCGACGCTCCCTACAAGGTCGGCGACTACATCGTGGTCGACGGCACGATGCGCGGCAAGGTGGTGCGGATCGGCATGCGGTCCACGCGACTTTTGACCCGCGACGACATCGAGATCACGATCCCCAACGCGATCATCGGCAGCTCGCGCGTGATCAACGAGGCCGGCGGGCCGTACATCGAGCAGCGCGTCCGGATCCGCTTCTCCGTGGCGTACGGCACCGACCTCGACCACGTCCGCGAGGTGGTGCTCAAGACCCCACCCGGGGTCGCGAACGTGGCGACCAACCCGCCGCCGCAGTGTCGCCTGCGCGAGCTCGGCGAGTCCGGCCTACGCTTCGAGCCGCTGGTGTGGTGCGACGACGCGTCGATGCGCGGCACGATGATCGACGAGATGACCAGCAAGGTCTACAAGGCGCTGCTCGAGAGCGGGATCGAGATCCCCTACAACAAGCTCGACGTGTTCCTCAAAGAGGGCAACGCCACGGCCGCGCGCAGCCACGGCCTTCGTGCACCCGCGCCGCTACCCCGCCCGCCGGCGCCCTGAGCTGTCATCGGTCCATGGGGCAGGAATCGAACCTGCTCGCGCGAGAACGCCACGGTTTTACGGACCGCCGCCCGTCCATCGGGCATCCCATGGGAAATGTGCGGAAGTCGGGACGCCTGCGTCGCGATCGTCGTGCGGAGGGAGCGGGAATCGAACCCGCGCTGGTGTCACCCAGGCTTCGGCGTAGCAAGCCGCCGCCTTCCCGCTCGGCCATCCCTCCAAAGGTCGTCGACGTGCGGGCGCAACGAGCCTACGAGCGCAATGCTGCGCCCGCGATCATGCGTCCGCGACGATCGCGACGACTCAATACGACGATCGACTGCCGAACACGTACACATACACGCGCGATCCGGCAGTCGGAGACCGCGGATGGGCGAAGTGATGCGTATGGGCAGGACCGTTCATGGTCGGCGCAGCCTAGCGCCTCGCCGCAACGTGTCAAACGGCTTTTGATCTCACGGTATCGTTGCGGTCGTGCAGAGCCGTCGCAGCTTCGTGGCAGTGATCGCAGTCGGGACACTGCTGGCGGGATGCAAACCTCCCACCGAGGAGGACAAGTACCGCCGCGCGCTCAAGTGGAACGACGTCGACGACGTGCGTCAGCACCTCGACGCCGGCAAGGATCCCAACCACGCGTTCGGCAACGGGGACAAGCCGATCCACGTGATCGTGTCGTCGGCCACCGGCGATCCGGACGTGCTGCGTCTGCTCCTGGAGCGCGGCGCGAAGGTCGATGCGACCGACGGCGACGGCAAGACGGCGTGGGACCAGTGCTGGGGCGACGGTCGGGGCGAGCTGCGCGACAAGCAAGCGCTGATGTTGCTCGCGCTGCTCGATGGCGGGTTCGTCCCGCCGACCGACGCGAAGTTCGACGACGACCGAACGTTGCTGCACGAGGTGGCACGGCGGGTGCCGAGCGCCCGGCTCGTCAGCGTGCTCGTCGACACGCACGGCGCGAAGGTCGACGCCCGCGACGCGTACGGGTGGACCCCCTTGCACGTGGCGGTGCACGAAAACAACGACGAAGCGGCCACCGGGCTGCTGCAAAAGGGCGCCGACGCCAACGCCGAGACGACCAAGACCAAGGAGCAGACGCGTCCGCGCGGCGAGTCCACGGTCGTGCAGTGGCGCTACGAGGCCGGCAGTCGTCCGCTCGACGTGGTGCGTCCGTCCTCGCGCGGCCGCTTCGACAAGGACGTGCGCAAGGTCCTCGCCGAGTACGGCGCGACGAGCAACGACGCGGTGAACAACCGTAGTCGATGATCGCCGGTGCCCCCCGGGCGGCGTGGCACGGCATGACACGCCCCGCGGGGGCGCGGCCGCTCAGCGCGCCGTACAGGCGCTCGACGACGGCTTGAAGATCTTGACGTTCTGGTCACCGCTGGCCATCCAGATCACGGCTTGCCAGTCCTCGATCCACGCCATTCGCCGGCGCACCGTGCCTGCAGCGGCGTTCGAGATGACCGGCGGTGGATTGGCGAACTCCAGCGGGCGCAAGGTCCACGGCGTCGTCCCCGGGTCCAGCTCGTACCAACCGAACCCACCTCCCGCGCTCGCGCTCCGCTTGGTGGTGACCCAGTACCGGTCCAGCAGTGGGACGTAGACCATCCCCGCGCCGTCGTAAGCCGCCAAGAAGTCCTCTCGGCTGATGCCGTCCGCATACTGGACGTCGGTCTGCCCGATGACCGACGCACCCGTCTGCACGTTGTAGACCAGGTACCGACCAGGGCTCGCGTTGGGATCCGACGCCGCGGGTTCACCGGGCCTGAAGTAGACCACGTCGTCGGCCACGCGGGTGTCCGCCGCGCCGTTCATCTCCCAGCCGGTGCCGGGCGGTGCCGTTCCCAGCCACGGCGACCCGCCGTCGTCCTCGAGATCGTAGGCCGTTCCCCACGGGCCGCCAGAGCCGGCCGAGTACATGCGCGCGATGCCCTCGTCGCTGATGTGAAGGATGGATTCCTCGCCGAGCGCGCCCGTCCCCGCGGTGTCGCCGGGCAGGCGCTTGAGGGTCCATCGATCGTCGGTGAGGCTGAAGCGCCACAGCCGGCGTACGGCCATGATCAACTCCGGCCCGTTGCCACCGTCGTAGTACTGCACGCCGCTGTAGGTGTGCCGTGCGGTCGGTGTGCCGACGCCAGGCACCAGCCCCAGATCGGGCCAGATCTCGTCGTAGCTGATCCCATTGACCGGCGTCTGCGGCGTCGCTTGCCGTGCGGATTCGGGGTCGTTGGTGAACGACCCATACGTCTGCAGTTGCGTATATTCGGTGGACCACAGATTCGTATCACTGGGCAGATGCTCGACGGCCCACGCCATCTCGTAGCCATCGAAACGATAGATTCCGTTGTTGGCGCTGTCGGCATGACCGCCGGACGACACCCACCAGGCGCGTGCGGTGGGGGTATGGAACGCAGGGCTGCACCACGCGTCGGTATAGCCGACCCAATCTCCCGAGCCCGGGTCATACCAGCCGGCGATCGCGGCCTTGACGACGGCGTCGAGCTGGTCGAGGCGAGTGCCATCCACCTCGATCCAGCGTCCGCTCGGTACGGTCTGGTACGAGGCGAGCGTCACCACCCCCTCGTCGTCTCGCCCCGGTGTCCACAGGTCGCCGACGAGCGAGCCCGGGTCGTCCGAGTCGACCGAGAATCCGACCCCGCAGCCCCCCGACGGGTCACCCTCGGTGTCGCCACCGGTGCTCGCGTCCGTGCCTTCGGTCGAGTCTGCCCCGTCATCGCTGCCCGTGCTGTCGGCACCATCGTGGGTCATGGCACTGGTCTCGGCCGCGCTCGTGGAGCTCGTCACCGCGCCCGCATCCGTGCTGCCCTCGTCACCGTCGCCGGGCGACGCCGACGTACAGGCAACACAGGAGAGGACGACGACGGCGAACGTATGACGATGACGCATGTGCTCAGCGTAGGTTCGAGCCCGAGATCGGTTCAATCCGTCGCCAGCCCCCAAACGCCAGTTCATTCGTCGTGCGAGCGGGGGGGACAGGCCCCGGTAGCCCAGTCGCGAGGTTCGATCGTTGCCAATGTCCGCGCCCCCCCCCTCGACAGATGTCCATATCGACGGATGTCAATATCGACATCTGTCCATATCGAAGCATGCCCTTCAGCTCGCGCGTCTGGCCCGGGGCGAGTCGGGGCTTCAGCCCGCGGCGTAGAAGCTCTGGAAGAATGCCTTGGTCGCGTCGGTGCCGATCGTCGGCCACACGTGCCCGGCCGGGTGCGAGCAGAAGGTGACCGGCGTGCCCGCGCCGCAGCCGTCGTAGTCGATGCAGCCACCGGGCATCCCGGGCATCGACGAGCTCTGGCAGCCGGCGTGGTCGCGGAAGAAGTCGCGGAACGCCTCGCGTCCGGCCGTGAGCTCGCCGTCGCCGATCGTGATCCAGGCGGCCGGCGTCTCGGTGCAGTCGGCTTCCTCGAAGTAGATCACGCTGCCACCCACCGCGATCGCCCGGATGTAGTCGCGGCGACACCCGAGCACGCCCGAGAACGAGCCGCCGCCGGAAAAGCCCATCGAGAACACGTTGGTCGTGTCGATGCACAGGTCGTCTTGCGCCTGCTGGTACACGTCGTCGAAGAAGTCGAGCTCGAGCTCCATCCCCGCCGGCCAAGTCGACGGGTCCGCGTCGTAGTCGCGCCACGCGTTGTTGATGGCTTCGGGAATGATCAGGATCGCCTCTTCGGCGAAGGCGGTGCGGATGTCGCGGTCGTTGCCCGTGCCGTCCCAATAGCCCGGATCGCCACCGTTGCCGTGCAGCGCGAAGATCAGCGGCCACGGCGTCGCGGGGTCGTAGTTCGACGGCAGGCGCAGGACGAAGCGGCGCTGTAGATCGCCGAGCATGAACGTGTTTTCGCCCTCGACGAGGCTCGACGGCGGGCTGTCGCAGCCGGCGCTCCCCACGGGGACCACGCCGGTCTCGCTGCCCCCGCTGCTGTCGGCCGCGCCCGTGGATCCGCCCCCCGAGCTCGACCCGCCGCCGCCCGACGAATCGTTGCCCATGCCGGTGGTCGCGGTCGGATCCGGCGAGGTCGACGTCGCCGGGGTCGAGTCCATGCCGCCGGAGCTGCTGCTGCCGCTGCCGGCCGAGCCACCCGAGTCCCCATCCTCCGAATCGGCGGGGCAGCCACAAGCGACGACGGCGACGACGGCCAAGCGACGAGCAAACATGTCGCGACCTTAACACGCCGGCGCCAGCGGCACAGCGGCCGAATCGGCAACCAACGATGCCGCAATTACCGAGGGCCGCGCGAGGACGCGCCCCGAAAGACTGCCGCAGCTGTTACCTTCCCGCCGATGCTTCGCCCGCGCCACGCCATCGTCGTCGTCGGCATGCTGGCGTGCTCGCCGACCGACCCGGACGGAAGCGACGCGGCGACTTCGGACGCGAGCACGGTGACCGAAGCGGACGCCGATGCGACCGCGGGCGATGCGTCCGTCGGCCCGGCCTCCGGTGGGACCGACGGCACGGGTCAGCCTTCCGAGACGATCTGCGACGACGGCCTCGACGACGACGGCGATCAACGCATCGACTGCGACGACGAGGACTGCGCCGACGATCCCGCATGCGGCGACCGGACCGTGCGCATCGCGACGTGGAACATCTTGCGCGTCGACCCGGTCGGCTCGCAGGCCTACGAGGCGCTGCTTTCGATCGTGCTGCGCCTGGATGCCGACATCCTGTGCGTGCAAGAGGTCGGCGAGGGCGAAGAAGCGAGCCTACAGGCGCTGGTCGAGGCCGCGGGCTACGTCGACGGGCTGCTGACCCCGGCATCCGGCGTGCCCGGCGAGGGGATCGCCAACGCGTGCATGAGCCGCTTCCCCATCGCCGATGGCGTGTACCTGTGGTCGGACTGGATCTCCCCCGACCCTTCCGCGCGGGACCTGACGCGACCGTTCGTGCGCATGCGCGTGCAGGTGCCCGGGACGGGCCGCTTCGTCAGCGTGCTGAGCGGGCACCTCAAGGCGGGCACCGAAGAGGTCGACCGTTTCCGACGCATGGTCGAGGCGATCCGGCTCGGACAAGCCGCGACCGAGGAGATGCAGCAGTATCCCGACAACGTCGTCGCCGTTGTCGGCGACTTCAACGACGTGGTCGATCCGCCCTCGGGCACGTTCACCGGGCTGCCGGCGGGCCTACCGGATTTCTACGAGCTCGGCGACGACATCACCTTCCCGATCCCGTACACGCCCACGCAGCCGCTGCTGGCCGCGGGCCTGAAGCGCGTGGAAGCGCGGGTGGAGGACGGTAACGCGCTCGAGACCTTCATCCCCGCGAACATTCGCCTCGACTACATCTACGTCACCGACGAGGACGTCGTCGCCGCCGAGGTGTACGACGCGTGCGCCGACAACGGCATCGACGACGGACCGCCGGGGGACGCCGTCGCCAAGGCCGGCGAGCCGCTGACCTGTGGTGTCAACGAGCTCGCATCCGACCACCGCCCGGTGGTCGTCGACCTGCGGATCTGACCGGCCCGAGCTCAGCGGTAGACCGCGCACTCGGTCTGCTCGTCCACGTCGCCGCGGACGGCGACCCGGGCGTGGTTGTCCTCGCACAGCACCGTGGACGGAAAGCAGAACACGCGCGGCCCTTCGGCGAGCGACCGCGTCACCTGAAAGCAGGCCGCCTGCGCCTGCTCGTGGCACGCCATGGTCTCGGTGCGCAGCCCCTTGGCCTGCCGCGACGCGAGCATCTCCCCGCACGTCAGCCGGTCGCGATCGCACTGGCCGAAGGCACGCGACGTCAACTCGCCGTCGTAGCAGTACCAGCCCTGCCCCAGGTACTGGCCGTCGCCGGCGAGCGCCTCGTGGGCGAGCTCGCGATCGAGACCCGCCTGCTGCAGCTTCTGCTCGCGGTCGCGCTCGATCGACGCTTGGAGCCTGTCGGTCTGCGTCGCCTCGAACCGACGCTGCGCCTCCGCTTCTTGCGTGCACAGCGTGTCGTCGAAGATCGTCGCGCCCGGCTGCGCCCCGATGCCCCACGCCTCGCAGCGCTGCTGCGCGCGCGCGGCCTCCCGCACGGCGAGTGCATCCTGCGACGTGTCGGTCGGGTACATTCCACGTGCCCCCGCGCATCCGAACGTCCACAGACCGAGCCCGAGCCAACCGACACGCCACACGCAGGTCAGCATGATCGGTGGACCCAGATCGGTCGAGGACCGTAACCCCGTTTCGTCGCCGGGCTGTGCCCCGTCGCACGCGGGCACGGCTCGTACCCACCGACTGTGCGCCACGGCACGAGAAGGTGAAAGCGTCCCACACGCCCGCCGTTGGTCCCGTGCGATGGCGTCGTCGCGCAAGGTCTGGGGCGTGCTGGTCAGCGTGGGACTGCACGCGCTGGTGCTGGGCTGGACGGTGCGCGCGGTGGCTCCCCGTGTCGAGGTCGCGCACGACGACGTCGTGCTGACCTCGTTCGACATCGTCGACGTCCCCGATGTCCCGGTGCGCGACGCGGCGCTGACACGACCCCCTCGGGCCGCGCCGGCGCGACCGATCGTCACCGCGCCGCCTGCCCCGATGGTGCCGGTAGATTCGCCCGCGCCATCGCGAGCACGGCACGCCGTCTCCGCGCGCGCGCCCGAGCGGGCGCCGGCGGCCGTGCCCTCCACCGACGACGACGCGGAGGCACGAGTGCCGGACGCGGCCGGCGGCCACGACGGTGACGGTGACGGTGACGGTGACGGCGTGCCAACCCCGGCGATGCCGGCCTCCGGTGCGGGAGGCGACGGCGCGGCGCCGCACGGCGACGGCGACGGTCGCCGGGGTCCCGGTCGCGACGAAGCGGACTACGCCGCCTACGGGGCGCGGATCGTCGCCCTCGTCATGGACGAGCTCGACCGCTCGCCGGTCCCCGGAATCGGACCCCGCGACACGATCCAGCTCGTGCTCGAGGTACTACCCGACGGGACGCTCGCCCGCACGGGGTACGGCCGCTTCGACGTGGCCCACGTGACGCGGACGTCGCTGGGTCGACTGCGGATGCGCCAGATTCTCAAGCGCGTCGAGCGAGCGTCCGCCCGGTTTCCCGATCATCCGCGCGGGTTCGCGAAGTCGCGATTCGTCGTCGACGTGACCGTGAACTTCCGACCGCGCGCCTGAAGACGACCGCTTCATCGTCAGGGATGCTCGCGCAACCACGCCTGCACGGTCGCGACTCCCTCGCGGTCGGGCTCGGCCGCCCGCTCGTAGGCCACGAGGGCGAGCTCGGCAGCCCGTCTCGCTCGTTGGCGTTCGTCGCGGGACGTCGCGGCCGCCCACTGCGCTCGCGCGAGCACGAGCCGCGCCCGTCCTTCGTCCTTGCCGGACTGTTCCTCTCGTTCCAGTCGCGCCCACCCTCGCTCGGCGTGCTCGAGCGCCTCGGCGGCGCGCTCTGCTTCGAGCAGGATTCGGGCGAGGGACAATCGACTCCACGCGACGATGACGTGATCTTCGCCGTGCACCTCGACCATGATCTCGAGACTCGCGCGACGTTCCGCCTCTGCTTCGGGCAGCTTGCCGCGCTCGAACAGCACGTCGGCCAAGATCGCTCGGCCCGTGGCCACCGTGGGATGGCGTCTGCCGAGCTTGGCACGCAGACCCGCGAGCGCCGCCCGCAGCTCCTGCTCGGCCGCGTCGGGATCGCCGCGGGAGGCGAGGATGGACGCCAGGTTGACGCGGATGCTCAGCGCATTCGGATGATCGCCTTGGCCGGCCCCCTCGTAGATCGCGAGGGCACGTCGGGTGTGCATGAGTGCTTCTTCCTCGCGGCCGAACGTCCACATGATCTGCGCCAGGCTCGAGTGCGACACGGCCACCTCGACATGGTCGGCTCCGAGTGCGGCCTCCCGTATCGCGAGCGCCTTCTCCTGCTCCGCCGCCGCCTCCCGCGTGTGCCCCGTCCTCAACAACGCCAATGCGAGGTTGCTGCGCGTGCTCGCCACGGTCGGATGCTGCTCGCCCAGCGCTTCCACCCCCAGGGCGATCGCGAGCTCCAGCTGCTGTCGGCCCGTCTCGTTGT
>CALBMM010000054.1 GCA_937896535.1 uncultured Pseudomonadota bacterium
CCATCGACGCACCGAGTCCGAGCGCGAGCACGGCCATGCATCCCCGCGATGCCATCTTGGTCCACCATGACACCGCGCCCCGTGTGGCGCGAACGAAAGTCGCCCCCGCGGACAGCGTTGCCAATCGAGTTGGCGGGTGGTCTGGCACGCGCAGTGCCAAACCCGGCGACTGTGACGCCCACAGTGCCCCGATCTGACACGGAGCGTGCCAGGGCGGGTGCAACACGGCGGTGGTGGGGAGGTGGGGTGGCGTTTTTTCTTCGGGGTGGCGTGCAACGTTCGGGGTCGGTGGTCGATGTCACCGGCGTGGCGGTTGCGGAGCATGTGGTGGCGTCGGTGGTCGGGGTCGGGGTCGGGGCGCGGTTGGACCGTGCGGGCGTGGAGTGGTTGTGGCGGCGGTTGCGGGAGGCCTTTCCGGACGCGTGGTCGTGCGTGCTGATGCCGACGCACGTGCACCTGCTGGTCGCGTCCGGTCTGGCGGCTCGACTGGGCTACGTGCTGCGGGGCTACACGCGGCGCTACGGCACGCGGCTTCACGTGGCACCACCACAGCCGACGAACACGGCCGCGATCGCGCAGCGGACCTTGCGGTACCAGTGGCTCAATCCGGTGCGCGCACGTTTGGTCGACGACCCGTGGCAGTGGCGGTGGTCGACCCTGCGCGACGTCGGCGGCGTGGCGTGGCCGGTGTGGACGCCGCTGTCGCGTGTCGCCGCGCTCGCCCAGCTCGCGCCCGAGCGACTGCTGGCGCGGTGCCTGCCCGAGGTCGCGGCGTTGCTCGAACCCAGCCGCGCCATGGTCGTGTCCGACGAGGGCCTGCGAGGTGCGGTGCAATCGGTCCTGCGCGAGGTCGGAGGCGATGCGTGTCGCAGCAGTGTCGGGCGTCAGCTCTACGTTCAGGCCAGCTATCGGATCGGTCACCCGCATCCTCGCCGACTCGCCGATGCGTTGGGCTGTGGCCTGCGCACGATCCACCGCATGCGACGACCGCCACACGTCGCGCTCGAGACCGTGGTGCGAACCCTCGCCGATCCGCGTACGCACGGTGGCCCGCTCGGGACTCTGCGGCCGCGTGCGCTCGGATGTCTCGGTCCCGCGTGGCGCTGAGGCGGCGATCCGGACGTCAGGGCACGACGACGCGGCCGGGGGCGCCGTTGGTGCCGTCGGCGGTATGGCAGCCGTTGCAGCTACCCGAGGGAGCGGTGCCGGGCATCACGCGCTCGCGGTCACCGTCGACGACCTTGATCGTGAACGGCGGCGCGAAGTCGGCCGGGGCTTGCGCGCGATGCAGCAGGAAGTTGCCCGAGTCGTTGGGCGTCAGACGTACCTCGATCCCGTCGACCGTCGCGACCACGACCTCGAGCGCGCCCCCCGACGAGCCGATGCACGCGTCGGGCTCGTGGCCGGTGGGGTACAGCGTGCCACCGATGACGAGGTCGGGAATGTCCAAGTCGTCGGGATCTTCGAGACGCTCGGCGTCGTGGCACGAGATGCAGTCGCGGCCCGGCAGCATCAGCGGGCTGCCGTCGTCGCCTTCGTTCCAGTAGCGGCCGCTGGAACACATCGGCGGCTCGGCGAACGGATCGGTCGTCGGCTCGGCCGTGGCGCAGGACTCGGGTGGTGCACCGGCGTCGACCCACGCGGCGAAGGCCGCGACGGCGTCGGCACTCGGCGCCGACGCGGGACCGGGAGGCATCGGCGCGTTGGTGTCCTGCATGCGCGCGAGGGCCCGTTGCGCGACGAGCTGGCCGCCGGATCCATCCGCGCTCAGGTCGGCGTGATCGAGCAAGGCCATCGGCGCGCCGATCGGCGGGTCGGCGTGGCACGAGCGACAGTACTGCTGCAGCAGCTCGTCGACTTCGCACGGGAGTTGGCGGTCGACGAGCGGCGGTGGATCGGTGCCGTCACCGGTCCCCGCGTCGCCGCCCTCGTCGGTGCCGGCCATCTCGCAGCCGGGAAGGTCGGCACCCGCGATCCACCCGACGATCGTCGCGACGTCCGCGGCGGTCTGCGCATCGTTGGGATCTGCGCCGATGGGCATCCGCGCGCCGCCGATCGGTCGCGGCGGGTCGGGCATGATCTTGTGGGCGAGGTAGCTGTCGTCGATGCTCCCGATCGTCACCAGAGGCAAGGCGGTTTGCGACGAGGTCGCGTCGAGCAGCGAGGCGGCGGCGCTCGGGGTCAGCGACAGTCCCGCGGCGGCGCCGGCCGCATCGTGACAGCCGCCCTGCGCGCACGAGCGCTCGAGGGCTTCGGTGACCGCCGGCGGCACGCAGGCCGCATCGTCTTGCGGCAGACGCTCGAGCTGGGCGCAGCCGCCGAGCGCGGCCAGCCAAGACAGACCCGACAGCCACGACGACCATCGATGGGGGGGATTGCAGACGCGAGCGAACACGGGATTGCGCGCAGGGTTCCCCCTCGGCGTAGTCCGTTACAACGTTCGGGCAAGCCATCGCGGGCACTGCGAGTGGAGCGCCCTCACGCACCGAAGATGCGTCGCGGGCGGCAAAATCCGCACGACTTCTCGTCCCCGCAACTGCTACCGAGGCGTGGACCCCAACGCTGGACCGGAACCGCCGTCGTGGCCTCGACGGCCGCGTCGGCATGCGGCCCGGGGGCCGGCACCGAAGCTACAGCAGGCTCAGCAGCGCGCGCCGGGCCGCGCCGGCGTTGTCGAAGCGGTCGCAGGCCTTCTTGGCGAGCAGGATCTGCACGATGGCGTCGAGGTTGTCGTCGGTCACGGCGGGGTTGAACGACGCGAGCGCCGGCACGGGCGCGTACATGTGCGCCCGCCACAGATCGGTGATCTCCGGGCTGTCGAACGGCGGGCGACCGGTCAGCATCATGAACAGCATCACGCCCATCGCGTACAGGTCCGAGCGGGCGTCGATGGGCTCGCCGGTGATGTGCTCGGGCGACATGTACTGCGGCGTGCCGAACAACACGCCCTGCGCCGTCAGCTGCTTGGCCTCGTCGCCCGCGTGCACGTCCTGCAGCAGCTTGACGAGACCGAAGTCGATGATCTTGGCCTGCTCCGGCGGGCCGGGGGCGACGAGCACGTTGTCGGGCTTGAGATCGCGGTGCACCAGTCCGAACTGGTGGGCGTAGGCCAGCGCGCTGAGCACCTGGCCGGCCAAGTGCAGCGCCCGCCGAATCGGCAGCGGACCGGCCTCGAGGATCTCGCCGAGCGACTGACCGTGCACGAACTCCATCACGAAGAAGGGCGTGCCGTCCGCCGACGAGCCGACCGTATGCAGGCTCGCGATGTTCGGATGATCGAGCATCGAGTGCACCTCCGCTTCGCGCTTGAAGCGGGCCAGCACCTCGGCCGTCGCGCCCGCCTCGGTGCGCACGCGCTTGATGCAGACGGGCGTACCGTCACGATCGACGGCCCGGTACACGATGCCCATCCCGCCCTCGGCGATTTGTCGATCGACCGTGTAGCGGCCGAGGAGGGTCTCTCCGAGCACCATCGTCACCGTCGACGACGTGGCAACGAACGTCAAGGGCGACCGAGAGCGAGCGGTGTCGCGATTGTCCGGCGATCCCTGAAAGAAACGACGCGGTGTGTCACCGACCGAGGTTGGACTGTCGGGGGCGTGAAGGAACTTGGTACACAAACGTAGTTGGATGTGCCTCGCGGCGGTGACGTGCACGCTCGGATGCGCGCGCGACAACCCCGTGTTCGATGGGGTGGATACCGAAAACGACGACGCCGCGACGCCGAGCAAAGGTGACGGCGGCACCTCGATCAGCGGTGGCGGCACCCGTTTGTCGGGGGCGGTGACGACCGCGAGACGACGGGTCCCGATCCCACCGCGTCGACCGTGACCGCCGGCGACGCGACGACGACGGGCATCGACGGCACGGACAACGTCTCCCCGAGCATCCTGACCGGCCCGACCGCGTGCAACCAGCCGCGCCCGGTCCTGTGCGTGTGCTTCCGACTCAGCGCGCCTTTACCGGCCGCAGTGGCTCGGTGATCGCCCCGCAGTCGGGACACGTGGGCTTCTCCCGCAGGATCGCCAGAACCTGGGCAAAGCCCAGGAAGTACACCATGTAGCCCGGCAGCGAGATCACGTAGTCCCAGGCGAAGAACGGGAAGGCAGCCACGCCGATCACGCCGAACCCGGCGTAGACCCATGCCAGGGTCCGGATTCGCGGATGCCGGTAGACCCCGACCACGTCCGCCTCGCATCGTTGGCAGTGCGCGTAGCGCTGCATGCGTCGTCAGGATAACCGCAGATCCACCACGCCGCCGCCGCAATCGGGCGAAGACACCGCACGCGCGCAACCTGCTGCAAAAGGAAACGTCGACTCGTGCGGCGTCGAACTACCGCTGGGCAGTGCGCGCCGTCCTGCTACAGTCCCGCCCCCCGGATGGACGCCCCCGCCAATGCCGCGCTTCGCTTGCCGTTGGGCGTTCGCCTCGCTTATGGCGCGCCCAACTTCGGGCTCGCGCTGGTGCTCGCGCCGATCCTGGTCTACCTGCCTCGCTTCTACAGCGACGTGGTGGGCGTACCAGTCGCGTGGCTCGGCGGCATCTTCGTGATCGGTCGGTTCATCGACGCGATCACCGACCCGTTCGCCGGCATCCTCTCCGACCGCACGCGTAGCCGGCTCGGTCGTCGTCGCCCGTGGATCTTGTGGGGCAGCCTGCCGCTCGCGGCGCTGTCGGCCTTCATGTACATGCCGCCCAAGATGGGGCCGACGACCGCGATCGTCTGGGCCACGTCGATGGTGCTCGCGTGGTTTCTGCTGTTCACGGTGGTGGCCGTTCCCTACCGCGCGCTCGGACCCGAGCTGACCGACGACTACGACGAGCGCACCTCGTTGTTCTCGATCCGCGAGGGACTGTTCGTCGTGGGAACCGTCTTCGCGGCTGCCGGGCCCGGCGTGGTCGGCTGGCTCGACGAGACCGGCGACGAGAGCCGACACTTCGCCATCTACGCGGTGGTCGCCGCGGTCGTGCTGCTGGCCACGTGCGTGTGGTGTGGCACCAGCGTGCAGGAGCGGTTCTCCTCGCACGCCGACGACTCCGGCTCGCGCGAGAACCCCATCCGTCAGATCAAGCGCGCCTTCGACAATCGGCCGTTCGTGATCCTGCTGTCGGCGTTCGTGGTGCTCGCCCTCGGCAGCATGCTGCCGGCGGTGCTGATCAACTTCTTCGTGACCTACGTGCTGCACTCGGACCTGCTGCCGGTGTTCCTGGTCGTGTACTTCTCCGTCGGCATCGTGTTCCTGCCGGGGTGGGTGTGGCTGTCACGGCGGCACGGCAAGAAGTTCACGTGGCTGACCGCGATGGTCGTCAACGCCGGGTGCTTCTCGGGCGTGGCCTTCCTCGGCCACGGCGACGATCTGGCCTACGGGATCCTGGTCGGCTGCTCGGGCATCGGCGGCGTCGCGGTGCTCGCGATGCCCTACGCGATGCAAGCCGACGTCATCGACCGTGACGAGGCCGAGACCGGGGAGCGACGCGAGGGCCTGTACGGCGGCCTGTGGTCGATCGCCGAGAAGAGCGCCGGCGCACTCGGCGTGGGTCTGTCGATGCTCGCGCTCGACCTGGCGGGCTACGTGCCCAACCAGGAACAAGATCCCTTCGTGATCACGGTGCTCAAGGGGTTGTACGTCGGGGTGCCGGTGATCTGCACCGCCCTGGGGTTTGCCATCGCGCTGCGCTACCCGATCGACCGCGACGCGCACGACGAGATCGCCGGCCAGCTGCGGCGCGCGTGAGCTCGCCTTCCGGTACAGTCCGCCCGACATGACTTCGGGCGACATCCAACGCGTCGGATTGGTCTTCGCCGGTGGGCCCGCGCCCGCCGCCAACGCCGTGATCTCGGCGGCCGCCACCTCGTTCCTCGAGGAAGGCCACGAGGTGATCGGGTTCTTCCACGGCTACTCGAACCTGCAGGAGTACCACGCGGTCTCGCGGCGGCTGCTGCCCGACGAGCACTACCGCATCTTCCAGGAAAAGGACCTGCGTGGCCTTCGGAACACGCGCGGGATCTCGATCGGGACCTCGCGCGCCAACCCGGGCAAGAAGATCACCGCGCCCGCCGACCTCGACGACCCGACCAAGACGGTGGGGTTGACCAACGTGTACTCGGCGCTCGTCGATCTCGGGGTTGACGCGCTGGTCTCCATCGGCGGCGACGACACGCTCAAGACCGCGAACCTGCTCTTTCAGTACCAGCTGCGCCTGCCCGCCGACGCTCGTCGCGTGCGGGTGATCCACCTGCCCAAGACGATCGACAACGACTACAACGGCATCGACTTCACGTTCGGCTTCTTCACGGCGGTCGACGTGATGGCCAAGGAGCTGCAGAACCTGCGGGCCGACGCCCTGTCGACGAGCTCGTACTTCATCGTCGAGACGATGGGGCGCAAGGCGGGCTGGCTGTCGTACGGCGTGGCGATCGCGGGCGAGGCCCACATGGTGATCGCGGTCGAGGACATCGAAGGTGCCCTCGCGACCACCGAAGACGGCGAGAAGGTCTGCAACCTCGACGGTCTCGTCGATCGGATCGTGGAGCTGATGCTCGCGCGCGAGACCCGGGGCAAGCACTACGGCACGGTCGTGCTCGCCGAGGGACTCGCCGAGCTTCTGCCCAAGGAGCTGACCTCCCAGACGCCACGCGACGACCACGGCCACATCTCGCTGGGCCGCCTCGACATGGGACGGCTGGTCTCCGAGCTGGTGGCCAAGCGATTCCAGGCACGCACCGGCCGGGCCAAGAAGGTCATCGGAATCCAGCTGGGCTACGAGTCCCGCTGCGCCCCGCCCCATGCCTTCGACGTGATGCTCGGCAGCCAGCTCGGCATCGGGGCCTACCGCGCGCTCGTCGAGGAGGGCCTGGACGGGCACATGGTCTCCGTGTCCGGCCAGCTCGAGCTGGGCTACGTGCCGTTCGACGGCCTCATCGATCCCGCGACGCTGCGCACTCAGGTGCGGTTCATCGAGCGCGGCTCGGACTTCCACAAGCTCGCGCGCTTCCTCGAGACGCGCGTGGACAAGCCCGAGGACTGGTCGCCGGGCCGTCGGGTCGAGCCGAAGTAGCGGCGCGCTATCGCGAGGGCGGCTTGCAGTCGTGCTTGCGCCGGTCGCCGGGATCGCGGCCGGCGCGTCGGTTGGCCGCGCCGATCTGCGCCACCATCCAGCAGTCGGCGTCGTGGTAGACCTTCGAGCCCTTCGACCACACGTAAGGGGCGACCGCTGGGGTCGAAGATGCCGTCTTCGCACGCTTGAACCAGACGGGGGCGGTCCACGCCTGGTCGTTGCGGTCGTCGCGCTCGCCATTGCCGTCGGCGTCGTCGCCCTCGCCCACGAGGTTGTCCTTGCCGTTTTGCTCGGTGACCTGCAGGTAGAAGTACTCGCCGGCGACCACGGGAAGGGTGCGGCGGTACTCCTGCCCGTCGGCCACGGTGAACGTGTCCCAGACCGACGCCTCGTTGCCCCCGCGACCGTCGGGATCGCTGACGATCGAGACGGTGTACGGCCCCTCGTCGGTGGCGTCGCCATCGATGCCGGCGGCCTGCCAGATCCTCACTCGTAGCTGCACGTCGACCTCGTCCTGCTGCAAGGGCACGGCACTGCCCATCCAGTAGATCCGATTGCGGTAGACGACCTGCCAGGCGACGACGAGCTCGTCGTCCTCGGTCGCGTAGACGCGGTTGTCGCGAAACGCCTCCATCAGCGCGTCGTAGGACACGTCTTGGGCCCACACGGCCGTGCGGGCGGCGGTGACGACCCCGAAGTTGGTCGAGTGCGTGTCCTGGTTGGCACTGGGCGAGATGTGAAACCCCTTGTTGAGGTAGCGCCGGTAGTAGTTCTCCCACTGCATGTCGCGGTGCACCTTCTCGGTGCTGCGCCGATGCGCGCCGGTGATGTGACCGCCGCGCACGCTACAGATGATCGAGATGCACTCGACCGAAGCGTCCACGCCGTCGACGAACTTCGCCGTGGACTCGTACCGCGCCTCACCGAAGTTGCCGACCGCCTCGTTGCGACCCGAGTCGCCCTGCCAGCTGTGCGGGTGGTTGAACTGAACGAACTCCGCGTTGTCCTTGGTCCATGCGAACAGCTCGTCGTAGGCCGCATCGACGATCGAGTCGGGCGGCAGCACCTTGGCGCCGAACACGTTGACGTGGTTGCCGGTCTTGGTGTTGCCCCACTCGATGCCCGGGATCGCGACGAACTTGCCCGCGGCGCCGGCGTTGTAGGACACGGCGGCCTGGTACAGCTGGCGCTCGTACTCCTGCGCATCCAGATAGCTGCGGCCCGGCGAGTCGACCGCCTTGTGGTGGTCGGTGATCGCGAGGAAGTCCAGCCCGCCCGCCTGCGCCGTGGCCCAGGCCTGCGTCGGCTGCATCTTGGGGTCGTTGCGCAGCGTGCCGCTGACGTCGTCGGAATGCGCGGAGTGGGCGTGCAGGTTGCCGAACAGCACCACCTTGCCTGCGTAGCGCTCTGCGGCGTGAGCGGAGCCGGTCACGCCCAGCGTGGCGGTGGCGACGAGCGTCCACGTTCGGATTCGGGGCGACACACCCTAGTGTGTCGCACCCGCGGGCGTTCGGTCATCTCGCCCGTGAGCCTGGTAAGCTGCGGGCAGCGGTACTGCGATGCGTGCGAGAAACCTGGTTTCATCGAGTTGTCTGGGGCTTTGTCTGACGGCGTGCTTCGATCCGAGCGGCGTCGACGAGACCGATACCGAGGCGAGCACGGGCTCGGGCTCGGACACCACCGGTCCCACGTCGGCCGGTCCCGGGCAGACGCAGACTCTCTCGGACCCGACCGTCGATCCGGACTCGACGGGCGATCCGACGACGCCGCCGCTGACCACGACGTCCGACACCACCGACGGCGACACCACCGCGGGACCGTGCACCGCCGAAGGCTGCCCCTGCACGGGCGAGGGCCAGTGCGACGCCGACCTCGCGTGCGTCGACATGGTGTGCACCGCCCCCGTGTGCGGCAACGAGGCCATCGAGGGTGACGAGCAGTGCGACGACGGCAACGCCACCGACGGCGACGGCTGCGACATGGACTGCACGTACACCGAGATCACGATCGACGTGGCCTACCAGAACACCTGTGCGCTGATCGAAGGCGGCCGCGTGCGCTGCTGGGGAGTCAACTCGCAGGGCGAGCTCGGCTACGGCAATACCGACAATCTCGGCGACAACGAGACGCCGGCGTCGGTGGGTGACTTGATGCTGCCGGGACCCGTGTTCTCCGTGGCTTCCGGCGACCAACACACGTGCGCGCGCATGGGCACCGGGACGGAGTTCATCTGCTGGGGCGTCGGCTCGGGCGGACGCCTCGGGTACGGCAATACGAACACGATCGGCGACAACGAGTTCCCGTCCACGCTCGGCCCGGTCGACGTGGGCGGCGACGTGCAGCACGTGACGGTCGGCGGGTCGCACTCGTGCGCGATCACGGTCGCGGGGACCGTGACGTGCTGGGGCGTCGGCGGAGCGCAGCTCGGCTACGGCAACAACAACTCGATCGGCGACAACGAGCTGCCCGCGGCGGCCGGTAGCGTCAACATCGGTGCGGCGATCAACGACGTCAGCGCGGGCATCGGGCACACGTGCGCGATTCAGTCCAACGGTGCCGTTCGTTGCTGGGGCAACGCCTTCTCCGGCCAGCTCGGCTACGGAAACACCAATGCCATCGGCGACGACGAGACGCCGGCGGCCGCTCCGGGTGCGCCGCTGGACTTCGGCGACGACGCGATCGAGGTCGGCGCCGGCCTCAACCACACTTGCGCGTTGCTCAACAACGGTGATGTCCGCTGCTGGGGTGCCAACGAGTCCGGACAGGCCGGCGTCGGCGACACCACGCCGATCGGCTCGACGGTGCCGGCCACGATGGGCGTGCCGGCCGACCTCGGGGCGCCCGCCGTCGACATCGCCGTGGGGGACAACCACACGTGCGCGCTGCTCGACAACGGCGAGTTCCGCTGCTGGGGCTCCAACAATGCCGGCGAGCTCGGCCTGGGAAACACCAACTCCCTCGGGGACGACGAGCTGCCCAGCTCGGTGGACGCGGTGATGCTCGATGGCGAAGTGATCCAGTTCGACGCCGGCGGCGCCCACACGTGCGTGGTGCTCGACGACTACCGCGTGCGGTGCTGGGGCGCCAACAACGGCGGTCAGCTCGGAACCGCCGACACCGCTCCCGTCGGCGACAACGAGCTGCCGCTCGACGTCTCGCCGATCATGGTGCTGTAGCCGTGGTCTCCCGGTCCGCCGCGCCGTCTCGACGTGGACGGCCGGTGCCTCGGGCTCACTCGGCCGCAGCGGCGGCGTCGAGATCGGCCGGGTCGTAGAACTGCCGGTACCACTTGCGCAGCTTCATGATCGAGCCGTCGCCGTCACACAGGATCGGCTGGGACAGGTAGTCCTTGCTCTGCCAGATCTGCATGTCCTCGCGGTAGGTCTTCATCATCTGCCACAGCATGAACTTGCGGATCACGCGAGACCAACCCGGGACCTTCGCCTTGTGGATCCAGACGGTGAGCCGATGGTTGGTGTGCTCCTCGTCGATGGGCACGATCGACGAGAACAGGAACGCCGACGTCCCCGGCAGGCGCGGAAACTTCACGTAGTGAAAGCCCGGCTCGACCATGAAGAACTCGAGGTGGGCGTGCAGCGTCCGCCCGAAGCGGTGCAGGGAGGTGTGCTGCTTGACCCACAGCTGCTTGCCGACGGTCTTGAAGTCGTTGGTCGGCATGTTGTGGCCGTGCACCGCCCGAAAGTGGGCGCTGTCGACCGAGTTCTCCATGATGTCCTGGCCGTGGATCCGGATCGCGAACTCGTACCGCGCCGGGTGCGTGTACTCGCTCGGATCGAAGCCTTCCATCGTGGGCAGGTCGTACTCGGGCACTTCGCCGTCGCGACGGTGGTGCATGAAGATCATGCCGTAGCGCTCGACCAGCGGATGGGCCCCGACCTTGGCCTTGGGCGGGATCTTCTTGGCGTAGGGGATCGCGGTGCACTCGCCCTGCCGATCGAACTCCCAGTGGTGATAGGGACACCGCACCGAGTTCTTGTGCACGCAGCCGCCCTCGGAGAAGTGCGCGCCGAGGTGGGGACACACGTCGTCGACCATGCCGACCTTGCCGTCCTCGCCACGGAACAACGCGAAGGTTCGGCCGAACTGCGTGACCTTCTTGAGGCCGCCCTTGGGCAGGTCCTCGCTCCAGGCGATCTGAAACCACCCGTTCGTGTACGGGGGTAGGTCGTAGCGCGGGGCGGAGCGAGCCATCGCATCACCCTACCGCGGGGCCGGCGCAGAGAACAGCGATCGGGGGCGGATTTGTTGTGCGCGTCTTTGCGCCGAGGCCCGCCCGTCGAAAACCCCGCTACCGGGCTGGCCGGGATCGCGACCCCCGTCCGGCGTGGGCTCAGACGGGGATCTGCAGCGGGCCTTCGCGTCGCGGGATCCGGTACCGCGCGGCGGAGATCCGGGCGAACACTTCGCTGGCGCTGGTGGCGTCCATGAGGTCGTCCAGATACAGGTGCTCGACGACGACCGCCGCGAGGTCGAACGACCAGTACATCGCCATCAGTGGATTGATCCACAGCGTGGAGTTGCGCGTACGCTCGGGGTGGCGATGGACGTCGCCGTACTTGCCCTCGATGGCGTCGGCGATCGATCCGTTGACGATGCTGCGGCGCTTGGTCTGCTCGGCGGCGTGCGCGACGGCGGCCAGGTACAGCTGCGCCTCGGGCATGTCGGCCGTGACCGCGAACGCGCCCCAGTAGCCGTCGCGGCGCGACAGCGAGGCGACGTTTTCCAGAAACTGCGCATGGTGGACGCCGTGAAAGGCATCGACGCCGAAGCCGAGGCAGCACACGACCTTGCGGGCGACGTCGACACGGGCGACGGCGGCTAGGCTCGTCATGTCCTCGCCGGGCGTGCCGAGCCCCTGCTCGTCGCCGCGCATCAGGATGTCGGTGCCGCCGTCGACGAGCACGATCGTGTCCAGCTGCAGCTCGTCGACCAGGTGGGCGTACGCCTCGCGGACCGCGACGACACCGGCGTTGTCGAACGCGAACACGCGAGTGCCCAGCCCCTGCGCGCTCAAGAACGCGGCGAGGGAGCGCTCGGGAAAGTACCCGTCGGGGCCGCGCGTGGTCGCGGAGATCTCCATGCACGCCGGCGTCAGCGTCTCCGCCTTGACCGCGCCGAGGTGGGTAAAGGTGAGGTTGCCGAAAAATACCTCGCACCCACGGCGACGCAGTGCGGCGTACAGCGGCACGCCGGCGTAGACGTCGAAGCCGCCACCCGCGCCGGCGATCAGGATCCGGCGCGAGTCCTCGAGCTCCGAAAACAGGCGCACACGGTCGAGCACGGGCCGATCGTACCTTGCACCGATTCCTGCCACCCGCGGCGAATGGAATCCGGGCGGGTGGCAACCAACCAGGTGCATATGTCTGGCTTGGTCTCTTGCGGAAAGTGCGCCCGGTACATCCGGGTCGCGGAGTCGGCGTGTCCGTTCTGTCGGGCGCGTCAGGGCAGCGGCCTGGCGCCGCGATTGGGGTTCGCGTTCGCGTTAGCGTTCGTCACGGTGACGACGATCGCCTGCCAAGACGACGAGGAAGGCGACTCGGTCAGCGACACCGCCAACACGTCCAAGGGATCGGTCGGCAACGACACGATCACCGATGGCGGCGACTGGGGCGAAGGGTCGACGTACGCGGGACCCGACGAGTTCGACACGACCGGACCGTCCGACCCGAGCCCGAGCCCGGATGGGACCACCACCGGCTCGGGGTCGAGCACCACCATGGACCAGACCGACTGGGGCGAAGGGTCGACATACGCGGGACCCGACGAGTTCGACACGACCGGACCAACCGGCTCTTCGTCCGGTGACGGCGACGCGGCCGAGTCCGGGTCTACGGCGGGGTAGGGCGATGCAGCGCCGCCTTCATCTCCCGGTCGTCGAGGGTCGCCCGCAGGGGCGATGGAACCATCAGAGTCGCGACGATGCGCCGGCGCCCAAGTGGGCGATCTGGGAGCTGACGCTCGCATGCGATCAAAAGTGTGCGCACTGTGGACCGCGCGCGGGCAAGCGTCGCCCCGGCGAGCTCACGACCGAAGAGGCGTTGCTGGTCGTCGACGAGCTCGCGGAACTCGGGGTCGGCGAGGTGGTGCTGATCGGCGGCGAGGCGTACCTGCGCGGCGACGTGACCACGATCGTGCGGGCGATCCGGGCGCACGGGATGCGCTGCACGATGACGACCGGTGGCTTGAACCTCAATGCCAAGCGGGCCAAGGCGCTGGTGGAGGCGGGCGTCGGATCGATCACCGTGTCGATCGACGGCCTACGGGACAATCACGACCACGTGCGTGGCGTGCCCGGCAGCTGGGACCGGGCCTTCGCGGCGATCCGAAACATCAAGGCCGCGGGCGGCAAGGTCGCCTGCAACTCGCAGATCAATGCCCTGACGATGCCGGACCTGCTGCCGTTGCTGGAGCTGCTGGCGGCCGAGGGCATTCACTCGTGGCAGCTGCAGATCACCGTGCCGCACGGCAACGCGGCCGATCATCCCGAGCTCATCGTGCAGCCGTACATGTTTCCGAAGCTGTACGAGGTGCTCGAGCGGGTGCTCGACCGCGCGGCCGAGCTCGGGGTGCGGATCTGGCCGGGCAACAATCTCGGCTACTTCGGCCCGCTCGAGGCGCGACTGCGGGCGGCGCAGAAGAAGCACTTTCGCGGGTGCACGGCGGGCGTGACCACGCTCGGGATCGAAAGCGACGGATCGATCAAGAACTGTCCGAGCCTCGGCGGACCCAACAACGTGGGCGGCAACGTGCGCGACCATGCCATCCGCGACCTGTGGGAGCGCACGTACGAGATGGGCTACATCCGCCGGCGCACTCGCGAGGACCTGTGGGGGTTCTGCGGCGACTGCTACTACGCCGACACGTGCATGGCGGGCTGCACGGCCGCCGCCGAGCCACTGTTGGGCCGGCCCGGGAACAACCCGTTTTGCTTTCACCGCGCGGCTACGCTGGCCGAGCAGGGACTGCGCGAGCGCATCGAGCAGATCTCGGGCGCGGGCGGCAAGGGTTTCGACAACGGCCTGTGGCAGATCGTCGTCGAGCCGCTCGACGCCACGCGACGTGCCACCGAAGGTCCGGTGGCGATCGTGCGACCGCGAACGTCGCGTGCGGTCGATCCGACCGGGCCGGGACGCGAGCTGCCGGTGAATGCGGAAGACGGCACGTCTCGCAGCCCGGCGCCCGAGGTCGGCTCGTCCTGGGCCAGCCCGCCGACCTCGCGGCCCGTGCCGACGATGCCGGCGTAGCCCTGTCGCAGCGCTTGGCTCGGGCGACCTCGGTGTCGGTGACCTCGAGGCGTGGTCAGCCGTGTTCGGTTCTCACCGAACGACGCCGGCGTGGCCGAGGGTGTGCAGCTCGGCGACCGCGTCGGTCGGCAGGCACACGCCTTGACCGGACGTTGCGGCCGCGCAGGTCCAGCCCTCGCGACAACCGGCCTGATCTTCGCAGGCATCGACGATGCGCGGCTCGGCACGGCCGGCCACGCAGGTCCACAGATCGGCCTCGCCGCCGCACGCCCGGACATCGTCGGGCGTGGCCACGGGGGCGCACGGGTGGGCATCGTCGCAGGGGCGCGAGACGAAGCCGCCGAGAAACCATCCCGACGCGGGCTGGCACGCCGGGTCGTCCGCGCGATCGCAGGGACCGGCGCCATCGTAGTCTTCGGGCAGGCACGTGCCGAAGTCGGCGTCGATGACCGACACACAGTCGTGGCCCGGCGCGCAGGTCAGATCGTCGACGGGCGAGGTGGCCACACTGCACGAGGCACCGATCCCCGGCGGCCCCGCGTGCGGGTGCTTGCGCGACTGGTCGGGTGTCTGCCCGGCGGCCACCGCCTCCACGTACGCGCGCCGAAACGGAAGCTCGGACAGAAGGTGCGCCGACACACCGCCGACGAGGTCGGAGGGTCCGCCGTCGCCGGGCAGATGGAAGCCGCCGACGGATCTCTGGCGATGGCAGCCCGAGCACGTCAGCGTCTCCATCCGGTGCGAGGCCGTCGGCGCGTCGGCGAAGGGGCCGAAGTCGGTCTGGGTGGACCTCGCGTTGTGCAGCACGTCGAGCAGGAACGAGCCCTGACGCGTGGACGTGGAGAACGTCGCGTCCCACTGCGCCGGGTAGTGCGAAGTCATCGCGGGCGTACCGACCCGCACGGCCTCGAGCATCTCGGGATCGGTCAGTGCCGCCGCGAGTCGCTGCCAGCCACGACCCTTCCACAGCACGCCGTGCAGCTCGAACTCGAAGTCGCTGCGCGACAGCGAGCCGTCGCTGCGATCGTACGCGTGCACGCTCAGCCGGTTGACGGTCCCGCTACGGTCGGGGTCGTCCTCGCGCAGGTTGACCTCGACCGCGAGCAGATGCGTGGTCGACAGGCGCTCGGGGCTCAGCGGTCGTCCGGGATCGGCGAGCCGCGCGTGGGCCCCCTCGTCGACGAACCAGGACTCGGCCACGTCGGCGCAGCCCTTGCCGTCGTCGGGTTGCTCGAAGATCACGTTGAGCGACGCGGGCAAGCGACGTCGATCTTCTTCACCGCGGTGCTCGAGTCGGTACAGCAGTCGGGTCTCGCCGCACGTGCCCGGTCGCATGTCGCGACGGTCGAGGCGGTTGACGATGCCCACGAGCACGAAGTGCGTGTGCGGGTGGCCGAGCCACCACTTGGGGAACGCGCGCGGCTGCAGGTCGGCCACGAAGCCGCGGTACGCGGCGCTCTTGCGCAGCTGCTTGGTGCTGCCGTCGGGGACCCCGAAGACCATGTCGCCGAATGCGAGCGCCTCGCGCCACGGGTCGAGATCGGCGGCGGTGTGCAGGACCAGGACCGGCGCGGGACGAGACTCGTGGGCCGGGGCCAGCGCGGCTGGGGTCGCGGACGTGGGCGTCGGGGACGGCGACGTGGGTAGGGGGGCCGGCGACTCGGAGACGCGCGCCGGGGCCTGCGGGCCGGGCGTGACGCAGGCGGCGCCCAACGCCACGGCGACGGCCAGGACGGCGTTGGACGCCCGCGGACGGGGAAAGTCACCGGACACTGCGTCCTTGTACGTGCGAGATGGCTCGTACGTTCCAGGCGGCCCGACCCGCTGCTATCGTCCGCGCGTTTTGGCCATGCGACGTGCATCGATCTCGTTGGCGACCCTGTTGCTGCTGACCGCGTGCGAGTCCGGCGGTGGCGGTTCGGACATGGCCGCGCCGCCGTCGACCGGGGCCGGGGGCAAGGCCGACACGCTGACCAGCGGCGGCGAGGGCTCGGGCGACGGGGCGGATGCGGGGACCGGAGATGCCGGCGACGGTGCGGCCGACTCCGGCACGTGCGTGGACCCGCCGGTGCGCCCGCCGCTCGTGCAGCTGGTCAACAACTCGCTGGCGCCCACCGACCCGATCCCGGAGCCGTTGCCGCTGGCGGACCCGGTGGCCCTGTCGGCCGCCGAGATCGACGACGCGCTGGCGGAGCTGGCCGACGCCGTGCAGTTCGCCGCGTATCCGTTCTCGGGCTGCCACGATCGGGCGCACCTGACCGCGCTGCATCTGTCGGCCCTCGTGGGGGCGCAGCACGTCGCCAAGGTCTGGGTCTTCGGCCCGAACCTGCTGACCGTGGCGGTCCCCGGAGGCGTGACCGCCGAAGTCGACCCGACCCGCTGGGGCGTGGACACGACACTATGGGACTACCACGTGGCGGCGCTGATCGCCGGGCCCGACGGCTTCATCGTCATCGACCCCGTGCTCGCGGACGCGGGGACGGCCCTGACGCTCGACGAGTGGTTTGCCGAGATGCAGTACGCACCCGGCTCGGCCTACACGATCGCATCGGCGAGCAACTACTCGTTCAATACGATCGAGTCGGTCACGTTCGGGGGCGCCCGCCTTCCGTTCAACGGCTCGATGTTCGGCTACGACGGCTTCGCGCGCAGCGACATGTGGCTGGAGAAGAATCTCGCGCGCGATGCGGTGGCGGTGGCGCTGTCGAATGCGCCGACGGAGTGCGAGACGCTGCAGGCGGACCTGCTCGACCCGCAGGCGCTGTACGACGCCCTCGAGTCGCTGGCGGCGGGCTCGGCTCCCGCCGATTGCGTCGGCTTCGTGGACCAGTACACGACCGAGATCGCCAGTCGCCGGGCCGAGCTGATCGCGCTCGGCGGCTGAAACCCACGGGAATGCGGCGGTGTCCTACACGGTTGCCCCGCTCCCGCCGAGGCCCCACGCCATGAACCTGCTCCGCCATTCCGTCACGATCGCCGCCGTCGCCGCCTGCACCCTGCTCACGGGTTGTCTGACCCGTGGGAGCGGACAGGAGCGTCGCGAGACCCGCGAGGCGGGCGCCTTCTCCGAGATCGAGGTCGGTGGGATCTTCGACGTGCACGTGACCGTGGGTCCCGAGGCGTCGATCGAGATCGTCGGCGACGACAACATCGTACCGCTCGTCGACACGACGATCAGCGGTGACCGCCTGCACATCGAGACGAACGAGAGCATCAGCCCCAAGCTCGACCTCGTCGTCAACGTGACCACGCCGAACCTGAAGGCGCTGCGCACCAGCGGATCGTGCGACGTGGACGTGTCGGGGATCTCGGGCGAGACCTTCGAGCTCGATGCGAGCGGGGTCGCCGACATCACGCTCGTCGGGGCGGTCGGCACGCTCGAGCTCGACCTGTCCGGGGCGGGCCGAGTCGACGCGACGGGACTGCCGGCGCGGACCGTCGAGGTCGACATGTCCGGCGCGGGCAAGGCCGACGTCCACGCGACCGAGTTGCTCGTCGCCAACGTGTCGGGGGCGGGTTCGGTGCACTACAGCGGCAATCCGGCCAAGGTCGACGAGCACGTCAGCGGCGTCGGCAAGGTCAAGCCACGCTGAACGACATCGCGTAGCATGGCTGGGTCGATGTCGATCGAGCCGAAGTGTCAGTTGTACGCGATCCTGGCGCGGCGATCACCGCGCGCGGTGATCTTCCGACGCGGGCCGTCCAAGCTCGTTCGCCTGATCGCGTGGGATCGCAAGCGCGATACGTTCGAGCCCGGTCAGTGGCTCAAGGGGCGGATCTACGAGCGGCGCTGCGACCTGTCGCCGAGTGGAGATCGGCTGATCTACTTCGCCTCCGACGGCGTCAAGACGTGGACGGCGATCAGCAACCCGCCGTACCTGACCGCATTGTCGCTGTGGTGGGGCATGGGCGCGTGGGGCGGCGGCGGCCACTTCGAGTCCGACCACGACGTGCTCATCAACCACACGCCGCTGCACATGGAGCCGGACGAGTCCGTGGGCACGCCGAAGATCCGCTACCGTCGCGGCGCCGAGCTCGGGGGTGGCGGGGGCGAAGACGACCCGATCGGCCACGTCCGGATGGTGCGCGACGGCTGGACGCTGACCGCCGAAGGCAAGCACGACGGCTACACGTACGACGGGCCGGCGCGCTGGGTCTACGCCGAGCCACGCGTGTACGAAAAATCCAACGGTCGACGCGGACGCGGGGAGCGGATCCTGCGGCAGAACCTACGCGCGGTGGCCGAGACCCAGGGCGACTGGTATGCGCTCGACTACGAGATCGGCGATCGATCCCTGGGCCGGTGTCACTGGGCGGACTTCGACGACGGCGGTGACCTGTTGTGGTCGCAGGCCGGCAAGCTGTATCGCACGCCGTACCCGTACGAAGACGATCGCGAGCTCGCGGATTTCTCCGAGCAGACCTTCGAGCCGGTCCCGCCGCCGGACTGGGCGCGTCGCTGGTGAGCACGCGGGGCCGTGTCATGCGGCCGGCGACGTCTTGGCGAAGAGCGGTTCGCCGACCGTGACGGTCGCGCCCACCGGGACGCCACCCCAGCGCGTCGCGGCATCCCACGGCTCGGGCGCGGGGCTCAGGCCGAGCTGGTGGCGGATCTGCGCGGCCGTGTACGGCAAGAACGGCGCGAGATAGACGGCGGCCAGTCGCAACGCCTCGGCCAGCTCGTACAGCGTGGTGCGCAGGGCGGCGCGCGCGGCGGGATCGTCGCGCTTGGCGAGCTTCCACGGCGCACGCTCGACCGCATGGCGGTTGGCCGCGTCCACGATCGTCCACGCGGTACGCACGGCGTCGTCGATGCGGTAGTCGGCGAACGCCCGCTCGTAGTCGTCGCGGATCTGCACGGCGAGGGCGGCGAACGGGCCATCGTCGGTGGGCGCCGGAACGCCGCCGTCGGTGTAGCGGGCGATCATCGACACGGTGCGACGCAGCAGGTTGCCGAGCTGATCGGCGAGCTCAGCGTGGGTGGCCGTGACGAGCCGGGCCTCGTGGAAGTCGCCGTCGCGGCCGAAGCGAACGTGACGGCACAGGAAGTAGCGCACGGGGTCGGTGCCGTGTCGCGCCACGATGTCCTCGGGGTCGATCGCGTTGCCGAGCGACTTGCCGATCTTGCGGCCGTCGACGGTGAGGTAGCCGTGCACCACCAACGTGGTCGGCAGCGGCAGCCCAGCCGACAGCAGGATCGCCGGCCAGTAGACGGCGTGAAAGCGCGTGATGCCCTTGCCGATCACGTGGACGCGCGCGTCACTGTCGACCCAGTAGCGGACGTAGTCGTCTCCCTCGTCGGCGTAGTCGAGCGCGGTGACGTAGTTGCCCAGCGCGTCGAACCACACGTACATGACCTGCGAGGGATCGTCGGGCACACCGATCCCCCAGCCGCGCGCGCGGGCGCGCGAGCGCGAGATGCTCAAGTCGGCCAGACCGCCGCGCACGAACGCGAGGATCTCGTTGCGGTAGCCCTCCGGGACGATGCGCAGACGACCGGATTCGAGCAGCGCGAGGATCTGCGCCTCGTACCGTGACAGCCGAAAGAAGTAGTTGTCTTCCTCCACCAGCTCGGGCTCGCTGTCGTGCTCGGGGCAGCGGCCGTCGACCAGATCGGCCGGCGCGTAGAACTGCTCGCAGCCCACACAATAGAGGCCCCGGTACGCACGCTTGTCGATGTCGCCCCGGGCCGCGCACGCCTGCCACAACTTGGTGACCCCACGGGCGTGTCGCCGCTGGGCACTGGTGCGAATGAAGTCGTCGAACGAAAGGTTCAGCGGCTCGCGCAACGCTTCGAACGCGGCCGCCTGCGCCTGCACGAACGTGGCGGTGTCGATCCCGGCCTGCTCCGCGGCCTGCACGTTCTTGAGGGCGTTTTCATCGGTGCCGGTCAGCGCCCGCACGTCGTCGCCCCGCAGCCGTCGGTACCGGGCGATCACGTCGGCCATCACCAGCTCCATCGCGAACCCGATGTGAGGACGGGCGTTGACGTACGGAATGGCGGTCGTCACGTAGTGACGCGATGGCGATGGCGTGGTCATGGTCGGAACTCCAAATGCACGAAACCCGGCGAGCCTCGCGGGGCTGGCCGGGTCACGGGCTGTCGACGGGTTTGTGGTCAAACAGCACGCGCAGACGCCCCACGCGACTCGTCGCGCATGGGCATCATCATCGCCGTGTGGTTCGCGTTCACGAACATGCTGCGCTCTGAGCCTGACCGCGGCGTCGCGCGGTCGCAAGCGGTTTTTCTCGAAACGCGAGCGAGCGCATCGTCACATCGACCGCTACAGCCGTGGATCGACCGGTTCCGACTCGAGTGCGAGCACACCGAACACACACTCGTGCACGCGCCATAGCGGTTCGCGGTCGACGAAGCGGTACAGGCCCTCGAGGCCGAGGGCGAACTCGCGGAGCGCCAGGCTGCGCTTGGACGACAGCCCACGCGCGCGGAGCCGATCGAGATTGTCGGGGGCGGTGTACTCCGGGCCGTAGATGATCCGGAGGTATTCGGGACCGCGGCACTTGAGGGCGGGCTGCACCAGCCCCTTCTTGCCGCGAACGATCCAGTCCTCGGGTTTGATCACCATGCCTTCGCCGCCCGCCTCGGTGAGCGCCGCCCACCACGCGGTCGCTTCGTCGCGGGATGTGTCGTCGTCGAGATCGACGATGCGATAGGGGGTTGCGACGAACAGCGGATCTCGAGTCGCGAGACGGCCCAGGGTGTCCATGTGCCACACGTGGTTGCGCTCGAACCACGTGCGCCCCTCGGTCGCCAGCAAGTGAAAAGGTGCGAGCTTGATGTCGTCCACGCTCTCCGCCGACCAGCAATAACGGCGCCACGCCGCGGAGTACCCGGCCACCATCTCGCGTCGTCGTTGGAACCGTGCCAGTAGCTCGGGCGTGCCGCGCGACGTCGCGGCGTCGAGGCTACGCACCGCTTCATCGAGTGCCGCGCCGGCGCTCGCCCCGACCGCGGCGTACTGCGTGCGCAGCAGTTCGACCGCCTTGAGCGACCACGGCATCAACTCGGCATCCAGGCACACCCAGTCGGTGTCGAGCTCTTTCCACAGACCGGCGTCCTCGAGTGCCGTGCTCACCCGCGCCACGAGTCGCGCCTCGTGATCGGGGTCGGCAAAGAACGGCCGACCCGTGCGCGTGTACACCACCCCTTGCTTGCCGTCGCCCACGCCGAAGCGAGCCTGGGCAGCGTCGACCGAGCGCGCGACGACCAGCACCGCCCGCGAGCCCATGTGCTTTTCTTCGCAGACGACTCGCGGCACGCCTTGGGTGGCGAAGTACGCGAACGCTTCGTGCGGCCGCTCGAGGAGGGGCACGTCGGCCGGGGCGGTTTCCGCGGGAGACATCGTCGGCGGCAGGTAGATCATCCAGCGCGGGTCGACCGCGAAGCGGCTCATCACCTCCAACGCGGCGACGGCGTTCTCCTCGCGGATCGTCACGGTGTGGCGAACCCGGGTGTCGACGATGCGTTTGCCGGTGACGTCGCCGATGTCGAGCACGTCCGCGGGCCGCTCGATGGGCTGGGGCGCGGCCAGTGGCTTGGCCGGCGCGTAGTAAGTACGGTGCGCGGGGACATCGACGAGTTCCCGCTCCGGATAGCGCAGCGCGGTGAGCTTGCCGCCGAAGACGCATCCGGTGTCGATGCAGATCGTGCCGTTGACCCACTCCGCCTCGGGCACCGGTGTGTGGCCGTACACCACGGTCGCGCGCCCGCGGTACTCGGACGCCCAGTCGTAGCGCACCGGCAGCCCGAACTCGTCGGTTTCGCCGGTCGTCTCTCCGAAGAGGCAGAAGGAACGGACGCGGCCCGAGGCACGACCCTGGTACTCCTCGCGCAGGCCGGCGTGCGCGACCACCAGTCTGCCCTCGTCGAGCACGACATGGCTGACCAGTCCTTGGATGAAGGTCGCCGCTTCTCGAGCGAAGCTCTTCGGCTCGTGCTCGAGCTGCGCCATCGTCTCGGCGAGGCCGTGTGTGAGACGGACGTTCTTGCCCTGCAGCTTCTTGAGCAGCTTGATCTCGTGGTTACCGGGCACACACAGGGCAGTGCCGTTGGCCACCATCGACATCACGAGCCGCAGGACCCCAGGGGAGTCCGGCCCGCGATCGACGAGGTCGCCCACGAAGATCGCCCGCCGTGACGGCGGTGCGACGACCACAGGTGTCTGGCGATCGCCGCCGACCTGATATCCGAGCTCGCCGAGCAGCTCGACGAGCTCGTCGTAGCAACCGTGCACGTCGCCGATGATGTCGAACGGGCCCGATTCGTCGCGCCGATCGTTCCAGAGCTTGTGCCGCGCGATCGTGACGGCGTCGATGCGTTCGACCGAGTCGAGCACGTGAAACCGAGAGAAGCCCTCGCGCTTGAGGCCGCGCAAGCCGCGGTGGAGCTGGCTCGCCTGCTGCTTGATCACGCGGATTCCAAAGTTGCGATCCGGGCGCGCGGCGTTGCGTTCCGCCGCGATCTTGGCCGGGACGTCGAGCACGATCGCCACGGCGAGACAGTCGTGCTCGCGGGCGAGTCGTACGAGGCTCTTGCGCGCTTCCGACTGCACACTCGTGGCGTCGATCACCGTGAGGCGACCTCGCGAGAGGCGCTTGCCGGCGATGTAGTGCAGCACGTCGAAGGCGTCCCCGGTGGCCTCCTGGTCGTTGTCGTCGTCGGCGACCAGGCCGCGACACGCGTCCGACGAGACGACCTCGGTCGGCAGGAAGTGCTTGCGGGCGAAGCTCGACTTGCCGGCGCCGGAGACCCCCACGAGCACGACGAGGCACAGCTCGGGGAGCTCGATGCGATACGTGTCCGTCATCGCGTGAACACCCCCATCTGTGTGGGCGCCCCAACCTCGGCGTCGACGGGGCCGATCGACTCGAACGCGACTTCGTAGCCGTGACGTTCCGCGACCGCGCGCGCCCACTGCTCGAACTGAGCGCGTGTCCACTCGAACCGGTGGTCCCGGTGGCGAAACTTGCCCGACGGTAGCGTCTCGAAGCGGACGTTGTACTCGGCATTGGGGGTGGTGATCACGATGCAGCCGGGCCGCGCGGCTGCAAACAGCACGTGCTCGAACGCCGGGAGGCGAGAGGGGTCGATGTGCTCGATGACCTCCACCGCACAGGCTCCGTCGAACTCGGCGAGCCGCTTGTCGCGGTAGGTCAGCGATCCGTGAAACAAGTCCAGTCGTGCCCGCTGGCGTTCGCCGAGCTCGTCCAGATGCAGCCGCGCCTTGGCACGCTCGAGCGAGACCATGGACACGTCCATGCCGGCGATCTTCTCGAACGTCCGGTCCTTGACGAGCCGACGCAACAGACGGCCTTCGCCACAACCCACGTCGACGACCCGACGCACCGCATTGCGACGCAGCGCGGCCGCGACGGCCTCCATGCGTGCGTCGTTGAGCGAGAGCTTGCGTTCGAGCTGGGCTTCTTGTCGGCCGCGGTCGTCGTCGCTGGTTTCCGGCTCGGGATCGTCCTCGTCCGCCAGCCGTCGAAGGGCCTCGCGCGCGAGCGAGCGGCGGTGTTTGAGGTAGCGCTGGGCGATCTGCTCCCGCTCGGGATGTTCGGAGAGCCAGCCCTCCCCGCGCGCCAGCAGCTTGTCGATCTCCTCGGGCCCGACCCAGTAGTGCTTGTCGTCGTCGAGCACCGGCACGAGCACGGTCAGATGTCGCAGCACCTCGCTGAGGCGCTTCGTGGCCCGCAGCTCGACCGTGAAGTACGGGCTGTCGCCCCACTGCGGGTAGTCGGCGTCGAGGGCGTGCGACACGAGGTCGACCTCGTACCCGAGCGGCTCGAACAGCGCGCGCAGCAGCGAACGTCCGCCACGGGCGGGGAGCACGGCGAGCCGGATCTCGAGCGGGATCGCCTGGTCGACGAGCTCGGGTCGCTCTCGACTGCGACCGCCGAGCGCCTGCCCGAACACCCTCCCGATCGCGACGCTCAGCAACGACGAAGCCACGTACGGCCGGTCGTTCGTATACTGCGACAGCGCGAACCCCTCGTCGCCTCGTCGTCGACGCACGAGTCCGACCGGATCGACATCGAGCAGAAGCGCTGCGGTGCATCGCTTCGGCGTCGCCTCCGGGTAGTACACATGTGCCTGACCAAACGACAGCTCGAAACTCTGCGCACGTGCAGGGTTCTTGCCCAGCAAGTAGCCGAGATCCGTCGCCGGTTCGTGCGTCGTGGTGATCGTCAGAAGCACGGGCGACCGTTCGTCGCCTTTTCGACCCGCCGGGTCAACCGATCTCGAGCAACCGACCCACGAACGCGTCGTACCCGTCCTTCAGGGGCAGGTCCATCACGGTCTGGAGCCGGCGCCGAAGCGTGACCGTGGACTCCCCGGTCTTGGGATTTTGTCCATGCTTGTCGTAGCTCTCCCAAAGCACGCCAATGCCGCGGCGCTGCCATGCGGGCAGGTCGTTGAAGTTGATCCCCCGGCTGTGAAGAAGCTCGTTCTTGGCCGCGACCGACTTGCCCTCGATCTCGGCCGTCGCCTTGGCCGCTCCGAGTCCCTCCTTGCGGAGCATCCAGTAGCAGTGGGCGTTGAGCGCGTTGCGATGTGCGTCTTCGCTGCGCCACCGAAAGTAGTCCACGACGGTCGCGGCGTTGGGCAGCTGCGCGATCCGGCAGTCGAAGACGGCGTGGCCGGCCAAGAGCGAGGTGAATTTCGCGCTCGCCTCCCCCGCCAAGACGGAGTCGAGCTTGCGGACCTTGCGACCGAAGGTCTGGTCGTCGGGATGAAACAGCAACGAGATCTCGTCGCTCTCGGTGTAGCCGTAGACGAAGCGCATCCCGGTGTTCTGCATCAAGTGACGCGTCGTCTCGAGCATCATGTCGCGGAACCGTTCATCGAACGGTGCGTCGAAGGCGTGGACTTCCTTCGTGAGCTTCGTGAACGACCGACCATCGAGTCGAGCTACGAAGTACATGCCGGGTAGAACGAATAGATCGTACGCGGTCTCGAAGACGCGCATCCGCTCGTCGAGTTCGTCGAACTTCATGTTGACCTCCAGGGTTCGACGACGAAACCGTCTTCGAGTCGGACGTAGTACAGCTCGTCGAAACCTTCGTCGAGCGACGGCTGCTCCAGGCGTGCGGCCGTGCCCATGATGCCGCGCTCGGGGATTCGCGCGGCGCCTGTCCGTGCCGCGTTGCGGGGGACCGACTCGGCCACGACCGAGCGAAAGTAGTACCCGACCACGCGGAAGCCGGCCGCCCGCGCGGGGCCGATGTATGCCGCGCGCTCGGCGGTGGAGGCGTTCGTATTGTCGATGACCAAGGACTGCTTCGCCTGTAGACAGGCGTCGAAGAGCAATCGTTCGCGGTGTCGCGTGCGCAGCATGTCCAGGTTGAGCCGAACGTGCGTGTCGAAGAACCGCTCGCGGAAGAACGTGCTCTTTCCCGACGCCTGGATTCCGATCAACAGGACGACGTCCATCAGCTCGGCTCGATCCGCGCCAACGCGAGCGCGTAGAACTTCTCGGCGCGATCGGGGTCGCGGGCGTCGGGGCTCGGATCCTCGAGTCGGCCGCCGTGGAAGTAGCGGCCGCCGGGTTCGTCGAGGGGGGCCTGGCAGGCGGTGGCGAGGCGGCGGGCGGCTTCGTCGAGCGAGGTGGCGAAGGGCATGCGCGGCAGGACGTATCGGAGGGCGAAGCGCTCGAGGCCGGTGGTGCTCGCGGCGGCGGTGGTGGGGACGAAGCCGGGGCACACGACGTCGGAGTGCAGGCCGTCGTCGGCGAAGCGGCGCTCGATCTCCCGCGACAGCCAGATCTGGGCGAGCTTGGCGTTCTTGTACGCGCGACCGGGGTGATAGCCGGTGTCGAGGTCGATGTCGTGCAGGCGTAAGTCGACGTCGACCGGACCTCGGCTGCCGGGTTGGTGCAGGCTCGAGCCGGTCCACACCAGACGCGCCGGGCGGGAGAGGATCGGGCGAAGTCGCAGCGTCAGCAGCAACGGGGCGATCGCGTGGACCTGCATGGCCTGCTCGATGCCGTCCGCGGTTGTCGTGCGCGTCTTGGTCGGGATCAGCACGCCCGCGTTGTGCAGCACCACGTCGAACTGCTCGCCGCGATCGATCAGCACGTCGGCGCAGCGGCGCGTGGCGTCGAGCGAGGCGAGGTCCAGCTGCACCCAGCTCGCCCGCGTGCCCGAGATCGGCGCGAGGGCATCGCGGCCGTCGGCCTCGCGGCGGGCGGTGATGCACACGTGGTGACCGGCGTCGGCGAGGCGACGGGCGGTGGCGAGGCCGATCCCCCGGTTGCCACCGGTGACGAGGATGCGGCGCGGGCGGCGATGATGC
>CALBMM010000055.1 GCA_937896535.1 uncultured Pseudomonadota bacterium
TTCCGAGTGGGCCGAGCGCGTTCCATTCGGAGGCATCGACGCCGAGCTCGTCGGGCGCACAATCGTCTCCGTCGACGCTTGCGGGCGAGACATGCGGGTCGTCGCGGTCGGGATCGACCACGTGTTCCGTCCGGAGCAGGACGGACAGCCATGGCTGGGCCATGGGTACGGTGAGCAGCTGATGTGGTTCGACGCCAATGGTGAGCACGAGCCACGCTTCGTCGAGGTTGCGGGACAATCCCCGGCGCACGAGCGTTCCGGGTCCGCGATTCTTCTCCGGGTCGAGACTCGGCTCGTTCGTGTCGAGTTTTCCGACGACGGCGAGCAGACGACGGTGGACCTCGGTGAAGTCGGTGGCGAGTGGGTGACGCGGCCGCGAATGGGGCACGCTGCCGAACCGGTCGTACTGACCCTCGACCACACGACCCGCGAGCTCGTCGAGATCGACCCTGTCGACGGAAGCCGAGCCGCGCTTCGGCCCGAGGTCGAAGAGTTCGTCGTCTCCGAGGACGGTCGGTGGGTCCTCTGGTGGCCGTGGCAACCCGACGAGTCGGAGACCTCGCCTCCGCGCCCGCGACTGTGGGATCGAGAGGGCGGCGAGGAGGTCGAGATCGGTGTCGACCTCGACCTGGCCCATGTACACCTCGGCCCAGGGGCGGTCGCAGCTCTCGGGAGGGGTCCCACCAAGACGCAGATCACCTTCCTCGACGGTCTGACCCAGGTCACCTTCGACGGGTTCCACACGGTGCGGGCCGTCGGCGCCGAGGGGACGCTGCTCTTGCAGGCGGGGAACAGCCCTGGGTACGGAGACCTCTCCACGCTTGCTGCGGACCACTCGACGCCGACGTCGAGGGGGCGTCGAGGCGTGGCACATCCATACGTCTGGAGCGACGACGAGGGCTTTTGGGTGGTACAGCAAAACGACGGGTCAGCGCCCACTCCGTCCGAGAGTCTGGATCCAGCGCTCGTCGTGGACGTGTTGCGAATCCCCTATGACACTTTCGTTCCGGAAGTCATCGCACCCGACCTGCTCGATCCCGTTTCGCTGTCGGGGGGGCACTGGGTCGGCGCTCGCAACTGCGACGAAGGGGCGATCGGTGAGTTGTGGCTGCGTACCGCCAGTGGTGCCGAGTTGCAGGCCGACGACGACGTCTACTGTTGGTTGAACTCCATCAACCTGCCACCACCCACACCGTTCCCGCGCAGGCAGCCCGCACGGCTCGTCGACCGTTGGCTCTACCTCGTGGACGACGAGGCTGCCGAGCGCCGAGGCCTGTGGCTGGCCGCGCTCGAGCCCGTGTGAGCGGTACCCGCTCGACAGGCGATGGCGTCTCCACGACCATGCCGCTTGGATGTCAACGCGGACACGCCGATGCCGATACATGTTCATGGCGGCCATGCTCGTCGCGCTGGGTTGCGGGCCGAAGTCGGCGCCGCCGACCACGGCCGTGCCGAGCGCCGTCGAAGACGAGCCTTCAGCGAGCGAGGATGAAGGCGACGATGGCGGGAGCGCACCCGAGCCCGAGGGCCCCGCGCCCCAGCGGCTCACCGTCAGCTTCGGCAGCGAGTGCTGTGGGATCGATCGCGAGGCGCACGACGCTCTCGAAGCGTTGCTCGCGGACTTCGAGCGTGCCCAGGGCGTGACGTTGCCGCGTCAGTCGCCGCATTGGGGCAAGGAAGGCGAGGTCG
Source organism: uncultured Pseudomonadota bacterium (assembly GCA_937896535.1). Lineage (GTDB taxonomy): Bacteria > Myxococcota_A > Polyangia > Nannocystales > Nannocystaceae > CALBMM01. The sequence goes on from CALBMM010000055.1 coordinate 1,690, forward strand.
ACGAGTGCTTCGATCTGTCCGCACTCACGCCGTCGCAACGCGCGGCGTTCGATGCGAGCGTCACCGAGCGCCTCGGCGACACCCGGCTGGTGACGATCGTCCGGGACGAAGACTGCCGCGAAGGCCGGTGAGACGCCGTCCTGTTCGACGGACCTTCGAGCGTGGCGTCGACGTCGTGAGCCCGCGGCCGATCGCGACACTAGTGTCACGGTCGAGCGCGACAACTACACGAAACCACTACGCGGCACCCGACTTGCTCGTTGGGCGGCCGTGCGTGGCGCTTGGTTTGGTTTGGTGTCGATGGTGGTCGGGTGTGGCGACGCCTCGGAGTTCGAGAGACTGCCGGCGCAGCCGCCGACGGCGATGAGCGGCGACGAGGACCCGTCCGCGCAGGAGCCCGCCACGCAGGCCCCGATGCCGTGCACCGAGGAACGGCTCGAGCCGGCCACGGCCTGGACCGGGATCGACGACGAGGATGGGTTGTTTCGGGTCCGCCTCAGCACGCAGCAGGACGTCTGCGAGGAAACCGTCTGGTGGGGCGGTTGGTCGCTGTCGTTGGCGTTCACGCAAGGCCGGCCCGTACCGGGCACGTACGACCTGGGCGAGGACGACAATCTGCAGGTTCGCGCCTCCCATGCGGTCGGCAAGACCTCGGCGATGCCGACCTACGGTCCACCGGGCCGGTTGCAGGTCTTCGAGGTCTTCGACGACGGCACGATCGAGGGAGCGCTGTGTGACGTGGTGATCGACAGGGACATCTACGACGACGACGAGTCCCAGACGTTGACGTTGACGGGCCGCTTCATCGCCGGTCCGTGCTGAGCGCTCGGGCGGTCGGGTCACTCGCGGCCGAGCGCTCGAGCGAACGCGGCGCGCAGCCGCGGCTCGTGGGCGTGGACGCGCGCGACCTCGCCGAGCAACGCGTCGACCTCGGCGTCGTCGGGCGTCTCGGTGGTCGCGAGCGAGGCGACGCGGCAGACGACGGCCTCGGGCACCGACGGCCACTGCGTCGGTACGTGCAGCGCGAGTCGGGCTCGAGCCACGTCTGGGTCTCCACGCAGCACCGCGGTCAGCACCCACCAACACGTCGCATCCTGGATCGTCGGTCCGTGGTCCTCCTCGACGACGGCGACGTACGTGGCGTCCGCCGCGTCGTAGTTGCCGGCCATCATCTCCAGGACCAGCGATCCACGAAGGGCGCGCGCGCGCTCGATCGCGGTCGTTGCGGCATCGTAGGTCCGCTCGTACATCGGGCGAGCCTGGTCGAGGTCTCCGCGGATCTCCGCGAGCACGGCGTTGGCCGCCCACACCACCTGCGTCAGCTCGCCGGGCGGGCCAGACTCGCGTCGTCGCACGCGGGTCGTCGCGTCGTCGAGCAGCGCTTGGGCCGTGTCGACGTCTCCCTTCAGCCCGGTGAAGATCGCGGCGAGCAGCTGCTTTTCGAGCGTATCGGGATGGTCGGCGCCTCGCGTGTCCCGGAACGTCTCGAACATCCCCACGGTGATCCTCGATGCCGTGTCGTAGTCGGCGTTGCGCTCGGCCGTGATCGTTCTTCGCGTCGCGATTCCGATCCTCCGCGGATCGCCGGCCTCCAAGTCGTCCGGCCACAGTCCCTCCGCCTCGTCGAGGAACCCGACCGCGACTTCGAAATCACGCAGCCGCCACGCCAGCGCACCCCGGTTGTGGGCGACGTCGCCGCAGATTCGATCGTCGCGGGGCTCGATCGCCATGCATCGGTCGAAAGTGTCGGCGAGAAAGGTGACGGCTGCGGCGGGGTCCTCGGCCTCGAGGCACTTGGCGTAGTTGATCGCGAGCGCGATCTCCCGACGCTCCGTCCCACCGATCGCCTGTAGCGCCGCGCGTGCGATCCCGTACCAACGTCCACACTCGTGGTAGTCCTCGGCGTGCCGGAAGACTTGCACGAGTCGACCGGCCGCCTCCGCCTGGAGGTCGGCGTTGCGCGTGGCGACACCGAGCTCGAAGGCCTCGCGCAGCAGCGCCCCTCCCTCCTCGGCCTCCTCGGCGTACAGCCGGGCCGCCCCGTGCTCGACGAGGGCGGTTCCGACGACGTGATCGAGGCCGAGACCGCGCGCACGCGTCAGCGCGTCCGCGCTGGCGCTGACTGCCGGCGCGTACTCGCCCACGAGCCGTCGCAGTCGCGCCCGGTCCACCGCGGCGAGGACGTCGAGCACGGCGGGGATCTGCGACGCGTCGGCGACGAGCTCGTCGAGGTCGTCGGCCGCGACTTCGCGGGTGCATGTCGACGGCTCTCCGAGCATCTGCGCCAGGTCGTCCGCGCTGTCGATCGCGTCACCGTCGTCGAGGATCGCGAGCAGAGAGCGCGTGACTTCGCGGCTGCGCAACAGACACAGTCGCTCGCGCTCGTCCTGCGGCGTCGGCGGGTCGGCGCGTCGGCGGCACGCGGCATCGTAGGCGTTGGCCCAGTCCGCCGCGAAGTCGTCGAGGCGCTTGGACGCCTCGGCGGCGCGTCGGGTGGCCGAGTCGGTTCCCTTGGACGCGATGGCATCGCGCAGTCGTCCGGCGGCGTCGGGCGTCCACACCTCGGCGATCATCGGTGCACCCTGGTCGCACGAACGTGGCGTCGGGCGCGTCACGACGATCGCCGCGACGATGGCCCCGATACCGACGAGTCCGGCACCCAGCTGCCGTCGCCGCCGCGATCGTCGTCGCTCGTCGATCGCGTCGAGCAACGCGTGCATCGACGCGAAACGGTCGGCGGGATCCTTGGCCAACCCGCGTCGCAACGCGCGGCGCACGGGTACTGATGCGCGCGCCCGGGCCAGGTCGAGCGGCTGCCCGCTGACCACCGACGTCGCGAGCTCGGCGAGCGTCTCGCCCGCGAACGGACGATGGCCGGCGAGTGCCTCGTACAGCGCGACGCAGAACGCGAACTGATCGGCGCGGGCGTCGACGTCCCGTCCCGCGAACTGCTCGGGTGCCATGTAGGCGGGAGTGCCGGCGGAGGCGGACCCGCCCTCGGATCCCGCGATCGGCTCGGCCAGTCCGAAGTCGGCGACCTTGGGGCGACCGGCCGCGTCGAACAACACGTTGGCCGGCTTGAAGTCGCGGTGGACCAGTCCGGCATCGTGCGCGGCGGCGAGTCCCTGCCCGGCCGGGAGAAAATCGTCGAGCACCTCGGTCGCACTGCGTCCTTCGCCGGCGCGGTCGGCCAACGTGCCCCCCGGCAGGTACTCCATCGCGATGAAGAACCCGCCGTCGAAGTCACCGACGTCGTGCACGGTCACGACGTTCGGGTGCGAGATCTTTGCCATCGCCTGGGCTTCGCGCCGAGAGTGCTCGGTCGTCGGGTTCAGCGTCGGCACGATCTTGAGCGCGACCTTCCGATCGAGCTCGCTGTCGTAGGCGGCGAACACCTGCCCCATCGCCCCGCGACCGATCTGCTCCAGCAGCACGTAGCGTCCGAACTGCCCGCCGGGCTCTGGGGTCGGCGCGGCCTCGATCGGCCGTCCGTCCGTCGACGCCGACAGCGTCGCCTCGGCGTCGAGCGTCGGATCGCGCTGCGGGTCCGTCGTCGGCAGGCCGTTTCCCATTGACAGAACGTAGTCTACGCTGCCGTGCCGTTCCGAACAGGGCGGCGACGCGCGTGGCCGAGTGCTACGGTCGAGGACAGATGAACGAGCCTGCCTAGGGGCCGGCGACGTACGAGGACGTGCTGGCTGCCCCCGCGACGATGATCGCGGAGGTCGTCGCCGGGGAGCTGCATCTGCATCCCCGCCCAGCGGGAGGACATGCGGCGGTGGCATCGGCGCTGGGCGAGGAGCTCGGTCCTCCGTTCAAGCGCGGTCGCGGCGGTCCCGGCGGGTGGCTGCTGCTCGACGAGCCGGAGCTGCACCTGCACACGGACATCCTCGTGTCCGACCTGGGTGGCTGGCGACGGGATCGACTGCCGCACGTGGGCGTAGACCAGCCCTACATCGAGCTTGCGCCAGACTGGGTCGCCGAGGTGCTCAGCCCGTCCACGGCGCAGCTCGACCGCACCCGCAAGCTCGACATCTACCGGCGCGAACGGGTCGCGCACGTCTGGCTCGTCGACCCTCGCGCCCGCACCCTCGAGGTGCTGCGCCGTACCGACGACGGCTGGCTGCTGGTCGGCACCTGGGCCGGCGACGCCAAGGTGCGCGCCGAGCCGTTCGAAGCGATCGCGCTCGACCTCGCGATCCTCTGGGCGGATACGATCGCCGCCGAACCAGGCCCGTAGTACGGCTCGTCGAGAGCCAGGTCCAACGTCAACCGCACGGGCACGTGCAGTTGAAGTACTCGGGGCAGTTCGGCACGGCGTGGCCCTCCACGACGAAGTCCCAGCCGTCCTCTTTCGCCACGACGCGCGCGTGTAGCTCTGTCTGCGGCGACTCGGGCGCGTCGAGCCCTGCGAAGGGCTCGAGCAGCTCGATCGTTCCCGCCGTCGACTCCATCGTCGAGTTTGCCGCGTCAAAGAGGTACACCTGTGCGGGCCAGACCCCGGTAAAGAGGTCTGGTCTCTTGCCTTCGACCAGCAGCTGCACGCCGAGCCAGGTGTCGGGTGGCGACGGATCTCCATCGGTGCCCAGTGGCATGACGGCGAACACGACGTGTGGCGCGGCGCTGCAGAAGTCCCATCCCCACGCCGCGTGCTCCACCGCGAAGTCACCCACGGGTGTGACCCAGGAGAGCGCGGTCACTTCACCGGACTCCAGCGCACAGTAGGGAGGCGGATCCGTCGTTGGGCCACCGTCCTCACCCGTAGAGGACATGCCCGACTCCGACGTCGCATCGTGGCCGTCAGTCGACCCGAGGTCGTCGTCGCTGTCGTTGCCCAGTGAACTGGTGGGAGAGGCCGAGGTCTCGGTGGAGCTCGAACCCGATGTTCCCGGCCGGCAGCCGCCGAACGCGAGCACGAACCCGACGCACGTCCAACCCAACCTCACGCTTCGACGCTAGCACGACGCGGCCACGGCGGGTGCCGCACCGCAACGACATCGACGCCGATCTGGCGCAGAGCCTGCCATCGCGCGCCTTGGTTGGCGCAACCTCCCCACTGTCTGGCAGCCAGTCCGCCAGTCCAGGGGACGGCACGGGCTCAGCCCGCGAGCAGGCCGACCGTGTCGACGACCGACGGGCGGGTGAACAGCTCGCGTGACAGGCGGGAGAACTGCCGGTGGGCGACGAGCACGACCACGATGTCGGCGGTGCGCAGCGCTGCTTCGGCGTCGACGAGGGGCAGGCCTTCGAAGGGGCTGTCGTGAAGGTGCGGCTCGACGATCATCAGCTCGGCATCGAGCGACATCAGCTGTCGCACCACGTGCAGCGCCGGGCTCTCGCGCAGGTCGTCGATGTTGGGCTTGTACGAAAGACCGAGGCAGGCGATGCGCGGTCGCTTGAAGCGCTCGGCCAGCGCCGTCACGCGCGCGACGACCTGGGCCGGGCGCGCATCGTTGACCGCGCGCGCCGCCTGAATCAACGGCGTGTGCTCCGGCGCGCTCGCGACGATGAACCACGGGTCCACCGCGATGCAGTGTCCGCCGACACCCGGTCCGGGGCGCAGGATCTGAACGCGCGGGTGCGCGTTGGCGAAGTCGATCACGTCCCACACGTCCAGCGACAGCTGCTCGCACACGTTCGCGAGCTCGTTGGCGAAGGCGATGTTGACGTCGCGGTATGCGTTCTCGGACAGCTTGACGAGCTCGGCGACCTCGGCCTTCGTCGCGAGCACGTCGCCCTTGACGAAGCGCTCGTAGAAGCGGGCCGCCTTCTCGGTGCACGACTCGGTGACCCCGCCCACGACCCGCGCGTTCTCCACGACCTCGCGGATCACCGCGCCGGGCAGCACCCGTTCAGGGGCATGCGCGACGTACACGTCCGTGCCCGCCGTATGGCCGGCGTCGGCGAGAACCTTGGCCACCAGGTCCCGCGTCGTTCCCGGCGGGACGGTGGACTCGAGCACCACCAGGTCGCCCGCCTGCAGGACCCCGGCGATGGCCGCCGAGGCCTCCTGGACGTAGTGAAGGTCGGGCTGATGGCCGTCCATGAACGGCGTGGGCACGCAGATGAGGTATGCGCGCGCACGCGGAGGCTCGGACATGGCGCGCAGGCTGCCGGCGGCGACGGCGGCCCGCACCAGGGCGTCGAGCTCGGGCTCGACGATGTGCACCTGCCCCGCGTTGATCGTGGCCACCACGTCGTCGCGGACGTCGACGCCGGCGACCCTCATCCCGCGCGTCGCGAGCACCGCCGCGGTCGGCAGGCCCACGTACCCCAAACCCACCACGCACACGTCGTAGGCCCCGTCCTCGGCTGTTTCGCTCACGGCGGTCAAAGCGGCCTCATGCTATAGAGAGACACCAGTCCCGTGAAGGCCGACCTCGACTCGCTGTGGATCGCGGCCCTCGGCGCGTTCGTGCTGGTGGCCGGCGCGATGCCGTGGGTGCTGCGGGGGTGGCGTGCCCTCGGCCGCCGCGACGGCGAGGTCAGTCTGCGCAAGGTCCACGCCGGCGAGATTCCGCGGGCGGGTGGCTTCGTGCTCATGGTCGGGTTCGGCGTCATGCTGCTCGTCGGGCTGTCGGGCGTCCACGGGATGTCCGAGACGCACGAGCTGTTTTCGGTCACCCCGCTGACCGGTGGACTGATCGGGGCGCTGATCGTGGGCCTGACCGGTCTGTACGACGACCTCGTCGGCCTGCGGGCGCGCACCAAGTTGCTGCTGCAGATCATCGCGGCGGTGATGGCGGTCCTGTACGGACTGTACTGGGCCCCGCTCGATCTCCTAATGGCCGGATGGCTGGCGCCTTTGCGTCCGGTCGCGACGATTGTCTTCATTCTCGCCTGCGTCAACGCGATCAACCTGATGGACGGCCTCGACGGCCTCGCCGGCGGCATCGCGTTCATCGGCTTCGGCACCGTCGTGCTGTCGATCGTCTCGGCGCCGATCGTGGGCCCGGTCAACCTCGCGGTGGCGTGGATCGCATGCTGCGCTCTGGGAGCGGTCGGCGGCTTCCTCGTCCACAACCGCCATCCAGCGAAGGTCTTCATGGGCGACTCGGGGAGCTACTTCCTCGGGTTCCTGCTCGCGATCCTGCTGCTGCACACCCGACCGGTGCGCTGGCGCGTGCCCGAGCTGCAGCTGATGGTGCCGCTGCTCGTGCTCACCGTGCCCTTCTTCGACATGGGCATGGCGGTCGTCCGTCGCAAGCTGCGGGGCCAGCCGATCTTCGCCAGCGACTCCGACCACGTGCACCACCGCCTGCTCGCGGCGGGTCTGTCGCACGCGCGCGCCGTCTCGGTGCTGTGGGCGAGCACGGCGATGTTCGCCACGCTGGCCTACCTCAACGTCGTGGGCGTGGGCGGGTGGTGGACCCTCGGCGGCACCGTCATCGCGCTGTGCATCGCGTTCGTGCTGCTGGGCTACCACCGCCTGCTGACGCGGCTGCCGGCGTTCTCCGGCGAGCGCCGCGTGGGCTGGCGAGACCGCCGGCGCGAGGTGATGGAGATCCTCGCGATGATCAAGCAGCTCGAGTCCGACGACCGCGATCGCGGCCCGGAGCGCTGGCGGCGGATGGCCCCGGACGTGCAGGAGATCCTGACGCGCCTGGGCGTGCCCGGCTTCGAGATCCACAGCGGTGGCACGCGGGTCGTTGCCGAGGGCGAGGCCAAGGACACGTGGGCGTGGCTGGGCCTGCCGTTGGGAGACGATGGCGCGGAGATCCGCCTCGCGCTCGCCGTGCGTCTGCCCGACTTGCAGCAGGAGCAGTTGATGCTGCTCGAGCGCGTGGTCGGGCTGATGGCCGGGGGTCCCGTCGGCGCCCGTCAGCTCGCGGCCGCGCCGAGGGTCGAGCCCGAGCCCGAGCACTCGGTGGCGACGACCGGGTAGCGCCCCGTCAGCCCTCGTCGTCGGGCTCGTCGCCCTCGACGGGAACGATGATGACGGGACACGGCGCGTGGCGAATGATCTTGTCGGCCGTGCTACCGAGCATGAACCGCCGCACGCGACCATGCCCGCTCGCGGCGAGGACGATCGCGTCGGGGGGATGTGCCTGTGCCTCGTGCAGGATCGCGCCGAGGACCGGCGACGGTGCGGCGCAAGCGGTGACCTCGACGCCGGGGCAGTGCTCGGCGCCGACACGCAGCAGCACCGCTTCGGACTTCTCGCGCGCCGTCTCGTTGAGCTTGGCGATCGTGCGCTTGCCCGTGCCCTCGGAGGTACCGACGTAGACGGCGGCCGAGGCGAAGTCGGGCGTCACGTGCATCAGACGCACCTCGCCCCCCGCCGCGAGCCGTGCCGCGAGCTCGAGCGCGCTTTGGGTCGTCTTCGAGATCGTGGCCTCGGGGTCGGTGCCGTCGTCGCGGGGCGTCCAGCCGGGCTCTCCGCGGCTGCTCGGATCGAAGGCGACGGGAACGAGGACGCGCTTGAACACCCCAGTCATGCCGCGCAGTGTACCCGCTGGACGCGCCTGCGCCGGGCCGCGTCGCGACGGTACGCGCACCTTTTGCGCGCCTGGCCGCCCGCCGGGTCGGCACCCTCGTCGGCGAGCCTGGCGGCCCTTCCTTTCGTGTCCCGTTCGACGACAGCGGATCTCGAGCTCGGCGATCCCTCTCAGAACGCACTCGCCGCCCTGATCTCCGGTGAGCAGCGGGGACGGCGTCGCCGGATCACGATCCGGTCCGTCGTCGCCGTGCTCGTGCTGGCCGCGATCGCCGGACTCGCGTGGTGGCTGCGTCCGCCGCCGCTGTCGCTGGCCGACACCTATCGAACTCAGGCCGTCCGGCGCGGCCCGATCGTCCGCGAGGTCACCGCGACGGGCCGGGTCGAGCCCCGCTCGTCGGTCGAGGTCGGCGCCCAGGTCTCGGGGCGCATCGAGACCGTCGCGGTCGACTTCAACGATCACGTCGAGGCGGGCCAAGTGCTCGCGCGGTTCGACACGCGCAGTCTGCAGGCCCAGGCCGATCAAGCCGAGGCCGCGATCACGGCATCCAAGGCCAATCATCGGCGCGCCAAGGTCGATCAGGCCGCCGCCACGACGCGTCTGCAGCGGATCGCCCGTCTGCACGACCGTGGCATCGAATCCGACGAGGCCCTCGAGAACGCCCAATCGGCGGTCGAGCTCGCCAAGGCCGCCGTGTCCGCCGCCTCCGCCGACATCGGCCTCAAGCGCGCCGCCGCCGATCTCGCCAAGGCCAACCTCGAAAACGCCGAGGTCCGCTCGCCGATCTCGGGCACCGTGGTCTCGCGTAACGTCGAGGCGGGCCAGACGCTCGCGTCGACCTTGCAGACGCCCGTGCTGTTCGTCATCGCCGAGGACCTCACCCGCATGCGAGTCGTCGCGTCGATCGACGAAGCCGACATGGGCGAGGTCCGTCCCGAGCAGGCGGCGACCTTCACCGTGGATGCGTTCGACGACCGCAAGTTCGATGCGACCGTCACCGAGCTGCGCATCGCGCCGAAGATCGTCCAGAACGTCGTGACCTACGAGGCGGTGCTCACCGTCGACAACCCCGATCTCCTGCTGCGCCCCGGCATGACCGCCTCGGTCAAGATCACGACCGCCGCGATCGACGATGCCCTCTCCGTGCCGAGCGCGGCGTTGCGCTTTTTGCCCCCCGAGCACGCCGACGAGCCGCAGGCGCACCGGATCTGGCTGCTCGTCGACGACGAGCTGCAGCACGTCCACGTCACCCCCGGCATCGACGACGGCTCGTACACGCAGGTCACGGCCGAGGGCGATCTCGCCGTCGGCACCGAGGTCGTCGTCGATCTGACTCCCGAGGGGCGCAAGCTGTTCGAGGACGACGGTGAGTAGTCCATTGCTGTCGCTGCGCGGCGTCACCAAGACGTTCGGCGAAGGCGAGGCCGCCGTACAAGCCCTGCGCGGCATCGATCTGGGGATCGGTGTCGGCGAGTTCGTCGCGATCCTCGGTACCTCCGGCTCGGGCAAGTCGACGGCGATGAACATCCTGGGCTGTCTGGACGTGCCGACCAGCGGCGAGTACGCGATCGAGGGCGTGCCGGTGCAGGGACTGTCGCGCGACGTCCTCGCCGCGCTCCGCAACGCGCGGTTCGGCTTCGTGTTCCAGGGCTTCAATCTCCTCAAGCGCACGTCCGCGCTCGACAACGTCGAGCTACCGCTCGTGTACGGCGACGTGCCGGCCCGCGAGGCGAGCCGAAGAGCCCTCGCCGCGCTCGCGTCGGTGGGGCTGGCCGATCGCGCCGACGCCCGCCCCAACCAGCTGTCGGGGGGACAGCAGCAGCGCGTCGCGATCGCACGTGCGCTGGTCAACGACCCGGAGGTCATCTTGGCCGACGAGCCCACCGGCAATCTCGACACCAAGACGAGCTCGGAGATCATGGAGCTTCTGTCGCAGCTTCACACCGAGCGCGGCTTGACGATCGCCATGGTCACGCACGATCTCGATGTCGCCGCGTACGCCAGCCGACACGTGCGCTTCCGCGACGGCAAGATCGAGTCCGACACCCGACGGCGCGCCGCATGAAGCTGACGACGACGACCAAGCTCGCCGTCGGTGCGCTGCTGCAGTCGAAGATGCGGTCGCTGCTGACGACGCTCGGGGTCGTCATCGGGGTGGCCGCGGTCATCATCATGCAGGCGATGGGAGCCGGGGCGACCGCGCTGGTCACCGGCGAGCTGCAAGGCATGGGCAGCAACATGCTGCTGGTCGTGCCGGGATCCTCGCAGGGGATGGGCGGCCCGAGCGTCGGCGCGAAGCTGTTCTCGGTGGGCGACATCGAAGCGATCGAGAAGGAATGCAGTGCCGTGCGCTACGTCGCCGGCATGAACAGCCGCTCGGTACGTGCGGTCCACGGTGAGAACAACCGCAGCACGAACCTCATCGGGGCCACCCCGGAGCTGTTCGCCATTCGACAGTGGGAGGTCGCCGACGGACGGCTGCTCGACGCCGACGACGACCGCCAGGCGAGCAAGAGCTGCCTCATCGGCGACACCGTCCGCACCGAGCTCATCGGGTCCGGCAACGCGATCGGGGCGGAGCTGCGGATCCACGACATCACCTGCCACGTGGTCGGCGTGCTCGCGCCCAAAGGGGCGTCCACCTTCGGGGTCGACCAAGACGACGTGATCTACATTCCGCTGTCGACGTACGGGCGCCGCATCATGGGCGACGACGACGTGGGCATGCTGATGATCTCGGCGCGGTCCGAGGACCACATCGACGAAGCCAAGACGCAGATCGCCAACCTCATGCGTCAGCGTCGGCGGATCCTGCCCGACGAAGAGGACGACTTCACGGTCCGGGACATGCGAGAGATCGTCGCGCTGATGGGCACGATCAC
>CALBMM010000056.1 GCA_937896535.1 uncultured Pseudomonadota bacterium
CACTGCCACCGACTCCGGCACTGCCACCGACTCCGGCACTGCCACCGACTCCGGCACTGCCACCGACTCCGGCGGTGCGACCGACTCCGGCACTGCCACCGACTCCGGTGGTGCGACCGACTCCGGCGGTGCGACCGACTCCGGCGGCAACGTCCCGCCCGGGCAGTGCAACGAGATGCTGGGCGTGCCCTGCGGCGCATCGTCGTACTGCGACTACCCCGACAACATGTGCGGCGCGGGCCAAAACGGCGTCTGTCTGCCGTCCCCGGAGATCTGCAACTTGATCTTCGACCCGCACTGCGGCTGCGACGGAATCACGCACTCCAACGCCTGTATCGCGAACTCCGCCGGGACCGACATCGATCACCCCGGCGACTGCTAGAGAGACGACGTCAGCAACGCGGTGAGCTCGGCGACGTCGTCGACGAGGTCGCTGGGTCGCAGGGCCTGCAACCGTCGTCGCTCGTGCGCGCCGTAGGACACGGCCACGGCGCGCACGCCGGCCGCCGCGGCCATCTGCAGGTCGAAGGACGTGTCCCCGATGACCACGGCGTCCGTGGCCGCGGTCGACGTCTCGTCCAACAGCTCGCGGAGCATTCGGGGGTCGGGCTTGGACGCCGTCTCGTCCGCGCACCGCGACGCGATCACGAATCGGCCGAGCCCCGATTGCCCGAGCTCGCGATCGAGTCCCGCCCGACTCTTGCCCGTCGCGATCGCGAGTCGACGCCCCCGCGCGTGCAGCGTCTCGAACAACGCCGCGATCCCCTCGAACAGGTCGACGCTCCCGACGTTCTTGGCGAGCCAGTGCTCGCGATACGCCTCGACGAAATCTTCGACGAAATCTTCGTCGGCGTCCGGCACGAAAAAGCGCGCGGTCTCCGGCAGCCCCAAGCCGATCGCCTGCCGCAAGCGCGCGTCCGGCAGCGCGGGGCCGCCCAGATCGGCGAGCGACGCGCGCATGCACGTGACGATGCGAACGGACGAGTCGGCCACCGTCCCGTCCCAGTCGAACACGAGCAGTCGTGCATGCACCGGCTGCGAGTCTACGGAGCAATCGTCGGTGGTGCTGCTGCGGTGCCCCCGCGCTTGCCACGGCGACGCCGACCCGCCACGATCGACGAGCTGCAATGAAGTACGCGTCGATGTTCATGGTCGCCCTCGCCATCGGCTCGACCAGCGCCGCCTGCACGGCGGACGGTCCATCCATCGAGGGTGAGGCCCGCCTCGCCCCGCAGGGCGAAAAGGCCGGAGCGTTCTTCGTGATCCGGGCCGTCCCCGATCATCCCGACGGCTTCGAGCCGCACCGCGTCTACCACGGCGACGAAGCGCTGTTCGCCACGTTCCACGCCGACTCGATCGAGTTCCCGTTTCAGTTCCGACTCGAGGGCGAAGAGACGGCTTCCATGGACCAGCCATGGTTGTTGTTGGCCTGGTTCGCCAATGAGCCGACGCCCGAGTGGATTGCGCCCGGGCAGACGTTCGGCGCGATCCAGTTCGAGTTCACGCACGTCTCCCATGGGGCCAGCTACGCCGACGGCCTCGAGGTGATGGTCGACGAGACCGCGCCCCCGCCGTAGTCCCCAGCGGCGACGCACGGGCAACGGCTGTGGTAAGGCGGCGAGGCATGCCGCCGTCCACCGAGCTGTCGAAGCGACTCGGGCTGAAGTACCCGATCGTCGCCGCCCCGATGTTTCTGATCTCCAACCGCGAGATGATCGTCGCGGCGGCGGAGGCCGGAATTCTCGGCACCATGCCGAGCCTCAACGCGCGCACGGCCGAGACATTCGAGGAGGACCTGCGCTGGATCCGGGAGCGCACCGATCGACCGTTCGGGATCAACGTGACGATCGGGCTGACCGAGCCGTCACGCCTGGCCCGGGACGTGGAGCTGTGCTTTGCGTACGAAGTCCCGGTCCTGCTGACCAGCTACGGCAATCCGACCGAGATCGTCCGCGAGGCGCACGCGCGCGGGGTGACGGTCTTCCACGACGTGATCGCTCTGCGCCACGCCAAGAAGGCCGAGGCCGCCGGTGCCGACGGGATCATCGCGGTCAGCCAGGGCGCGGGCGGTCACGCCGGAACCATCAACCCGTACGTGCTGATCCCCTACCTGCGCCGCAACCTGTCGATCCCCGTGATCGCGGCGGGGTGCATCGGCGGCGGCGAGCAGATCGCGGCCGCGCTCGCGCTCGGCGCAGAGCTCGTCTACATGGGCACGCGCTTCATCGCCTCCACCGAGTGCGGGGCCGTCGACGCGTACAAGCAGCTGGTCGTCGACGCCACCCACGACGACGTCGTGTACACCGACAAGGTCTCGGGCATCGCCGCCAACTTCCTGAAGTCGACGATCCCCGACCAGACCGAGCCCGACCGCAGCCCCGCCGCCGCCAAGCGGTGGAAGGACATCTGGAGCGCCGGCCAGGGCGTCTCGCTCATCGACGAGGTCAAGCCGATCGCCGCGATCGTCGAAGACCTCGTCCGCGAGTACCACGACGCCGTCGCCCGCCTCGGCCCTGCGTAGGTTTTTTCACCCGCTGCGCCCCGGCCTCGTATCGGAGCAGGGACATGGGGACGAAAACGGGGATCGGCACGGGCGTGTGGGTGGCTGCGGCGGCGCTGTGGCTTTCGGGGTGCGGCGACGACGGGTCCGATCCCGAGGCCGCCGACACGACGGGCGCCAGCTCCGGGGCGAGCGAGGCCACGGGCTCCCCCGGCACGAGCGAGGAGCCTCCGGCTACCTCGGCCGCGACCGACAGCGACCCCGACGATTCCACCGGGACCACCGCGCCGCCCGACGACGACTCGAGCAGCGGCGGGCCGCCGGTCGAGGGCGAGCCGGTGTTCGTCGCCCTCGGCGATGCCGGGTGGATCGCGACCTCGTGCGACCGCGGCGCGTCGTGGACCCACCTGCAGATGTCGGACGTGCTCGGCGACCACACCGAGTGGACGGCCTTCGGCGGCGTCACGGGGGGACCCGACGGCTTCGTCGCAGGCTTCGGCTGGGGCGCGCCGGGTCACCTGCTGTTTTCGGCCAACGGCATCGACTGGTCCGAGCTCCCCGCCCGGGCCTTCCAGATCGACGGCATGACCGCGGGCTACGACTCGTGGACCGCCGCGGTCGCGCACACGGGCACGCAGTACCTGGCGTTCGCGTCGACGCGGTGGGGCTCGACCGACGGTCAGAGCTGGACGCCCTCGAACGTGGAGCTGCCTCCGGGCTCGGACCAGATCCGACAGCTGCGAGGCTTTCCCGCGGAGGGGATGCTCGTCGCCGCGCTCGAGAGCCAGTCGGGCAACGGCCATCCCGTCGGCAACTTCATCGCGGTCAGCGAGGACGACGGCGTCACGTGGACCGAAGGGCCCGGCTACGACCCCGCGTGTGGCAACGGCGTGCAGCACTACGGCGACATCGAGATGTCCGGCGACACGATCGTCGTGTCCGCGTCGGCGACGTGTCGCTCCACCGACCGCGGCCAGAGCTGGGGCTCGGTCTCCACCGCCTGGGAGGGCGACACGCAGGACCTGTTCATCGCCGACGGAACGTTCTGGGCGCTCGTGGGCTCGCGCGTCTACGAGTCCGCCGACGGTGAGAGCTGGACCGAGGTGGCCGACACCGGGGTCGACCTCAAGTCCGGAGCATCCGCCGACGGAGCCTTCGCCGCGGTGTCTGGCTCCGGCGACCAGTTCGTGTACAGCAGCGACGGCGCGAGCTGGAGCCCCGCGTCGCTGGACTGGACCCCCGACGGTCAGACGTGGGTGCGCGACTTCACGGTCCAGATGCAGCTGGGCGGCTGCGGCACGTAGCCACGCCTCAGTCCTCGCCGAGGCTGGCCAGGGCAAGCTGCACTTGCCGCTCGTGGTGCGCCTCGGCGTCCTGCACCTCGAAGCCGAGATCGACCGCGCGCCGCAACAGCGACGCCGCCTCGAGGAGGCGATGCAGCGCCTGCGCGCGCTCGTCCTCGAGCACGCGCAAGCGATCGAGACCATCGAGGATCTCGGTGCGCTCGGCCTCGGTCGCGCCACGGGCCCGCGCCGCCGCCAGCGCGCGCACCAGTGCACCCTCGTCGAGCGTGCCGAGGTCGGCGTCGATCCGGGTCAAGCGTGCGACGTGCCGCTCCACCAAGCCGATCAACGGTGAGATCGGCTCGGTGACCGCGTCGAGCTCGGCCTGATCGGCCGCGTCGCGCAGCTTGGCGCGGTGATCGACGAGGTTCTGCACCGCCAGTGCCAGCTCGCCGATCCGCTCACGCACGTCGGCGGGCGTGTCGTCGCGGACCAGCTTGGCGAGCCGTGCCACGAGCGGGTCGGAGGCCGGCAGCGCGGCCGGGCCCGCGCGAAGCTGCAGCAGGGGCTCGGACATACGCTTGCGGCTCACCCTGCGGCCGATCTGGAAGATCGAGAAGGCCAGCACGGCGCTGATGACCCCCGCGAGCACGAGTGGCACCTGCAGCGCCAGCATCCCCGCGAACACCGAGATCGACACCGCCGCCGCGATCACTGCGCCGATCCGGCGCGCCCGCGAAGTCGGCTCGCGCATCTTGACCGCGACGCCTTGCGCTTCCAGACGCCGGTGCAACGCGACGGCCGTCTGAGGCTGCAGGTCCGAGAAGAGCGTCAGCGGTAGCTTCAGTCCGCGCTGCTGCTCCTCCTTGGAGTACATGCGGCGGTCGCCGACGATGAAGTTCAGGGGCGGGACCTCCGTCGCGCTGACCGACTCGAGGATCTCGCGCAGCGCGGCGATCTGATCGGCCCGCTCGCGCACCTTGACCAGCACCAGCCGCCGGCGATCCGGATCGTCGGGCGCGTGGTGGTACGAGATCGCCAGCTTGCCGCACGCGGTGCACAGCCGCTGCCCCGCGCGCAGCGATGCGCCGCAGCTCTGACAGCTCGTGCGTTCCCCTTCGTCGTCGATCGCCCCGCCCCGCAGCACGCGGGCCACCTCGGCGGCGCTCGCCGGCCGCGACTCCGGATCTGCGGCGAGGCAGCGCTCGACGATCTGGGCGAGGTCGGCGGGTGCTTCCGGGCACAACGGGCGAAGCTTGGGCACCGCGGCGTCGTCGCGAAGCAGGGCGAGCCCCTCGCCGAACGGCAACGTCCCCGTCAGCGCCTGCCACACGATCACGCCCAGGCCGTACAGATCCGATCGCTGGTCGACCGTCGTCTTGCGCAGCTGCTCGGGCGAGGCGTACGGCGAGCCCTCGAGCACGAGACTGGCCGCCGTGCGGGTCGACAGCAGATCCACGCGAGCCAGTCCCACGTCGGTCATCACGGGACCGTCGTCGGTGACGATCACGAGCTTGGGGTTGAGATCGCGCAGCACCACACCCTGCGCGTGCAGGCGGTGCAGCACGTCGGCGATCTTCGCCCCGAGTCCGGCCACCTCGGCCACGGGCAGCGGCGCGCGCTTGTGCAAGATCTCCGCGAGCGTGGGACCCGAGGGCGTCACGCGAAGTCGCCAGGGAGCCTGGCCGTCCTCGCCGGTGGACATCGCGAGAACCTGCGCCAGTCCGGCATCCGACAGCTTCGCGCGTCGCCGCAGGTCTCGAACGTAGCGACGGCGCACGGCGTCGTCGGCCACGAGCTCGGGCAGCAACGTCGCGAACAGTCCGGGCCGACCATCGGTGAGTCGAACGCGCTGTCGCCGTTCGCTGCCGACGCGAAACGAGTCGCCTTCGACCGCGGCGACCTCCGCAAGCGTGCCGGGATCGATCACGTGGCTTGCACCTCCTCGAGCGCCTCCACCTTGGCCCGCAGCGCGTCGAGCGTCTCCTCGTCGTCGGCCTTGCCGTGGCGCGCCTTGGCGGCGGCGACCTTCGAGCGCAGCGTCTCGATCGTCGCGTGCAGGTCGAGCATCCGCGACGACCAACGGTCGCGCTCCGCGAGCGTCGCCCGCACCTCGGAGCCGGCCTGCTGGATGTCGGTGGCTTCGAGCTGCTCGTCGAGTTGGTCGAGGCGGCCCGCGGCGACGAGGGCCACGTCGAGCGCCTCGCCGATGTCGCGATCGGCTTCGACGTCGGTGACCTCGTCGCGCAACGCGAGGGCCGAGCTCACCACGCCGCGCAACGACTCGCGGTGTCTCTTCGCGCGCAGCTGCGCCCCGGCGGACTCGATCGCGCGCAGCCTTCGGGCGAGCGCGTCCGGGAGTGCGGCCTTGGCCTGACCCCGTCGGGTCGTGGCCGCCCGCAGTGTGGATGCGCCGGCGATGAACGGGACCAACACCCACATCAAGGCCCACACCGCCAGCATCGCCAGCGGCTCGCGGGCGACCCAGGCGGTCGACGCGGCCACGATCGCGAACGTTCGCCCCGCGATCGCGCGGGACTTCTTGCGGATCGCCGGCAGGGCGTAGCGACCTCCCGGTGCGACCTCGGCGTCGATCCCCAGCTGTCGGATCGAGACGACGAGCCCGCGGCCGGCCGCCTCGCTGATCCCCGTCACGAAGACGAACGGCAGGCGGGGGATCGCCTTGTGCAGCGCCTTGGTGTCCAGCCCCAACGTGGGGTTGGCGTCGACCCAGTCCAGAAGCTTGCCGCGCAGCCGCGAGTCGAACTTCTCGGCCACGTTGCCCGGACCGGTGATGAACAGGGTGTGCTCGCCCGGCTCGATGCGCGGCGTCACCAGGCCGCACGACAGGCACACGCCCAGGTGTGACACGAGCGGCGCGCCACAGCTCGCGCACGCGCTCGTGGCCACGGGCGTGACGATCGCGGGCACCGCGAGCGCCGTCTCGTCGTCGAGCACGGCGAGCTGCTGGGCGACCGCCTCCGCGCTCTGGGGACGATCCGCCGGCGCCTTGGCCAGCAACGCTTCCACGAGCCGACGCAGCGGCAGCGGATGCGTGTCGTCGAGCAACGGCACGGGCGCGTCGCGATGCTCCTGCAGCACGGCGAAGACCGTTGCGCCGGAAAACGGCGGGTGTCCCGTCGCGAGCTCGAACAGGATGCAGCCCAGCGCGTACAGGTCCGAGCGCGCATCCACGGCGAGCGGGTCGAGACTCTCGGGCGCCATGTAGTCGGGCGTGCCGAGCACGGTGAACGCCGAGGGGTCCACGCCCTCGAGCGAGGACGCGCGCGCCATGCCGAAGTCGGCGATCTTGGGCACGTCCGGCGACGCGACCAGGATGTTGGCGGGCTTGAGATCGCGGTGCACCACGCCCTGGGCGTGCGCGGCGGCGAGGCCCGCCGCGATGCCGTGACCGAGCGCGACGATCCGCGACAACGTCAGCGGCGCTTCGCGGGCGATGAGCTGCGCGAGCGTGGGTCCCTCGACCAGCTCCATCAACAGCACGTCGTCGCCGTCGATCGCCTCGAAGCCGTGGACGCGCACGATGTTGTCGTGGACCAGCGGCGCCACGAGATCGGCCTCGCGACGAAAGCGGTCGACGGCTTCGGCGTCCTGCGCCCGGGACGTGTGCAGGATCTTGCCGGCGAGGACCCGTTCGTCGTCGCGGTGAACCTTCACGACCCGCGCGAGGGCGCCGCTACCGACCTCTTCGCCGATCCGATAGCGGTGCGTCGCGGTCACGGTGTGCGCAGCATAACCCGGTGCAAAGTTCCGCTATTCCGCCAGCAACTGCACGAGACGGCGCCCGGCGGGACCCAGCGGCCGGTCGGCGGGACGAGCGACGTGCATGCGCACCAAGTGACCGTCGGGCCAGGGCTCGGGGTGCAACCGGACGAGTCGACCCGCGCGCAGCGACGGGGCCGCGACCTCCTGCGGCAGCGTCCCCCACCCCACCCCGGCCTCGAGCAGATCGAGCTTCGCGTCGAGATCGGTGACGCGCCACGTTCGCGTCGCGAGCACGCCACGGTCTTCGGCGTCGGTGTTGGAGGGCGGCTCGGCGAGCACGATCTGCGTCGACGCGCGCAGTCGGTCGGCCGGTTGCGGCGCCGGCACCTCCGCGAGCGGATGCTCGGGCGCGCACACCGGGACCAGCGCGATGTCCATGAGCACGCGCGCCGACAGCTCGTCGGGGGCCGAGTCGTCGAGGATGCAGATCGCCAGGTCCGCCGCGCCGGACCGAACCCTCGCGACGACCTGCTCCAAGAAGAGGGCGTCGACGCGCACCGCCGTCTGCGGAAACTCGGCGTGCAGCGTGGCGAGGGCGGCCACGAGCCGACGCCGCGGAAACAACAGGTCGACCGAAAGCTGCAGCGTCGCCTCCGTGCCACCGCGCAACTCGGTGGCGAGGTTGACCAGCTCGCGGGCCTGCGCGAGGACCAGTCGTGCCTCGCCGACCAGACGCTGCCCCGCATCGGTGAGCCGGGGCGCCCGACCCGTGCGCACGAACAACGCGAGCCCGAGCGCGCCCTCGAGGCCAGCGATCGCGTGACTGACCGCCGACTGCACCCGCCCCAGCCGCCGCCCCGCGCGCGAGAAGCTGCCGGTCTCCGCCACCGCGAGAAACATCGTCAGCTGATCGAGGCTGAGAGGCTCGAAACCCATGATATCGATGATATCGTGAGTAAGGCATCAAAAGTATTTGTTTTGACGATATCTCACCGGCGCCTAAGTTCCCCGGTGAAGTCGAGGAGATCGCCGTGATCAAGAAGCTCCACCACGCCGCCTACCGGTGCCGCGACTCCGAACAGACCCGGCAGTTCTACGAGGACTTTTTGGGCATGCGGCTCGCCAACGCGTTCGAGATCAAGGAGACGAAGACGGGCCGCAGCTCCAAGACGCTGCACAGCTTCTACGAGCTCGACGACGGCTCGTACATCGCCTTCTTCGAGACCTACGACACGCCGTTTCAGTTCAAGGAGCAGCACGATTACGACCTGCACATCGCCGTGGAGGTCGACCGCGACAAGCTCGAGACGATGATGGCCAAGGGCGAAGCGGCCGGGATCGAGACGCGGGGGATCTCCGACCACGACGTGATCGACTCGATCTACTTCCGAGATCCGAACGGCTACGTCGTCGAGCTGACCGCCAAGCGACCGGACCACGACGAGAAGATGGATCCGGCGCTCAACGGCGCGCGCGACAAGCTCGACAAGTGGCAGGCGACCAAGCAAGCACCGGCCGCCTGAGTCGCGAGCGCAGGCGCTCTCAGCCCTCGTCGTCGTGCACGAAGTCGTCGACGTGGTCGACGGCCACGATCCACTGCTCGTACGCCTCGTCGGCCGCCCACTTGTCCGACTGCGCCGACTGACACGCCTCGTCGTACTCGTGCTCGGACACCCGGGCGCACGCGCGTCGCTGCTGGGCCCGTGCCTTGCGATACCAACGCGTGACGAGCTTGCGCTGGGCCGGTACCGCGAGCTGCCCGATCGTCTTCATCGCGGCATGACGGACGTCGTCGGGGCCCTTGCGATCCTGCGCGTACGGCAGCACCGCGGCGGCGACTTCGGCCGCTTCGGCATCGGTCAGCTGCGTCTTGCACGAGCTGCCGAGCTGCGAGACACGACGGCTCCAGACGTTCGAGTAGCCGCCCGACAGCCACCACCCCTCGTCCTCGGGACACGGACCGGCCCACCGGCGCTCCGTCATGTCGCCGATCGCCGCGAGCAGACGCCGACGAAGAGCGTCGTCGACCCTGGGCAGCAGCGCGACGAGCTCGGGCAGCGCCGCGCGGCCGCCCACGTCGGCCAACCCCTCGGCCGCCCGCACGCGATGCTCCCAGGAGTCCTGCCCACGGTTGCGGGTCAGCAGCGCGCCCCGGTACATGCGGGGCAAGTCCCAGCCGTCGCGGGCGAGACGACCGGGTCCGTAGCCGGGCTCGAAGTCGGGCTTGGTCTCGTCGCCGGGATCGTAGTCGCCCTCCCAATCGAGCAGGCGATGGGCCACGACCGCCCTGCACCGACCCACGCGCTCCTGCACGCGCACGAGGCCGCGCAGCTGATCGCCCTCGCGCGCGCTCACGCTCGTCCCGCACGCGCCCCCGCCCGGGTTGGCCCGCACGTACAGATCCGCCGCCACCGAGTACTCGCCCACGATCTCGCTGACCAACGCGAGGTCGCGCATCACGTAGGAAAAGCGCGCCCCTCCCCACGCGTGCTCGGCCTCGCGGGCCGCGTCGATCGCATCGGGATAGCCCAGCGACGTCAAGTACGTGGTCGCGGCCGTGCGGGCCTGGTCGAGCTCGCCCTCGCGCAGCGCTTCGTCGAGCGCGGCGAGCTCGCGCGCGCGACGACCAACATCGACCGCGTCGGGTTTGGCCGTCGCCGTGGTCGACGTGGGCGCGGGCAATCCCTCGCCGATCGCGGGATCGGAATCGGCGACGCCGGCATGGAAGTACGCGAGGTCGTCGAGCTCCTGCGGGGTCGGAGCCCGCGACACCACGCGTGTCCCCTCGCGCTCGAGGATCTCGAAGTCGCGCAGCTGCCCGCGCGCCTTCGCGACCTCGGCCGCACTGGGCGGCGCGCACGGCTCGAGCTCGGCGATCATCTGACGCCGCAAGATGTGCTCGATCGCGATCGAGGCGAGGTAGTCGCGTGCGTCGAGCTGGATCAGCGCCGGCAGCACCTCGCTCGTGCCCTCGTCCTCCACGAACGACAGCAAGACCTCCACCGTGTGCTTGTCGGGCGCCTCCCCGTCACACTTGCCCTCCGGGGCGCAGCGTCGCGCGACCTCGGTCAGGGCCGCCATCGCCAGCGCACCGTCCAGGCCCTGGGCCCGCAACGCGTCGCGGTCGTTGTCCGAGAGCCAGCGGCGATCGGGGATCGTCGCCGAGACGATCGCGTGGGCGCGGGCGAGGGGATCGGGCGTCTGCTCGGTGAGCGCGTCGTCGATGTCGTCGGCCGATGCCGGGGTGGGCTGGGTCTCGGGCGCGGGCGGTCGCGACGGCGCGGAAGCGAGCTGGGTACAAGACGTCAGCAGCAAGCCAAGGAGCAAGCGGGCGCGCACGGAGCCAAAAGACAGCGGCGCGCCCGGGAAGTTCCCCGGACACGCCGCCGATGCGCTCGTCCCAATCCGTCAGCCGCAGACCGTGGCCTGGGGGCAGTAGGGCATGTCTTCGAAGGTGCCGCCGATGAAGACGCCGCCGTCGAAGGAGTCGTTGAGCTCCCACCAGCCGTCGAGCCCGTTGGCGTCGTTGGCCTCGATGACCAACAGCGCCGACCAGACCCAGCCGGTCCCCTTGCCGGTGCCGTCGTCGTAGATCGCGTAGTTTTCCCCGATGGCGTAGTTGCCGAACTCGTACATCCCGGGGGGCAGCTCGTTGGCCACCACGCTCAGGATCACGTGGGGCGCACCGGGCTCGGGCGTGAACACGTCGCACGCGTCGCTGCTCAGGCCGAACACGAGATCGATCGTCGACGCATCGGTCGGCGCACAGCCGTCGGTGGCGATCGCCGCTCCCGCCGGGCCGGCGTCCGGCACGGGGTAGACGCTCTCGGGGACACAGTACGCGCCGCCGCAGTCCGCCGGTCCTCCGCACAGGCACATCTGCAGCTCGAAGTCGTCCTCGCAAAAGACGCCGCTGCCCGTGCACCCGCCGAAGCTCTCGGGTCGGTAGCACCGCTCCCCCTGTGCACACTCGCCGGGCGAGCAGAACTGTCGCAGGCATCCTTGCTCGTCGAAGACGCTGCCGAGCCCGCCGCACGCGTCGGGTTGGCTGCAGTCGATCGGAAACGCCTGGCAGTTGCCCTCCTCGCCGTCGCACCGCAGCGTGGTGCCGGTGTCGCCGCTGTCGCCGCTGTCGCCGGGGCCGTCGCCGGAGTCGGCCACCGAAGTGCCACCCATGGTCGTCTCACCGCCGCCGGACGTGCTGGTCGCCCCATCGTCGGACGATCCGCCCTCGGTCTCCGGATACTCGCCCAGCGATCCCTTGTCGTCGCAGCCCGCCAGCGCCGCGCAGACAGATCCCACAAAAACCCAGTGCATCTTCGAAAAAGCCATCGTGTTTTCACTCCGAGCGAAGCCCCCATGTCACGTGTGGGGCCTCATCGGGCATTTCCCCCCCGCCTGCCGATCCGTCACGGGGGCGAGCGTTTTTCTTCGCAGATCGTCTTCACCCGTCCGACGTGCAGCGAGGCCGGGTGCGCGTTCGCGAAGGCCTGCGCCGCCTTGCGGGCGTCGTCGACCCGGCCGGCATCGCACAGCGCCTGCACGCGCAGCGCCTCGCGGTCCTCGAGCAGCTGACCGCCCGGGAACGTCGAGGCGTGTCGCGACAGGTGACGCAACGCGGCCTCGGGGTCGTCTCGACGCAGCGCGGCACGGGCCGATCGCATCAGCTCGAGCTCCGCGGCGAGGGTGGTGTCGACGGCCGCCGGCCTCGGCTCGTTCGTCGGCGCCTCGTCCTCGGTCGCCGGCTTGCGTCGCGGCTTGCTCGTCGTGGGCGCGGGCGTCGGCGCGAGGTCGCGGGGGGTCTCGCGCGCGCCGGATGTCGTGTCGGGGTCGAGAGCTTCGAGCGGGGCGGGCTCGGGCGCGTCGGCGTCGTGGGCCGGCGCCATGGCCTTCGGGCCCTGGTCTCGTCCGGGCGCGTCCGCCCGGGGCGAACGGGTGCGGACCTCCCCGCCCGCATCGTCGTCGTGCGCGCCGTAGGCCGCCTGCGGCGCACCCTCGGCATCACCGCGCACGGCATCGTCGCCGTCGCGCGCAACGAATCGGATCGCCAGCAGCAGCGCGGCCGCGGCCGCGAGCGCGACCCCGACCCGTACCGCGGAGCGACGCACGTCGATCGCGGGCGCGGCATCGATCCGTGCCGGCGTCTGGGCGGCGACCGACGCGGAGATCCGCGCACGCAAGGCCGTCTTGACCTCCGGCGACAGACCGGTGTGCGCACCGTAGGCGGCCAGGGCCGACGCGGCGCGCTCGTTCAACGGTGACACGGAAGACTCGTTCACTTCACTCATTGCTGTCCTCCCGTGTGCTCGGCCAGCAGTCGCTCGAACCGGCGACGCGCCAGTCGAAGGCGCGAGTACACCGTGTTGAGCTTGACCCCGACCGCTTCGGCGATCTCCGGCGCCGTCATGCCCTCGAGATCGGAGAGCACCAGCACCACACGTTGGTCTTCGTCCAGTTGCGCCAGACAGGTCTCGGCGGCTTGCGCCGCGCGGCGGCGCGCCAGTGCCTCGTCGGGCTCGCGCGGGGGCGCCGGCACGGGCGCCCTCTGCTCGCGCGCTTGCAGCCGCTGCGCGTGCCGGCGGTGGTGCATCACCACGCGCTTGGTGATCCCGTACAGCCAGCTGCGCAGCGATCCACGTGGCTCGTAGTCGGGCAGGCGACGGTGCACGACGATGAACACCTCGTGGACCACGTCCTCGACGTGGGCCGGCGGCACGCCGAGCTGCCGGGCGATCCGCACCACGAAGTCGACCTGGTCGCGGTAGACCTCGTCGAGCGTGGGCATGCCCGGCATCGCCCGTACCGGCACCGCCCGCAGATGTCGCGCCGGACGCGTCATCGATGGATCCGACTGGGCAGCCATTCCCACATTGGGGCCATTCCCGCCGACACCACGATCCGTCACGGCGAGGATCTCATCCCCGCCAGATCGGCCAAAACCGCCACCGCAGACCCGCCATCCCGCGGCCGAAGCCGAGGCCGATCTCGTGGATCGTCTCGAGATTGTCGATGACGAGCTGGCCCCGCAGCGGGGTGATACCGCCCTCGGCGGCCACGTAGACGACGAACGGCCAGCTGATCCGAATCGCGAACCCGGCGTGTGCGGTGATCGCGAGCCAGGGCACGGTCGCGTCTCGGGCCCCGTCGAAGCCGAAGCCCCGGCCGAGCACCTGGCCGGCCTCGACGCCACCACACAGCGGAAACTCGATCGGGAACGCGTCGATGACCGGCACCCCGCAGCCGCGCGCCAGCAGTGCCCATGCGCCGATCCGGCCGCCGGCGTCGGCGTCGATCTGCGAGGTGACCTCCGTGCGCGTGCGGAACTGACCGCCGAGGTCGACCTGCCACTGGTGGCCGCCCACGCCCACCGTGGCGCGGACGAGCGCACCGACCCTCGGCAACGCGCCGCCGTCGATGCCGACGCTCGCACCCAACGACGGGGCGAAGAAGCGGGGCGGTCGATCGAGCGGAGGCGGGGTCGGGTCGGGCTGTGGCGTCGGCCGCGGCTCGGGTCGAGGCTCCGGCTCCGGTGCGGGTTCGGGGAGCGGCTCGGGCTCGGGTTCGGGCTCGGGATCGGCGAGCTCGGGACCGTCGACCTTGTCGGCGACGGTGGGATCGATCGCCACGGCCACCACGAACGCCGCCGCGTCGACGACCGTCTCGCACCGTCGCGCGCGAAACTGCCGGGTGCCGCCGTCTCCGTAGCGAAGATCGAGCGCCCAGATCCCGCCCGTCTCGGTGAGATCGGCGTCGATCTGCACCGGCGTGGACGCGGCGCCATCGACCACCTCGAGATAGTGCGCGACACGATCGGCGAGATCGGCCCCTTCACACGTCGGGCCGGTCGACGTGACCGCCACCGCGGGCGACACGAGCACGAGCGCGAGCGCGCCGGGGGCCGTCAGCATCGGACGCCAACCTTGGCGCGCCCGCGGCGGGAGTGCAAGGCGGGCTAGCGATGGTTGGCGACGGTCGGCACCGCGATCCCACCACTCGCTTGCCGCTGCAGCGCGCCGGGGTGCGCCCGGAAGAAGTCGCGAACCGCCTGCGCGAGTCCGAGCTTGGCCTCGTCGGTGACCGGCGAGGGTGAAGCGTCGGGCAGCGCGGCGACCAGACCGTCGACGAGCGCGTCGTAGGGGGCCGACACGCGATCACGCCAGCTGGCCAGCAGCGCCCGATCCACGTGGGAGGGCAGCGAGCCCATGATCCCCAGGTCGTTGTCGGCGTGCACGAGCAGGCCCGAGGACGTGCCGCGGTCGAGCGTGAGCACCTGAAACAAGTACAGCGTGTGGTAGCGAAGCTGGGCGGCGCGGTCTTCGTCGGTGGGCGGCGGTGCATCGACGACGGCATCGCGCAGGATCTCGAGGTAGGTGTCGATCGCCGCGCGGCCGACGGCTTCGGCGAGGGCGGCGTCGGACTCCGGCGCGTCGGTGGCGTAGTCCTCGAGATAGAAGTGGGTGATCCCGCGATGGCGCTGCAGTGCCGGGATGTAGAAGTACTTGTCGCCCTGCTCGGCCGCCGACGCGTACTGCTGCGGCGCGACGGCACGCAACGCGTCCGCGAAGCGGGCCTTGTCGGCCTCGATGGGGATCGCCGGGTTGAGGTCGGCCATCATCCGCCAGTAGCCCCGACCCTGTCGCAGCTTGGTCCAGCTGACGTGGATGTGCACCGAGGGCGCGCGGGGATGGGTCGGATGGATGATGGTCGACAGCGCGTTCGCGGACTCGAGGGGCTTGTCGAGCGACTCGCTGTAGTGGACCTGTGAGACGTTGATCGACGCGCGGTTGAAGATCCCACCGTGCGTGCCCAGCCGGTCACCCCCGCCGTGGCGGCCTTCGTCGCGCAGCCACTCGTGACGCTGCAGGGCCGTGGGGGCCCCGGCGTCGGCGGCCACCGATTCCAGGCCCGCCGCGAATCTCGACTGCAGCGTCTGCACGAGCTTCAAAGCGGTCGTCGCATCGGCAGAAGGGGCGTACGTGCGCGTCACGCCCGACAAGGTAAGCGATCCGCCCCCCGATCAGGCGGCAAACGATGCGTGACGGTCCTCGCGCCGCCAGCGCTGCTTCACGCGCGCGTGCGTGCTCAGAACCGCCAACCGACGAGCAGCCGCGCGTTCATGCCTTGGTTCCACTTCGCCAGCGACGGCTGGCCGCGCGGAAACCAGTTCCAGTCCAAGCCCACCTCGCCGCC
This sequence comes from uncultured Pseudomonadota bacterium, assembly GCA_937896535.1. Lineage (GTDB taxonomy): Bacteria > Myxococcota_A > Polyangia > Nannocystales > Nannocystaceae > CALBMM01. Next base: position 15,700 of record CALBMM010000056.1, read on the forward strand.
GAGCAGCAGTCCGATCCGATCCGACGGCTGCGCGAGCGCGCCGAGCGAGAGCCCCAGCTGCAGTCCGTGATCGACCGCGCGCGTGGCTGCACACGGCGCGCGCTCGCAGACGAGCTCGGCGAGTCGAAAGGCGTAGCCCGGGATCACACCGACGTAGCCGTAGGCCACCTCGTTCTCGATGCCGAAGCGGATCGGCGCGCCGACGCGAAACAGCTGGCCTCGGTAGCTGCGCGGGACCGTGCCCTGGTACACGCCGCCGTCGGCGGGCTCGCCCCGCTCGGGATCGCCGAGCCATCCGGACACGATGTGGTCGAAGCCGATCCCGTACGACAGCTTGAAGAAGTCCGCCCCGTGCCAGACCCCGCTGACGGCCACGCCGTAGCCGGGATGGTGCCGCGGCTCCTTGCGCGCCGGCGGATACAGCACCTCGATCGCCCCGCTGACCTCCACGAAGCCACGTTCTTCGCCCGGCTCGGACGTCGCGAGCGCGAGCGGCAGCACGACCCAGGGCGACATTGCGGCCAAGGGTCCGCCATGTGGCCGCCCACGCCCAATTTTCGGCGGATCCTGGGGTGTTCAGCCCGACAGCGTGCTCCAGTGAGGCTCGAGCTCGCGGACGCGTCGAGTGACACGCTCGATGTAGACCTCGACGCGGCGGGGCACGAACGCGCGGTGGGGATAGACCGCGAAGATGCCGTGGGTGTGATCGACGATCCAGTCGGGCGCCACGCGAACGAGCTCGCCGCGGGCCATGTGCTCGGAGGCGGTCAACGGCGACAGTGCGCCGACCCCCATGCCGGCGAGGACGCACTCGGTCAGCGTGCTGCTGTCGTCGACGCGAAGCACCGGACGCACGCGCAGCTCGACGGCGTCCTCGCCCCGTCGCATGCGCCATTGGTCGGCGTTGGGGACGTCCGAGTACAGCACCCAGTGATCGGCGATTGCGGCGGGGGTCGTCACCTTGCGATGCGCGGCGACCCACGCCGGGCTCGCGCACAGCACGTAGCGCCACGTTCCGATCCGCCGGCAGACCAGCGACGAATCGGCCAGGTTGCCGACGCGGAAGGCGACGTCGATGCCTTCACCCACGAGATCGACGAACGACTCCTCGGCGCGCAGATCGATCTCCACGTTGGGGTGGTCGCCGAGCATCGACCGCGACACCGGCACGATGATCTGCCGCGCCATCGCGGGGATCGTCGCCACGCGTAGACGGCCCGCGAGCTCGTCGGGCTGGCGCGCGGCCCCGAGCGCCGTCGCGATGAGATCGAGCGGGCCTCGGACCGCCTCGTACAACGATTGCCCGGCGTCCGTGACGTGCTGACGACGCGTCGTCCGTTGGATCAGCCGCACGCCGAGCTCGCCTTCGAGGGCACGCACGCGACGACTCAGCTGCGACTTGTCGATCCCGGTCCGACGCGCGGCGGCGGAGAACGACCCGGCGGCCACCACGGCCACGAACGCCTGCAGGAGCGCGACGTCTTTTGGTGACGAATCTACAACAATATCTTTGTCGAACGCCTGCATTGTCGCCTTCCGACAACAACCTACCCTGCGAGGCACCCGGGCGCCAGCTGCTGTGCGGACGCGTCGAGACCAGCCTCGCCCCGGCGGAGCTACCGGTCTCGGCGGTCGCCCACCACGCGGGCCGGTGATCCCACCACGATCGCCCACGGGGGCACGTCGGCCGTGACGACGGCGTGCATCCCCACCACGGCGTGGTCGCCGATCGTCACGCCGTCGGTGATCCCGACCCCGGCCCCGATCCACACGTCGGCGCCGATCGAGACACCGCGCGACGTGACCGGCTGCGCGGCGATCGGGCGATCGGGCGCGAGGCCGTGGTCGAAGGCGTAGACGTGGGTGTCGGCGGCGATCCGCGTGCCCGCGCCGATGAAGATGCCCTTCGCGCCGCCCTCGAGCACGACGCGGGAGTTGAGACTGACGTCCTCGGCCAGGCGCACGGGACCATGCACGAGGCACTGGGCGGCGATCGTGGATCGGTCGCCGATCTCGATCTCGCGGTGGGGCTCGGCGAACAGCTGCGCGGACGGAGCGACGAAGCAGCCGTGGCCGAACCGCACCCGCTCGACCGCCGAGATCTCCGCCTGCAGCGCGACCTGCCACGGCTCGGCCCATGCCCGCACGTGGGGTTTGGCCCGCAGGTACAGCCACGGCATCCAGGCCATGCGCCGCGCGTGCTGCTCGCGAAGGGCCGAGGACATCGGCGCCGAGGATACGCGCGATCTTTTTCAACCCAGAAGGCCAGCCCCCGCATAGACCCCGCCATGCGCAAGCTGCTGCTGACCGTGGTGCTGGGCGCCGTCGCGTGTGCGCACCGCGCCGAGCCCTCCACCGAGGCCACCCACGACCACGAGGTCGAAGCGTTCGATCGCGTGGAGCTGTCGGGGGCGTTCGACACGACGATCATCGTGGGTTCGCCGCGTCAGGTCATCGTGGAGGCCGACGAGGCCACGCTCGCCCGCGTGACCACGCGCGTGCACCACGGCCAGCTCGAGGTGGGGCTGAAGCGACCGCGACGGCACTTCAGCACGCCGCGGGTCACGATCGTGACGCCGAGCCTGTCGCGCGTCGAAGCCAACGGCAGCAACCGGCTGACGATCGAGCACGTGGCGGGGCCGTCGCTGGATCTGGAGCTCAACGGGTCGGCCCACGCCACGGTGGCGGGCGAGGCCGAGCGCTTCGAGGCCGAGATCAACGGCAGTGGTCGCCTCGACGCCGAAGCCCTGCGGGCCGACGACGTGGGGGTGCAGATCCACGGCTCGGGCCACGCCGACGTGACCGCGCTCGCCGCCCTCGACGCGCAGATCTACGGCAGCGGCCGGATCGCGTACGCCGGAGCACCCGCGCACGTGCAGCACGAGGTGGCGGGCTCGGGCTGGGTCCGCCCGGCCACCCGCGATTGACCGCGCGGTCGGCCGACAAATCGCGGTACCGTCTGAACGGGAGCGGTGGGATCCGGACATTCACGGCCGGTGAGCCCGGCGGCGGCCATGCCCGAACCGTCCCGGGAATCGGGCGATGAACCTACCTTCGAGCAGGTCTACCGACAGCACGTCGGCTTCGTGTGGCGCTGCCTGCGACGCCTCGGCGTCGGCGAGTCCGCCCTCGAAGACGCGGCGCACGAGGTCTTCATGATCGTGCACCGTCGGTGGGCCGACTACGACGGCGACGCGAAGATGACCACGTGGCTGTGGGGGATCTCGCGCGGCGTCGCCCACAACCATCGCCGCGGTCGCGCCCGGGCCGACCGCAAGCTCGCGGCCGTGCGCGAGACGACACCGCAGGCGGCGAGCTCGGGCGCGTTCGGGAGCCCGGCGCGCCACGTCGACCGCCGTCAGGCGGCCCAGCTCGTCGAGAGCTTCCTCGAGGAGCTGCCCGAGGACAAACGTCGGGTCTTCGAGCTGTGCGAGATCGAGGGCATGTCCGCCCCCGAAGCGGCGCGCTGTCTCGGCATCAACGTCAACACCGTGTCGACGCGACTGCGACGCGCGCGAGCCGACTTCGCGGCGTACGTGGCGGAGCTGAGGGGAGCGAAGGCGTGACCGACCTGCACGCCGACGACCTGCTCGCCGCGTATCGGGCCGAGCGAGGTCCCTCGCCGCACGAGCAGGATCAGCTGTGGGCGCGGCTGGCCGCCGACATCGCCGACCAAGAGGCGGTCGCGCCGGTCGTGCCGATCGGCTCGCGCCGGCGTGTCGTCGTCTGGGCCGCCTTGGGCCTGGCCGCGGCCGCCGCGTTGGTGGTGTGGTGGCCCACCGGCACGACCGTGCAAGCCGGTGACGATGGCGACGCCAAGCACCTCGCCCCACACGCATCCGAACGGACGGACGGAGACCCGCGACAGGCCAAGACGCGGACCCCCGAGACCGCGACCGGACGAATGGAGACCCGCGATGCGAGCGTCGCCCCCGACGTCGACGTCCCGACGCCCGCTCCCCTGTCGGAGGACCCGCGCCCGGGCGAGCCCACGCAGGTGCGAGCCGCCGACGCCCTGCCGATCGATGGTGCCACGCCGCGCCCGCCCCGACGCGCCAAGACGCCGGCGCCGAAGACCGAGCCCGCCTCGACCCCCACCGACTCGCTCGCCGCCGAGACGGCGCTGATCCAACGCGCCCGCGCGGAGCTGTCGTCCGGTCGCGCCGGCGTGGCCCTGCAGACGTTGCGCGAGTACGGCAAGAGCTTCCCGAAGGGGCGCCTGGCCGAGGAGGCGGATGCCGTCGGGACGATGGCGCGGTGCCGCATGAACCCCGAAGACCCGTCGACCCTCGCCGACGCCTTCGACGCGCGCCGGACCGACTCGCTGTTTTCTCGGCAGGTGCGGGCCGCCTGCGATGCCGCCGCGAAGAAATCGACGACACCGTGAACGGACCACGGCCGACCCGGACATCCACGGTCATGACGCGCTTGAACTTGCTCCTTGCTCTGGTGACCCCCCTCGCCCTCGCCGCCGCCTGCGACCTCGACGACAAGTCGATCGGCGACTCCGGCTCCGCCAACGACGACGGCGGGTCCGACGGCAGCGCCGGCGACGACAACGGCGACGACAACGGTGACGGTGGCGACGACGGGCCCCTCGCCTGCACCGAGATCGGCTGCGACGATCAGCTCGCGATCGACATCGAGCATGGCGACCTCACCGATGGTGAATGGGAAGTCGTGATCGCGGAGCAGAACGGGCCGGGTGGCGAGACGTGCGCCTTCTCGGTCGCCGGTGGTGCGGTCACGGCCACGGACTGCAACGCCTCGCCCCTGCCCGGCACGCTCACGGTCTTCGCGTCGCAGTTGTACGCGGCGGTCGACGTGCAGGTGCGCTTCGGCGGCGTCGTGCGGGGATCGGCCAGCGGTGAGATCACCTACCAGCAGGTCCAGCCCAACGGCCCGGGCTGTGAGCCGATCTGCACGCAGGGTGGCTTGACCGTGGTCGTGGGCGACCTGGTCGCGCCCGCGTGCGACACCCTCGATGCGGACTTCTCCTCGGGCCTCGACGCCGCCAAGACGTGCGCCGACGTCACCGAGTGTGGCCAGACCGGCGGCTGGGGCACCTGCGGCTGCACCCGCCAGCACGTGTTGCGCCTGGACGCCGACGCAGCCGCCCTCGATGCGATCTGGAACGCCGGCATCGACGGAGAGTGCGAGTTCACCCAAGTCGGCGGCACCTGCGACTGCCCCGAGGCCGACGGCTTCGCGTGCATCGACAACCGCTGCACGTGGAACTACCTGTAGCGGCTACGCCTCAGGGAGGCGGGCCGAAGCGGCGCAGCACGCCGACACGCGCGCCCGCCCCCCATCGCACGCAACAGGCTCGGCCCTGACCATCGACGACGAAGTCGGTACGCACGGGACTGACGACGGCGTCGAGTCGCCCGGCCACCGCCCACTTGTCCGACCACGCGAGCTCGACCCCGGCCTCGGCGACCACGCCCCACCACGGTGCGATCGCGCTGTGGGTGTTCGTCGTGTTTCGGCCGCGGCCGAACGCGGGGCCGACATCCGTACCGCCGCAGCCCACGAACGACCATCGACCCTGCGTGCGCCCGCACGCGAGCAGTCCGAAGGTGACGGCGCCGAAGCGGCCGCCGCCGGGAAAGCCGTCGACCTCCCCGAAGCTCGGACCGAAGCCGGAGACACGGGCGAGCCCACGGAACGCGCGGCGCTCGACGCCGACGGCGACATTGGCGACGACCATCGGAAGCGGTGCAGCCAGCCGGCCTAGACCCAGGCCGACGTCGAACGCCAGCAGCGGTTGGACGAGACGGCGCGCGGGCGGCAATGGCTCGGGTTCGAGCTCGGGCTCCGGCTCCGGCTCGGGCTCCGGTTCGGGTTCGGGTTCGGGTTCGGGTTCCGGTTCCGGTTGCGGTTCGGGCTCCGGTTCCGGTTCCGGTTCGGGCAGCGGCGCGAGCTCCTCGGGCGGCGGCGGCGGCGGGGTGAGGTCCGGATCGATCGCGATCGCAGCGATCAAGACGGCCGCGTTGGTCAGATCCTCACACGCCGCGCCCTCGACGATCCGCCGGCCGGCCGGCCCGTCGGGTGATTGGGACGACACCTGCAGCGCAAAGCCCACGTCCGTCGCGGTGACGGTCATCTCCAGCGAGATCGGCTCGCGGCGCCCCGACCCCGACGCCGCCAGCAACGCGTCGACACGCCCCCGCACGTCGGCCTCGCCCGGACACGGCGCGGGCGCTCGCCACGTCACCTGCGCCGACGCGAGATCGGGCGGGCCGAAGCCGAGCAGCACGACGAGCAACGTGATCACCTGGCAGGCGATCTACCAGGCGTCGCGTCGGGACGGGAAGGCATCGACTCAGGCGGTCGCCAACACCGACCGTACGAGGTGTTCGCCGCGACTGGCCCGATACGACAGCGTGCTGATCGCGACGCCGAGCTCCTCGGACAACCGCCGCAGCGATCGGCCTTCCATCCGGTGCGCCGCGAAGGCGACCCGGTGCTCGTCGGGCATCTGCGCCAGCGCGCCTTCGAAGCGCCGCTGCAGCTGACGCGCGTACAACCACTCGTCGGGGGGCGTGACGGCGGCCGGCATCCAACGCGGCGACTCTCGGTCGTGTCGCAGACGTCGGCGTCGTCGCATGCGCCACGAGTACGCCGCGTTGATCGCGATCCGATGCAGCCACGTCTCCACCGAGGCGTGCCCCCGAAATCGTCGCAAGCCTCCGAACGCCGCGACGAACACCTCCTGCACCACGTCGTCGACGGCGGCCGGCTCGTCGACGTGACGTCGGACCACCGCGGCGACACGCGGACGGGTGGCGCGGACCAGCCGGCGCCACGCCGTCGGGTCGCCCTCGCGAGCGCGATCGAGCAGTTGGGGACAAAAGCGCGCACGGTCGTCGGACATTCGGGCCAGGCTCCAGATGATCAACACGCCCCGAGCCGCCGGGGTCACCGCCCGCGCCGGAACATTTTTCGGACGGATATCGGGCGTTTGTCGCCAGCGCCGTGCGTGGCTGGCGTAGCCGCGCCGCGCCGAATCGTGGGAGGATGCCCGCGATGAAGCGCTTGCTCCGACCGCTCGCCGCCGCGACCTCGCTCGTCATGCTCACGTCCTGTGCCCGGATCCTCCATCCCGAGCGCGTGGGGAACAAGAGCGGATCGCTGGACACGATCCCGCTCGTCGTCGACATCCTGCTGTTTCTGCCCGGCATCATTCCCGGTGTGATCGCGCTCGTCATCGACTTCACGACCGGTGCGATCTACGTGGGCGGAGGACAGCCGACGACGCTGTCGAAGGTCGATCGCACCGGCACGATCGCGATCAAGGCACGCGAGCTGCCCAAGGATGCGCTCGTGCACCTGCGCCTCATCGACGCCGACGGCCGCGTGCTCGACGAGGACAGCGTCGACAGCCGCGGGGCCAAGCCGCGTCAGCGTCTGTCCGTCGATCTCGCCCGAGCGGCCGAGGCTCACCCCGAGGCGGGCCCGGTGGACCTGACCCTCGAGATGCAGCTCGGCGACGGACCGGTCGCCAAGTACGCGCTCGTGATGCAGTAGCCGCGTCGGCGCCGCATGCGGGGCCGAAACTCCCGGGCGGCGAGAAAAACCCGGAGGCGGCGTGACCTGCCCGGTGCGACGCGTGTTGAGGGGGCATGTCCCTCAGCGCCCGACTCCGCCACACCCTCCGCGAGCAGCTCGACCGACCCTGCCCCACGCACGCGACCCTGCTGCGCCTGTCGGTGCTGCGGGTCACCACCCAGCTCAGCGAGCGACTCGAGGCGATCTCCCCGGCGTCGTGGGAGCATCGCTGGATGCGAGGGATGCGCGACCGCGCCATGGCGGCCGCCGCCGACGAGCTGGTCGCGATCGCGATCGAGCTCGACCGCGAGCTGTCGCAGTGGCAGACGCCCGACGGTCACGCGCGCCCCCACGTGCGCGCCGCGTGACGGTCACCGTCACCAGCAGGCGCACAGCAGACGTCGCAGCTCGTTGCAGGTGCGGTCCTGGCTGAGCCACTCCGGGCCCGTGCCGTCGCCGGTCCCGGCGGCGCCGACCGCCTGCAGAGGATCCGCCCAGTCGCCGCACGTGTCACCGTCCAAGCTGCCGTCAGGCCCGGCCCCGGTCCAGTAGCTGACGGTGGAACCGTCCTTGGGCAGCGCGCCGGCGGCGACCAGCGAAGTCTGGATCTGTTGCTCGTCGAGCGCGGTCTGCAGCGACGCAGCGATCTGCGTCCCGCCGGGTGCGAGCAGCGGCGCGTCCATCGGCAGCTGCTGCGTCGCGCCGAGATCGGCCACCGTGTCCCTCGTGCTCACCGAGAAGACGGCCGTCGCCGAGGTGCAGGTGGGCACGCGGGTCAACATCTCCGTCGCACACGCGGTGTCGATCGCGGTTCGCAGATCGCCGGTCACGAACACCGCGCCGCCCGGCGTGAACGTGGCCGTGGTCGCGAACAAGTAGACCGCCTCGTCGGGCGGCTCGCCCGACGTCGCCGAGGTCACCGCCGCCCCGTCCGACGAGTCCGCGCCCGCGCCCGAGGTGGACGTACCTTCCGGCGGTGGCTCGGCGCAGACCTGGTTGATGCACGAAAGCCCGCTCAGACACGCCCCGTCGGCGCACGTGCACCCCAGCGTGCCGTTGTCGCAATCCTCGAGGATGCACACCTGGGCCCCCGGCGCGCATTCGAGGCCGTCGTTGCAGGTGCCGTTGCCGTAGCAGGCGCAGCCGAGCTCGCCGTCCACGCAAGCATCGGAGGTCGTGGTCGTGCCGGCCGTGTTGCTCGACCCTCCGGTGCCGGCCGGCTCGTCGGCGAAGCAACCGAGCAAGAGCGCGACAGCCAGCAACGACACGCGACGCACCGGCATACGTTACCACGGGCCACGGCGACCGCGTGTCACCAACAGACACACAACTGCCGACGCATGTCGTCGCCGCTCGAAGTCCCGTCGGCGAGCCGGAGCACGTCGGCGTCGACGGCCCGACCGCCGCCGCCGGCGTTTCGCCGATCGAAACGACCCGGTCGGAGGACGGGCACGCCGCGGCTCAGTACATCACGTACAAGGACGGATCGAGCTCGTCGTCGTCCTTGGGTTCGGGCAGCAGCAGCGTGGGTGCCACGGCCCCGAGCAAGACGAGATGGTCCCACTTGCCTTCGCGCATCAAGTGCGCGGCGCATTGCCGAAGCAACTCGCCGGGCCGACGGCGCAGACGCACGAACGGATCGATGCGACGCGATCGCTTCTGCCAGCCGCTGCCGGCTTGGTCGCGGTTCCACGACGGGGTGAACCGGCCGCGACCGGGGATCGTCTCGTCGAACAGCGTACGCACCCGCGCGAGCGGCACGAGCGCGGTGCCGAACGCACCGAGCATGTACAGCGACTTCGGAGCGGTGCGCAGACCGTCAATCCAGCGCGAATTCTTCTCTCCAGTCACCCTCTTCCTCCCAGGTCGGTTGTTGGCCCTTGTGCAGGATGAAATCTTCGAGCACGAGGACATCCATCTCGGTGCGCATGAAGCAGCGGTACGCGTCGTGCGGCGTGCACACGATCGGCTCGCCGCGGACGTTGAACGAAGTATTGACCACCACCGGCGTCCCGGTGCGTTTTCCGAACGCGTCGATGAGGTCGTAGAACTTGTCGTGGTGCTCGCGCTTGACCGTCTGGATCCGCGCCGAGTAGTCCACGTGCGTGATCGCGGGAACGTCGGAGCGGATCTCGTTGACCCACGCCAGCAGGTCCTCTTGCGTGCGCTCCTCGGGCGGGTCGACGTGGAAGCGTCGCTCCTGCTTCACGGGGGCCACCAGCAGCATGTACGGGCTGGGTCGGTCGATCTCGAAGTAGTCGCCGACCTTCTCCTCGAGCACCGCGGGCGCGAACGGTCGGAACGACTCGCGGTACTTGATCTTGAGGTTGAGGTCGCGCTGCATCTCGCGGTTGCGCGCATCGCCGAGGATCGAGCGTGCCCCCAGAGCTCGCGGACCGAACTCCATCCGGCCGGCGAAGTGGCCCACGACCTTGCCCTGGTCGAGCAGCTCGGCGAGCGCCTGCGCGCGCTCGGGGCCGCGCTTGATCTCGTACGGGTAGTCGTTGCCGTCCAGGAACGCCTGGATCTCCTCGTCCGAGAACGACGGACCCCAGTACGACCCGCCCTGGTCGGAGACGGTGCTGCCTTCCGGGCGCTGTCCGCCGAGCTCGAGGTGGTGGTAGGCGAGGGCGCAGCCGAGCGCACCGCCGGCATCACCCGCCGCGGGCTGGATCCAGATGTCGTCGAAGATGTTCTCGCGCAGCAGCTTGCCGTTGGCCACGCAGTTGAGCGCGACGCCCCCGGCCAGGCACAGGTGCTTCTCCCCGGTCTCGCGCTGCACGTGCCGCGCCATCTTGAGCACCGACATCTCCGTGACCTGCTGGATCGACGCCGCGATGTCCATCTCGCGCTGGGTGATCCGCGACTCGGGCAGACGCCGCGGGCCGCCGAACAGCTCGCCGAACTTGTCGTTGGTCATCTCGGGCGTGTCGAGGAACCCGAAGTACTCGAGGTTGAGCGTGACCGAGCCGTCCTCGTGCAGCTGCAGCAGGTTGTCGAGGATCGCGTCGACGTACAGCGGGCGGCCGTACGGGGCGAGGCCCATCAGCTTGTACTCGCCGGAGTTGACCTTGAACCCGGTGAAGTACGTGAACGCCGAGTACAGCATCCCGACCGAGTCCGGATACTTCATGTCGGCGAGGATTTCGAGGTTGCTGCCGCAGCCGACCCCGTAGGACGCGGTCGCCCACTCGCCCACGCCGTCGATCGTCAGCACCGCCGCGCGGTGAAACGGCGAGGGGTAGAACGCGCTGGCCGCGTGCGACAGGTGGTGCTCGCAGCAGTGCACCTCGCCCGTCCAACCGACCTTGCGCTCGAGCTCTTCGAGGAGGTCGAACTTCTGCGCGACGAAGTGCGGCACCTGTTTGCGCCACACGTCGCGACCACGCGCGCCGACCTCGAGCATCATGCTCAGCAGTCGGTCGAACGTGAGCATGATGTTGTCGTAGTAGACGACATGGTCGATGTCGTCGGTGTGCATGCGCGCCTGCTCGAGGCAGAAGTCGATCGCGTTGACGGGAAGCCGTGCGTCGGCCTTGACCCGGGTGAAGCGCTCTTCCTGGGCGGCGGCGACGATGCGGCCGTCGCACAGCAGCGCCGCGGCGGCGTCGTGATAGAAGCAGGAGATTCCGAGGATGTTGGCCATCTGGGTCGCTCGCTTCCGTTATCGGCGCTTGGCTCGGGTCAGCAGTCCGCTGCGCGTCAGCTCGTCGGCGATGCCCTCGGCCGCCACCTGGTGACCGAACGCCGAGTAGTGGGTGTCACGCGGCGAGACGAAGCACTTGACCCGCTCGGCGAAGCTCAGCGCCTCGAAGTAGGGAAGGATGTCGAACACATGGACCCCCGCGCCAGGGTCGTGCAGCTCGGCGAACCGCTCGCGGTAGATCGCCAGCTTGGGGTTGAGAATCGTCGACCACGCCGGCAGCGGCGTGATCACCATGTGCTCCTGCTTGGAGATCGAGCGCAGCTCCTGGAGGATCCGCCGTGCGAGCTGCCACTCGGGCGCGTCGGCCGAGCGGTACTCGGCGTACGGCGTGACCGGCAGCAGCTTGATCATCAGGTACTTGAAGTTGCGCGACAGCAGCGACTGCCGAACGATCCGCGTCAAGCCCTTGTGGGGATCGGCCTCCACGTTGCGGGTGTTGGCCCGTCCGGCCTGCGCCTGCTGCAGCCGCTGCGCGTCCTCGCCCTTGGGATTGCGAACGACCGGCACGTTCTTGAGCACGAGGTCGCTGCCTTCGAGCTCGAAGTACGGCTTGGCGGTCATCCGTGGCTTGCCGTCGCGCCCCTGGAACATGTGGTAGGCCAGCTGGCACCGACCCACGTTGTTGAGGTAGGGGTTGATCATCAGGATGTCGGACTCGTACGCCGACGCGATCTGCTCGTACACGAGGTACTGCTGGTCGATGCCCGCCGACGGCAGCCCGAAGTTGAGGACCTCCAGGCCGTCGAACTTGGCTTCGATCCGGTTGCTGTAGCGCTGCGCGACCTCGACGCTGTAGCCGAACGTGAACGAGTCGCCCAGCAGCGTGATGCGGTCGACGTCCGGCGACTTGCGCTCGGAAAAGTCGCGATCGTCCCGCATCCCCGCGTCGTTCATCTGGACGAACCACGGCTTGGTGTCGGGAGTGCGATTGCGGACGACGATCTTGGGTACGTGCCAGATCCCGATGACGTCGTGATGAACCGAAAAGTGCCTCAGCATGGGGCGGTCCCGCCGCGTTCTAACGCATTTTACGGCCGCTGCGGGCGTACCGCCGCGACGTGACGGGGCCACCCCTCCGCGGGGCGCGCAAGGACACGCCAACGCCCCCCGCGGCGCGCGAGTTGGTACTCTGTCGGCATGACTTTCAAAGCTTGGGTACATGGCTCGATGGCGCTCTCGTTGGTCACGCTCCTCACGGCTGGCTGCAGTGATGATGGGGTCAGCCCCGCGGCCGAAGGCACCGACAGCGGCAGCACGGGCGACGGCGGCGACGGGGTTGCCACGCTGACCAACGGCGGCACGTCGATGGGCACGTCGAGCAACACGGGTGTCGACGACACGACGGGCGGCAACGACACGTCGACCGGACCGATGATGACGACCGGTGGCATGACCGACTCCGGTGGCATGACCGACTCCGGTGGCTCGACCGACTCCGGCGGCACGACCGACTCCGGTGGCATGACCGACTCCGGCGGCATGACCGACTCCGGCGGCATGACCGACTCTGGTGGCATGACCGACTCCGGCGGCATGACCGACTCCGGCGGCATGACCGACTCCGGCGGCATGAACAATCCGTTCGCCGGCGACTACGACGGCTCGTTCGACGGCGTGTGCCAGGGCTTGGGTGCCGTGGCCGGCACGATCACGATGAACGTCGACGACATGGGCGACATCACCGGGACCACCGGCGGCCTCAAGGTCGCGCCGGTCACCGGTTCCGTCGACGACATGGGCAACGTGTCCGGAGCGATCAACGGCGCAATCGTGGGCAACTGTCCGATGACCGGCACGATCGACGCCATGGGCAACGCGTCCGGCACGTGGAACTGCCCCGCCTTCGGGTGCGACGGCACCTGGATGGCGACCGAGATCTAGCTCGTCGTCGTCGCCCGTACGACCGGCGCGCTCGCGCTACTGCGGCGCGCCGGCAGCGATCCACTCGCGCAGCAACGCGACGGTCGCGTCCGGTAGAAGCACCGGGGCGTTGCGTGGCATGTGCGTCGCGCCGACCCCCGGCTCGCAACGCGAGACGATCCGATACAGCCAGCTGCCCTCGGGATCGCCCGGGGCGAGCAGCGGCAGGTCCGTTCCGGCCTGGACGTCGTGCTCGAGCAACGCCTGACGCAGACCCGACACGTCGAGCTGCAGTCCGGCCGCCTTCGCATCCCCGTGACACGCCGAGAACGTGCACGAGGGCTCGAGGATCCGCTCCCGGACGTTGTCGAGCGTCGGCTCGGCCGAGGGAGCGACACTGGGGTCGGCGTCGACGCAAGAAAGCGGCTGCAGCGGCGTGTCGACGGCATCGACGTTGGGCGGCAGGTACAGCGGCGCGCCGCGTTCGTCGTCGGTGGGACGGGCGTACGCGAGGCCCTTGGGCGCCACGAACGTCTCGCACGGGCCGCCGTTGACGGGCACGCCGTCTTGGATCGTGAAAAAGCCCTCGCTCTCGAAGACCACCGAGCTGGTCACCTCGACCGCGTCGACGAGCGCGAGCACGACGCACATCTCGTCGATGCCGATCCCCCACGTCAGGGGGCGGTCGTGGATGTTGTCGTAGCCGCACGTGAAACGCAGGCGGTGCGCCGTCTCCACGTGCACCGGAGGATCGAAGGTCTGGCCGAGCACGTCGGCGTCGAAGCCCTCGATGCGCATCACCTCCTCGGCGTCTTCTTCGGCGGGGCCGACGACCTCGAGGCTGAAGAAATCGCCGGTCGCGTGGTAGTGCGGCAGCACGTAGTAGATGTCCATCGGCGGGGTCGCGACCGCAGGGCCCGGACACGCCCCGGTGAAGCGCACGCGCGACTTCGCGGGGATCTGCAGGTCGTAGTACGTCAGCTGCAGCGGCGACAGCACGGTGACCACGTCCCAGGGATGGATGAGGTCGAGGCCGAGCCACGCGGCGGTCTCGCGCGTCTGTGGCGCGAGGTTGAGCAGGTGCACCTCCGCGACGATGCGCGAGTGCTCCGGGATCCGAATCACCGCACCGGCGGCGAGGTCCATCGACTCTTCCCACGCTTGCGTCGACTGGGCGAACAGGACGGTGCCGGTCTGCACGGCCGCGAACTGGTCGAAGTCCCGGTCTTCGCAGTCCCACGGACCGTCGGGTCCCTCGTAGACCGTGTCGGGCACGACGAACCAGTTGGAGTGGTGAAAGGACCCCTCGTTGGCGAACGACACGCCCTGCACGTACAGCGGCTGCTCGTTGTCGAGGGTCCACGAGTAGCAGTCGATGCGCTCCTCGCCGGGGGCGAGCATCGACGGAGCGACCGCGTGGGAAATCGTCGCCGCGCGCGCGCCCTCGGGCTCCACGACCGCGTCGGGCGAGTCGGGCATGCGCTGCGGCGGATCGGCCTCGGGCAGACACCCGGTCGCGAGCCCCCACGCGGCGACGAGCGCGAGCGACCGCTCACAGGTCGATGCGAAAGCCGAGGCTCGGAAAGATCGGCAGCCCAACCCCATTGATGCGCTCGCGAAACTCGAAGTCGTACACGTACGCCTCGATGTTGGTCCGATTGTAGACGTTCTGCACGTCCATGTAGAAGGTGATGATCGATCGCTTCTTGATCCACTGCTTGTCGACCCGCAGGTCGAGCTGGTGAAAGACCGGGAAGCGCGCCGAGTTCTCCCGGCCGAGCAGCACCCGGTTTTCCTGCGAGGGGACCTCCACCAGGCCGATGATCGGCGTGTAGGGCGAGCCGCTGACCAATCGGAAGCGTCCGCCGATCCGCCAGTTTCGAGGCAGCGCGTAGCTCGCCAGCAGGGTCAGCACGTGGCGCTGGTCGAACGGCGAGCTCAGCGGCGCGTCGTCTTCGCGCACGGCGTCGACAAAGCGAGTCTCGCTGCGGCTGAGCGTGTAGGCCAGCCAGCCGTACAGCCGCCCGACCGGTCGCAGCCGCGCGAGCGCCTCGAGGCCGTAGTCGACGTTGTAGGTGTCGTCGGCCCGAAAACGAATGGCGTTGCCGTCCGCGAAGGTCACGAAGTCGGCGCCGTCGACGTTGGCGCGCAGTCGCCCGTACGCGCCGGTCTCGAAGGCCCAGCGCTCGTTGGGCTCGAAGCGCACGCCGGTGCTCACCTGCGGCGCCCGTGCGACACGCAGCGATCCGGTGGCCGGCTGAAACCCGGCGCGGGGTTCGAGCGCGCGGATCGAGGCGGGCAGGATCACGTTGCCCGCGATGCTCTGCGTGACGTCGCGAACGAAGTCGGTGTCGCTGACGCGCTGGGCGACGACGCCTTGCGAGTACAGACCCACGCCGAAGCGCCACGACCAGCGGTCGGAGAAGTCCACGCGCGTACCGAGGCGGGGATCGACCGCGGCCTCCACGTCGTCGCCGAGGGTGAACGCGCTCGCCCGCAACCCCGGCACGATCGATACGCGACCAAAGCGCGCGTCGAGCTGGGTGTAGACGCCGAAGCTGCTCTGCAGGCCCCCCGCGCGCTCGACGTCGCCCTCCCGCGGATTGGACAGGCCCACCGGCGTGAAGTCGGTGACGATGTCGATGAGCCGAGTGCGAAAGGGCGCGACCTCGCCGTCGGTACCCACGGTCAGCGACGTGCGGCGTGAGAGGCGACGCTGCGCCTCGGCGCGCCAGCCCGTGAAGTAGTCGCGCCGGATCGTGATCGCCGACAGGCGCTGCTCCACGCGCGCAGACTCGAAGCGAAAGGTGGGGCTGAGGACGAAGCGCCAGTCGCCCCGACGATGCCGCCACACGAAATCGGCGCGGTGAAACTGCACCCCGACCTCCAACGGCACGACCCGTTCGTCGTTCGCCGGATCGAAGCTGCGGGTCTGAATGCGATCGCCGGCGCCGAGGATGCGCACCTCGATCTCGTCGTGCGACGACAGCGGGTACTGGGTCAGCGCCTGGTAGTCGTAGTAGTTGGGCAGCGTGAACGTCTGCGTGTCGTCGACGCGCTCGGCGGCACGCAGGACGAGATCCACCCAGCCGCGCTGCGCCGCCACGAAGAACGTGCCCTTGCCCAGCGGGCCGCGCACCATCGCGCCGGTTCCGGCGAGATCGATCTCGCCGTAGCCGTGCACGCCGTCGCGCGGCAGCCGGCGCGGACGAATGTCGACGACCCCGCCGGTCAGATCTCCGTAGCGGCTGGGAGCGTTGCCGGGCAAGAACGCGATGCTGCCGATCGCGTCGGCCGGCACCACGCTGGAAAAAGCCAGCGCGTGGAAGGCCCGCGGCAGCGCGTGCTCGCCGTAGAACACGCGCGACTGGTTGGGGGAGGCGCCGCGCAGCACGAGCAGGCCCAGCCCGCCGGGAGGACGCGCCACGCCGGGGAAGTTCTGCAGCGCGCGCAGCGGGTCGCCCTGCGTGCCGGGGACGGTCCGGATCTCCTCGGGGGTCAGCACGCGCTGGCTCGGGCGCGCGGCGCTGCGAGGCTCGCGAGGGCCGGCGACCTCGGTGCGGTAGGCGTTGTCGGGATCGGCGACGACGAACAACGTCGCCGGATTGCCCGAGCGCGGGCCGCCGAGATCCACGATCGTCTCGAGGCGCTCGTAGCCGCCGGCGAGCACGACGACGCGGAACTTCGAAGCGGGGACCTCGGCGATCTCCACCGATCCGTCCTCGGCGGTCTCGCCGGCGAGTACCCACGCCGGCGGCGGGGCCTTCGGATCCAAGTGCTCGCGCGCCGACAGCTCGCCGGTCGCTTCGTCGGCGTCGGCCGGGACCAACAGCACGCGCGTCTGAGCCAGGGGCCGCCGCGTGCCGGCCACCTGGACCGTGACCCGATACGTGTACGCCGTCGCGTCGGCTTGGGCGGGACCGGCCGCGACGGCCACCGCGGTGCTCGCCACGACGTAGGTGACGATCACTCCGCGACGACCTCGATCCGAATCGATCCGACCGTCTGCGAGCCGCGGCGGTCCGAGAGCACCACGAACAGCTCGAACGTCTCGCCCGGCGCGTCCGTGTAGATCGTGGTGTAGAGGTCGGTGATCGTGCGCAGCACGTCTCCGGGGGCGGTGACGAAGTAGAGCTCGCTGAAGTTCTCGGTGCCGTAGCCGACGAGAATCTCCTCACCGAGCGCTTCGACGTACGCGCGGGTCTGTCGGTCGCGCGGATCTCCCACGTCGACGATCCAGATCTCGGCGTGCGCGGGCAGCTGCACGGTGCCCGACTCCGGCACCCGCCACGACTCGCCCGAGAGCGGATCTTGCAGCAACACCTGCACGAGGGCCGGGTGAAAGTTCGGCTGAAAGCTCCCGTCGAGCGTTCCGCCCGTGCGGTCGAACGCTCCCGGGGGATCTATGCCCAACGCATCGGCGGCCACCGACAGGCCGCCGATCGGCCCGATGAGCATGGGCGCGTAGGCGAGGATGCACTCGTCGAGCGCCGTGTAGTACGGCTCGGCGAGCTCGGCGAGACAGTCCTCGGTGCTGCGCACGCCCGGTCGACCCGACACCATCGCGAAGCGGTGCGCGACCTGCTGCTCGAACGGGACTTCGTCGGTCAGCGGGGGTACGGTCCACTCCACGCGCGCGCCGTCGCCGACCCAGCACGACGTCTCCGGGGGCAGCACGTCCGTACACGGCTGGCCCTCGTCGGGCTCGCGCAGCAGCGAAAAGCAGGGCCCGAACGTGGGGTCGCAGCGAAACCACCGGGGTGCGAGCGCGGCGGTGTCCACCAACCCGTCCGCGTCGGCGATGATCGCCTCGATCGAGACGGTGTCCATCGGCAGCGGCTCGTGGCGAACGCGGTCGGCCGGGATCGGCAGCAGGCCCTGCGACCACGGGCCCTCCTCGACGACGTCGATGCGCACCGCGAGCACGCGCGCTTCGTCGAGCACCCATGGCGGCTCGAAGGCGACGCCGCATCCGGCCAGGGCCAGCGCCGCGAGCGAGCTCGTCTTCGCGGTACGCCCTCCCACTGTCGGTCATTGAACCGGTCGACACGGCGGGGCGCAAGCGCGGTGGGGTGACTACCCCTGAGGGCGCCGCAGGCACCACACGCCGACGCCGACGAGTCCGAGCGCGACCCACTGGGCGAAGGTCAGACCGAGCCAGTGCATGTCGGTGGCCCGCAGCGCGTCGAGGGGAAAGCGAAACACGCCGTAGGCGATCGCGACCCGGCCCGAGAGCCGACCGGGGGCGGCACGTCGCCAGTCGAAGCCGTACGTGACCCACACGGCCAACGCGATACAGCCCAGCAGCTCGATCAGCCCGAGGTCGTAGCGGTAGGCGCCGTCCGGCCATGGACCCACGGCCAGCCACGCGTCGGGGCTCGCGACGATGCCCGGGTGGTCGTGCACGAGCGCGCAGCCGACCCGGCCGATCGTAAAGCCCACGACCATGCCGTACACGAGCATGTCCGAGACCCGCATGCGGGACACGGACGGGTGCCGGCCCCACAGCCCGAGCGCGACCGCGGCCCCGAGCAGACCACCCGTGCTCGAGATCCCCGACGTGACGTCGAGCAGGAGCCACGGCGACTGCAGCACGCGTTCGGGGAAGTAAAAGAGCACCGAGACGAGGTGCGCGACCGCGAAGCCGACCAGCAGCACGCGCATCGCGAGCCGCTCGACGAACTGGGCCGGTATCCCGTGGACGCGACCGTACGCGTGGACCCTACGCAGCCCGAGCCAGATCCCGAGGACGACGATCGGCCCAAAGACCGACAAGGGCCGGACCCCGACCAACGGCAGGTCCAGGGGGATCTGCGGCGGCGACACGTACGGCAGCACGCTCGCGCTCAGCATCGGGCACCTTCGGCGCGACCGCCTGCGGGGACAGCTCGGGCGACTCGCTGGCACAACCCGAGCGCAGCAGCACCAGGGCCGAAAGCACGAGCACGATCATCACGGCCGCACGCGCCAGCCAGCGCCCCCGCAGGCGACGAACCCGGGCGTAGACCGTGTTGAGGTTCAGGCCGGTGCGACGGGCGATCTCCGGGGCGGGGACGCCTTCGATCTCCGACAGCTCGAAGACCGAGCGCTGCTCCGGCGGCAGCGTGCCGAGAAAGCGTTCGAGTCGTTCCCACGCGCGACGGCGGGTGACCCAGCGCTCGGGACACAGCTCGGTCGGCGGCAGATCGGTGGCTTGCTCGCGCGCCTGCGCTCGATCGCGGGAGCGACGGGCGTTGCTGGCGACGCGACGCGCGGTCTGGAACAAGTAGGCCCGAGCGGCACGCTCGTCGGTCAGCGCGACCGACTTGCGGAACACGGTCAGG
Source organism: uncultured Pseudomonadota bacterium (assembly GCA_937896535.1). Classification (GTDB taxonomy): domain Bacteria; phylum Myxococcota_A; class Polyangia; order Nannocystales; family Nannocystaceae; genus CALBMM01. The sequence continues at coordinate 35,140 of CALBMM010000056.1, forward strand.
AACACCTCCTGGGCCAGGTCGTCGACCTCGGCCGGCGGCACCGCGAGGCGGCCCAGCGCACGGCGCACGTAGCCGGCGTGATCGCGGTACAGCACATCGACGGACGAGACGACGCAGGGCACGGAACGGACACAGCATGGCACGGACTTCGGTGTCCGCCACGGCCCGAACCCGTGCGTCCGATCGCATGTCGAAGACCGCACGGATCGGCGGATCGGCGGACATCACCCTCGGGTTTCACCCCGTCCACGTGAAAAAACCGCGGGAATTCGGATCTGGCGCAGGGCGCGGGGACTGCTACATCGAGTCCGATGGTGGACGATCGGAAGTCGAGGGCGCCGGCCCGTTGGCGACGGCTGTTGCTGTTGGGATTCGTGGGCGGCGGCTCGGTCGCGTGCGACCTGCAGACCAAGGCATGGGCCTGGGACAACCTGCGCGACGGCGACACGGTCTCGGTGATCGATCCGCTGCTCGAGCTGAAGTTTGCGTTCAACACCGGCTCGGCCTTCAGCATCGTGCGCGAGGGCGAGTGGGCGCACACGTTGTTCGTCATCTTCGCCTTCGCGGCGCTGGCATGGATGATCTACGCCGCGTTCACGATGCCGACCGAGCGTCGCCTCGGTTTCGTCGCGCTCGGTCTCATCGCCTCGGGCACGATCGGCAACCTGCACGATCGCCTCTTTCGCTTCGACGAGCTCGGCCGTCCCGGCGTCGTGGACTTCATGAAGATCAACTACCCGTGGGGCGGTAGCTGGCCCGTGTTCAACGTGGCCGACGTGGCGCTCCTGGTCGGGGTGGGCTTGCTGCTGCTGACCGCGTGGCGCCGCGGGCCCGCGAGTGCCGCGCCGGAGCCGGCCCGTGTACAACACGGGACATGACCAAGCCCGTTTGCATCGTCGTCGGCATCGGCCCCGGAAACGGGGCGGCATTCGCCAAGCGATTCGCGCGTGACTATCGGGTCGCGATGCTGTCGCGCCGCACCGACTACGCCGGCGAGCTGGCCAAGCAGCTACCCGGCGCACAGGCGTTCGCGTGCGACGTCGCCGATCCCGACGCGGTGACCCGAGCGTTCGGCGAGGTCTCGGCGAAGATGGGCGCCGCGCAGGTCCTGCTCTACAACGCCGGCTCCGGCGTGTGGGGCAACGTCGAGGACGTGTCGGTCGACGACTTCGAGCTCGCGTGGAAGATCAACTGTCGCGGCGCGCTGCTGGCCTCGCGTCAGGTCATCCCGGGGATGCTCGAGGCGGGCAAGGGCGCGATCGTGTTCACCGGCGCGACCGCCTCGCTGCGCGGCGGTGCCAACTTCGCCGCCTTCGCCTCCGCCAAGGCGGCCCAGCGCAACCTCGCCCAGTCGATGGCGCGCCATCTGTGGCCCAAGGGCATCCACGTCGGCCTGCTCATCCTCGACGGCATGGTCGACCTGCCGCGCACGCGCGAGCGCATGCCCGACGCCCCCGACGACAAGTTCCTCAAGCCGGCCGCGATCGCCGACACGGTGTGTAACCTGGTGCACCAGGATCGCTCGGCCTGGTCGTTCGAGGTGGAGGCGCACCCCTTCGCCGAGACGTGGTAACGAAGCCGGTGGTCGCGGCGCGTCGCCGCCGACCCCCGGGATCCCACGACGCCTGGTACGTTCGCGACGGTGACCAAGCGCCCCCATGACGCGCTGTTCAAGGCGGCGTTCGAGTACCCGCCGCACGCCGCCGAGCTGTTGCGAGGCTGCGTCTCGCCGTCGTTGGCCAGCGCGGTGACTTGGGAGTCGCTCGCGCTCGAGGACGGCTCCTTCGTCGATCGCGATCTCGCCGACAGTCATACGGATCTGCTGTTTTCCGCCGAGATCGGGGGCACGCGCGGACTGATCTACGTCTTGCTGGAGCACCAGAGCCGACGCGACTCGGCGATGCCGCTTCGCATGAACGAGTACATCGCGCGGATCTGGAGCCGCACACTTCGCGGCTCACCGTCTCCCCGCGTGCCGATCGTGATCCCGATCGTGCTCAGCCACGCCCAGGGCGGTTGGAACGCGCCGGTGGAGATCTGGGACCTCGTCGACCCTCACCCGGACTCGCTCCCGGCCGTCGCCCCCCATGTGCCGCGGCTGTCGATCATCGTCCACGAGTTCTCGGAGTGGAGCGACGAGGAGATCCGCCGCCGCGTCCTGGCGTCATTCCCGCGCCTGGCCCTGTGGGTGCTACGGGATGCGAGACGGCCGGAGCGCCTGCTTACCCATCTGCGCTCGTGGGCGGCTGCGTTCGTCGACGCCGCGCGCGCACGAAACGGGATCACCGCACTCGCGCAGCTCGTGCACTACGTGCAGCTCGTCTTGGGCCGCGAGCACTATCAGGAATTTCGTGCCAAACTCAAAGAGCTCGCGCCCGACGTGGAGCGCCAAGTCATGACCATTCTCGACATGCTCGAGCAGGAAAGCCGCGCGGCGGGTCGCGCGGAGGGCTTTTTGGAAGCGCAGCGCCAGGTGCTCCTCAAGCAACTGCGCGCGAAGTTCGGCGGCCTCGCGGAATCGGACGTCGCCAAGGTCGAGCGTGCCGACGTCGAGACGCTGGACCGATACCTGGACCGGATCCTGACCGCAGACTCCCTCGCCGCCGTGCTCGGCGGTTGATGGCGACGTTGCGGCTCAGGTCCCCGGAACCGTCGCGTCGATCAGGAACACGTCGGGCACGAGCGTGCGCAGGCGCAGCTTCGTGAGCGGGCGGCGGGTCTCCTTGCGGGCGGCCTGCACGAGCTTGGTGACCGACGGATCGGCCGGCAGCTCGGTCAGCTCGCGCCACGAGCGTTGGGCGTCGAGGCGGCGGCCGCTGGCCGCGAGCACGCGACCGTGCCACAGCAGCGCCTGCGCGCGACGGAAGATCCCGCGCTCGCGGTCGAGCATGCGCTCGAGGTGCTCGGTCGCGCGGGCGAAGTCGCCGGCCGCGATCGCGAACAGGGCCCCGAGGAAACGGAAGTTGGGCTCGGTCGGCGCGAGCTCGATCGCTCGCTCGAAGTGGCCGCGCACCGTCTCGCGCGACGCCCCCGCCAGGTGGGCCCGTGTGCCGTCGACGTAGTGCCGTGTCGCGCGTTGGGCTTGCGCGGCGCCCGTGGGCTGACGCATCGGCGGCGGTGCCTGCACCGTGCCGACCGGTCCGTCCCACGCGTAGTCGACGACCGCCCACGGGCCCAGGCCGGTCGGCGCCGTGCCGGTCGACAGCCGCACGCGCCCCTGGTCGGGCTCGAACACGACGCTCTGCACGGTCATCGCCGAGCTGACGCAGTTGCCGGCGAGGCGATCGTCGGCCTCGGCATCGGGCGCGCCCGGGTCGCCGCAGTCGGCGAGCAGCGCTTGCAGCTGCGTGGCCGACAGCCGGCCTCCCGCGCGCAGCGGCGCCTCGTGGGCTCGGGCGAAGCGGGCGTCGGAGTCGACGGCGAACGACGGGCTCGAGGTGACCTCGCCCGGTCGAAGGTGCGGCGCGAGGTAGCGATTGGTGCAGGCCAGGTGCGCGTCGCCGGCCCCGGGTGACGTGATCGCACAGCCGGTCGCGGTGGTCTCGACGACGATCGCGTCGTTTGCCTCGGCGGAGGAGACGAGAAAGCCCCAGGTCGACGCGGTCGGCATCTGGGCGGCGCGACGGCGAACGTCCTCGAGCGTGCGGCAGCAGCGGATCAGCTCGTGGCCGAAGTCGACCACACTGACGCCGTGGAAGTTGACGTCGCGATGAAAGCGGGTGTGCGCCGTCAGGCTCAGGCCCGCCTCGTTGAACGCGGACACGCCGGGCACGTCCGCGCCGCGCGTGGTCACGAAGCCGTAGCGCAGGCCGTCGTCGGGGTCGCACAGCACGACGGTGGGCGAACGATCCCAGACCCCGGCGCCGGGGAAGTCGAAGTTGCGCGCGTGTCGAAGGTGGCCGTCGGCGGACGCCTCGCCCCACACCGCCAGGCTCGTGCACGCGGGCACCGCCGCGACCGACAGGCCCGTGGTCTCGAGCAACCGCAGCCGCCCGAGAGTGCCCACCGTGTTCTGCAGCACGTCCATCACGTTCATCGACGCGACGTGCTTGGGGTCGATGCCGGCGCCGGCGAACAGGGCGTCGGTTCGCGCGGCGTACTCGGGAAAGTGGCGGCGACGAGCACGGTCGAGACGACGGGCACCGACCGCGAGGGCGCGCCGCAGCATCCGTCGCACCGCCGGCCGGACCGGGGCCGGGATCGACAGCGACAGCATCGCGCTGGCCATCTGCTCGTAGAAGCCGAGCGTGCGGTCGGCTCCGCCGAGCTGCCGCGACAGCTCGCCGATCTGCCGACCCATCTGCACCTGATTGCCGCGCACGCGCAGCACGCTGAGGGGATCGTTGCCGTTGTCGTGGTCGTGGTCGTGATTCATGGTCGAGCTCCGATCCGTCGTCGGAAGTCCTGCAAGGTCACGGCGTCGAGCTCGGCGAGCATCATCTCGATGTCGCTGACGCCGTCGGGGTGGGCCAGGCCCATGCGCAGCAGGAGCACCAGCCCCTCCCAGGCTTGGGCGTTGACCTGCGGCTGTTGGTAGATCGAGTCCAGCAGCACCGGTGTCGCGGTCATCATCGCGTGCACGTCGTTGACGATCGCGAGCACCGCGGGGCGCCGGGCCGCGAGCAGCAACGTGCGCATCGCCTCGGTCTCGATCGCCAGCAGCTGGGCGGGCGTGACCGTGGGATCTTCGGTCGCCGCCACGAACGCCTGCACCGCGCGGTCGAGCTCCGGGCCGTAGGTGGCGAAGTCGACGCCCACGAGCGCGCGCAGGACCTGTCCGGCGAGCATGCGGCGGATCGCGAGCGCATCGTCGACGAGCGCGAGCGCCGGCTGGGGATCGACGGCCGCCCGCTGCATTCGCAACGGCCACAACGCCGCGCCGCCGAGCCGAGAGACGTCGCAGACCTCCACGCCGCGGCGATCGTGCGCCCGCACCAAGCCCAGCTCCGACAGACGCGCCAGCACCCGCTGGACCGTCGACACGTTGACCTGGTGCTCGGCCGCCAGCGCCCGCACGCTGGGCAGGCGGGCGCCGGCCGCCCAGGTGCCGTCGAGGATCGCGCCCGCGAGCGCGCGCGACAGCGTATCGACCACGGTGAGGCTGGCGGTCACGAACAATCTGTACCCCACAACTGTGGGGTACAGCAAGGGGCCCGAATTCCGGCACCAGAGGCTAGGATTTGCGGGTGGTCGCGTCGTCCGAGGGTGGTTGCGGGGAGTCGAGCGCGGCCGACCCCCTCGGGGTGCACCCACTCGACGAGTCGGCGCTGCGCGGCGTCGGGTTCCGGCACATGCGCGCGTCCTTGCAGTCGGCGTTGTTCGGAAAAGCGCACGCCGGCGACCCGGCCCGTCTCGGTCGCTTCGAGGTGCGCGGGCGTCTGGGCAGCGGCGGGATGGGCACGGTGTATCTGGCCCACGATCCCAAGCTCGATCGAGAGGTCGCGCTCAAGGTCATGCGGCGCGACCAGGACGATCGGACCGATCGCCTGCTCCGTGAGGCACGCGCCCTCGCCTCGCTCAACCATCCGTATGTCGTGACGATCTACGAGGTCGGCGAGCTCGAGCACGGCGAAGTGTTCCTGGCGATGGAGGGTGTCGAGATCCGGATGCTCGACGGCAGCATCGAGGTGCACTCCGACACCACGGTCGTCGCGATGGGAGTCCCCGACGATCCGATCGTGATCACCTCCGCCGCCGCCGTGCCCTCGCCGGGCGACTGGGGTTGCATGTTCGCGCCGTTCGCCGAGCCGCTGAACCTGCACAACGTGATCTTCGAGTACGGCGGCAGTGGCATCGGATGCCACGGCTCGTCGATCGAGGCATCGTTGGCGGAAGTCCCTGCCGACTCCACGATCGTCGACTCGACGTTTCGTCACGGCGCGGGCGCGGGCATCTCGGGAGGATTCGGGGTGTGCGATCGGGCCTGGTGCACCAACACGTTCGAGGACAACGTCGGCGTCGACATCGTATGCCCCGGCAGCGACCCGCCGAGCCTGTCGTGCTGATCCGCCGGGTCGCGGCGCCATGGCCCCGTCGTGCGTCGAGACGCTGGAGCCGGACGGGTGAGGTGTTCCATCGCACTTGCTCCCGGCCCACATGCGAGTACATACGCCGGGTGAGCCCCGCCCGACCCTGCTTGCGACCCGAAGAGGCGCTGGCGTACGTGACCGAGGCCGGCTCCAGCACGACGCAACTGCGCGCGCTCGACCAGCACCTGGCCGAGTGCGCGAACTGTCGCGCCTGGGTGGCCGAGCTCGCGCGCACGTCGCTGGTGCAGGTGGGCAGCGACGACGACAGCCGGCCCGTGCCGATCGGCGAGTACTTGCCCGAGGGGGCCACGGTGGACCGCTACGTCCTCGGTCCGCCCCTCGGCGCCGGCGGGATGGGCGTGGTCTACGAGGCGACCGATCCCGAGCTCGATCGCAAGGTCGCGATCAAGGTCCTGCGATCGGCCCTGGCCGACGTGGCCAAGGCGCGTCTGGTGACCGAGGCACGCGCGATGGCCCAGCTGTCGCATCGCAACGTCCGCGCCGTCTACGACATCGGCGAGGTCGACGGTCGGATCTACCTCGCGCTCGAGCTGCTCGACGCCCCCACGCTCGACGCCTGGCTCGCGGCCGCGCCCCGCACCGTCGCGCAGATCGTCGCGGTGTTCGCTTCGGCGGCGCGCGGTCTCGCGGCCGCCCACGCCGCCGGGATCGTTCATCGCGACTTCAAGCCGAGCAATGTGTTCGTCGACGCCGAAGGGCGCACCATCGTGGCCGACTTCGGGCTCGCGCACCTCGACGGCGAGACGACGATGGGCGACAGCGGAACGCCGCGCTACATGGCCCCCGAGCAGCTCGACGGTCGGGGCGATGCACGCGTCGACCAGTACGCGCTCGGCGTCAGCTTGGGCGAGGCGCTGCAAGGACGCCGCGTCCCCGGCCGAATCCGCCGCGTCGTGCGACGGGCAACCGCGACCGAACCGGAGCGGCGCTTCGACTCGGTGACCGCGCTCGCGCGTGCACTGGAGGCGCGATGGAAGGCACGCACCTGGCTCCTGGGCGCGGTGCCCGTGACGCTGGCGGCCGTCGTGGCCACGGTGGCCGTCCCGGCGAGAAGCGAGCCGCTGGCCGTCACGGCCGCGGTGCCCGACCCCGACGCCCACCGCACGCTGGATCCGGAGGTCCGCGCGTTGCTCGAGCGAGCGTTCGAGGAGATCCGCGCCGGCGACTTCGCGGCCGGCAAAGCAATGGCCGACCAGGGGCTTGCCCTCGCGACGGCCCGCGGCAGCGACGTCGATCGGGCGGGCGCGCTGGTGCTGCGCTCGCGCGCGCTCGATGGACTCGGAGATCCCCAGGCGGCGCAGGCCGACCAGGAGCAGGCGTACCTGCTGGCCATCGAAGCCGGACGTCCGGACATCGCCGCCAACGCGGCGGCCGATCGCCTGGTGACACTGAGCCGCGAGCTCGGCCAGCACGACGCCGCGATCGCGTGGGGCCGCCACGCCCGCGCCGCGATGGACCGCTACGAGACGAGCGATTGGGACCGCGCGGGTTTCGACGTCGCCTTGGCGCAGGCACTGGCCGATCGGCTGGACTGGGACGAGGCGCGCACGCAGATCTCGGCCGCGGTCGAGGTCTACCGCAAGCAGGTCGAGCCCCAGCGACGCTCGAGCCTGGTGTCGGCGCTCAACGCCCGCGGCCACTACGCCCACGAAGCGGGCGACGACGACAGCAGCCTCGCCGATCTGCACGAAGCCCGCGATCTCGCCGAGACGCTCATGGGTCGCGAGCACCCGCAGTACGCCCAGATCGAGGTCAACCTCGGCAATACGTACCGCACCGTCGGTCGCGCCGACGAAGCCGTCGAGCTGTACCGACACGCCCTGCAGGTCTTCGAGACCAAGCACGGACCCGACAACCGAATGATCGGCTTCACGCTGCTCAACCTCGGCGGGACGCTCGTCGAGCTCGACCGACCGCAAGAAGCCCTCGACGCGCTCACCGGCGCGCGGAAGATCATCGGCGACGACCACCCGGCGTCGCAGAAGGTCGCGGCCGGCATCGGCACCGCGTGGCGGATGCTCGGCGAGCACGACAAGGCACGCGCGGCGTTCGGCGAGGCGGTCGAGATCACCGAGCGCGTCTTCGGGCCCGCCCATCCCACGGTCCCCGGCTTGCTCGTCGCGCAAGGCGAGTGCTCGCTGGCGCTGGGCGAGGCCGCGGCGGCGTCCGCGGCGGCTCGCCGGGCGCTCGACATCATCGACGACGACGCATCCGAAGCCGCCGTCGCGGCGCGCGCGTTGCTCGAGCGCGCGACGCAAGCGAGGTGAGGGCGCGCTACGACGACGGCTCGGGCGGGCGGGCGCCGGTCATCAGCACGCGCCACGCCGATTCCGCCAGCTGCGGCGGCGGGGGCAGCAAGCTCGCCAGATGCGGCGCATCGGACTCGACGACGCGACGAACGATCTGCGGAAGGCCGGCGAGCCCGGCGACGCTGAGCACCAGGGCCGGCAGCGGCAGCGTGCGGTCGAGCAGCCCGGTCTGCGCCGCTTGCATCACGGTGGCCACGATCACGCGCACGTGTCCCCGCGAGAAACGCTCGACGATCCGGGCCAGCCGCGAGGACGAGCTCAACACCTCCCGCAGCACGAGTCGTAGCACGCGAAACTCCCCGGGCTGCAGCTGCGCGAGGCGATCGAACAGACCGCGCAGCCGTGTCTCGGGATCGAGCGCGGGATCCATGACGCGCTCGAGGTCGGCCACGAACCCCTGGTAGTGCTGCTCGACGACCGCGAGAAACAGCTCGTCCTTGGTCTCGTAGTAGTAGTAGATCATCCCGATGTTCGTGTCGGCGTCGCGGGCGATCGCCCGCAAGGACGCGCCGTCGACCCCGTCACGGAGGAACCGCTCGGCCGCCGCCTCGAGAATGCGCTCGGAGATGTCGCTGCGTGGTCTGGGCATCTACAAGAGCTTCTTCTTGAAACGCACGGAGGCGATGACGATCACGACGAGCAGCAGCCCGCACAGCCACTGAAACTCGACCGCCACGTCGTGCCAACCACCGCCGCGCAGCAGCACGCGCCGCACGATCCGCATGAAGTGGGTCAAGGGGAGCGCCTGCGACAGGTACTGGACCGGCCGCGGCATGCCGTCGAACGGGAACATGAACCCCGACAGCAAGATGTTGGGCAGCAGGAAGAAGAACGACATCTGCATCGCCTGCTGCTGGGTCTTGGCCACCGTGGAAAACACCAGGCCGATCCCGAGACTGACGGCGATGAAGGCGGCCGACAGTACGTACAGCAAGGGCAGCGAGCCCTCGAGGGGCACATCGAACACCCATCGGCCGGCGACGAGCACCAGCGTCATCTGCACGTAGCCGATCAGGATGTACGGCGCGATCTTGCCCAGCACGATCTCCACGCGGCGTACGGGTGAGACGATGAGCGCTTCGAGCGTGCCGCGCTCCCGCTCGCGCGCGACCGCCATCGCGGTGAGCATCACCATCGTCATCGTCAGGATCACGCCGATGATTCCCGGGACGATGTAGACCGCCGTGCGAAGCTCGGGGTTGTACCAGGTGGCCGGCTCGACCGAGAGCAGCTTGGGAGGCGCGGTGCCCTGGGCGGACATGCGCGCGACGAGCAGGTCGTTGGAGTAGGCCGTGGCCAGCTTGGCGGCGGTGTCGGTGGCACTGCCCACCGTCATCGGATCCGAGCCGTCGACCACGAGCTGGATCGTGGCGCCGCGTCCGAGCGTGAGGTCCGAGCTGAGGTTCGGCGGCAGCACGATCCCCACACGCGCCTGACCCGAGCGCAGTGCCTTGGAGATCTCCTCGTAGCTGCGAACCCGACCGACGGTGTCGTAGTAGCCGGTGACCTCCATGCGTCGCACGATGTCGCGCGACATCGCCGAGCGATCCTGGTCGAACACGACGAGGGGGATGTGGCGAACGTCGGTGTTGATCGCGTAGCCGAACAGCAGCAGCTGCACGACCGGGAGCATCACGGCCATCGCCAGCGTGAGCCGGTCGCGCCGAAGCTGCCACAGCTCCTTGACCGCGATCGCGAGCAGGCGCGTCATTGCGTGTCCTCCCGCACCATCGACACGAACGCGTCCTCCACGTTGGGTCGTGCCGCGGTGATCGTCTCGATCGTCACGCCGGCGTCGTCGAGCAGGCGCTTGGCCTCGTCGACCGCGTTGGCGCCACCGCGGGCCGCGAAGCGCAGGATGTGCCCGAAGTGGGCACACTCGTCGAGGTACGGCGAACCGCTGAGGACCTCGGTGGCCCGGGCGACGTCACCGACGACGAGCTCGGCGACCGAAAGCTGCCGCTCGGCCACGATCTCGGCGGGTCGGCCGATCCGCATCAGCGTGCCCCGGAAGATGAACGCGAGCCGGTGACAGCGCTCGGCCTCGTCCATGTAGTGCGTGGTCACGAGGATCGTGGTGCCCTCGGCGCTGATCTCGTGGATCCGCTCCCAGAACTCGCGACGGCTGACCGGGTCGACGCCCGCGGTCGGCTCGTCGAGGAACAGCAGCGGCGGCTCGTGGATCGTCGCGCACGACAGCGCCAGCCGCTGCTTCCAGCCGCCCGACAGCGTGCCCGCGATCTGCTTGCGACGGTGCGCGAGGCCGTCGCGCTCGAGCACTTGCTCGATGCGTGCCTTGCGATGGCGCCGCGCCACACCGTACAGCGTGGCGTAGAACCAGAGGTTTTCGCGGACGGTCAGATCCTCGTACAGCGAAAAGCGCTGGGTCATGTAGCCGATGCGCGCCTTGACCTTCTCGGGATGCTTGGCGACGTCGAGGCCGACCACGGTGGCCGAGCCGCCGGACGGATCCAGCAGCCCGCACAGCATCCGGATCGTCGTGGACTTGCCCGCGCCGTTGGGTCCGAGCACGCCGAACACCTCGCCGGGCGCGACGCGAAACGACACGTCCGACACGGCGACGAGATCGCCGAAGCGTCGGGACAGATGGTCGGCGACGACGACCGGCTCGCTCATCTCGTGGCCTCGAACGTGGCGAACGCCGGCACGCCGGCGCGCAGCGTCTGCTCGGGGTCTTCGACCTCCACCCGCACGCGCAGCACCAGGTTGGGTCGCTCGCGATCGGAGAACAGGAACTTGGGCGTGAACTCGGTGTGCCGGCCGATGTACGCGACCGTGCCCACCAGCGGCTCGTCGTCGGCGTCGGTTCGGATCGAAGCGGCATCGCCGTAGGCGGGCATGTCCGGATCTCCCTGTGGCACGAACACGTCGACGTACGGCCGCGTGACCTCGGCCATCGTGACGATCGGCGCGCCCGGCATCACGAACTCGTCTTCTTCGTAGTGCACCTCGAGCACGAACCCGGGGTGGCGGCTGTACAGCACGTGGCGGGCGATCTGCTCGTCCGCCGCACGGACGCCCGCCTCGGCCACACGCGCGTCGGCTTCGGCGATGTCCACCTCTTCGGGACGGGCGCCCCGGCGCGCGCGCGTCAGCTGCTGCTCGAGCTCCTGGCGCTGGGCGGTCGCGGTCGACATCGCGGTGCTCGCCGCGTCGAGGTCGGACGTGCGCCCGATCCCCTGGCTGGCCAGTGACTGCTCGCGGCCGAGGGTCTTTTCCGCGAGCTTTTCGTTGGACTTGGCCGCCTTGACCGCGGCCTTGAGCGCCTTGATGTCCTCGGGGCGCGAGCCCGCTTCGAGCAAGGCCACGCGACTCTTGGCCGCTTCGGCCCTCGCGGCGTCGACTTCTCGGGCGACGCGCACGAGCTTGTCGTCGAGCTTGGCCACGACGTCGTCGGGCGCGAGCGTGTCGCCCTCGTCGACGGTCAACGACACGATCCGCCCCGCGACGTCGAAGGCCAACGTGCGCTCCTCGTACTCGACGATCCCCTGAAACCCGTCCGGCGCCGACGACCGCGTCGCCTCGCACCCGAGCGCGACCAGAAGCAGGAGTCCGGCCGAGTTTTTTATCATTCGTATGATATACTCCCATTGCGCCAGGACGCAAGCGAAAGCCTTGCTCGCGGAGAAACCGGTCGCGCGACCGGGCCGTATGCTGCCAACCATGAGCTGGCAAGCGGACGTGCTCGACGAGCCTCTGGCCCAGGCCACCGGCGCGAAGGCCTGTGGGGCGACCACGGGGTTGGCCTCCCTCGGCGGCAAGGTGGCGGGGCTACGGCTGGAGCGGATTACCGACTCGCCGTACTTCGACGGCAAGCGCTTCCGCAACGCGATCGAGACCGCCGCGGCCAAGCCGAGCCTGGGCCTGTTGTGGGAGTACGCGTTCAATCGCACCGAGCGCGAGCCCAGAGATCCGTTCCCGATCGTGCATCCCGAAGCCGGCTCGCTCGTCGCCGGACGCGGCGAGGCCCTGCAGATCACGTGGCTCGGCCACAGCACGATGCTGATCGAGATCGACGGCAAGCTCGTGCTCACCGACCCCGTGTTCGGACCCCGCGCCGCGCCCGTGTCGTGGATGGGGCCGAAGCGATTCCATCCGGTGCCGATCGAGCCCGAGCAGCTTCCTCCGCTCGACCTGATCCTCGTCTCGCACGACCACTACGATCATCTCGACTTCCCAACGATCTCCCGCCTCGCGCACCGCGAGACGCCGTGGGTGACCTCGCTCGGCGTGGGCGCGCACCTCGAAGCGTGGGGCGTGCCGGCGGAGCGGATCACGGAGCTGTCGTGGTGGGAGGACGCGGACTTTTCGGGACTGCAGGTCACGGCCACGCCGTCGCGTCACTTTGCCGGACGCGGTCCGGGGGCGACGGCGGCGACGTTCTGGTCGAGCTGGGCGATCGTGGGCCCGAAGCACTCGGTCTGGTTTTCCGGTGACACGGGTCTGTGGGAGCAGGCGTTCGAGGAGATCGGCGAGCGCTTCGGCGGATTCGATCTGAGCATGATCGAGATCGGCGCGTGGCATCCGGCGTGGGGCAGCATCCACCTCGGCCCGGAGAACGCCGCGAAGGCACACCAACTCGTGCGCGCCAAGACGATGATGCCCGTGCACTGGGGCACGTTCAGCCTCGCGCTGCACGCGTGGGATCAGCCGATCCTGCACCTGCTGCAGCTCGCCGAGCAGCACGGCATCGACCTGCTGTCGCCGATGATGGGGCAGACGGTGCACCGCGAGGCGGGCGTGGCCGATTATTGGCTCGGACGACGCTAGAAGCTCACTCGCAGCCTTCGGGATGCGGGTGCACGTAGCCGAACCGCATGTGGCGGATCGGGTGACCGCCCGTGAAGGCGTCGGCGCCCAGCGGCTGCCAGTCCGTGCCGTCGGCGCTGCGGTACAGCTGCTGCTGCTCGTACCAGACCATCCAACCGTCGCGGTGACCCACGAACGTGCCGTCGGGACTACGCGCCATCGCGCCCACGCTGATGCCGTTGCCCAGCGACGAGGACGACCACTGCTGACCGTCGGCGCTCGCGTAGCGCGTACCGCCGGCGAAGACGACGAACTCCTCGCCGGTCCACACCACGGGGCTCGACGGCGAGTCGGCCAGATCGACGGCGGCGAAGTTGACCCCGCCGTCGCCCGACACGCAGATCTCCGCGCCGTCGTTGGCCCCACGGGCGATCACGATCACGCCGTCGCCGTACGCGATGCCGCGGATCGAGTCGCCGCACGTGGGCGGGAACGCGTCGGGGTGCCACCACTCGTCGCCGTCGCTCGAGCTGAGCACCAGGTCGCTGCTGCCCCCGCCGCCGCCGCCGATGAGGAAGATGCCGCCCTCGTGGGGCACGAAGCCAGTGCCACGCGGCGTCCACTCGTCCAGCCCGCTGTCGGGCAGCATCTGCCAGCTCGTCGCGTCGGCGCCCGCACGCCATGGCGAGCGTGCCCCGGCGATGAAGGTGTCGTTGCCGTACGCGGTGCCGGCGAACGTGGGGCCGGTCAGTACCTCGGTCCACTCGACACCGTCGGGGCTCGTGGTGATGCGGCCCTCGGTGCCCCACCCCCACGTCGCGACCAGCAAGCCGTCGATCGCGGTCAGCCCCGTCCCCGAGCCCTCGTCGTGATCGCAGTCGATGCCCTCGAAGCAGCGGATCGTGTCGTCGAGACTGACGTCGGCGATCCACGTCTGCCCGTCGTCGCACGACAGCATCGTGCGCCCCATGTGCCCCTGCGCGATGAAGGCGGGCACCAGCCCCGGCGGCGGTCCGCCCGGCTCGCCGGTGCTCGAGCCGTCGCTGCCGTCGTCGTCACTGCCGCCCGGCCCCGCGGTCGAGCCGTCGTTGCCGCCGGGCCCGCCCGAGGTGCTCGGGGTGGTCGGATCCGACGCGCCCGAGCCCGTCGCGGGGCTCGAATCCGAGCCCGCGGCCGAGCTCGATCCCTCGTCGGCCGCCGGGTCCTCGGTGTCGGTGGCCGCACACGCGGCAAGGACGAACAACCCGAGGACGCACGTGTTTCGCACGGGCGCCTGGATACCCATTCGGGCCCGATCGGGTGAAAGAAAGCCGAAAAGCCGCCCCGCGGGGCCTCAGCGGGCACGGCGTCGACGACCGAGCGCGAGCACAACGAGCAGCCCCAAGCCGACCGGCGCTCGGCCACGACCCGATCCCACCGCGCAGCGAAGCGCCCCGGCCACGTCCACATCGCCCTGTGGCTGCCCGTCGAGCGTCCACGTCGCGACGCCCTTTTCGTCGCATGCGGTGGCGCCGTCGTAGCGCACCACGGCCTCGGAAGCCCCGCTGCGCAGGTACATCACGCCGCCCCATGGCTCGGCCTTGCATGCCTCGGACACGTCGAGCTCTTCGACGCGAACGTGGACGCGCCCGTGTCCCTGCGCGGCCGCGTCTCCCTCCGCTCGCCAGTGGCCGGCGGCGTCCCGAGTGCCTTCGATCTGGACCGCCCACCACTGCGGCCCATCGTCGTCACGGTCGAGGATCTCGAGCCGCAGATCGAACGTGAACATGTTCGTGTCGACCACGGCACGGCCATCGAGGCGGACCTCCTGGTACTGCCACCCCCGCAACCGCATCGCTCGCCGTTCGCCCCCTTCGACGCGCATCGTCGCGCGACCCGAAATCTCGCGACACTGCTCGGTCGGCGTCACACGACACTTGTCCGCCTCTTCGATCGCGTCGGCGAGCAACCCGGCGAGCAGCTGTAGCCGATCGGGACGGATCCTCTCCTCCCACCACCCGACCTCCGCGGCGGTCCGCAGCGTTGCGTCGGGCGCCTCGGCCAGTCCGCGCGCGGGGCGGTGGCACGCCGCGAGCCCAACGACGAGCGCGAGTCCCCACCACCGTGTCATCGATGCCCGCTCCGGAGGCTACTGCGGGTTGCCTGTGCAGTAGTACTCGAACTGACCGAAGGCGACCGGCATGTCCGCGCCGAGCGGCTGGTAGTTGCCCGCGGCGATTCCGACCGTGGCATCGGTGAGATCGAACGGCGTCACCGCCTCGTGGAATGCAGCGAAGCCCAGCCCGTCCGCCGACACTTCGAAGGCCAGCTCCCCGCCGGTCTCCCGTACGCGGACCCAGCGGTGCGCAATGGGGTCGTAGGGCGCCGAGGCGAGCACGGACGTCGCCCCCATGTCGTCGACGTAGGCTTCGAGCACCGGCCCGTCGTCGGTACCGTTGATCCGGAAGGCGAGGATCTCCATCCCCGGCGTCCGAATGCGCAGCATCTTCAGCATCCCGGTCGCGGGCGCATCGACGAGGTCGACGACGGCGCTCGCATTCACGAACCCGAGCGGGACCACGAGCTGCACGTTGCCATCGACCGCCGCCGAGACCACCAGCACCGCATCGCCATCGCAGGCGAGACGACCGGCACCGTTGCTCATCCACGGGGCACCAGGACAGCGATCGAACGGCTCGATCAGCTCCGGACACGGCTCGAAGACGGGCTCGCCGGTGGAGTCGGAGGTCTCGGAGGTCGTGCCCGCGTCGTCGTCGGTCGCGGCACTCGCCCCCGTGGAGTCGACGGCGGCCGAGGTCGAAGGCGTCGTGGTGTTCGTCGTGGTGGCCGAGCCGTCCGCCGAATCATCGGCCGAACCATCCGCCGGGCCATCGGTCGCCGAGGCGTTTGCGCTCGTGCTCGCGGCGGTCGTGGGCGCGCTGCCCCCGTCGTCATCGTCGGAGCTCTCCGTGAAGCACGCGATGGACAGCACCATCGACACGGCCCAGCCACCCCGCCACACCGCCCGATCGTGCTCGCACAAACCCGTACGCTTCGCTTCCCGTCGCCGCATCGGCTACCGATCTACCACGACCTCGATCGGCTCGTGAGCGTCGATGTGTCGGGCCGTCCGCTACCGGGGTGCCTGCATCATCCGCTCGATGATCTCGTTGGTTTCTCCGCCGAGGACCGTCCCGTCGGAGTGTCGGAGCACGAAGTCGTAGACCGTCGATCGCTTGGATGCGTCCTCGAGCCGTTCGTGGCGGCCGACTATCCCGTCGACACCACCGACGCGACGATCGTGGGCACCTCGTTCGGCGGCACGCTGTCGACCTACGCGCTGGCGACCCGCCCGGAGATGTTGCAGCGCTACGTGGTCGTCAGCCCCGGTCTGAACTGGGACGACGGGGCTCCCCACCGGGGCCGGCCCTTCGTCGCGTCACTTCTCGGGCGGGGAGTCCCAGTCGGTGAAGCTCTCGCCCTTTTCGCGCGAGAGAATGTCGATCGCCGCGGCCGCGCCGTCGCCGGCGCTGATGATCGCCTGGCTGCGACCGGGTCGCGACAGCCGCCCGACCACGTACACCCCGTCCACGTCGCTGTGGGAGTGCTTGTCGGTGCGCACGCCGGTGCCCTCGTCGTGCGACAGCCCGAGCATCGTCGAAAGCCGCGGGCTCTTGCCCTCCGACAGCACGAGGTACTTGGCCGCGACGGTCTCGCCGCCCTCGGTCGTGATCGTGAACCCGTCACCGGCCTTGGCGACCGTCTCCACGCGCTCGTCGCGGATCGTGCCGCCCTGGTCGGTCACCTGCGTGCGCGCGATCTTTTGAAACTCGCTGCCGTGGATCTCGGGGATCCCCAGGTAGTTGTACAGCTGCGCCCAGTGCATCGCCGTCTTGTCCTGCCCGAACACGACGACCTCCTTGCCGTTCTTGGCCAGAAACAGCGCAGCACTCAGGCCTCCGGGGCCATCTCCGATCACGATCACGTCGGGCATCGAAACAGTTCTCCTGTCAGGGGGGACACAGAGCCTGGCACGCGGGCGCCGGCCCGCCAACTACGGTGCGCCGACGATCTGGATCGTCCAGCACTGACCCGCCGTCTCCTCGTTGCCGGCGAGCATGGGCGTCCCGTCCGTCGCGGTGTCCAGCGCGCGTCCGGGACCGAGGATCTTTTTCTCGAGCCGGCGCGGTGCGCCTGCGGAGGCTACCGCCTCATCAGGCGATCGAAATGCGCATGCAAATGCTCGGCGAGGTCTTTTTGCGACGTGGTCCGCAAGCGCTCGAGCTCGAGGTTGAACTCGGTGCGACGGTCGCCGACGAAGGTGCCCTTCTTGTCGACCTCGAGCTTCACCTGCAGGTTGGCGCCGAGGTACTGCAGCTTGAGGTTGATGTTGTCGATGCCCATCGCCGAGCGCCACTGCGTGGGCGGCTGGAACTTGAGCGTGAACTCTTGGCCCAGCGGCTTGGACATCATGTCGACCACGCGGTAATCGAGCGCCCCCATCGCGTCGCGGATCGCCTCGACATCGGAGTTGCGCATCGTGATCGGGACCTCGACCTCCACGTCGTACGCCCACGCGATGTCGACGGCGCCGCGGATCTCCCAGTACACGTCCTTGCCGGAGATCGACGTCGCGTTCGGGATGCGCAGCTCGAACTCGAACGGCACCACGTCGTTCTTCTTGGTCTTCCACGGACCCTGCTTGACCAGCATGCGATCCCAGACGTGGCCCTTCTTGGCGCCCTTTCGGTGCACCTCGACGAGCTCGACCGTGATCGAGGAGACCGTCTCGTTGTCGAGCGCGTGAAACTCCACGAAGCCCTTGAGCGTGGAGTTGTTGGTGAACGTGTCGGCCGGCAGCGCGACGAGGAGCACGCCGTTGTTGTTGGAGCCCTGACGGCGGTAGGCCATCGTCGCCGCCTCCGGACCCTTGGCCCCGCCGACCTCGAGCGGGCGGTTGACCGAGGGCGCGCTCATCTGCGACTGCGCCTGCTGCTTGCGTGCGGTGATCAGCGCCATCAGCTCGGCCGGCATCGCGCCCATCACCGTGGCGCCCTGCGCGGCGCCTCCGGCGAACTCGGCCCCGAGCGCGACGTGGCCGATGAACACCTGTTGCCCCGGCGCGAGCACCACCGGCTGTTGGCCGACCGGCTGACCGTTGATCCAGGTGCCGTTGGACGAGCCGAGATCGCGGATCTTGGCCTGGCCGTCTTCGAGGTAGATCTCGCAGTGCTGACGCGAGACCGACGGATCGGACACCACCATCGTCGCGCTGTACTCGTCGCGGCCGACGATGATCTTCGGGTTCTGGGCATCGAGTTGGGCCGTGGCGGCCCCGGCAGAAAGTCGAACGGTAGACATGGGAGCTTTCGTGTCCGAGTCGTTGGGGTCTGAGGTTTATACCCGCTCGTCTCGCGCGCGGCGCCGAACACCGTGCAACCGCGTCGGACGTGGCCTGGACGGGCCTGCCGGGCCGATCCCCTCGCGATCGAGGCAGAGTCGGGGATTGCGCGATGTGACAGCACGTTCGATCATGCGCATGGAAAACGGGCGCGAGCAGGGCATGAAAGGCCCACGACCCGGCCATCGCTTCCGATCGAGTGCCCATGCACGAGCTCGATGCCACCGACCGGCAGCTGTTGGCTGCCTACCGCGAGGCCGCCGACCCACCGGCCGGCGCGATGGATCGTGTGTTCGAGGAAGTCCTCGATCGTGTCCAGCCGGTGGTATTGCCCGTGCCGTGGGCCAAGTCCGTGGGCATGTCGTTCGCGATCGCAGCGGGGCTGCTGTTGGCGATGCGCGGCGTCATCGTCGGCACGCAGTCGGCCAAGCAGACGGCGACGCCCACGCAGATGCAGGCCCCGATGGCCGGCAGCGCGGATCCGAACGCGGGCCAAGCCACGCCCAAGCTCACCAAGCCGGCGCCGACCGAGCGCACGGCCGAGCAGGCGCCCGCGCCACCGGCCGAGGAGGTCGAGGTCGAGCCGATGACGGAGGCGACGCCCGCACCGAGCCCGCGCCCGGCCGGCGTGACCAAGCCCAAGGCCAAGACGGCGCCGGTGTCCGCGGAGGACTTGGCGGCCGAGCTCGAGCTGCTCGCGGCGGCCAAGCGGGCCGAAGATCCCACCGAGCGTCTGAAGCTGCTCAAGCAGCACGCGAGCACGTACTCGCGCAGCCGACTCGCGGAGGAGCGGGCGGTGCTGACGATCGAGACGATGTGCACGCTCGGCCAGAGCGACGGCGCACGCGAGCGAGCCAAGACGTTCGGCGAACGGTTCCCCAAGTCCGCGTTCGCGGGCCGGATCTCCAGGAGCTGCGCGGAGGCTGGGTGAGCCACGGGGCAGCGTCGCCCCTGCGCCCGTCCGTGTGGCTCGCGCTCGGTCTGCTGACCGGGTGCGCGCCCGATCCCGTCCACCTCGGTGACCTGCCCGAGGCCGCGATCGCGTGCGGTCGCGACGATGCGGTCGTCGCCGCCGACATCTGCTTCGAGGAGTCGGTGCGCGAGTTCGCCGTCTCGATCGAGCCGCTGCACTTCGTCACCGGTGACTTCTCCGGCGACGCGTCGATCGACGTGATGACGGTGGGCCGGCGCGAGGGGGCGATCGGGGCGGAGCTGTGGCTGGGATCCGATCGCGGACCTCTCGGACCGCCGACCGATCCGATGGTCACCGGCTGCAGCGCGTTCCCGGTGCCGGGGCCGCTGCTCGCCAGCGGACGCGACGACATCCTGTTCGCCACGTGTGCGCCCTACGTCGACGTGTACCCGGGCGGCACGGACGGCTTCGGCGCACCGGTACGGATCGACCTGCCGCTGTCGCTGCGTTCGACGATCATCGACGACATCGACAGCGACGGCGACACCGACCTGGTCGTGCTCGGCGAAGACGCCTCGGCCGTCGCCGCGCTCTCGGTGGTGCTGCGAGAGGCCGACGGCTCGTTGAGCACGCCGACGATGCAGTCGCTGGTGCCGCTGTCGTTCGACCCGGTGGGCGCCAGCCCGGCCGACTTCGACGGCGACGGCCTGCTCGACCTCGCGATCCGGCGCGGCTCGGTGGCCGGCTCCCTCGGCTTCGTACGCTCGATCGCCCCCGGCGTGTTCGGCGAGCCCGTGCGCCTGACGACCGAGCTGCGCCCGTGGAGCCTCGCGGTCGCCGACTTCGACGGCGACGGCGACGACGACATCGTCTACGCCGACGACCAAGCCCTGGTCGCGTGCGTGTGGATCTTCGACGACGTCGTGACCGCCCAGCCGGTGTGCCGCGCCCTCGAAGAGCTCGTCCCCCAACACTTGACGGCCGCCGATCTCGACGGCGACGGGATGGCCGAGGTGGTGCTCGCCGACGCCACGAACCCGCAGCTGTGGGTTTGGCGGCCCGACCTTGCGGGCGAGGGCGACGTGTTGGAGCCTCTGTCCGTCCCGGCCGGCACCGAGCTGGTCGAGCTCGTGGACCTCAACGGCGACGCCGCCTTCGACATCATCGCCGGCCACTTCGCCGCACGGACGTTCTCCATCCGGCTCGCCGCCCCCCCCAAATAATGCACCTGCTCCTCGCTGCCGCTCTGCTGCAACCGGCCCTTCCCGCGGCGCCCGGCGAGGATGCGCCGACGCTGACGTGGCAGGCGCCCGCCGGCTGCCCCCAGGCGAGCAACGTGGAGGGTCGGATCTCCGACTATCTGGGCGAGATGCCTCCGCCCGGTACCGCGCAGATCCGGGCCACGGTGACGGAGGCCGGCGGCGGCAAGTATCAGCTGCACGTCAGCGTGATCACGGCGACCGGTGCCACGGAGCACTCGCTGACCTCGGCGCGCTGCGAGGTGCTCGCGGACGCCGTGGCGCTCGTCGCCGCGATCGCCCTCGATCCCGAGCAGGTCGCGGCCGCCGTGGACGCGGGTCGCGCGTTGCCCGAGCCCGAGCCCGAGCCCGACCCCGAGCCCGACCCCGAGCCCGAGCCCGAGCCCGACCCCGACCCCGACCCCGACCCTGGTTCCAACGCGCCGCCCCCGACCGACGACGGCGCCGCGTCCTCGACCGGTGAAGGCAATCCGGGGATCCGTCGCTTCCCCCGTCTGCGCCTGGGCCTGCGCCCGGAGTTCGTCGTCGACGGTGGCGCGCTGCCGGTCGTCGGCCTCGGCGGTGGGTTCTCGGGCGCGCTCATCGGCGACCACTGGCGCGTCGAGGTCGGTCCGGTCTTCATGGTGGGCCGCTCGACCGGCTCGTCGCTCGTGCCGGAGGCCACGGCGCTGGTCTCGTTGATCGGCGTGGACACCCGCGGCTGCGGCGTCGTGGGCTCGCGCAAGCGCATCGTCGAGGGAGCGTTCTGCGGCGGCGTGGAGCTGGGCGCGATGCGGGGACGTGGCACCGGCAGCACCGCCTCTCCCGAAGACCGCACGAAGCTGTGGAGCGCCGCCTTGATCTCGCCCGGCGTCGCCTTCGTGCCGCTGTACTGGCTCGCGATCTTCGCCGGAGCCGACCTGGTGGTCCCTTTTCAGCGGTTGGCGTTCGAGATCGGCGACGAGGAGATCCACCGCGCACGGCCGGCCGGGATCCGCGGGCGGTTCGGCCTGGAGGTGCGGGTCCCGTGACCGAGCCCTCCGAGCGCGACCTGTCCTTCGAAGAGCTGTACCGCAAGTACTTCAACTTCGTGTGGCGCATCGTCAAGCGACTCGGCGTGCCACCGGCGCATGTCGAGGATGCGGTGCAAGAGGTGTTCGTGGTCGTGCACCGTCGTCGCGATGCGTGGACGCACGGGTCGGCACGCAGCTGGCTGTTCGGCATCGCGCGTCGCGTCGCATCCGACGCCCGACGCACGCGCACCCGCGGTGATCGACGACTCAAGGCCGTGGCCGACGTCGCCCCGCGGCGCGTCGAGCCGGGCGGACGGATCGAAGCCGCAGACTTCGTCTCGCGTGTGCTCGCGCAGATGGACGCGGACAAGCGAACGGTCTTCGTGCTCGCCGACGTCGAAGGCATGACGGCCAAGGAGATCCACGAAGTGTTGGATCTCAACGTCAACACGATCTACGCGCGACTGGGTGCGGCCCGTAAGCAGTTCAAGCAGCTGCGCGAAGCGGCCCAAGCTCGCCGACCGGATCGACAAAAAAATCCAAGGGCGTGACGACTCCTCCCACGGCTGGCCATGGCCGGCAGTAGGAGATTCCGTGATGGGTCGATGGATCGACGTGTTCGCACGCGTTCATCGGGCCGCCGAGCGTGCTTACGTTCGGGCGCCCGATTGGATGCAAACCGCAATCTGCAACATCGAGGGTGCACGCATCCAGCTCGAGCGCTACCCCAAGCGCTTCGACTGGGAGCTGCAGCAGTCGATCGCCCGCACGCGGTGGCCTCGCGAGGGCTTCGAAGCCACGAGGCTCGAGCGCCTCCGTACGATGCTGACACACGCGGGCCGACATGTGCCCTACTGGCGTGATCTGTTCGCCGAGATTTCGTTCCGACCCGAGAGCATCGGCAGCATCGAAGATCTGCAGCGCCTTCCCGTGCTGACCAAGGACATCGTGATCGCCGAGGGTGATCGGATGCTCGCCGAGCACGTGCCGCCGTGCCACGAGGCCGGCCGCCCCACGCGGCTCAAGACGAGCGGCTCGACCGGCGCGGGGCTGAGCTTCGTGGCCTCGCAGTCCGCTCTGTTGGCGCAGTGGGCGGCGTGCTGGCGGTTCCGCAGCTGGCACGGCATCGATCGCGGTACCTGGTCGGCACAGCTGACCGGACGCGTGGTCGTGCCCTTGGCCCAGGAGGGCGGCAGCCTCTACCGGGTCAACCACGCGGGGCGTCAGCTGCTGCTTTCGGGCTACCACCTCACGCCCGAGACGGCCGTGCAGTACTTGCGAGAGATCGCGCAGCGGCGCATCGAGTGGTTGCACGGCTACCCGTCGCTCATCGTGCTGCTCGCGGACGCGGCGGCGACGTCCGGGCTGGTCCCCCCCGAGCTGCGCTGGATCTCGCTGGCCTCGGAGAACGTCACCACCGATCAGCGCGCGCGCATCGAGCGTGGCTTTTCGATCACGCCGATCCAGCACTACGCCCAGACCGAAGCGGTGGCCAACGCCAGCGAGGGCCCCGACGGGGTGATGCGGCTCGACGACGACTTCTCGATCGTCGAGCTCGCCGACGATCCGGAGATCACGGCACGCAAGCGGATCTACGGGACCAGTCTCGACAACTGGCATCAGCCGTTCATCCGCTACGACACCGGCGACCTCGCCGAGCCCGACTTCGACGAAGTCGCCAACGACTGGGTCGCGCCCGGTCGCGCGCTGCGATCGATCGACGGCCGTCGCGAGGACTACATCGAGCTGGCCAACGGCGCCCTCGTCGGTCGCACCGATCACATCTTCAAGGCGCTGCCGTTCATTCGACAGGCGCAGATCCGCCAGAGCGTCGCCGGCCAGGTGCGCATCGCCGTCGTTCCGCGCGACGGGGAGTGGACCGAAGAGCGGCAAGCGCAGCTGCGACGCGAAGCCGCCGCGCGTCTGGGTGACACCACCGTGGACGTGGAGGTCGTCGACGAAATCGCCCGCGGCCCGGGGGGCAAGCTGCGTCTGGTGGTGCGCGAGCGGGGGCGCCGAACCGGCTGACCCAAAGCGCGGTCGATCACATCGAGAGGCGAATTCCGGGAACCGGCGGTCGAGTGGGACAACACCCCCCACGTGCGCAGGTTCAGGATCATCGTCACGTGTCTCGGGGCGCTTTCGTGGTCGGCGGGCTGTCCCGCGAGCGACGACGACGGCATGGGACCCTCCCCCCAAAGCCCCGATCTCGCCACCACGGGCGGGTCCGCCGACGGCTCGGACCCGTCCGACGGCGGCGACAAGGATGCGCCCCTCGATCCGATGAACGACGACGGCGGCAAGGATCCGCCCGACGACGGCGGTGAACCACCGGCCGACGACGACGGCACCACTGGCGATCCGCCCGACGACCCGACCACCGGTGGCAGCGGCGAGGACCCACCGTCGGTCGACGTGCCGGCGACGTGGACCTGCGACCCGACCTACTACGGAGCCGCCGACGGCTGCGACTGCGGCTGCGGAGCGCTCGACCCCGACTGTGCCGACGCCACGGCCGCCGCCTGCGAGTACTGCGACGGCTGCGGGCTCGTCGGTGGCAGCTGCGCGGAAGCGGTGCAGGCCGACGACAATACCGTGTGCATCCCCGCCGACTGCGGTGACGGGGCCGTGCAAGGCGGCGAGGTCTGCGACGGAGCTCCCCCGAAGGGAGCCACCTGTGCCGACTTCGGCTTCACCGGCGGCGACGTCGGCTGTTCCGCCACCACGTGCAACGCCGACCTGTCGGCGTGCACCGGCGGACCGATGCCGGGCTGGACCTGCCCGCCCGCCTACTACGGCACCGCCGACGGCTGCGACTGCGGCTGCGGCATCGTCGACCCCGACTGCGCCGACGCCAACGGTGGCTCCTGCGAGTACTGCGGCGCGATCGGCTCGTGCATGCCGATCGGTGCCGCCTGCGACACGGTCGACGCGACCAACAACGCGCTGTGCGGCTGAGGCCGCACGCCACTAACGCGGCTTGGGAAGGGACTTGCCCGGCACCAGGGGCTTGCCGGGCGCCTTCGCGTCGCCACCGGAGTTGCGCGACGGCGCGTCGTGTCCGGGCGGCTCGATGGGCGGGCCGCCGCCGCGCAAGGGCGACGGTGCCTCGCCGCGGGCGCGCTCGATGAGGCCGCCCTCGATCGAGCGCACGTGAAGGTCGCGCTGCGGGAAGGGGATCTCGATGCCGGCGGCGAGGATGGCGTCGTTGACCGCGACGGTGACCTCGCTTCGCACGCCACGCCAGTCGTCGGCCTCGGAGGTCCACACCAGCAAGTGGAAGTCCAGCGAGCTGTCGCCGAAGCCCATGAAGTGGGCGGTGGGCTTGGGAAAGCCCAGCACGCGACGATTGTCGTTGGCGACCTCTTCGAGGATCGCGATGACCTTCTTCGGGTCGGTGCCGTACTTGACGCCGACGGCCACGTGAAAGCGGCGACGACGATCGGACAGCGTCCAGTTGATCACCTCGTTGGAGATCAGGTTCGCGTTGGGCACGATCACCTCCGCCCCTTCGATCGTGCGGACGGTGCTCGCGCGAATACCGATGCGGGTGACCTCGCCGAAGAGCTCGCCGACCCCGATCTCGATCACGTCGCCCACTTTGACCGGGCGCTCGAACATCAACACGAGACCCGACACGAAGTTGTTGACCACGCCCTGGAGACCGAAACCGATACCGACACCGAACGCACCGACGAGCAGCGAGAGCTTGTCGAGCTGCACGCCGGCCGCGACCGTGGCGACCAAGAACCCGATCGCGAGGATCAGGTAGCGCACGAGCATCGAGATCGTCGGCGGCAGACCGCGGCCGAGATTCAGTCGCGGTAGCACGTCTTCTTCGAGGACGAAGCCGATCAGCCTCGAGGTCAGCAGCGCCGCGTACAGGGTCAGCCCGAACGCCAGCAGATCCCCCGGCGTGACCGCGAACGCGCCGACCTCCCAGGGATCTTCGAGCCACAGCTGCATCGATCGCCACGCCGGCTCGGCGATCCCGAAGCCGTGGGCGGCGGCCGTCACCCACACCACCCACGCGCCGATCACCACGTAGCGCAGGATCTGCTCGGTGAGGCGCTCGCCGTGGTGACGCACGGCGTGGGCCTTGCGGAAGGTCTCCGTGCGCAGCGACATCCGCACCAGGGCTCGGCACACCCCCACCCACGCCAGGATCAGCACGGCCAGGAACAAGCCGAACATCGTGGCGTGGTTGACCACCGGCGCCAGTGCGCCGTAGCCGATCACGTTGGCGCCGATCGACAGCCCGAGCAGCACCTCGGCGAGCCGAACCCCGCGCAGGCCCAGACCCGTCAGCGCTTCGTTGCGTCGCCACCGTCCCACGCGCAAGGCGGCGACGAGCCCGGACACGGAGACCAGCAGGTGCACGTAGCGCGACCAGGCCGACGACTCCGGTACCGTCTCGCTCACCAGCGACAGCAACAGCGGTCCCGCGAACGCGATCGCGATCGGGCGGTAGGGAGTCAGCGCGAGCAGGCGCAGCAGCGCCGGCAGGGTCAGAAGCCACATCGCCTGGCGCAGCGCCCACGGCATCGGCGGACCCAGCAGCGCGAACAGGCCGATCGCGAACACGAGCGCGGCCGACTTCGGTCGACGCAGCGACGACTCGATGCCGAGCGTCATCTTCGTGCCGCGACCGTCGCTGGCGCGCGCGAGCACGACCAGCGCCCACCACGACGCCACCCACGTCAGCAGCAGCACGATCAGCGAGCCCGCGCTCTCGGACAGGAAGAAGAGCGTCTGGTCGCCCTGCTGGCGGATCGTGCGACGGGCGAGGCTGATCGGCGACTCGCCTCGGCGCGGGTCCACGCTCCATAGAGGATCGCCGCGGCTGAGGATCCGGCCACGCAAGCGCTCGCGCGCGGCCGCGAAGTCGGCGAGGCGACGCGTGATGACCTGACTGTTGGCCGACACCCGCGTCTGGGCGTCGTGGATCATCTCGAGGTGCGCCCGCAGCTCGTTGGCGACCTCGTTGGCCGCGAGCAGGATCTCCTTGGTCTGGTCCTTGGCCGCCGAGGTGATCTCCTCGGATTGCGCCGTGGCTTCCCATCGATCGATCTGCGTCTGCACGCGCTGCAGCTCGCTCTGGAAGCGGTCGAACTCCTCGCCGAGCTTGCTCTGCAGTCCCTTGACCTGGCGCGAGACCTGCTGCCACGCGAAGGTGAGGTCCTCGAGCTCGCGTTCGGACAGGTCCTCGATGACCTGCGATACGGCCTCCTTCTCGAGCACGGCCACGCGCTCGGCGATCTCGGGCAGCTCGCGGTCCACCTCCGACAGGCTCGGCCCGCGCTCGGTCCGGGTCGTGACCTCCTCGAGACGCGTCTTGGTGCGATCGGCCTCCTCGCCGATCTTCGACAGCGAGATCGCCTCGACGTCGGCCCCGTCGCCGTCGCCGTCGGGGGCCCCGTGGGCCACGGTCGACGCGAGGGCCACGCCGAGTCCGGCGATCAACGCCCAGCGCCACGCAAACATACGAACGCGACTATATCGGGATCGGTCAATTCGACCTAAACGACGGCGCGGGAAGGGGGGTCGACCAGCTCGAGGATCCAACGCCCCCGTGGTGAGCGTTCGCGCAGTCGCACCGCGACGGCATCGCCGAGGGTCACCGAAAGTCCGTTGCCCACCAGCCGCGCCCCGGCGTCGCGCAGCTCCGCGGACGGGTCGATCGCCGTCGCGTAGACCTTCACGTCGACCGGCGGGTCGTCGAGCTGGATGTACACCTTACGCCGGTTCAGTCCCATGACCGTACCCTCGCGGATCGGTCGCTCGCCCAGCGGCCGGTCGAGCTCGGCGGTAAAGAGGCGGTCGAGCACGAGGCGGTTGGCCTCCCGGGTCAGCTCCCGCTGCAGCTCGCGGGCCGCGTTGGCGCGCTCGATGACGGCCGCCCGTAGCGTCTCGTCGGCCGCGTCGTGGCTCGCCCGCCCTCGCTCCCACATCTCCTTGTGCACGAAGACCCCCACGACCTCGCGCATGGGGGCGGAGAAGCGGGCGTAGACGTCGGCGCCGATCCCGAAGTGCGGCCCGGGCTCGCTCGAGAAGGCCGATCGGACGTTCACCATGATCGCCTGTCTGGCCAGCGCCTGGGTCACGCGACCGGCCGGCAAGCCATGCAGGAAGTCGGCGAGGCTCTGCCGGTCCCGCGACCAGTGGTAGCGCTCGTCGAGGTCATGGGCACGCGCGACCGCGGCGACCATCTGCTGCAGCTCGGCGAGGCGCTCGGGCTCGGGGGCGTCGTGGGTGCGGTAGATCGCCTGGACCGACGGAGTGGTCTCCGCCGCCTGCAGCTTCTTGGCGCCCTCGACATTGCACAGCAGCGAAAGCTGCTCGGAGTACCGCTCCACCTCGTTGCGGGGTTCGGCGAACACGACGAAGTCGAGGCCGTCGGCGTCGTCGAGGTGAATGCTGACTTCGGCGTTGCGATGCGCGACGACGCCGCGCGCCGTGGCGCGAGCGATCCGCAGGCGGCCCACGTCGCGCAGCGCCTGCAGACTCTGGACGATCCGCGGGTCGTCGATGCCGTGGTCGGAGCCGCCGTCGAGCAGCGACTGCACGCGGGCGAACGTGAGCTGGTCGTGACTGTGAATCCGCGCCCGCACGACCTGCGTGTCGATGCACTCGCCCTCGGCGTCGACGCGCATCTCGAAGACCATCGCACGACGGTCGACCTTCGGATTGAGCGAGACGAGACCTTCGGACAGCGCGCGCGGCAGCATCGGCACGCTCAACCCCGGCAGGTAATACGTCGCACCTCGCTGCAGCGCCGCGGCAAACAGCGCGGAATGAGGACGGACGAACCACGCCGCGTCCGCGATCGCGTACCGGACCACGAACCCGGCCCGCTCGTCGCGCTCCACGTGCACGGCCTGGTCGAGATCTCGCGTCTTGGGTCCGTCGATCGTCACGTAGGGTCGGGCGGTGTCGTCGAGCAGCGACGGATCGTCGATCCCCGGGTCGCGCTGCAGCCGAGCGACCTCGGCCATCACCTCCAAAGAGTGCTCCGGGTCGAGCCCGTGGACGCCGATGAGGCGGTACAGATCCGCGCGCGCCGTGCCGGCATCGGCGAGCGCCTCCACGGCCGGCCGCCCGGCCTGCTCCCGGACGCGGACGATCGTGCCCGGCGGCGCCTGGTGCGACAGCGAAGGCATCGGTCGCGTCGTCTTGCCGAGCGGGACGACCCTCCCGTCCCCCATGACCTCGGCCAAGTACGACGTCGGCACCTCATCGACGATAGCAACCGAGGTCTTCGAACACACAAAAAGCGCGTTGCCGCGCCAAGAGCCGCCGCCTGTCGACGTGGGTGTGGCGAGCACGATCGAGCACACACCGGCGCGCCGCGCCTAGCGCAGATATGGACAGCTGCTAGCATGCTCTGCACGTGGGCGTGAATTGGGCCCTGCTCCCACCCGATCTCGAGATGTTGATCGGGCAGAACCTCGCCGGCCGGTATCTCGTCGAGGACGTGCTGGGCGTGGGGGGCATGGGAGCCGTGTTCCGTGGCCGCCACCTGCTGCTGGAGCGGGACGTCGCGATCAAGGTGCTCAAGCCCGAGTACGCCAACCACCCCGAGGTGTCGGCGCGCTTCGATCGCGAAGCGAGGTCGGCGTCGATGTTCGACCATCCCAACTGCGTTCAGGTCGTCGACTTCGGCTCGACCGAGACCGGGCTCAAGTTCATGGTGATGCAGTTGCTCGAGGGGCACGGGCTGGCCAACTTCCTCGGGCGTCGCTTCCCCGTCTCGCAAGCGGTGGAGATGTCGCTGGAGATCCTCTTCGGCCTCGAGCACGCGCACTCGCGCGGCGTGATCCATCGTGACCTCAAGCCCGAGAACGTGTTCGTCACGCGCGACCACACCGGCGCGGTGATCCTCAAGCTCGTCGACTTCGGCATCGCCAAGCTCGTCAGCGGTCGCGCCGACGGCATCGTCACGCAGATCGGCACCGTGTTCGGCACGCCGCAGTACATGTCCCCGGAGCAGGCCGCCGGCGAGGACATCGACGAGCGCGCCGACCTGTACTCGGTCGGTGTGATCCTCTATCAGCTCATCACCGGCGAGCTTCCGTTCGACGATCCCGACACGCGCGAGCTGATGCGCAAGCAGATGGTGGCGCACCCGCCCCCGCTGCCGCGGTACGTGCCCGTGGTGCTCGCGACCGTGATGGGCAAGCTGCTCGCCAAGCGTCGCGACCTGCGCTACGGCTCGGCCAGCGACGCGATCGCGGCGCTGACGAGCGTGCGTCGGAACCTGCCGCCGGATCGGATCCCCCGCGTGCCGTTGCTCGGGCCCGACCCCGCCGCCGCGCTCGCCTCGCCCAAGGGCTACGCGCGCGGTCGCGCGGCCGGTGTACCGGCCCCGCCGCAAGCGCCCGAGTCCAATCCCGATCAGATGCGTCAGGTCGACAAGGCGCTGCAGCAGGTGCTGCACAACCAGACGCCCTTCGCGATGGAAGCACTGCGCGACGGGATCCAGGACACGCCGGGCGGTCGGCGAAGCTGGAACATCGACATGGACAACCTCCAGCTCGAAGATCTGGAAGGGTCCAAGTTCAACGACGACCAGTAGCGTCGTCGGCCGGTGACGGCGCGGGCGATGGTGGCGGTGGCGTGCGCTCGAGCTGCTGCAGGTGCAGCTGGGCCAGGCGCCACTCGGCCGCCCGCAGGTGGGCGGCCCGCGCTTCGGGCTCGATCCGCAGGTACCGCTCCAACAGGCCGACGGCCTCGTCGATCTCGCCGAGCTCGGCGAGTGCCATGCCCAGGCCGAAGGTCGCATCGGCGGTCTCGGCGGGCTCGAGCTCCACCGCCAACGCCTTGCGGTAGGCCTCGACCGCGTCGGGCAGCTCGTCGGTCATCGCCTGCGCGCGGCCCATGGCCATCCAGACCACCGCTGGCCGGCTCGACAGACGCGTGCCGGTGCGCAGCACCTCGACGGCCTCGGCGAAGAACCCGTTGTCGGCGTACAGGCCCCCGAGCCGGGCGTACGCCCTCGCGTCGGTGGGACCGAGCTTGATCGCGCGACGGTAGGCGCGGTCGGCCGCCGTCGTGGCGCCGAGATCTTCGTGCAGCGTGCCGGCGAGCAACTGGGCCGCCGCCAACGAGCCCGCCTCGCCTTCGAGCCACGACAGCGCCTCGTGGATCAGCTCGTCGGCCGCCGCCTTGTCCTGTGCCTCGGCCGCCAGAGCCACCAGCGCCAGCGCCATCGCGTGGGCGACCTCGGCGGGACTCGCCGCGCCCTTGCCCTCGGCCGCGCGCGCGAAGGCCCGTCGCGCATCGAGGTAGCGGCCCGCGTTGTAGTGGTTGGCCCCGAGGTTGAGCCAGGCGTCGCGGTTGTCGGAATCGATCCGCACGGCCTCCCGCAACGCCGCCGCCCCCGCGCGTGGACGTCCACTTTGCACGAGGGCGGTCCCTTCGTTCATCCGCTGCAGGGAAGCCGCCCGCGCCGGATCGGCGTCACCGACCAGCTGCTCGCGGACGGGACGGTCGCATCCCGCGAGGCAAAGCAAGGTCAACGCCGTGATCGGACCACGCAACGCGGGGATGATAGCGGGGTGAGGCGACCCCGGTGTACCTTGATGCCGTGATGAATTGGCATGTTCGTAGGTTGGCGCTCGTGGCGAGCGTGGGCGTGTTCGGTTGCGGCCCCAAGGTCGGCGGCGAAGGCGACACCGAGTCGACGAGCGCGGAGGACGGCGACGGCGACGGCGATGGCGACGGCGGCGGCGATGGCGATGGCGATGGCGACGGTGACGGCGCGGACGACAGCGGCGACGGCGGCCCGGCATTCGGGGGCAACTGCAGCTCGCTGCCGGCGGACGGTCCGACGATCGGCCCCGAAGGCTCCGGTCCCACGGGCTATCCGATCCGCTGCAATCCGCGAACGCAGTCGGGCGACGGCGCGTACATGTGCTGCTCGGACGACCCGGCCGCGGCCGGCGGCGCATTGCCGGCCTACGACGGCAAAGGCATCAATGGCGACATCCCGCTCTTCTCGGGCGCCAACAACGACCTGGGCACGTGGGGCGTGTGCGTCAAGACCGAGGAGATCCCGGCCGGTACGGGGCTGGCCGAACCCGCGGCGGCCAACTGCCCGGTGCCCTGCAATCCGACGTGGGACGCCGCATCCATCACCGCGGTGTGCGGTGATGGACGCGTCTGCTGCCAAACGCAGGAACTGCAGCCGTCCGATTGCGTGCAGGACGTGTTGACCGGCGAATACCGGGCCGTCACCGGACTCGACATCGGCGTGAGCAACCCCGACGGTTCCGTGGTGACGGACTGGTCGCAGGGGGCACACGCGACCCACCAAGACCCCAGCGGCGCGGGGTGCCTGCAGTTTTCGGGCGGCAGCGAAGGCCCCGCGTTCGAGGACTGCGTGGCGCAGCTGAGCGTCGCCGACCAACGCGGTTTTTGCATGGCACTGGGGGCCGGACAGACGTGCCCGCTGGACCAGCCGAGCTACATCGACGCCTGCGAAGCGCTCAACATGTAGACTTCGCCCGATGGCGATGCGTTGGGCATGGATCTGGCCGCTGTCGTGCGCGCTCGCGTGCGGTGGCAACGACGACGACAACGGCGACGACGCGGCGACGTTCCCGACCGGAGCTTCGAACGCGTCGGTCTCGGCGACGAACCCGAGCTCCGACGGTGACGGCTCCGGACCCTCCGACACCTCCGACACGGCGCCGGATACCTCCGACGACGATCCATCCGGGCCCTCGGACACGACGAGCGGCGAGTCGGACACCTCGTCCGACGACTTCCCCGCGTGCGTGTACCAGTGCACCGGCGACGGCGACTGCACCAACGGCGGCATGGACTCCGGCTTCGGCTGCGTCGGAGGACGGTGCGCGATCCCGTGTGTGTCCAACGACACGTGCGTGGCGGCGCTGTCGTTTTGGATGCTCGAGCCGTGCACGCAAAACGGCGACTGCGAGTTCAACAAGTGCATGCCCTTCGACGGCGGGGGCGGCTGTGCGTTCGGGCCCGGCGACCTCGCGTGCGCCGACGTGGGACTGCAGGCCGTCGACCTGCCCGACATCACCGGCGCGACGGTGACCGTGTGCGCCCAGCCCACCGCCACGTGCGACACCGACGGCAGCTGCTTCGTCGGCTGCACCGCCGGCGGCTGCGGACCGCTGACGTGCGGGCCCCAGGGCAAGTGCGTCTGCAACGACGACATCCAGTGCTACATGGCGCAGCTGGGCGAGCGCTGCGACGCCAGCGGCGCGTGCGACTACGCGTGCGTGAGCCCGGCCGACTGCCCGGCCTCGGCGTTCGACGGCACGCAGACGCTATGCGAGTGAACGACTAAAACCGCAGGCGCAGCGAGCCGCCGGCGAACGACGGACCCACGGCCGGCGACAGCGACAGCTCGCGGTTGACCGCGTTCTTGCTCGCGGCGCCGGCCGACACCAGCGTGATCCCGGCGACCGTGAAGACGCCGCCGATCGCCATCGAGACGATCATCGTGGTGTGGCGCCGTCGCGCGCGACGCAGGTACTTTTCTTCCTCGGCGCGAAACTCCTCGGTGGAGGCGTTGTCGAGGGCGTTGTTGCGTAGCCCCAGCGCCGGCAGACCCACGAACAGAATGCTCGACAGGCCGACCGCGCCGAGCACGAAACC
This sequence comes from uncultured Pseudomonadota bacterium, assembly GCA_937896535.1. GTDB lineage: Bacteria > Myxococcota_A > Polyangia > Nannocystales > Nannocystaceae > CALBMM01. The sequence continues at coordinate 68,444 of CALBMM010000056.1, forward strand.
CGTCGTCAGCATGCTGTTGGCGCGGCGTTGGCGAGCGGCGATGTCGGCAGAGACCGGTGTCGGAGGGGGCGGTGGCTCGGCGGGCGTCGCCGCGGGTGTCGGTGCCGGCGCCGACTCGCCGAGCTTGTCCTCGATCGCGGCGACCTGTTGCTGCACGGGCGCACGTGCGGCCACGGCCTGCTCGGAGTAGCCATACAGCTGCGCATGGCCGCGCAGCCACTCGCCGAGCATCTGGTGGGCGGTCTGCAGCTGCGCCACGTCGCCGGTGCCGTTGTAGCGTTCGACGTGGATCTGCGCGTCCGTGTAGATCTGGTCGAGCGCCTCCTTCGACGGCGGTGCGTGCTCGGCCGCATGGGCGGTGGTCGACCCGACGAGCGGGGCCGCAGGCGCGACGGCCATCACCGCCGCGAGCATCATGGACGTCGATCGGCTCACGGCTGGCGCTCCACGCGAACGGGGATGATCTGCTCGAGCCGACCGTCGACGCGGATCTGCATGATCGTGTCACCCGGCTCCGCGCCGCTGATGACCCACGAGTCCGCGAGCACCCCCTTGCGGACCTTCGCGATCCGCGAGTCGCTCATGCGCAGCTCGAACTCCTCGAGGCCGTTGTACTCGTTGCCGTCGGGATCGGCCTCGGCGCGGGCTTCGATGACCACCACGCCGCCCTCGCCGATCCGGATGCCGTCGGTGGAAACCTCGGTGCGACGGTCGCCGCCGATCACGAAGATCTCGACGTGGTCGTAGGTGCCGGTACAGCTGGCCGTGGCCAGGCACGCGAGGGCGACGAGCTTGCGAAGCGTGTGCATCACATGCCCCCCGTGGACGAGCCGCTGTCGCTGCCGCCGCTGTCGGAGCCCGACCCGGTCGAGGTCGCCGAGTCGCTGCCCCCGCTGCCCGAGCCCGAGCCCGACCCCGTGTCGGTTCCGGTGTCGCCGCCGGTGCTCTCGGCCCCCGTGTCCGTCGACGGCGGGTCGGGCGGATCGGGCGGGCCCTCGAGCACGTGCAGCACGATCGTCTCGGTGACGCCCTGGGTCGTCACGGTGATCCGTGCCTCGCCGACTTCGTAGGCCGAGAGCACGGCGCGACCGTCGAAGTCGATGTCGACGTCGACGATGGCGGGGTCGAGCGCTTCCCAGTCGTAGTCGAGGGCGCCGGCGAGCAGCTCCCCGTAGCCGAACGGCAGCGCCTCCACCCGCACGTCGCGGCCGGGGACGAGCACGAACGTGCCGTCTTCGTCGGTGATTTCGTCGCACGTCTCGGCGGTGCAGGCCGGCTGGTTCTCGGTCGCTCGGATCGCGATGCGATCGACGTCGAGCACGAAGACGTTGATGTAGTCGATGACCGTGTCGTCGTTGCCGAGGGCGAGCAACGCGACCACACCCGGTCGCTCGCCTCGCAGCACGCCGAGCTCGTCGGAGATGATCCCCTGCGCGGCGGACTCGACCCCGCGCCCGGACACCGAATCGGGCAGGCGGTTGGACAGGGTGAAGTTCGCGTCGAAATCGCCGCCCGTGGCGACGAACCGCGGGAAGATCTCGCGGTCACACTGCGGGTCGGCCACGGAGACGCACTCGTACTGGAACGTGGCGAAGCCGAGCTCACCGCGCGACTCGGGCGACGGATCGGGATCGACGTCGTCCGAGCAGCTCGAAAGTCCCATCGCCGCGGTCAGGGCCGCGGCAGCCGCGATACGAAACCAGTCCATGTGTCAGGCCAATGCTAGCAGCGAAGACCGGAAACCGGCCGAAACTGCCCTGCGATCCGGTAGTGCCCCGGGTCCGGCGATCGATCAGGCCCGGCGCAAAAAAGGACCGCGGCGACTCGGCGGCTACTCGAAGGGGGCGCCGTCTTGGATCCACGCCAGCCAGCGGGCGCGGACGTCGGCGGGGATCGGGACCTCGTTGAGCATCTGGGCGGTGTCGTCGGCGGGCGTCACCCACGGGACCACGCCCTGGGGCACGTCGACGATGTTGGACCAGTTCGTCATCAGCTGCGCCGGGTCGGGATTGGGCACGATGTGGACGTTGCGCGCCGGGTTCTGGTGACAAGACGCGCCGTCGGTGCAGCTTTCGTAGTTGCCGAACATCTGCCCGGCGTTTTCGAGCTCGGCCTGGATGTCCGCGTAGGTGATCGCCGCCTGGCCGCCGCTGGAGCTACCGCCGCCCGTATCGGAGCCACCGCTCGATCCGCCACTGTCGGTGGCCATCCCACCGTCGCTGGAATCGTTGCCCGACGTCGAGCCGGGTCCGGCGTCGGTGGAGCCATCGGTGCTCGGATCGGCGCTCGTGTCCGAGCCGGGCGTCGTGCCCGACGAGGAGGTGAGGCCGGACGTCATCGCCCCGGAGCTGCCGACCGACGCGTTGCCGTCGTCACCTCCGCTGTCGTCACCGCACGCGGGCGCAGCCGCGAGCCAGACCAGAGAACAAGAAGACAGCAAGCGAAGGCGCAGGCGAAACATTTGCGGCGAGGCTACCGCCACGGCCGCCGCGACTCCAAGCGTCACGTCCTCGGTGGCGCGCGGGCCCAGCGCGACGCGCGCCCGACCGACCCGACTCACCCGATCACTGCTTGGTGATCGACCGGACGAGCATCTTGCCGTCGCGGTTCATCTGGAACGTGAAGTCGATCCGGTCACCGACCTCCACGTCGTCGACGAGCTCGGGCTCGGGGAGCACGAAGTCCATCGTCATCGCGTCCATGAAGCCCTCGATCTTCTCGTGCGCGATCGTGGCCGTCTTGCGGTCGTCGGAGATCGCCTTGATCTCACCGGTCGCCTTGCGCACGGGCTGCCCCTCGGTGCCATCGTCCTGACCGCCACACCCCAGCGAGGTCGACGCCACGAGGGGCGTCGCGACCACGAGCAGCGAGCGCAAGAGAGCGGAAGTCAGACGCGGCACGAGGGCCATATTGGCCCATGCTTCGTTTCACGCAAGCCGGGGGCCGGCGCGGCGAGATCAGCGCGGCGGCCTGGCGAAGCGATTGGTCCGTGCGCCCGGCCAGGCGTCGCCGGACGGCGGGCTGGCGAACACGGGCTCGGGCTCGATCGGCACGCCGCGCGCCGCGAGGCCGCGGGCGGTGTCGTATTGGATCTCGGTGAGAAAGTCGGGGCGTCGAGAGTTGGCGCGCACGAACGTGACCTCGCGCGCGGCGGAGGAGCGGCGCTCGCCGAAGCGCGTGCCGAGCTCGCGGGTGGGACGCGGGGGTGCGTGCCAGCGACGCGAACGGGCTTCGACGTTGGCGGTCGATGTCGACCGGTCGGCGGCCGCCGCCTTGCCCTTGGGTGACTTCTTCGTGCTCGGGGCCGCGGACGCGCTCGGCTCGAACGGCACGAAGCGATCGTCGCGCTCCTCGCTGGCTCGAGGTGCCCCCCGCCAGCCGCCCCCGCCCGTGGCGACGCGACGGCCCTGCTCACGGAACACGGCCACGCCGATCACGCCCGCGTTTTGTCCGTTGCCCATCCGTCCCGCGAAGCTCTCGCCCACGGACGAGAACCGGAACGCGGCGACGTCTTGCAGCGAGGTGCGAAAGCCGTCGATGACCACGGAGTCGAAGGGCTGCACGACGTAGCCGCGCTGCGTGGAGAAGTCCCCGAGCTCGCCGGACACGACGTCGCGTCCGTCGACGCTGACGACGACCTCGATGCGATCGGCGGAGTTGTTGTGCACCCGGATCGCGTAGCGATCGCCGGCGTCGCCGGCGACGAACGTGCTGCCGTGGTGCTCGACCGTGTGCAGCGTGCCCCCGTGCGGCGACTCCAGGCTCACCGACACGATCGGGGTCGCCACCTGCACGGGCGGCCGCCAGCTCGGGCTCCGCGCGTTCGCCGCAGGCTCGGCGACGAGGTTGCTGCCCGCAAGGACCAGTCCGACCAGTGAAGCAACGGTGATCGCGCGTTTCATCGACCGGGCTGCATACGCACCAGGCCCATCGAGGATCTACCCCGTTTCACGGGCTGGGACGCGCGACCGGCGGGCCCCCAGCTCCATGCCGACCGCCATCATGGCGAAAAACAGCAGGCTTCGCGGGGCGAGCGTCGCCAGGCCGATGACCGCGGGTCCCGGGCACAGACCCGCGATCCCCCAACCGGCCCCGAAGATCGCCGCGCCGGCGAGCAGCCGCCGATCGACCCGGCCCCTCGGTGAGCAAGACGAGCTCGGCCCGCGCACGCCCCGGCGAATGCCCACGAGCACGACCAACGACGTCGCCCAGAAGACGAGCATCGTCGGATCGAACGCGTCGAGATCGAACAGTCCCAGGATCGTCGTCGCCCGCGCGAGTCGGCCGAGCACCAGACCACCGCCGAGCAGCAGGCCCGACCCGAGCGGAATCGCCACGCGGCTCATGACAGCACCTCCCCCAGGCGCACGAGCTGAAAGGCAAAAAAGCCCGTCGCCATGAACGTCGCGGTCGCGGCCAACGACCGGGGCGCGCCGTGGCTGACCCCGCACACACCGTGGCCACTGGTGCAGCCGCGACCGATCCGGGTGCCGAATCCAACGAGGAGGCCGGCGATGGCCACGAGCGGCCACGCGCGCGGGGACGCGGCCGAGACCGCGGCAGCGTCGAAACTCAGCCCGATCCCACCGGCGAGCACGAGGCCGGCGAGCACCCACCAACGCCAGTGCTCGCGTCGGGTCGACGGGTCGACGACTCCGGCGACGATGCCCGAGAAGCCGGCCACCCGTGAGGCGCCGAGCTCGAGGAGCGCGGCGCCTGCGCCAAAGAGAATCCCGCCACCGAGGACGGGCGCGAGGTTGGAAATGGACATGTCCACGAGGGCAGCCTGGCCCCCGATCGTGGGAGGCCCCGTGGGAGGGCCCGTGGATTTTGCGTCGTCCGCCCGGGACCGTCGCTCACCAGGTCCGCTGCGCCGCCCATTTCGCGAACCGACGCTCGAGACGAGTCGGGCGCTTGTCGGCGAGACGGGCCATCGAGATCCGGTGCGGGAGCGCGCGCTTGGGCGTGTCGAGCGCGAGCAGGCGACCGCGGACCAGGGCGTCGTCGACCACGTGCGAGGGGACCAGACCCAGGCCCAGATCGGCGAGCACCGCCGCGACCACGGCCTGGACGCTCTCGACCGTCAGCGACAGGTGCAGGTGCGCCGGCGCCTTGCCGAAGTGGTGACGAAACCAGCCGCGCAGCCCCGGCGCGCGGGGGTCGTAGGCGATGAAGTCGGCCTCGCGCAGCGCCGCGAACGTCCGCGCGTCGCCGAGCGTACGCCGCACGTAGCGACGCGTGCCCACCACGACGAGCGACTCTTCCGTCACCGTCGTCACGTCGAGCCCGGCCCAGCGATCCTGGTCGAAGACGTCGGTGAACGCGAGGTCGAGACGGCCGTCCTGCACGGCGGGCACGAGCGCGTCGGGGTGGCCGAGCGTCAGCTGTAGCTGCACCTGCGGGTGCTCGCGGCGAAACTCGGCGAAGGCCGGCACGAGCCGGTGCGCGCCGAACTCCACCGGCGCGCCGACGCGCAGCGTCCCGACGAGCTCGTGCTGCTGCAGGTGGATGTCCTGCAGCCCACCCGACAGCCGCTCGAAGAAGGGCGCGACGATCTGCTGCAGGCGGTCGGCGGCGGGTGTGGGGACGAGCCGACGGTGACGTCGCACGAAGAGCTGACTGCCGACCTCCTCCTCGAGCTTGGCGAGGCTCTGGCTGACGGCGGACTGCGACACGTGCAGGCGCGCGGCGGCCTCGGTCGCACTGCCCTCGCGATGCACGAAGTAGAACGTGCGCAGGCGGTTGAGGTCCGCAAGCATAAGCACAGATTATGTGAAATGCCTCGAACATTCACGTGAATCATCCGCGGCACGTCGCATGCTCCGCGGCATGGACATCCTCTCCCCCGACCTCGCCGACACCGGCGCCGCCAAGATCGACTGGGCGCAGCGCGCCATGCCCGTGCTCGCTTCGATCCGCGCGCGCTTTGCCAAGGACAAGCCCCTCGCCGGCAAGGCGATCGCCGCGTGCCTGCACGTGACCGCCGAGACCGCCGTGCTCGCCCGTACCCTGGCCGCCGGGGGCGCCGACGTGCGGCTGTGCGCCTCCAATCCCCTGAGCACCCAAGACGACGTCGCGGCCGCCCTCGCCGTGCGCGACGGCATCGAGGTGTTTGCGATCGCCGGCGAAGACCGCGACACGTACTTCTCCCATCTGCGCGCCACGCTGGCCCACCAGCCGCAGATCCTGATGGACGACGGGGCCGACCTCGCCACGCTCGCGCACACCGAAGCCAAGGAGCTGCAGGTGCTCGGCGGGACCGAGGAGACCACCACCGGCGTCACCCGTCTGCGCTCGATGGCCGCCGAGGGCGTGCTGCGCTACCCGGTGATCGCGGTCAACGACTCGAAGACCAAGCACATGTTCGACAACCGCTACGGCACGGGTCAGAGCACGATCGACGGCTTCTTGCGCGCGACCAATCGGCTGATCGCCGGCGCCACGTTCGTGGTGTGCGGCTACGGCTGGTGCGGCCGCGGCGTGGCCACGCGCGCCGCCGGCATGGGTGCGCGCGTCATCGTGACCGAGGTCGACCCGATCCGCGCGCTCGAGGCGGTGATGGACGGCTTCGACGTTCGCCCGATCGCGGACGCCGTGGCCGTGGCGGACTTTCTGTGCACCGTGACCGGGGGCGAGCACGTCGTCGCGCGCGAGCACTTCGCCGCGCTCAAGGACGGGGCGATCGTGGCCAACGCCGGCCACTTCGACGTCGAGCTCGACGTGGCCGCGCTCGCCGAGCTCGCCGTCGACCGCGTGCAGATCCGGCCCTCGCTGGTCGCCTACCGCCTGCCCGACGGACGCACCGTGCACCTGCTGGCCGAGGGACGCCTGGTCAACCTCGCCGCCGCCGAGGGCCACCCGCCCGACGTCATGGACCTCAGCTTCGCCAACCAGGCGCTGGCCGCCGAGTACCTGGCGCAGCAGGGGGCGGGCCTGTCACCGAAGGTCTTCGCGCTGCCGGACGCGCTCGACCAGCAGGTCGCCCGGCTGTCGCTTCGGGCCCGCGGCGTCGCGATCGACACCCTCACGGACGCGCAGCAGCGCTACCTCGGCGGCTGGTGCACGGGGACGTGACGGGTCTCTACTCGAGGCACTCGTAGGTCGTGATGCCGTCCTCGCACACGATCGCGAGAACGTCACGCGTGTCGCCGGGCGCCGCTTTGAACTTGTGGGCAAACTTCGCGCTCGGGGCCCACCGAAGCTTGTAGCCCTCGGGGTGATCGGCCGTCGGTTCGGCGAGCGCGACGGTCCACCCGATCGCCCCCAAGCGGGCGCAGAAGTCCACGTACTCGGTGAGGCTCGATCCATCGTCGAGCGTGTCCTTGCAGCGTGCGCCGGCGTCGGCGACGCGGGCCGCGTAGCAGTCGAGATCCTCGCGTCCCTTCGCCAAGCCGGAGGAGGTCATGGGCTTGATCTCGGCGAAGCGGATCGTCACGGTCTTGCTCGCCTCGTCGCGGGAGACGACCTCGAGCAGATCCAAGAAGCCGGGGCTCGTGCGCTCGCTGGTGTCCATGTCGCACTCGCTCTTGCTGCCCCACGGGATCTTCACCTGCGTCAGGTGGTCGGCGTCCGTGGCGAACAAGCCCAGCTCCAGGTGCTGACCGATCTCGGTGCCGACGACCGGCGAGATCGGCGGCTCGAGGCAAGCCGTCCGTGGCAGGCCCGCGTCGACACGCTTTTTCTCGAGCGCGGCGATCCGCGCCTGACAGTCCATGGAGACCTGCGGCTGCGGGGGCCCGTCGGACGGACACGTGCCGTCGCTGGCCTCGCTGGTCTCGTAGCAACCCTCCAGCGACCCCGAGACGTTGTCGTACTTGGTCTCGGTGATCACCGCCCCACAGTCGACCAACGTGCCGGACTTGCTCTCGTTGGAGAGCACGCCCGTCTCGGGATCCTGCACCACCGTGGTCCCGCTGCAGCTGCCCGACGGGGAATCGGACATGAATCCCTGAAGGCCGCCTTCGGACGGGCACTGCTGCATCGGTTGGAAGACGTGGGCGTCGGGACACAGGTAGTCGCCGTCGCCGCTCAGACACGCGCACGCGTACTGCGTCTCGTCCCGCGGCCCGTAGCCGGAGCACCCCGCACCGTCCGTCCCCGAGTACGCGTCCAGGTCGGGGCAGGTCCCCGGCGCGTCGGTGTTCATGCTCGGATCGGCCTTGCACAGCAGATCGCCCACCTCGTCGCTGGCTCGGCACACGCAGCGCGTGACCGAGGCCGGCGGTTGCGGCAGCTCGCAAGCGCCGGCACCGGCGTAGGCGAGGCTGAAGTGGTGGGTCCATCCGGTGGCTTCACCCGCCGCGCCCACGCCCACGGCCTCGAACGCGGTGTCGTCCCCCTCGACGCTCCAGTACAGGGTCATGAACTCTGGCTCGTCGACCTGCAGGGTGACCCGCGCGGGCTCGGCAAAGGTCACGCCCTCGGGCTCGAAGCGGTAGACGGGGGATACCGCCCGGACCCCGTTCGCGCCGTCCTCGTCCACCCGCCGCACCGAAAGCTCCACGTCTTCGCTCAGCGCCCCCGCCGGCACCTGCAGCTGCACCCCGGTCCCTTCGAGCACGCCGCCGTCGGGGCCGACCACGGCGCGGGCCACCTCCGACGCATCTTCGCCGTCGTCGAGGACCAGGTTGCACGCGAGCAGGGCAGTCAGACCGAGCAGGCCACTTCGAGTCATGCGAGGTAGAGCCGACCCGGATCCGGATGTGAAGGGCCCCGGAGACGATTCGGCCCGGCCGTCCCGCTCGGCGGCCCGCGCACGGGGACGTGAGGGAACCCGGACGGGGCGCGGGGCGCTCGTCGCGACAACGCGCGTCGGCGAGCTACCCTGACCATCCGTGGACGTGTCGATCGAATACTGCGTCGTTTGAAACTACGCACCGCGCGCGGCCCGGGCGGCCGACGAAATCGAGAACGCAACGGGCGTTCGCCCCCGCTTGGTCAAGGGAGGCCGGGGAATCTTCGACGTGAAAATCGACGGGCAACTCGTCTTCTCGAAGAAGACCGAGTATCGGTTCCCCGACGACGGTGAATTGGCGAAGCTCGTTGCCGAACGTGCCGGTTGATCCGGTATCGTGTCGAGGTGGAGCGGACCGCGGTCATCGAGCGCTCGATCGGCATCGAAGGCCGACTGGCGCTCAGCACCGTGCTCGAGCGGCTGACGGGGGGCAAGGAGACCACCCGTCTGGGTCGCTACGAGGTGCGGGGGCAGCTCGGCGCCGGCGGGTGCGGAGTGGTCTACGCCGGCTACGATCCGCAGCTGGGGCGTGACGTCGCGATCAAGGTCGTGCTGCCCAGCGGCGACCCGACCGACGGCACCGCCGCCCGCACGCGCCTGCTGCGAGAGGCGCAGTCGCTGGCCCGGCTGCGTCACCGCAACGTCGTGGAGGTCTACGACGTGGGCCTGGACGAGCGCGGCCGCGGACGCGACCGGGTCTACATCGTGATGGAGCTGTTGCAGGGTCGCACGCTCGACGCGTGGGTCGAGCAGGCCGATCCCCCGTGGGCCACCGTGCTGTCGCGCTGGCAGGCCGTGATCGCCGGCGTGGCCGCAGCGCACGCGGCCGGCATCGTCCACCGCGACATCAAGCCCGCCAACACGATGCTGACCGACGACGGTCGGGTCAAAGTGCTCGACTTCGGTCTCGCGCGCGCCGAGCCGCTGCCCACCGATCCGCCCGCCGACTCGTTCGAGGCCGCGCGCACGCTCGACGACGACAGCCTCACGCGCCCCGGCACCGTGATGGGCACGCCGCGCTACATGGCGCCCGAACAGCACGCCGGCGCGGAGATCGGGCCCGAGGCCGACCAGTTCGCGATCTGTGCGTGCATCTTCGAGGCGCTGTACCGGCAGCGACCGTACGATGGTCAGGACCTCGCGGAGATCGCCGCGGCCAAGTACCGCGGACCGCCGCCACGGTCGCGCCACAGCCCGGTGCCGACCGCGATCTACGACGCGCTCGCGCGGGGACTTTCGCCGGAGCCGACCGATCGCTTCGGCAGTCTCGAGCAGCTCGCCGCGGCGTTGCGTCACGGTGAAAAGCGCGGCGGCTCTCCGCTGGTGGCGATGGCCGCGGTCGCCGTGCTCGGAGCCGCTTCGGCAACCGCGATGCTGTCGCGCCCGGAGCTGCCGGTCGCGTGCGCGTCGGAAGGATTCGCGTGGGACGATGCGACGCGCGATGCGGTGCGCAAGGGCTCGGTGCCCGCCGACGACCCGGGCGGCGACCGAGCCTTTTCTCGGGTGACGACGCGGGTCGATGCGGCGCGAAATCGGTTCGCGAAGGTGCGCGGCGAGGTGTGTGCGGAAGGGGCCGAGCCGTCGCAAGCGCAGCGTCGCGCGCTCGAGTGCACCGTCGAAGCCGAGACCGAGATCGCCGAAGCGTTGGCGCGGCTGACCGCGATCGGCGAGGCGGGCGGAGACCCACGCCCGGCGCTGCGGCGACTGTGGCGGTGGACGGGCCGACGCCCCTGCCCGGCGCAGTCGCAGGAGAACAACACGCCGGCGCAGCGCCGCGAGCTCGACGAGATCGCGCTGCAGGTCGAAGACCACGGCTGGCGACTTTCGGCGGAGCGGGTCGAGACCACGCTGGCGTTCGTGGAGCGCACGCTGCCGCGCGTCAACGAGCTGGGCGACGCGACGTTGCGCGCACGACTGCTCGAGCTGCGCGGACGCACCCACGGCGGCGCCGGTCACTACATGGAGGCCGCCGAGGCGCTCATCGAGGCGATCTGGATCCTCGAAGGCGAAGACGACATCGTGTCCGCGGCCGACCTGGTGCCGTCGGCGCTGCACCACCTCATCGAAGGCAACGCGCCGGCCGAGGAGATCGAGCGGCTCGAGCGACTGGGTCTGGACCTGGCCGCGCGCGCCGAGGAGCCGAGCGCGGCCTCGGCCGAGCTGGACGTGATGCGCGGGCTGGCGAGGATCCGCCGCGGCGATCTCGACGACGCCGAGAAGGTGCTGTTGGAGGCCGAGCGCGTGGGGCTGTCGGTCGCGTTGGGCGAGGTCGCGACCACCCGCGCGCGCCTGGGCCTTTCGGGCGTGTACATGCTGCGCGACGAGTACGGTACCGCGGAGGTCTACGCCCGGCGCGTGCTCGCCGATCCGCCGCCGGTCAAAGGGGTCAAGGCCGGCGCGATCGAAGAGGCACACTCGCGACTGGGGCTGATCTCGTTCTTTCGCGGCGAGCTCGACGAGGCCGAGCACCACTTCGACGAGCTCATCGGATCCATCGAGAGCGAGCTCGGTCCCAAGCATCCCGCGCTCGCGCAGCCGATGGCGCTGCTGGGTGGGGTGTACCTGCAGCGCGGTGAGGGCGAGCGCGCCTACGAGCTCATCGCGCGCGCCCGCGACATCGCGCTCGAGACCGTGGGCTTCGAGCACCCGATGCTCGGGCACATCCTCGGCAACCTGCAAAAGGTCGAGGTCGCCCGCGGCAACCTGTCGGCCGCCGAAAAGCTCGCCCGCGAGTCTCGGGAGCACGCCGAGCTCGGCGGAGATCCGAACAAAGACGAGATCGTCGCCGCGGAGGTCAGCCACGCCGGCTTGCTCGTGGACCTGCAGCGCGACGACGAGGCGCGCCCGCTCGTCGAGCGTGCCCTCGCCCACTACGGCGATGCGATCGACTGGAGCCTCGAAGAGGTCGCGGGCCGACTCGCCCTCGTCGACGGAGATCCGAGCAAAGCGCAGCGGCATTTTCAGCGGGCGTTGGGCGAGCTCGATCCGGCCGCGCCCCTGCCCCGCGACCGCGGCGTCGTCGGCGGCGTCGTCTGGCAGCTCGCGCGGACCTACCGCCAGCAAGGGGACTTGACCCAGGCGCGAGCCCTCGGCCAGTACGCGAGGACGCTCATTGCCGGCGGCAACCCGTGGCAGCAGGCCGAGCTGCCCGAGCTCGACGCCTGGCTGCGCGAGCTCGACGAGACCTGAGCGACGGCGGGCGCGCGACTGTGCCCCTGCCCTCACTGTCACGCTCCCGCGACGTGGGCAGGCTGGACACGCCGGCAGATCGTCCGCGACGATGTCGAAGATGCGGCACCGAGCGACGCGAGCGAGCACTTCGATCTTGCTGCTGTCGTGCTTGGGCGCCTGCACCACCGACGTCAACACGGACGCGCCGTTCGGCACGACCGGGCCCGCCATGATGACGGGCATCTCCGCGAGCGGAGCCGGCTCGTCCAGCGACACGGGAACGGTCACGGCCGACGCCGGATCCGACGCGACGCCCGACGACACGACCGCCGGCGACTCCGACCCCGACACCGGCACGGCCACGGGACCCGGCAGCGGCGACACGACCGACGGTGACCCGTGCGTGCCCAACCCGTGCGACCCCGGCGAGGCCTGCGTCGACGGCGAGTGCATGGCGTCCAACCTGCCCGGTCCCGGTGACCTCGTGTTCACCGAGCTGATGCCCAACCCGGCCGCGGTCACCGACGCCGAGGGCGAGTGGATCGAGATGACCAACGTCTCGGCCGCCCCCGTCGACATCGAAGGCTGCGAGCTCGTCGACGACGGCAACGGCCCCGAGTCCGACATCATCAACTCCGGCGGCCCGATCCTCGTTGCTCCCGGCGCGACCGTGCTGCTGGCCAAGGTCGTCGACCCCGCGATCAACGGCGGCGTGAGCGGTGTCGTCTACGAGTTCGGCGACGCCTTCTCGCTGACCAACGACGGCGGCGACGAGCTCGAGCTGCAGTGCGGCGGCACCACGATCGACCGCCTCGTCTACACCACGATGTTCGGCTTCGGCTCCGGCATCGCGATGCAGCTGGATCCGGGGTCGCAGGACGCGACCGCCAACGACGACGCGGCGAACTGGTGCGCGGCGACGGCGGTGTACGGCGACGGCGACCTGGGCACGCCGGGCGCGGTCAACGGCGGCTGCTAGGCGGGCCGATCGGGGACTCGCGATCGAAGTTGTCGGGCGGGTTCGCGAGCGCTAGTGTGAAAAGGCGATGGGCGTGCGTGCCACGCTTCACAATGGTCGACTGGTTGTCGATGAGGCGACCGACCTCCCCGAGGGAACCGTGTTGGACCTCGTCGTCGACGACGAAGGTGACAAGCTGGATGCGCAGCAGCGCCAAGCGCTGGAGGCCGCGATCAGCAGGTCGGTCGAGCAAGTTGGCCGAGGCGAGGTCGCTCCCGCGTCGAAGATCCTGGCTGAGCTTCGCCGTCGCCAAGACGGATGAGCAAGCTCGTCGCCGGAGAGCTTCCGGGTCTGACGGTCGAACACTTTGCGGACCCCAAGCGCGTCATGATGGGACGGCCTCGACCCGCATCGACATCCTCGAGTCGATCGACGGAGTCCGGTTCGAGACCGCCTGGAAGCACCGCGTGCGCGCAGACCTGGGAAGCGTGCGTGCTGCTGCAGCTCCGAGTTGGACGGCGATCTTCTGCGTTGCCCACGCATTGAGACTCCGTGACCGGCCTGGCTAGGGATCGGAGAGGAGGAGGAACAAGCCAAGCTCCCCGAGCGCGATGCGTGTCATCGCGGCGATGTCGTCGACGCCGTCACCGTTGACATCACCGACCGCGATCTTGTCGGAGCCAACGGTGCCCGCCGCGAGAAGTAGTTCTTGGTGGCCGTCGCCATCAAAGTCGCCGGCGACCCCGTCGCCGACGACTTCATGAGGCTCGGGCCGTCCGACGGCAGGGTGGAGTTTGCCGCGCTGCGCGAGCCGACCCGCCCACAGGTACACGTTGCCCGGCCGTGATCGCGACGAGGCCGAACCGGACGACCGGCAGTAGTGAACGCCAGCGTCCCAAAGCGACCCTACGTCGACGCGCTCAGGGCGACCGCGTCGGCTCCCGCGGCGAAGTGCAAGCGATCCGTCGTGTCGTGGACCGCGTCCCAGATCGCGTGTGCGACGTCGGACGCGCTCGTCACCGCGGCGGGCTGCCCGTAGGCGGCGAACGTCCTCGCCGCGAACGGCCCGTAGGCCTCGGGGACGAGGCCCTCCATCCGCGCCTGGCTGTTGCGGCCGAAGGCCGTGCCGGGGCCATAGCCCGGCTCGACGAGCTTGACGCGAATGCCGAAGCCCTCGAGCTCCAGGCGAAGCGATCCGGTGAACCCGGTGATCGCGGTCTTGCTCGCGGTGTACACGGACACCAACGGCATCGGAGCGAGCGTCACCGTCGAGGTCACGTTGACGATCACGCCCGATGACCGCACGCGCATGCCCGGCAGCACCGCCCGCGTCGTCGCCATCGTGCCGAACACGTTGGTCGCGAACACGTCGTGCACGGTCGCCATCGGGGTCACCTCGAACGCACCGAACAGACCGATGCCCGCGTTGTTGACCAGGGCATCGATCGGCCCGCTGCGGGCGATCGCGGCCTCGATGCTCGCGGGTTCGGTGACGTCGAGCGCCTGCACGTGCATGCGATCGGATCGCGGCAGCAGGTCTTCGTTCGGTGTGCGCATCGTCGCCACCACGTTCCAGCCGCGCTCGTGGAAATGACTCGCCGTCTCGAGGCCGTAGCCGGACGAGCAACCCGTGATCAGGATCGTCTTCATCGCCCCCCTCCCACCTGCACGTGGCCGCCCGCGGTCACGACGTCTTCGTAGCGAGCCTCCCCCACGACCATGCCGGCGAGCCGAGCCACGAGTGCCTGCGACTCGGCCCGGGCGAAGTTCGCCGCGTGGGCCGCCTTCGAGGTCCAGCCTTCCGTGACGTGCACGACGTCGCGGTCGGACGGCGAGCGCTCGACGAGATAGAGGACGCACTTCGGGTTGGTGGCTGGCCCCGTGCCCGTCGTCGCCCCGAGCAGCAGCTCGACGAGCGCATCGCCCTCGCCGGCGCGCGCGGTCATGGTGGCCCGAAAGCCGAACGTCGCCGCCGCGATCGGTCGGTGCGGTCGCGCGGCCGGCCGGGGATTCCCTGCGCTCGTCGCGAAGGCGGCGATGTCTCGCGCGGCGTCGCGGCTGATGTCGGGGCACACTGCAGCGAAGATCTCGGCGCCGTGAATGGTCCCCATCGACTGCCGGCAGCGCGCGGGCACCCCGTTGCGAAGCAGCAGCCGGTAAAAAGCGATGCCCTCGTCGCGCAGTGGATCGCACTCGTCGACGAGGATCACCGTGGGCGGAAGGCCCCGAACGTCCGCGTCGGACGCAAAGCCGGGCCACGCCAACGGATCTCGCTCCTGCAGCGCCTCGATCCCGTAGGCCATCGCGCCCCGATTGTTGTGCAGCTCGAGCAAGATGCCGTCGTTGTCGGTCGACGACGGGTGCTGCGGGTTCGGCCACTGGCCACCGATGTACGGGCACATCGCGTACAGGCCCCCGAGCCACCCCGCATCGCCCTCGCGCAGCAGCTTCATGCCCAGCGCGAGGGTGAGGTTGCCGCCACCGCTGTCACCGGCAACGACGATGCGCTCGCGATCGATCCCGAGCCGCGTGGCGTGCTCGCGAACCCAGCATAGGCCTTCGACGCAATCGTCGAGCCCGGCCGGATACGGTGCGACCTCGGGCACGGACGAGGGCAGCAGCGCGTTACGGAAGTCGACCATCACGACCGCGACACCCTGCGCGGCCATCAGTCGCCCCCAGGCCCTGTACATGCCGTCGAAGCACGACCAGAACTGCATCGCGCCACCGTGGATGTAGTAGACGCAAGGCAGCGGCTCGCGGGTGTCGGGACGGATCACCTGCAGCCGGATCTCGTGACCGCCGGCCGCCGAAGCGAACGCCTCGGTGGTGACGGTCAGGCCGGTGGACGGCGCGACGGTCTCGTCGTCCATGGCGTCGAAGGCCGCGCTCTGCGACGCGAATGCGCGCCGCACCTGCTCGGACGCGTACTCGGCGAGCAGGGCGCGCCGGTCGGGCACATCCCCGGGATTCGGGGCGTCGGGCATGGCCCCGAACGCCGCCTGCAGTCGGGGGTCGATACGACAATCGCTGCTGATCTTGGACATGATTTCGCCTTCTGCGGGGCCGCTCTCCGCGGCCGACGAATCCAAGATAGTCCCGCCATGTCGGACCATCTATCATGGATAGTCCGCATTTCATTTGCTATCGTCCGAACCATGGTCGACCCGCTGTCCGAGGTCATCACCCTGCTGCGCCCCCGAACGGTCCTGTCCAAGGGCATCAGCGGCGCCGGCCGCTGGGGTGTTCGCTACTCGGCGTTCGGCGAGCCGAGCTTTTGCGCCGTGCTCGATGGCGCGTGCCGGCTCGCGGTCGACGGCCAGCCCCCCGTCACGATCCAGGCCGGCGACTTCGTGCTGCTACCGGCGACGCCGGCCTTCACGATGTCGGGGTTCGAGCCGGCCGAGCCGACCCCCCTCGATCCCCACGCGGCGGCCGGCTCCGACGAAGAGGTTCGGCACGGCTCCCCCGAGGGCCCCCCCGACGTGCGACTGCTCGGTGGCTACTTCGCGTTCGAGTCGCCCGATGCCACCGTGCTCGTGTCGTTGCTACCGGCGATGGTGCACGTGCGCGGGGTCGAGCGACTCACCACGCTCGTGCGGATGGTCGCCGACGAGTCGACGCAGCAACGGGCCGGACGCGACCTCGTGCTCCGGCGCCTCGTGGAGCTCTTGCTCATCGAGGCGCTGCGCGCCAACCCCGACGAGGGCGCCCCGGCCGGACTTCTGCGGGGCCTGTCCGACGAACGCCTCGCGCCCGCGATCCGCCACATGCACGCGCACGTCGAGCGTCCGTGGACGGTCGCCGAGCTCGCCAAGACCGCCGGCCTGTCACGCTCGACCTTCTTCGAGCGCTTCACCCGGACCGTGGGCCTTCCGCCGATGGAGTACCTGCTGGCGTGGCGCATGGCCGTGGCTCGAAATCTCCTGCGGGGCGACGATTTCGGGGGGATCGCCGAGGTGGCCGAGCGCGTCGGCTACCGTTCCGCGAGCACGTTCAGCACCGCGTTCACCCGCCACGTCGGGCAACCGCCGAGCCACTACGCGCGCGCGGGTTGAACCGGCTTGGCACCGTCGTTCGACATGCCCTACTTCATCGCCCCGACCGAAGCGCTCGACGACCACGAGGTGATGACCGCGTGGGGCGACAAGGCCCAGGCCGCACGCCCTGCGCGCGAACGCGGGAGAGAAGCCGAGAGCCAAGAAAGAGCCCGCGGCCAAGAAGAAGCCCGACGAAGCCGCAGGCTAGTTCGCTGGCGGTCGGTCGACCGGCCCGCCCCCGAGGATCCGCACCACGTCCATGCACGTCCACGAGGCGGCATCGAGGATGAACTTCGCCCACTGCGGGTGATCAGGAATCCACACGATCGGGGTGCTGTGACGGACGACGACCTGCGTCCGCCAGACGGTCACCGCATTCGTGGCCAGCCGTCCGTTGAGGTCGGCGAGCTTGCAGTGCATCGCGAGGTCGCCCTCGAACGGGCGGGCGCGCAGCGGCAACGCATCGATCTCCGCGACCCCCGGCACGCTCTGGCCGATGCGCAGACCAAAGGACCCGGTGTCGCCGGTGTCGATGCGGGTGACGAACGAGCCGTCGGGCTGTCGCTTCAGGCGGATGCCCGCGGCCTCGAACCGCGCCCCGACGTCCTCGAGCGGCAGCGGGGGAAAGCTCGGCTGGGGGCAACGCAGCGCCGCCAACGACTCTCGCTCCTCCCAAAGGTGATGACACACCCACTGCACGAGCGGACCGGGCGGCACGAAGTCGGGATACGCGAACAACGATACGCGCGCCTCGAGCTTGCCGCGATGGGACGCCCACCCCATTCGGCCCACCGGCCAGTCGATCGTCACGTCGTTGATCCCGTGCAGCTGCGCCGGCGAGGGATCGCCGAAGTCCACGAGCTCGTCGGCGACGAGCAATAGCGTGCCGACCTCCACCTGGGCCGTCAGGTGCAGCTGTGAGTCCGACGACGGTCCGTAGTTGAACCCCGCGATCAACGTCCCCTTCTCTCCGCGGCCCTCGGTGAACGAGAACTCCGCGTCCGCCAACGCTGCCCGTAGGCAGCGCTCGGCCCAATCGTCGTCATGATCCACGGGTCGAGGATACCCCCACCCCGTCGAGATCGACCCTCAGACCCACACGTGCGGCGCGCCGGGCAGCACCTGCACGGCGCTCGTGCACCGCCTCGACCGCCACCACCGTGGCAGCTGTCGCTGCTGCCCTGAGCACGAGCTCGACCGGGTCCGCCTGCGGCCTCGGCCCGGGCCGCGCCGCGCCTTGGTTGTCCGGCGACTCGTTGCGCACCCGCGTCGTCTCGAGTGCACCTCGGCGCCCGGCGGTCGTCGACGAGGCAGCGACATGGCATCGCCACGGCTCGTCGCCACGCCGATCACACCGTCCGCGAGCGCCGGTCGCCCCTGCGACGAGCGCCCCTCCTACCCAACCGCGAGACGACCTCCTCTTCGCATCCGCGGCGAATGGACGCGATCGCAGACCGCCTCGCGCGGTGGCACCGGAGGTCGAGGTGAGGCCTTCGGCTCCGTCGGCGGTCTTGGTACGATGCACGCCCGTTGCGCCGCTCGCTGTCCGAACTCGTCGCCGTCGACGAACCTGCACTCCCATGCGGGGGGAAAGATCGACTCGGTCAGCGTGCTCACGAGTCCCCACGCGATCGCGTATGCGTCGGGTGGGCTCCGACTCGACGGTGGCTGGTTCAAGGTGTCGGACAGCCCCTGCGACCGTTTGCCGCTCGCAGTCGTCGACGTCACCCGATCTCTGGGCTTCTGGCCCGACCCGGATCCGCCGCCCGCACTCGTGGTGGTAGGCGTCGACGTGCTCGACGGCGCTGCAGTTCTACGAAGACCTGCGATGAACATGGGCGGCGACGGAGCGCGACGCTCGCTCGAGTCATCGGCCGTCGCGGCAGGACGACGCCGGACCACGGCGAGCAAGATGGATACCCTTCAGATGGATTGGTGAGATGATCGTCCTCGAAACGGGCCGTGTGGGCATGTTCGTCATGGTGCTGGGAGGAGAGCGTGCTCGCGATCTCGCCTGGACGATTCATCAGTCCACGCCCGAGGCGCAGCGCGGGGAGTTCTTCGCATGGGGCGATGACGATGTCGGATTCCGCGTGGTGAACGACGGCGTCGTCATCGACGGCTTGAAGTTCTCCTTCATCGTCCACGGGTCACCCCATACCGAGTGGGGCACTCCAGCGTTGGCTGACGTCGTGATCGCGACCGCAGAGATCGAGACGGGAGACACTCCGGTCGTGTCTGCCGACCAGTGCGAGGGTCCGTTCGAGGCGTGGAAGAATGCCCTGAAGGTCGGGCTGGCACGGATCCGCGGCACCGAAAAGGTGCGGGCCACAAGCATATCGCCCGACGATCCGGTTTCGAAGATGCTCGAAATCGGGGCGGTGGCGATCGAAGGGCAACCGCTCCACCTCGATCCGCTCGACTCTCTGACGCGACGGTCGCCGGGATGTCGAGTTGGCTACTGCGCCAGCTACCTGGATCACGAGGTTCGGAACGGCGGCTTTGCGCAGCTCATGTGGAACGTGGTCGCGGCCGAGCGCCGCAGCCTCGTCGGCGGCGCCGTGGATGCGCTTCACACCTTGGGCCTCGATGAAGCGGCGAGTCAGGTGGACGAGGCGCTGATTCGTACGTCGGGTCAGATGGACCTGCTCGAGCGCTTGGTGCCGCTGGGACGGGAAGGCTTCGCGCAGTTCCGCGACCGGGCCGGGCTCGCGGAGCTGGACGCGCTCTATTGGCAGCACAGTCGCGGGCTACGCGAACGGCTCGCCCAGTTCACCCGCGACTGGCCCGAGTACTTCGTCCTGGACTGAGCTTGGTATCCCGCCGTCGGGAAGTACGCGGGCGTCGCCCCGGTCACGGAACGCAGCGGCAAGAAGTGCTGGGTGCACTGGCGTTGGTCGTGCTCGACGTTCCTGCGGCAGACGTTCGTGGAGTGGGTCGCCCAGACGATCCCCCGGTCGAAGTGGGCGAAGGCGTTCTACGCCAAGCAGCGAGCCAAGGGCGCAAGACATCAGGCAGCGCTCCGAGCCCTGGCGTTCAAGTGGATCCGGATCCTGTACCGGTGCTGGATCGAGCGCGTCCCATACGACGAGAAGCGCTATCTCGAGACCCTCGAGAAGCGTGGGTCCTCGCTGCTGAAGCTCGCAGTGGAGGGCGGATCGACCTGACCGAAATTCTGGTTGCGGACTACCTCAGGGCGTGAGTTGGGCGGCGCCTGCATTCGGAGAAGAGGTTTCAGAACCAGAACGTCTTCATCCGCGCGAGGAACTCCGCGCTGATCTCGAACCCGGACTTGTCGCCGATCACCGAGTCGATGCCGCATCGAG
This sequence comes from uncultured Pseudomonadota bacterium, assembly GCA_937896535.1. Classification (GTDB taxonomy): domain Bacteria; phylum Myxococcota_A; class Polyangia; order Nannocystales; family Nannocystaceae; genus CALBMM01. The sequence goes on from CALBMM010000056.1 coordinate 88,673, forward strand.
GGCAAAGTGCGGTCTGGCCGATGCCGTTGAGATCGTCGGTCCATTCGGTGATCTCGCTCGGTACGAGGATCGCGCAGCAGTAGAAGCACCCGCAGCGGTCACTGGCGAGCACCTCCGACCGGTGGTGGATCGATCTCTTGTGCGCGAGGCGAACGTCCTCGGGGAAGCTCGCCACTCGTCGTTCGTGATCTTCGCTGAAGCTCATCTCGTCCAACGTTCGGTAGCATTTGACCGCATGCAGCGTAGCTGTCGGCGGATGCTGCGGGCAAGGTCGCTTGAGGAGCGATCAGTCTTGCGGCAACAACTCGTACCGCGCGGAGCACGATCCAGGGTCGTCCCACCAGTCTGGCAGGTCGCCGAGCACATGGGAGAACTGGCGTACGGTCGTGATCCTGAGTTCCAGCACGCCATCATGCCACGCGCCGTCACCGTAACCGTCGGAGTAGCTGATCGAGTGTGCTTCCACCCGTTCATCTCCCGCGACTTCGACGACGCAGTCGTCCGCAACAAGTTCGAAGCCTCCGGCCGCAGGCCAGCCAGTTACCGGGCACGGGGGCATCGGCAAGGACAGGAGCACCTCCCCGTCTCCTCCCTGCTCCAACGTCAGGGTGTCGAGAAACGCAACGACTCCATGCGCCGGAGCCTCCGGATTGTCCCAGCCGCAGCCCCAGCCTGCTTTCGTGACCTCGTAGTCTCCGGCTACTGGACGCCTCGTATCCGGCCCACATGCGGCGAGCATGGCGAGCAGAACGGTCATGCGAACGGATCGAGGCACCGAAGGAAGGATGTCGAGCTGCAAACCGCACCGCAAGCAGATTGGGGCTCACGCCAACCGAGTTGGCCGCGGTGCGCCGGGCACCGGTGTGCGCATGCACCTCTCGTCCGCCCAACGTACCTGGCGCTTCAGGTGCGCCCCGCAGCAGCGTAGCTGCCGTGAGCCGACAGCTGCAAGCACTTTACGGGTAGTCCGTCCCGCTTCGACGCCGATCGCCAATCGGG
>CALBMM010000057.1 GCA_937896535.1 uncultured Pseudomonadota bacterium
GGTCGTCCGCCCTCGTCGTTGCCGCAGCCGGCCACGACCACGGCCATCCACGCTGCCCAGATCCCATGTCGCATCCTGGCCGCCAGGGTAGCAAAGGCCGCGCGCTTCGGCCGCGCCGCCGACGACGCGGGAGCTGGCGCAAATACGTGGTCCGATCACGTCGTGCGGCGCGTGTGAGTCGTGCCGCGAAACTGTGCGCGACGGTGACGAAAACGGAGGCGACGTGCGTCCAAGGCACCTTGCCACGCCCGCGAGCCGCAGCGCACAATACGCGAAGGTCCCGTGGGTGTAGACCTGATTTCGGGCGGCCCAAACCAGGGACATGACTTGGCGATGCGACGAGACAAGATGCGGGCGATGAGACTTTCGACCTTCGTGGCCGGGTGGCTGGGGACCACCGTCGTGGCCGCGGGTGCCCTGACCGGGTGCAAGGGCGGTGACCCGCCGATCCTCGACGACCCCGGCGACCAGGTCGCGGTGGTCGGCCAGACACTGACGCTGCAGCTGACCGCGTCCGATCCCGAGGGCGACGACATCTCGTGGGACGTCAACGGGGGCAGCGTCCCCGACTTCGACACCACGCATCAGTTCGGCGAGAGCCCCGACGGCTCGGCCGTGTTCGAGTTCACCCCGATCGCGAGCCAGGTCGGCAGCCAGGCGATCGACTTCATCGCCTCCGACGGCAAGAACGACTCGAAGATCACCGTGCTCATCGAGGTCCGCGGGGCCGTGGGCACCGGCAGCCAGCCGATCTTCCGCAAGCCGCTGGGCTCGGGCACCGTGCTCGATCTCGAGCAGAACGACTGCGTCAGCGTCGACATCGAGATCGAGGACCCCGACTCCACCGAGGTCGAGCTCGACCAGGTGCCGCCGCTCATCGCGGACGCCAACCTCAATCCCGACTCCAACGGCCTGGCCGGCACGTGGAACTGGTGCCCCAACCGCGAGCAGACGGACGCGGACGACCGCTACGACCTCGTGCTGTCGGCCAACGACGGCGACAACGAGCCGACCGAAAAGCAGTACGTCATCGTGCTGCGCAAGCGCAAGGGCACCGACTGCCCCGGCGGCTTCCCGGCCATCGACCACTCGCCGATGGACTTCGAGACGCTGCAGGACCTGCAGGTCGTCGCGCAGATCAGCGACGACATGGGACTGGGCGACGCGCCCTACCTGCTGTGGTCGCCCCAGCACCCCGGCGATCCGATCGACTTCAACGTCATGACCCTGCAGACGATGGATCTGACCGCGGGCGACATGATGAACGGAACGTGGGAGGGCTACATCCCCAACCCCACGGCGCCGCAGGGCGACGGCGCGACCGCGGACATGTTCTATCTCATCACCGCGTCCGACGACGACGATGCCGAGGGCGACTGCGACCACCTCGTCGACGATCCCGAGACGGGCGTGCACGCGGTCGGGGTCACCAATACCGGCGGACCGCCGGCCGGGGTGTGTGCCCACTGCTCGTTCGACGTGCAGTGCGGTGGTTCCGAAGACCTGTGCCTCAACGGCGCGGACGGCTCCTACTGCGGTCTGGCGTGCGACGGTCCCGGCACGTGCCCTGACGGGTACTCCTGCTCGGCGAACGCGGTCGACTCGGTCGACGGCGCGTCGGCGCGGCAGTGTCTGCCCGACGCCGGAAGCTGCGGTGGCGGTGGCGGTGGCAACTGCAACGACGACGACGACGAGGAAAACGACACGCCCGCCGACGCGATCGCCAGCGGCACGATCGCCCAGGGCACGCTCTCCGATCGGACGCTGTGCGCCGGCGACGACGACTGGTACGCGATCCAGCTCGGCAGCGCGTCTCAGGTGACCGTGTCGCTGTCGGGGGCGAACCCGCCGGACATGGACCTCGCGCTCACCAACCAGGCGGGCGTGCTCATCAAGTCCTCGTCGGGTCTGGACTCCGAGGAGCAGCTGACGACCACGTGCCTGCAGCCGGGCACGTACCTCATTCGCGCGTACACGGTCGACTCGTCCGGGTCCGGCAGCTACGACGTGACGTGGTCGGCCAACGCCGGCCCGTGCGGCGGTGGCGGTGGCGGCGGCGGCGATTGCTGCGTCGACAACAACTCCCCGGGCTGCGACGACCCGACCGTGCAAGCGTGCGTGTGCGGCATGGATGCGTTTTGCTGCGACACCGAGTGGGACAACACCTGCGCCGGCCTCGCGGCCAACTCGTGCAGCGCCTGCGGTGGCGGCGGCGGCGACGAAGACTGCTGCACCGCGCACATGACGGGCGGCTGCGACGACTCGGGCATCGAGGCGTGCGTCTGCGCCATCGACGCTTTTTGCTGCGACATGCAGTGGGACATGATGTGCGTGACGCAGGTCGGCACCACGTTGTGCGCTCCGTCGTGCAACCCCGACGACGCCGATGGCCCATGCTGCACGGCCAACGGCACGCCCGGCTGCGAGGTCGACTCGGTCGAGACGTGCGTGTGTGCCGAGGACATGTTCTGCTGCTCGGACGAGTGGGACGCGCTGTGCGTCGGGTTGATCGCCGAACACATGTGCGGAACCTGCCCGAGCTAGTCGGCGCCCATCGCTGCCCGTGCTCTGCGCCATCTCCCTGGGTCCCGACGACGTCCCTTGGGGGCGCGTGGCGATCGCACTCGCCTACCTGCTGTGCGCGTGGGCGTGCGTGCTCGCGTACAAGACCGAAAAGCACGGACCCGACCGGCCGCTGCGCCAGACCGTGCCCGCGCTGTGGCGGGTGCTTCGCAAACACTGGCCCCACCCGCCCAAGCCGGCCCGCCGCGCCGCCGTCTGGCTGGCACTGACGCTGGGGGCGCTGTTGGCCGCGCTCGCGAGCGCGGTGGATCTGCACGAGCGCGTGGCCGAGGTGGGTCGGCTCATCGCCCAGGGCGACGGCTGGTACGCCGGTCGAACCGCCCTGCAGACGGGGGCGGTGCTCGGCGTCGCCGCGGTGGCCGGCGTGGTCTTGTGGGTGATGCGGCGCCTGCTGTCGGAGCAGGCGGGCCAGTTTCGCCTCGTGGTGATCGGCGTCGTCGTGCTGCTGGCGTTTTGGGGCATCCGCGCCGTGTCGCTGCACGACGTGGACACGGTGATGCGCTTTTCCGTGCTCGGCGTGCGCGTGCAGTGGCTCATCGAGCTGACCGGAATCGGCCTGCTCGTGCTCGCCGCGGCCGGTCGGATCCGCGAGCGCCTGCGCGACCGCGGCTGACGCTACATCGCGCAGTCGACGTCGACCGCGGCCACTTCGGCGGCGCACGGATCGTCGGGCGTGGACTGGTCGAATGCGTCGTACTCGGTGCAGTCGGCCAGCGTACCGACACAGTCGAGCATGGCCGTCATCGATGCCTCGCATGCCTTCGACAGCTGCATCGCGAAGTCCAGCTGCGCGGTGCAGATCGCATCGCACTCGGGCGCGGTGACGTCGGTGCACATCGTCAGCACACCGCAGTACGCCTCGCACGTGGGCGGCGGCACCATACCGCCGAGCAAGCACGACGAGGTGAACGCGTCGTTTTCGGCGGCGCACGGGTACATGTCGCCCTCGGCAGCGTCGAACAGATCGAGGTCGCCGCACGACAGACCGCCCACGCAGCCGAGCAACGCCTCGAAGTCCGAAAGGCACGGCGCCGGCTCGGACTCGAAGTTGGCGTAGTCGGCGTCGCAGGTGTTGACGCAGGCGACCTCGCTGTCGCCGCACGCGGCCCGGGCCGTGCACATCGACTGGCAGATCGTCGGTGGCTGCAGTCCCATGTCCGGCTCGGGCGGGCTGGTGGTCTCCTCGTCGGCGCCACCTCCCGTGGTCGACATCGCGGTCGCGGCGGTTGCGCCATCGCCCCCGCTGTCGGCCGATCCGCCGCTGCCCGATCCGCCGTCGTCGCCACACGCCGGCAGCCCGACGACGACTGCGGCCACGAAGATCAGCCCCCGACGATGCAACGAAAGACCAAGCATGGCGTCACCATAGCCGCGGCCGTCGAAGCTCGTCCATATTCCGACGGCCTCATGTAGGTTTCCATGCTACAACCCGGACGCCCTACCATGGGCCTGGATCCCGCATACTGCGCGGAGGGGACTTAGGATGACGAAGACACGCAAGCCCGATCTCTCGCGGCGCGACGTATTGCGCGGCGCCTCGGCCCTGGCCTCCGCCGCCGCCGTGACGGCGTGCGGTGACGGCAGTGACTCGGACGGTTCCGGCGGTGGCTCGGCGACCAAGGCCGACGAGCTCGACTCCGGCGACGACGGCTCCACCGGCGACGACATGTCGATCGAGTGCATGGGCGGCGGAGACCTCTCCGACTCCGAGCTGCTCGCGCCGATCGAGAACATCGTCGTGCTGATGATGGAAAACCGCTCGTTCGACCACTACTTCGGCGGCGGCCTGGCCATCGAAGAAGGTCGCACGGACGTCAACGGTCTGACCGGCGACGAGTTCAACCCCGGGCCCAACGGCGAGATCGTCAACCCGTTCCGTCAGTTCAACCCGTTCGTGGCTCCCCCACCGCACACGTGGGACGCGATGCACGGCATGTTCAACGGCGGAACCAACGACGGTTTCTGCCTCGAGCATCACAAGGTCAACGGCGGGTCGGACCCGATGGCCTTCCGCCAGGTCATGGGCTACCTGACGCGCGAGGACGCGCCGATCATGTACGCGCTGGCCGATGCGTACTCGCTGTGCGACTCGTACCACTGCTCGCTGCTCGGCCCCACGTGGCCCAACCGCTTCTTCATGCATGCGGCGAGCTCCGGCGGGCGCACGAGCAACCACCCGCGGCCGTTCCTGACGACGATCTGGGACCTGATGGACGACGCGGACCTGCGCGCCATCAACTACTTCTCGGACGTGCCCTGGGCCGCCGGCGCGCTGTTCAAGGTGTTCGGCTTCTCCAAGTACAGCACCTTCCTGTCCGATGCCCTCCGCGGCCGGCTGCCGCCGTTTTCGATCATCGACCCGGGCTTTTTCACGAGCTCGGAGCATCCCGGCTTCGGCGGCGACTCCGAGCACCCCGAGATGGGGCCGAACATCCCGCTCGCGCAGCTGTTCATCGCGACGACCTACGCCGCGCTGGCCGCGAGCCCGCAGTGGAAGAAGACCCTCTTCGTCATCACCTACGACGAAAACGGCGGCTTCTACGACCACGTCGTGCCCCCGACGGTGACCGACGAGCGCAGCGAGTTCCGCCAGCTGGGCTTTCGCGTGCCCTCGATCGTCATCGGGCCCCACGTGCGCAAGGGCTGCATCAACAGCACGCTGCTGGAGCATTCGTCGATCATCAAGACCGCGACCACGCGCTTCGGGCTCGAGACGATCAACGACCGCGTGGCGCAGGCCAACTCGTTCGCGTCCGCGATCAATCCCGAGTACCTCTCCGACCCGCAGTCGCCGATCAAGCTGCCGGAGATCGAGATCGACGAGGCGCTCTTGATGGACCACCTGCTGCCGGACCCGTCGGCGGCGCCCGAGCTGTGGCAGATGGCCGAAAACGGCGAGATTCCGCCCGAGCTCGACCACCGCTTCTCGTACCGCGAGGACATCCGATCGCTGCTCAACCAGGCGCGTGACTTCGGCCTGGTCCACGACCGCCTGCGGTGGGGCAAGCCCACCCGCTCGACCGGCTGAGCGCCGCGACGACGCGGCCGTCTACAGGTCCAGCTGGCCCTGACCGTCACCGCCCCGGCGCTTGCGTCGGGGCGTTTGCGTTGGTTTGTCGCCGAGCTCGAGATGCTCGAGCGCCTTGCGGGTCACCTGACGCCCACGGGGCGTGCGGGCCAGAAAGCCCCGCTGCAGCAGGAACGGCTCGTACACGTCCTCGAGCGTGTCGCGGGGCTCGCCGAGCGTGGCGGCGAGGGCCTCGATGCCCACGGGGCCGCCTTCGTAGACCTCCACGATCGCCTCGAGGATCCGGCGGTCGGTCGCGTCCAGGCCCTGCGGATCGACCCCGAGCTGCGCCAGCGCGTGCTCGGCATCGGGGCGATCGATCGCGGTGCGTCCGCGGACCTGGGCGAAGTCGCGAACGCGCCGGGTGAGGCGATTGGCGATTCGTGGCGTGCCTCGACTGCGTCGTCCGATCTCCAGCGCGCCGGACTCGGTGGCCGGCATGCCGAGGATCTTCGACGTGCGGGTGACGATCTGGGCGAGCTCGTCGTCGGTGTACAGCTCGATGCCCTCGACGATCTGAAAGCGCTCGCGCAGCGGCGCCGACAGCAGCGCCGTGCGGGTCGTGGCCCCGATCAGCGTGAACGGTGCGAGCGAAAACGGCATCGTGCGCGCGCGCGTCCCCTCCCCGACCGGCAGGTCGATGCGGCCGTCCTCCATCGCCGAGTACAGGCTCTCCTCGACCGTCGGCGACAGGCGGTGAATCTCGTCGATGAACAGCACGTCGCCGGCCGAAAGCGCGGTGAGGTGACCGGCGAGCACGCCCTTGTGCTCGACCGCGGGACCCGAGGTCAGATGGATCGTGACCTGCAGCTCGTGCGCGAGGATCTGCGCCATCGTGGTCTTGCCGAGGCCGGGCGGGCCGTGCAGCAACGTGTGGTCCAGCGGCTCGGACCGCTCTCGCGCGGCCTGCACGAAGATCTGCAGCTTGTGCTTGAGCGCGGTCTGGCCCACGTATTCGTCGAACGTGGTCGGCCGCAGGCCCGGGCCCCGGTCGTCGGGTTCGAGCTCGGCCGAGAGCACGCCGCGGTCCTCGGTCCGGCTGGCGCTGGGCCGGCGCGGCGTCGACTTGTCGTCGTCGTCTTCGTGACGGACTCGCGCCACCGACTCACTCCCACTCGATCGTGGCCGGCGGCTTGCTCGAAATGTCGTAGCAGACGCGGTTGATGCCGCGGACCTCGTTGATGATCCGGTTGGACATCGTGGCGAGCACGTCGTAGGGCAGTCGGGCCCAGTCGGCCGTCATCGCGTCCTGGCTGGTCACCGCCCGAATCGCCAGGGCGTTTTCGTAGGTGCGGCTGTCGCCCATCACGCCCACGCTCTGCACCGGCAGCAGCACGCCGAAGACCTGCCACAGCTCACGGTACAGGCCCGCCCGCCGTACCTCCTCGAGCACGATCGCATCGGCCTCCCGCAGCAGGTTGCAGCGCTCCTTGGTCACCTCGCCGAGCACGCGCACGGCCAGGCCCGGTCCGGGGAACGGATGGCGCCACACCATGGGCTCGGGCATCCCCAGCGACAGCCCGAGCCGGCGGACTTCGTCCTTGAACAGCTCGCGCAGCGGCTCGACCACACCCATCTTCATGCGCTCGGGCAGACCGCCCACGTTGTGGTGGGTCTTGATCGTGGCCGAGGGGCCCTTGAAGCTGACCGACTCGATCACGTCGGGGTACAGCGTGCCCTGCACGAGGAAGTCGGCGCCGCCGATCTCCTTGGCCTTGGCGTCGAACACCTCGATGAAGGTCGCGCCGATCCGCTTGCGCTTGACCTCCGGGTCGGTCACGCCGGCGAGCTCCACGAGGAAGCGGTCCTCGGCGTCGGCGACGACGAGTGGATTGTGCAGCCGCCCCTCGAACATCGCGACGACCTCGTCGCGCTCGTCCTTGCGCAGCAGGCCGTTGTCGACGAACACGCAGTGCAGCCGCGGACCGATCGCCTTCTCCACCAGCATCGCCGCGACCGACGAGTCCACGCCGCCCGACAGCCCGCACAGCACGTGGCCGGTGTCGCCGACCTCCTGCTGGATCTTGGCGACCGCTTCCTCCACGAACCTCGACATCGACCAGTCGCGGGTGAAGCCGCACATGTCCAAGAAGGCCCCGAGCACCTCCGCGCCGCGCGGCGTGTGGCTGACCTCCGGGTGGAACTGCACGCCCCACATCTTGCGGTCGGCGCTGTAGATGGCCGCATGCGGGCAGTTGGTCGAGTGACCGACGGTGGTGAACCCGGGCGGCAGCGCGTCGACGTGGTCGCCGTGCGACATCCACACCCGTTCGGCGGAGCCGGTGGCAAACGGGGCGAGCGGGCCCGCCGCCTCGTCGACGACGAGGTCGGCCGCGCCGAACTCGCGCGCCTTGGCCGGCGAGACCTGGCCACCGAGCTGGTCGACGAGCACGTACAGGCCGTAGCAGATGCCGAGCACCGGCACGCCGAGCTGCAGCAGGCCGGGGTCGGGTCGCGGCGCCCCCTTGTCGTAGATCGAGCTGGGCCCGCCCGAGAGGATGATGCCCTTGGGGTTCTTTTCGGTGATGCGCGCCAGCTCGACGTCGCACGGCAGGATCTCGGCGTAGACGCCGAGCTCGCGAACGCGCCGCGCGATGAGCTGGGTGACCTGGGATCCGAAGTCGACGACGATGAGGGTTTCGTGCACGAGATGTCCTGTGCGGGGTCCGGTCGCGCGACCGCTATTCCACGCGGTAGTTGGGCGCTTCCTTGGTGATGATCACGTCGTGCACGTGGCTCTCGCGCAGGCCCTGCGACGAAATCCGCCGGAAGCGAGCACGCATCTGCAGCTCGGCGATCGTCGCCGCGCCCACGTAGCCCATGCCCGCTCGCAGCCCGCCCACGAGCTGGTGCACGCTGTCCGACAGCGGGCCGCGGTACGGCACGCGGCCCTCGATGCCCTCGGGCACGAGCTTGCGTTCGTCGCGGACGTTGCCCTGGAAGTAGCGATCCTTGCTGCCGGCCCGCATCGCGCCGAGCGAGCCCATGCCGCGGTAGGTCTTGTACACGCGCCCCTGGTACAGGACCTTCTCGCCCGGCGCCTCGTCGGTGCCGGCGAACAGACTGCCGATCATCACGGCGTCGGCTCCCGCCGCGATCGCCTTGACGACGTCGCCGGAGTACTTGATGCCGCCGTCGGCGATGAGCGGCACCCCGGTGGCCTTGGCCCGCGGCGCGCAATC
>CALBMM010000058.1 GCA_937896535.1 uncultured Pseudomonadota bacterium
CGGCGGCACAGCACCTGGATCACCCGCCGCACTTCTTCGTCGCGCCCGATGAGCGGCTCGATGCGGCCGGCCTCGGCCTTGGCCTGCAGGTCGATGGCGTAGGCCGACAGCGGATCGTCGGCCAGGTCGCCGCCGTCCTCTTCGTCGGTCGGCCTGTCCCCTGGCGCGCGGCGCACGAGCGGCCCACCGCTGGCCCCGATGCCGTGGGAGATGAACAACGTGACATCACGCCGGGTGATGCCATGGCTCTGAAGAATGAACGCCGCGTTCGACTCCGGCTCGGCGAAGATCGCCACCAGGATGTTGGCCCCGGTGACCTCGCGCTTGCCCGCGCCCTGCACGTGCAGCACCGCGCGCTGCAGCACCCGCCCCACGCCGATCGTCTGGTGGGTGGTGAACTCCTCGCCCTCGGGCGCCGACTCCATGTTCTCGTCGAGGAACTCCTCGAGGTCCTCGCGTACCCGATCGATGTCGGCGCCGCAGCCCTTGAGTACTGCGATCGCGCTCTGGTCCGAGAGCAGCGCCAGCAACAGGTGCTCGAGCGTGAGGTACTCGTGGCGGCGGCGTTGCGTGTCCTCGATCGCCTTGTTGATCGTGGCCTTCAGCTCTTCACTCAGCATCGTCGTCGTCCTCCGGCTCCATGGAAGCCATCAAGGGATGGTCGTTCTTCCGAGCGAGCAAGTGGACCTGGGCGACCTTCGTTTCCGCGATCTCGTGGGTGTAGACCCCGGCGACGCCCTGCCCATGGTTGTGCACGTGCAGCATGATGCGCGTGGCTTCCGACTCGGTTCGGTGAAATACGGTCTCGAGCAGTCGAACGACGAAATCCATCGGGGTGTAGTCGTCGTTGTGGATGATCACGCGGAACATGCGCGGCCGCTTGACCTTCTTCTCCACCGCCTCACGGACCGCCACTCCGGTCTCGTGTTCTTCGTCGCGTCGCGAGCTGCTCATCGTGACTTCGTGGTCGGACATCATCTTAGCAGGGGCGTCGATCGCTGCCCCCCGCCCAAACGGGTGGTAATGGGCTCGGGGGTGCAGCCGTGACGCCCGATGGTTTGTCATGCCGACCCGCCCGACGTAAAGGTGTAGGCGCGTGGACCTGACCATCCGTCTGCTGCGGGATCTGTCGGGCGTCGATCCCGCTGCGTGGGACGCCCTCGATCACGGCGGTAGCCCGTTTCTCGAGCACGGTTTCTTGCGCGCGCTGGAGCGCTCCGGATCGATCGGCGAGGCTGCGGGGTGGGACCCGTACTACCTGCTCGCCGAGCTCGCGGACGCGCCCACCGGCCAGACGCGCCTCGTCGGCGCGGTGGCGGCCTTTCTCAAGGACCACAGCTACGGCGAGTACATCTTCGACTTCGGCTGGGCGCGCGCGGCAATGCGCGCAGGCGTGCGCTACTACCCCAAGCTCGTCGTGGCCGCTCCGGTCACACCTGCCACCGGGCCGCGCATCCTGCTGTCGCCGCAGCTGCCCGACGACCTGCGCCGCGCCGTGGCGGTGGGCTTGGCCGCGGCGGTGCGCGAGCTCGGCGAGCAGCTCGACGCCTCGTCGGTGCACTGGTTGTTCTGCACGCAGGCCGAACACGAGCTGCTCGGCGAGCTCGACTACATGCCTCGGGCGAGCTTTCAATTCCACTTCGCCAATCCCGGCTACGCCGACTTCGACGCGTTCCTCGACACGCTCGCGTCGCGCAAGCGCAAGCAGATCCGCAAGGAACGACACCGGGCGCTCGAGGCGATCGACGGGCCCGTGCAGTTCGTGCCCGGCAACGAGCTGACCGAAGCGGACCTCGACGTGCTCGATCGTCTGTACCGGCGAACGACCTACGCGCACGGCGGGCAGGACTACCTGCGTCCCGGGTTCTTTCACGCGCTCGCGGAGCTCTCGCCGCATCGCATGCGGTTCGCTCGCGTGACCGACGAGGGCGAGACGATCGCCGGCGCGCTGTATCTGCAAAGCGACGAGATGCTGTTCGGCCGCTACTGGGGATGTCTGCGCGAGGTGCCGTTTCTGCACTTCGAGGTCGCCTACTACGCGGGCGTCGAGCACTGCATTCGCCACGGCCTGCGCAAGTTCGAGGCAGGCGCGCAGGGCGAGCACAAGCTGCTGCGCGGCTTCGTGCCGTCACCCACCTACAGCAACCACTTCGTGCGCCACCCCGGGCTGCGCGACGCGATCCGCCGCTTCCTCGCGGAGGAGCGGCGCGAGCTGCCCAAGTACATGGACGAGCTGGGCAAGTACGCGCCGTTCAAGAAGGGCGAGTAGCGAGGACCCGTCCCTCGTCGCTCGACAAAGCCGCGCGGCCGGGAGATCTTCGACGAGGTGCTCGCTGCGGCAACTTTGGTCGGGGCTCTGGTCCTCGCGGCTCCCGCGGGGACGGTGGGTCCGGGGCAGGCAGCGGAGGTGGAGCCTGAACCGACCCCGGCGCCGACGTGGACGCGCCCCTCGACCGGTGCGGCCTCGCGTTCGCTGGCGCCGAGCCCCCGCGCGGTCCGGGCCGCCCTGGCCCCACCGCCGTCCTCGCTCGACGAGCAGGCGCGTGGGTTGGGCCTTCGTCCGCGCGGGCGTGGGTACGTGTACAGCGGTGGGGCCGACGAGCGCTTCGACGCGACGGTCGCACGCGACGGGACGGTGACGTTCGACCTCGATCCGTCCGTGCAGGTGACGGTCGATGGCCTGTGCGCGACGGTGCTGTGTACACAGACGCGCGGCGGCAAGCAGATCCAGCACCCCTCGCGAACGTCGGGGCGCGCCTCTTCGATCGCGGCCAACATTTTGCGCGAGGCCGCGCTCGGGGTGCTGACCGGGACGGTGACGTACGGTCGCTCGACGTCGCCGCCGATCCCCGGCACGCGACAGCGCGAGCAGGAGCTGCCTCCGCCGGCGCCCGTGGCCTCTGTCCAGGGCCGCTACGGGCATCTGCCGGCACCGGTCGCGGCGATGGGCGACTTCATGGACCGCACGTTCGATCTGCGGCTGCGGCTGGCGAGGGCCGCCGCGATCGAAGACCTCGAAGACGCCAACGCGCGGCTGCCTTCGCGCCTGAGCAAGCTCTGGCGCGACGCCGAGCGCACGCCGGCCCAGCGGCGTGCGGCGATCTTGGAGATCTGGCTCGAGCTCGACGGGGAGCCGAACGTGCAGACCGACGCGGTGCTGTCGCAGGAGCTGGCGGCCCGCGATCGCGCGCGTCGTGACGAGCTGCTCGCGCAGGCGCGACGATTGGTTGTCGACAGCGTGCGCACCCACGCGCCGAAGGGATCGGCTGCCGCGTTCACCGAAGCGGAGCTGCGGGCGTTCGCGCAACGTGAGCAGCCGGCGAAGGCCTTTGCGCCCTACGCCGACGACTGAGTCCAGAGAAGAAAGGAATGGGCGGCGGGACCTGGCAGGAGTGGTGTGGTGGGTACGGCCCCGCGCGCCCACATATCAGACCCCGCGTCCGCGCGATGTTCCGGACCCCGCGAGAAAAAAAATGCGGGCCGGCCCAGAACGGCCTGGACCGGCCCGCGGTGACACCTTCGGCGGGGGTTGGCCCGCCCCTCACAATCGCCCGACCTCCGCCGACGCCCGTCCTCCGACGCCGGCCGTTGTTTGCGGCAGGGGTGAGGATGTTGGGCCGTGCCGCCGAGAACCGGCGCCGGCATTGGTGAGGCGCCCTCCCCAAGAGCACACGCCGTGCCAACCGAGGCCGCCCGCGATCCGGGGGGTTGCCTCCGAGATCGCCCGGACCCGGTAGGCAAGTTGCCCAAGGTTGCCCAGGCGCAGCGGGCGGGTTGCGCGAGCGTCGACGCGGATCGACTCAGCTGACGGCGTCGCGTCGACTCAGCTGCAGGCGCGTCTGCCCGACGAGCAGCTCGCTGTCGTACGTGACCATCTCGCCGTGCTCGATGCGCACGTACACCGGCGGACCGCCGCGGTCGCAGATCAGCACCGGCCCGTCTTCGGGGTCGAGCTCGATCCAGCAGTGGGGGTCGCCGACCGTTGCGTCGAATGGGAACTGCACGTCGCCGCGGTCGCGTCCGATCTCGGCCATGTGCTCGCGCAACGGATAGGCCGCGGCTTCGCGGTTGGCGTCGAGCATCACCGCGAGCCGTCCCCAGAAGGGACGCGCGCGGTTGGGCCCCGACTCGGTCGTCGGTCCCTCCAGCAGGTGAAACCGCAGCAGCTGTTGGCCGACCCGAAGCTGGTCGCCGTTGCGCAGCGGGAGTCGAGCGCCGGCGCGCAGGTACACGGCGGCGTGGAGGGCGAGCTCCTCGACCACGACCCCTTCCGCGGTCGGCACGAGCGCGGCGTGCTGGCCTTTCATGTACGGGTCGGTGTCGAAGCGGCCGCCGGGCCCGCCTGCGAGCACGAGGCGATCGTCGTCACGTGTGAACGTGGCGTGGCTCGGGTCCTGGTCCGGCCACAGGTGCTGGCCGACGATCTCGGTCACGAGCCCGAAGGTCGGGGCGGCCGACGGGCCGCTCATCACGTCCTCGAGCACCGACAGCGCCTCGACGGGCTCGCGGAGGATCGGGTTGGGGCACACGTCCGTATCGCCCGGCGGCGTGGCGGGCATGCGGCCGCTGGGGCGCCATTGGCGCGCCGAGCCGCGTCCCGTTCGCGGGGAGACCGAACGATCGACGAGGAGGGTGGAGGTCTGACGCGTGCCCATCACGACACGGGATTGGTGAGCAATCGTCATGCCGAGTCCCACCCCCAACCATTTCCCCCGCTTGCTCCGCTCGCGCCGCGGTGCCCGTGCCCAAGTAGGGCAGTTTTTGCTCAATCTTCGGGATCGGCTGCAACGAATCGAGATCACGGTCGATGGGGATGACGAAACATGCCGATCCCCGCGACTTTCCCTTCGTGTGGACCCGCGCAAGCGGTCCAACCCGTGCGGCTCTCGGGTACCCGCCCGTCGTCCCCATCTCCCCCCGAAGACCCGATGGACGAGCTGGTCGCTCGCCTGGCGGCGGCCAATGCCCGACGCGGTCTCGAGGCCTCGCTCGCGGTCGGCGAGGCGATCGCCGAGCTGCTGTACGACGGCGACCCGACCGCCTGGCGGCTGCGCTCACCCAAGTCGGTCTCGCTGCGCGGGCTCGTCGAGCAGGCGAACCTGGGCATGACACCCGCGGCCTTGTGCCGGGCGCTGGGCGTCTACGAAGTCTGGGCCACGGTGGCCAAGGGGCAGCCGTGGTCGGCCCTGAGTGCATCGCACTATCGCGCCGTGCTCGACCTGCCGGCGTCGCGGCAATCGGAGTTGCTGGAGCACGCGTGGCGCGAGCAGGTCCCGGCCGAACGCTTGCGCGCGCAGGCCAAGGAGCACGGTCCGGACCGGCGGCCCCGGGGCGGTCGCCTGCCTTCGCATCCGATCGCCCGCATGGTGGAGCGGATCGAACGCGAGTACTCGGTGGTCGGCCGTCGCGACATGATCCGGCGACTCGAGGATCTGGAGCGAGGTCGTGCCGCGAGCCTGGCCGCGCGCTGCGAGTCGGTGGCCGATCGACTCCTCGACATTGCGCGACGCCTGCGCCAACCGTCGTCGGCCGCGGCCGAAGACGAATAGATCCGTGCTCCGTGGCGACGCGTGACGATCGTCGCATTCGGAACGGACTTCTTCCGTTGCGCTGCTAGCTTGATCGATCGAGATCGAGTGTTGCGTTGGACCGGATCATGGTCCGCGGTGCTGGTCACCGCGGCGGTGGCCGGATGCGGCCCTCGCCTGCCCGACATCGACACCGTCGGGCAGCGCGTGGCGGTTGGAACCGAGTCACCAGTTCGAATGTGCGCGGGAACGCTCCCAGCGATGGAGCGGCACGCGAGCTTCGTGACGGCCGAGCTCGGCCTCGACGACGACGACGACGACCCGATGGAGGTCTACATCGTCGACGATCCCGGTCCCTGGTGTGAAGATTCGATCGCCTGCTACCTCGGCGGGTGGGTCGACGCCACGATCGTGTCGTCGCGGTTCTCGCGACCGGTCTGGCACGAGCTCGTGCACCACGTGGTCGCGCGCTCCGACATCGGAATGACGGACCGCTTCCTCTCGGAGGGACTCGCCGGCGCGCTCGGCGACGACTGGTGTCCCCTGGCGCCGACCTTGGACTGGCCGCGACCGCCGCTGGCCGAGGTGCTCGGCCGCGACGACGTCGAGGGGGACCACTATCCGGTCGGGGCGCGCTTCGTGGAGTTCATCCGCGCCGAGTTCGGGACGGCCGCGCTCACGGACCTCGCGCGGTGCATGCGGCGGGGCGACGACCTCGACGAGGTGCGCATCTGTGTGGCGGCCGGCCTGGGGGTGACGCTGGACGAGCTGTCGGATCGGTTCTCGGAGGCGACCGTGCCGATGCGGGCGAACCCGGCCTTGTGCAGCGGCGACGCGTGGCCGCTGCGCGACGGCGCGCTCACGCTCGACGTGACCCTGTCGTGCGCCGCTCCGACCACGGTCAACACGTTCGAAGGGCCCGATGCCCGTCGCACGCAGGTGATGGTCGAGGTCGAGCGGGCGGGCACCCGCGCGCTGTCATGGACGGCCGACGGGGAGGTCGAGGTCGAGATCGAGCCGTGCTTCTGCCCGCAGGGGCTCGCGCCGCTGCGACAGACGCCGGAGGACGAGGAGGTGTTCTTCGCCGAGCCCGGCGCGTACCGGGTCGTGCTGCGCACCTCGGACCCGGCGGTGGAGACCGTGGTGGTGAAGCTGGGCGTCCGGCAATAGCGGCGGCCGCGCTCGGGTTACCTTCCGGCCGTCGTGAAGCTCGCCCGCCCCCTCGTCTGGACGCTCGTGGGTCTCGCCGTGCTCGGCGTGGTCGCGCTGCTCGCCATCCCGCGGTGTGCGAGCTCGGAGGGGGTGCGCGAGGAGATCGAGCGCCGACTGACGGAGGCGATCGGACGCCCCGTCACGATCGGCGCGATCGAGGTCACGGACGCGGCCACCCGGGCCGAGCTTCGCGACGTGACGATCGCGCCGCCGGCGGGCCTGGCCGAGCACGGAGAGTTCTTGCGGATCGGCTCGCTGCAGTTCGACGTGGGGACCGACGCGCTGCGGCGTGGTGACGTCACCGGGGCCGTCGTCGGACGCGACGTGGCGTTGAGCCTGGTACGTGCCGGCGAGCAGACCAGCATCGACGGCCTCGGGCGGCGCTCGGCGACGACGCCGAAGCAGGTCGCGCTCGATCTCGCGTTCGAGCTGCGGGACGTGCAGGTCACGCTGCGCGACGTCGATCGAGACGAGACGATGACGCTCGATGGGGTCGGCCTGCGCGGGGTGCTCAGCCACCGCGGCGACGAGCGCGATGCCGGCGTGCAGGTGACGATCGACACGGTCGACGTGGCCGGCGTCTCCCTGCGCAACGTGTTGCTGTCCGGCTCCGACCACGACGGGGTCTTCGCCGTGCACCGCCTGCGCGCCGAGATCGGCGAGGGCACGATCGAGGGACGGGGTCGGTTCGACCCGACCGCCGGTGACGATGTGCCGAGCTGGCGCGTGGACGTGGAGGCCGACGAGGTCGCACTCGACGGACCGGTGGCGAGCCTCGTTGCGCGTCTGTACCCCGTGGTCGCAGGCGAGACCGAGGGCATGGCCGGCTCGATCGGTGCGACGGTCTCGCTGACCGGACAGGGGCTGACCCGTGCCCGTGCCCTGCAGACGTTGCGCGGCCACGGCAAAGTGGTGCTGCACGACTTGTCGTTTTCGGACACGTCACTCGCCGCGGCGTTGTTCGAGCTGGCGGGGGCGGGCGACGGGCAGGTGCAGCTCGCCGAGGCCACCGCGGCCTTTCGCATCGAGCAGGGTTGGGTCCATCTGGACGAGGTGACGTCGTCGGAGCCGTCGCTGGACTTGCGGCTGCGGGGCCGGGTGAGCCTGGCGGGGGAGCTCGATGTCAGCGTGGACCTGATGCCGCTGGTGCGGCGCTTCGGCGGGGGGATCTACGAACAGGCCGCGCGATACACGACGCGGCTGCCGATCGGGATCGGTGGGACGTTGCGCGCACCCGCGCTCGCGGCCCCACCCGTCGAAGAGGTGGCCAAGGGGGTGCTCGGGGGATTGCTGCGCCGGGCGCTCACGGAGCCGCCATCGCCATGAGCGGATGGAACTTTCATCGCGCTCGCGCGTCTTTGTCCGGCGTGAGGGGGCAGCCTCGCGATCTTCTTTGCGCCATGGTGGCGGCCCTCGTGCTCGCCTGCGATCCATCCGGGCAGGCGGGGCCCGTCGCGACCACGTCACCGTCGGCCGCACCAGCGGTGCCGGTCGCGAGCACGCAACCGGCGGCGCCCGCGGTCGACGCCCCGCCCGATCCCCCACCGAGTCCCGACGACGCCGACGGGCGGACCCGGGCGGTCGTCTACCTCGTCTCGCTCGGGCCCTTCGACGCGGGCCTGCAGGATGCGATCGCCGAAGCGCTCGCGGCCGAGCTGCAGGTGGAGGTCAAGCGACTCGGCACGCGGCCGCTGCCGGACGCGGCCTGGTACGCGCCGCGCAAGCGCTACCGCGCCGACGTGATCTTGGATTACCTGCCGACGTTGATCCCGGACGAGCCGGAGTCGACGCGCATCCTCGCGTTGACCCAAAAGGACATCTCGACCACGAAGGGCGAGTTCGCCGACTGGGGCGTGTTCGGCCTCGGAAACATGCCGGGACAGGCGGCGGTGGTCTCGAGCTTCCGACTGCGACGCAAGGCCAAGGGGCCGGCGCACGTGCAAAAGCGGGTGGTCAATACCTCGATCCACGAGGTCGGACACATGCTCGGCCTCGATCACTGCACCGAGCACGCCGAGCTTTGCCCGATGCAGGACGCCGAGGGCAGCATCGTCAACACCGACACGAGCACCGGGCGCTTGGGGCCGCAGTGTCGCGCGGAGCTCGATCGGGAGCTGCCGCTGCGAGGGTGAGGTGCGGCGTCAGCCTTTGACGCCGCCGGACGCCAGCCCCGAGACCAGGTGCCGCTGCACCACGTAAAACAGCGCCATCACCGGCAGCGAGACGATCAGCGCGCCCGCGGCGAACTTCTCCCACTGCGCGTCGTACTCGCCGATGAAGTGCTGGAGCATGACCGGGAGCGTGAACATCGTCTCGTCGTCGAGCAGGGTCGCGGCGAGGATGAACTCGTTGTACGCGCTCATGAACGCGAACAAGGCCGTGACCGCGATCGCGGGGCGAGCGACGGGCAGCACGACGCGCACGAAGGCCTGCCAGCGCGTCGCACCGTCGACCATCGCGGCTTCTTCGAGGTCGATGGGGATCGACTCGAAGGCGGCGCGCAGCTGGAAGATCGCGAAGGGGACGGAGGTGCTCGCGTAGCAGAGGATCAGCCCCGTGCGCGAGTTGAGCAGGCCCAGGGCGTCCAGCGTCAGGTACAGCGGGATCGCCGAGGCGACGGCCGGGAACATCTGCGTCGCCAGCAGCGAGCGCATGCCCAGTGTCTTGCCCACGAACCGAAAGCGCGCGAGGGCGTAGGCGGTGGGGATCGCGATCGCCACGCCGACGATGGCGGTCGCGCCCGAGACGATGAGCGAGTTGGCGAGCTGCCGACCGAACAGCCACACGTCGCCGTCGGCGGTCTCCTTGGTCGCGCCGACGACGGCGTCGAGATGCTCGAGGGTGGGGGCGTCGGGCCAGGGCAGGGCACGAGCCTCGGGCGAGCTGGTCCCCGAGAGCGCGAGCGCAACGACCCAGAGCACGGGATACAGCGCCACGGCCACCGCGACGAGCAGGGTGGTGTGGACCGCCACCGATTCCAGCCAGGAGTGACGGCGGTTCACGACGGTCCCCCTCGCTGCGCGGTCCAGCGTGACTGCAGTCGCTCCAGCGCGCGCGTGACTCCGAGCAGCAACAGGAAGATGAGCACCGCGTACGCGGCCGCGTAGCCGTACTGCGCCTCGCGGGTGAAGGCCCAGCGGTAGGCCTCGGACACCAGGATGTCGGT
>CALBMM010000059.1 GCA_937896535.1 uncultured Pseudomonadota bacterium
AGGCCCGCGACGACTTTCCCCACGAGCCGGTGGTGCTCAACCAGCTCGCGCGCGTCGTGTACGCCCAGGACCGCGAAGGGGACGCGCGCAAGTACTGGGAAGAGAGCCTGCGCATGGAAGAGGCGCAGATGGACGTGCACGAGCAGCTCGGCTTGCTGCTGCGCTCCGAGCTGCCCGACGACGCAATCCCGCATCTGCGCCGCGCCGCCGAGCTCGGCTCGCTGACGGCCCGCTTCGTGCTCGCCGAGCTGTTGTGGGACCAGGCGCAGCCGTTGGAGGCGCGCGAGCAACTCGACGCGTACCTGGCCGAGGCGGGCTCCTACGACCTGTTTTGGGATCGCGCCCAGCGATTGCGCGACGAGATCGACAAGCGGTTTCTGCAGTTTTACATCCTGGCGGGCCTGGTGCTGTTCATCGTCACGGTGATCCCGGCGTGGCGGCTGTACCGGCGCTACCGTGGCTCGTCGCTGGGGCAGCTGCTCGAGCGCGAGCCCAAGAGCTTCCCCGAGGTCGCCCGGATCCTCAGCCTCATCCGGCACGAGATCCTCAAGCACAACACCGCGTTCTTGTCCGACGTCTCGCGGGCGCTCGAGCTCGACGAGCCCGACGCCGATCTGCGGGCGGCCGTGCTCGCGCGGCGGATGTTCGGTGAGCCCGATCCCAGCCGTCGTGCGCCCCCGGCGGGGATCTACGGACGCTTTCTGGGCTATGTCGAGCAGCTCGAGCAGGTCGCGCGAGCGCACCGGGTGACCTTGAACCTGTACCGCAAGGACCCGATCTTCCGGCCGATGATCAAGGCGTTCGAGGACCTCGCGCGGCGGGCCGACCAGCTGCGGCGACCCGACCGGCTGCGGCAGGGCAAGCGCCTCGAGCTCGCCCGCGCGATCGCCCACGCCGGCGACGTGCTCGGTCGCCGCGCGTTCGAGCAGCTGTCGGGCCTCATCCGCGAGCTGTGCGTCGTCGACATCGACGTCGACGTGGTCAACGGAGTGTACGCATCGGTCATCGGCGAGAAGCAGTTCGCCGGCGCCGCTCTGTCGCCGCTTCAGCTGTCGGGGCCGGGGGCCGCCGTGCGGATCTTCCGTACCGACTTCGAGGACATTCTCGCGAACGTGCTGCGCAACTCGCTGCGATCGTCGCTGCAGTACGCCGCACCGCCGGTGGGGCTGGGCATCGAGCTTCAGCTGGAAGTCGACGAGATCACCGGACTGGGCACGCTCGCCATCCGCGTCAAGGATCGCAGCCCCGAGCAGCTGTCCAACGAGATGTTGCGTGGTCGGTACGTCGAGCGCGGCATGGGGATCACCGTCGACTTGCTTTCGCGCTACGATGGCGCCATCGCGGTCGAGCAAGAGCCCGGATGGAGCAAGGCGGTCGTGCTGCGCCTGTTCACCATCGAAGAAGACGGCCGCTCGATCGACGTGGGAGCCGCGGCATGAACCCGATCGACGTGCTGGTCGTCGAGGACGGCGACGAGTATCTGACGAACCTGACCACGTTCGTGGCCGACGGGTTCTCGTACCGTCAGGCCAAGTCCGGGTCGGAGGCGTGTCGCATGCTGGCGGAGCAGACACCGAATCTGGTCTACCTCGACATGCGCTTCGACCGAACACCCGAGGACTTGCTGCTGGGCAACCTCGTGCAGCTCGCGGCGCGCTTCAACGGCGACGTCGGGCGGGCGCGTCGGTTTCAGCAGGACAACCAGGGGCTGTTCGTGCTCCGAGAGCTGCGCGACCGCGGCTACCACGGCCCGGTGATCCTCAGTTACGACTTCGGCCCGGAGGAGCGACGGTTCGCGGCGCTGTCGGCCCGGGATCCGGCGCTGCGCTATTGCCCCGACTACGCGGACGCAGCGACGATCCGCGCCAAGATCCTCGAAGCGGTCGGCGCGGCCCGCTGAGGCCCGTCGCGACGGCTCGAAAACCGTCGCCAACTCCGGCAAAGTTTGCGTCGTGTACGTCCCCGACGACGAACGGATGTTGGCGATCCAGGTGATGGCGATGCCGCGCGACACCAACGCGCACGGCACGATCTTCGGCGGCTTCATCCTGTCGCTCATCGACCAGGCCGGTGCGATCCGAGCGCACGCGGGCGGGGCGGGCAAAGTGGTCACCGTCGCGATGCAGCGCGTGGAGTTCACCGAACCGGTCCTCGTGGGCGATCTGGTCACGTGCCGCGGCTGGGTCGTCTCGCGGGGGCGGACGTCGATCACGGTGTGCGTGCAGGTGACGGCGCGCCTGGCCACCGCGGCCGACGCCGAGCCGCGCGACGTGACGCAGGCCGAGGTCAAGTACGTGCAGGTCGACGAGCGCGGCAAGCCGCTGCCGCTGGGCGGGCGCCCGCCGGTCGCGTAGGATCGGGACATGCGAGCTTCGAAGGTGTTGTTGTCTGCGTTCGTGGCCCTGGGCCTGATGGCCGGCTGCGCCGAGCGGCCCGGCAAGAAGAAGGACGACGGTAAAGCGGACAAGGACAAGAAGGCCGACCCCAAGGCCAAGGCCAAGGACGACGAGGCCGAGTAGTCGGCCGGCGGGGCGTCGATGCGGCTGCCGCTGCGCCATGCGCCTCCCGCCGACGATCCACCCCAGCATCGCTGCGCTCATCTGAACGCGCTCGCCGACGCGGCCGTCGGCCTGCCGCTGTCGTGGGCGGCAGGTCGGCTCAGCTCGCGGCACTCGAGGGGGCGCTACGGCGCGGCCCTGCAGTGGCACCTGGGTCAGGACGCGCACGACAGTGTGGCCGAGCTCGACTGGGAGGACCGGATCGAGATCAAGCTCGTGTCGGTGTGGGGGCGCGCCGACGGAGCGATCGCCAGCGACAAGCTCAAGGTCGCCG
>CALBMM010000060.1 GCA_937896535.1 uncultured Pseudomonadota bacterium
GCTGACTCTGCTTCTTTGCACGAGCTGTTTCTCTCCCGACAGCAGCCCGCTTTCGACCGAAACCGAAGGCTCGAGCGGTGCGGGGGATGCTGATGGGGGTACAGCCGGGGCTCCCACCGGTGGACCCTCCACGACCAGTCCTGGGTCCCCTACGGAAAGCACGGACGGCCCATCCATGGGCGACAGCACGGGCTCGGTCGCCGTCTGCGGCGACGGCATGGTTACGGGCGACGAGGTCTGCGACGACGGAGTCAATGACGACTCCTACGGCGGCTGCGCCTCCGACTGCCTCGGATTTGGTCCGTACTGCGGCGATGGTGTTGTGGAGGAGGGCGCGGGAGAAGCATGCGACGACGCCAATCGAACAGCTGGTGACGGTTGCAACCCCGACTGCGTCGTATCTGGAACGCAGCTCTCCTGTGCGACCTACGACACCCCGCTCGACGGCGGGACCGTCAGCCATGTCGCGATCGATGACGACGGCACGGTCTACATCGCGGGTGGCGAGCAAGGACCGGGTGGGTTTCTCGACACGCGCGTCTGGGTCCGGCGTCTGGCGGCAGACGACACCGAACAATGGGTCGAATCGTGGGACGATGCGCCGAATACCCTGACCGCAATCGGCGGCCTTGCGGCCGGCGCCGGCCTCGTATCGATCGTAGGCACATCGGACATCCGGGACATCTTCGTTGCCACGTTCGACGAGAACGGGACGCTGCAGTGGGACGACGTAGAGTTCGCGCTGAGCGGCCTCAGCTACATCACCGCTGGGCGTGGCGTCGCGATCGATTCGGATGGGAACGTTTACGCGGCCGGCGGGTGGCCGCAAGCACAGAGCACCTTCGCGAGTCTTTGGCTACGGAGGTATAGCTCCAGCGGCTCCATCGCCTGGACGGATGTGGTCGTGCCGAGTGGGGTCGACCGACCAGGCGGGCTCGCCCTGGTCACCGGAGGTTTGATCTTCAGCGGGAGGATGGCCGACGGCGGGGTATGGGTGCGGCGCTACGGCACAGACGGAAACCCTATTTGGACGGAGACCGCTGACATTCCGGGCGTACCGGCCGTCGCGACCGACTCGATGGACAACTCGATCCTCGCCGCAATCCCCCAGGGTGGTGGCACTCGCTTGAGATCGCTCGACCTCAATGGCAACGAGCAGTGGACGACGATCGACGCCGGTTTCGAGCTCGCCGGTCACTGTATTTCCCCCGACGACACCATCGTCGAAGTCGGCTACGTCGACCTCATGCCCGATGTTCCCCACCTGCGCAAACTCGACACGGCCGGCAACGAGGTTTGGGCGGTGCAGATCTCCCCGAACCCGAACGCACCCGAGGCGGGCATGGGCGGCTGCGCAGTCGCTCCCGACGGCACGATCCTCGCCGTCGGCGGGTACGCCGACGCGGATGTGGCTGTTCCGTTCGTGTGCCGCTATGCGCCGTAGCACCCAATCCTAACTTGCATATGCCTATGGCAGGAACCAACCTCTGTCGAGATGAAGCGTAACTGGCAGCGAAGTGCGTTTATCGCATGTGTCGCAACTGGCTGCTACAGCCAGCCGGCGGAAGACGGCGATGGATCCACCACGGCCGCGACGGGCTCTGCGTCTACGGGCCCCGGAGCAGGGACTGGTGATGCTTCGGGTATCGACCCGTCGTCCGACGCAGAAACCACAATCCCGGCGCCGACGACGACGGCGGACCCGACGGGCGATCCACCGACCGGCTGTCAGTCGAGTGCCGACTGCGACAATCCTTCGCTTCCGCTCTGCATCGACGGCACTTGTGGCAACTGTGGTGACGCCGAGGATCCCGACTCGGCCTGCGAGGAGCTCGACACGAGCGCTCCGATCTGCAACGGGGCGGACTGCGTTCAGTGCACCGACGCCACACACTGCGGCGGTATGACGCCCGCATGCGAACGCTCCACGGGGACTTGCGTCAGCTGCCAGTACCACGAGCAGTGCCCTGGAAGCGCCTGCGACATTTTCGATGGAGAGTGTCTCCCGACCGACCAGGTTTGGTGGGTGGCACTGAGCTGTCCCGGGGGCAATGCCGGGATCGGCAGCGAGCAGTCCCCGTTCTGCGACATCGCCGAGGCCCTCGCGCAGATCCCCCCTGGTGGTATTGGGACGGTCTTCGTCTCCGGAGGCGGCCCGAACGACGAGGCGATCGACGTCGGTGGTGGAAGGACCATCGCGTTCCTCGGAGTCGACGGTCCGGTGTTCTTCTGGCCTTCCCTCGTTCCGGATGTGCCCGCCGTCCGCGTCGGAGACGCCACCGTCTACCTGCAGGAGTTCCACCTCGAAGGTCGCGACAGCTACGCGATCGAGGGCGTCACCGGGTCGAGAATCGGACTCGATCGCTGCGTCATTCATCAATCATCCAACGCCGACAACGTTCGGCTGACCAACTCCCAGCTGATCGCTCGCAATACCGCAATCGGCAACGCTGGCCTCACGCAATCGATGATGCCGTTCGCGGCGATCGCCGCGAACGGATCCACGCTCGATCTCACCTACGTTACGGTGATGGACAACCACGGCGTTGGTGCCCCAGACGGAATCGTCTGTGACGCCGCGACGACGGGGGCGATGCGCAACAGCATCGTGTTCGAAGACGGCCCACCTCCGGTGGACTCCATCGACTGTACAGGCCTGTCGATCACCCACAGCGCGACCAACCAGCTGGAACCCGGCGAGGGCAACGTCGCCATCCCAATCCAGTTCGACTACGACATGATCGACGTGACGGGCGACAACTACTACGGTCTATCTGCCGGCAGCGCGCTCATTCCGATCGTCCAAGGCGTCGCACAATGGGAAGCCGGAGATCCGGTGGTCGACTTCGACGGGGATCCCCGCCCGCTCGTCCCCGGCACACCGGACTTTCCCGGCGCCGACATCCCCTAGTGCGGTACGCTCCACGTCGTGGATTGGACATCGGGTAGAGCAGCAACGCGAGTCGTCGCCGTCGTGGTGACCGTCACGGCCTGCGGAGGCGACGACGGCGAGCCGCAGGACACGGACGCGGCGACGTCCGGTGCGACGTCGGCGGCCAGTGATCCGGACGGAGGATCGTCGCCGACGACGAGCCCCACTGGGGCGACGATGCCCGGTGTGACGGTGACCGACGGGACCTCGGCGGACGACACCGCGGGAACGACCGGGGAGCCGATCGGCGAGATCGAGGCGATGTGCATGCGGTGGAACGAGGACCGCGTCGATCTGTCCGAGGGGACGTGGAGCGGCAGTGTCGCGGCGTGCGACCCCGGCGACATGTCGCCCGAGGGGCGGGCCAACGCGCTGCGGCTGGTCAATCTGTACCGCGCGCTCGCGGAGCTTCCGCAGGTCACGACCGATCCCGGGCGCGACGCGGGGACGCAGGCCTGCGCGGTGATGATGGAGGCCAATGGGATGCTGTCGCACACACCCCCGATGGGGTGGGCCTGCTGGACGGCGGAGGGCGCGGACTCGGCCGGGGCGAGCAACATCTCTAGCGGTCCGGCCGTCGACGCCGTCGACCGCTACATGATCGACGGCGGCAACGAGACCACGCTCGGCCATCGGCGGTGGATCCTCAACGACGACCTCGGGCCGATCGGGATCGGCTCGACCGACGGGGCCTCGTGCATGCACGTGGTCGGTGGGACCGGCGAGCTCGACCGCCCGTGGACCGCCTACCCGCCCCCGGGTCCCTTCCCGTTGGAGGCCGTCGCACCGCTGGGCTTCGGTGAGACGCTCGACCAGACCGGGTGGTCGATCCAGAGCGACGTCCTCGACCTGAACGCTGCGCAGGTCAACGTGACCACCAACGGCGAAGACCGGCCCGTCGTGGTCACGCCACTCCAGGCCGGCATCGGCAGTGACTGGGCGATCTCCATCATCCCCCAGGGATGGACCGCGCAACCGGACACCACCTACCACGTGTCGGTGACGGGCGTTGCCGAAGTGATCGAGTACGACGTCCAGTTCGTGGTGTGCGCCGACTTTTGACGGCGCTCAGTCCACGCGCCGGCGCAGCGAGTCGAGCTTGCCCAGCCCGTCGCCGGCCTTGCGCAGCCGCTGGGGCCACGCCGGATCCAGCGGCTGTCCGTGCACGGCGTTGTGGAAGCGCAGCATCACCGACGTCAGCAGGGCGGGCTCCACCAGCGACTCGCGCAGCGTCTTGACCATCAGCAGCGCCAGCATCCCGCCGATGACCAGCGCGGTCGCGATCGCGATCACGAAGGCCAGCGGCGCGGCCTTGATGATGCCGACGGGGTCGGACAAGAACGCGCCGATCGACCCACCTTGGGCGGCGAGCGTCGCCGAGAAGACCCCGCCCACGGCGCCCGCGAAGGCGAAGAGCCACACCGGGGCCATGAGGATCTTCTCCCAGACGAGCACGCCGATCGCACTCTTGAACATCGGCTTGCCGTTTTGGGCGC
>CALBMM010000061.1 GCA_937896535.1 uncultured Pseudomonadota bacterium
TCTTCTTGCCCGCATTGACGATGTGAAAGAGTCGCCCGATTCCGCGGGCCGTGTCGCCGCGCGGCGGCTCGATCTTGACGACCTCTGCGCCGAGCCCATGCAGCGTCGCGGTCGCATAGGGACCGGGTAGGTTGAGCGTGAAGTCGAGGATCCGAACCCCGTCGAGCGGGCGGTCGAGCGCAGCGGGTTCGTCCACGAGGTGTCCCATGGCAGATACCGGCCGCATTGGAAAGCGCGGGGACCCGCGATCGAAATGTCGTGCACGACCGCACGGAACCCGCACGTACACCTGCCTACGATGTAGTCTGTAACGATATCGGGATCTTGTCGGCGCGCGCGCTCGATCTTCGACCCGGCGCCGCAGCCTCGTGAATCGTCGTCTCGGGTCGGCGTCGAAACCACCCGTGGCGATGAAGCACACCCGACTCGCGATGGCCCTGACGCTCGGTCTTTCGATGTTCGGCACGGCCTCCGTGGCCGTGGCCGCCGACGACAGCGAGCAGAGCCAGCCCGCCACCCGTCAAGTCGCCGCCGTGCAGCTCGAAGTCGTCGCTGGTAGCAGCCAGGTCGCCAGCTGGGCCGAGTCGATGGACTTCGGCGCCGCCACGGACCTCTCCCATTCCGTCGATGGACACGCCCATGCCGTGCGCGTCGCGGTGACCAAGGTCGATGCCGACGGCAAGAAGCTGCGCGTCGAGCTCGGCTACCAGCTCGACGGCAAGGCGGTGCTCGAGACCAAGACGGTCGATGCCGCCGCCGGCAAGAAGCACACCGTCCGCGCCGCCGACGGCAGCGTCGCGATCGCCGTCACCGTGGCCGCCAAGACGGTCCCGGTGCAAGAAGCTCCGAATCACCACATCGATCTGGTCATCGACACGTCGGATCCGCTCGGCGGCGTCTGAGATTTCCCGCTCCCTCTCTCGTCTCGTCCCCTCCAATTGCCCCGCGTCGGTCGCCCGCCGGCGCGGGGCTTCCTTCTTTGGGCGTGGTAGATCGCGGGGCACGGTGACGGAGACTCTCCCCTCGCGGCCTCGCCTGGCCGACCACGCGTTGGCGCGGCGCCACGTGGTCGACGGGGCCGAGCACGTGGTCGTGTTCGACCAGCGCACGGGACAGGTCGTGGTCCTCGAGCCGCCCACGTGGGACGTGCTCGCGCAGGCCGATGGCACACGCGACATCGAGGGCATTCGGCTCGCGGCCCGCCGCGCCGGCGTGGTCACCTCCCGGGCGGAGATCGAGCGCACCCTGGGGCAGCTGCATGCGATGGGGCTGGTGACCGGTCCCACCGAGCGGCGCGGCCCGGCCCGCGTCGTCATCGAGCGCACCACGCCGCCGTCGCGGCTCATCGAGCCGCTGCCGGACTTCCGGCTGCGCTGCGATCGGTCCGGCGCCTGCTGTCGCAACTACGCGACCGTGCTCATGACCTCCGCCGACGTGGAGCGGGCGCGGGCGTGGGTGCCCGGCCATCGCGTGGGCCGCTGGCACGGCGACCAGCTGTTTCTGCCCGTGGCGGGCTCGGAGCCCTCCGAGCTGCACGCGCCCGCCCATCGTGACGGGGCGTGCGGATACCTGGAAACGGCCGGGACGTGTGCGATCCACCGCGCGGGAGGTCTCGCCGCCAAGCCGGTGGGGTGTGCCGTGTTCCCCACCGTCTTCACCGACGACGGCGTGTCGGTGCGCGCGTCGGTCAAGACCGAGTGCGCCTGCGTGCTGGATTCGGCGGGGGCGCTGGTCGATGGGGTCGACGACGAACCGTGGCTCGATCCCGCGTGGCGCAGCGCTGGCGAGCTGCCCCCGCTGGTCGCGGTGACGCGTCTGCACGAAAAGCTCGCGCTGTCGGCCGACCGCACGCTGCCGACCACCGAGGTGCGCGCTTTCTTGGAGGCGTGGATGTCGTTGCCGTGTCCGGAAGACGTGGCGGTGGCGGCGTGGGCCATGGCGGCGGCGCTCGAGGACCGTGGTCCGGATGCGGCCCTGCGTGCGTGGGTCGATCCCGCACCGACACGACCGACGGACGTCGCGCCGTGGATCGAGCACCTGCACGCACGTGCGCGTCGGCGGGCCCACGACAACGCGCAGTGGCGCAGCGAAGCGGACGCGGTGCGCACCGGCGTGGAGTGGATTGCGGCGGCGGCGGCGGTGCTGGCCGATTCCGAGGCGCTGGCCGAGCTCGTCGCCGCGCCGCCCGAAGCGACCGCGACCGAGCACTTCTATCTGCGGGCGGCCGCCCACGCCTACGCGTTGCTCGAGCGTCCGTTGACGGACGCGCTGCGTGACCGGGCCGTGCGGATCTGGCTTTCGCGGGCGATGCGTTGGCTGGCCCCGGGCGCGACGGATGCGGCCCGGCGCCAGCCTCTGGCGCGCGTCGACGCGTTGCTGCGCGGCTATGGCATCGGCAACTACGTCGACGAGGTGCTCACCAGCTGTAGGGCAGCGAGCCCGGCCAGCCGGCGAGATTGATCTGGATCGTCGCCGGTCCCGCGCCGTAGGCCGCCTCGTAGTCGGCCCTCAGCGGCAGTAGGTCGAACGAGATCATCTCCGACGGGTACGCATCGCACGGGTCGAACATGCCGTCGTGGGAGATCGACGTCGGCACCTGCACCGGGTTGGACTCGAGGAACGATCCGTCCCAGCAGTAGCGGAACACGTGCTCGGCACAGCCGCCGCTGTAGGCCACCGTCAGCTGCAGCGAGTCGCCGACGACGGCGGCAGCCGTGATGGCGAGCGGGTCGGCGGGCTCGGTGCCGTCGCACAGCTCGAAGTTGTTCACCGGGGGACAGGCCATGTCGGTGCACGCCCATTGACCCGTCTCCTCGCAGGTGCACGTATTGCAGCCGTCCTCGGCCGGCATCTCGTCGCCGGGCGTGCACACGCCGGGGTTGCAGCCGATGGCGGTGCACTCCCAGATCCCGGCATCGTCGCAGAAGCACGAGTTGCAGCCGTCGCCGGCCGGCATCTCGTCGCCGGGCGTGCATTCGCCACCGGTGTCGCCACAGTCGATCTCGGTACAGCCCCAGTGGCCGTCCTCGCTGCACTCGCAGGAGTTGCAGCCGTCGGCGGCGGGTTGTTGATCCCCGGGCATGCACTCGCCACCGGGCGTGACGCTGTCACCGGCGTCGCCGTGGCCGCCATCAGTGCTACCTCCGCCATCGGAGGCGCCGTCGGTCTCGTCGCCGAGGTCCTTGGGTTCGAGGTCGCACGCGGCCAGCGGTACGCCGAGCAGCGAGGCGAGGGCGAGACGGGACAGGGAGCTCAAAGGATTGGATGCGATGTTCATGGTGCTAAGGCCGACCACGGGTTGGCAGCGTGGCCACATCTGGTCGTAGTCCGCCCCGTCCCCCGTCCGTCACGGGGTCGGAGATTTTTCTACGTTGGGGCACGCCGTGCGCACGCGGTCCACCAGCGCCGAGCCCGAGTGCGTGCGCAGGAAGGCGGCGGCGGCCTCGTCGGCACCGTTTCGTCCGGACCGGCACCGGGCGATGACCTGCAGGCCGCGCCGCTCCGGGGCGAGCGTGCCCTCGGGATACGTCTTGGCGTGCTCGGCCGCGAGCTCGAGCACGCGGTCGTCGTCGTTGGCGTTGAGGGCCGCGCGCATCTTCTTCAGCAACGCGATCTCGCCCGCGATGCTGATCGTCTCCGGCGTCGTGACGGGTTCATCGTCGACGGGGGCGGGCGTGGTGTGCCCGTCATGGGCGCGCGGTCGTGTCTTCGCGGCCGCCGCGGTCGCACGCGCGGCCGGGCTCGCGTCCTCGGAACCTTCGCGCGCGGGTGCGGGGATCGGCGTGCGCGTGTCGTCGACGGTCGGCTCGGGCGGCGACGGCGTCTCGACGCCGGCCTCCTCGTCGGGCTCGGGCGGTGACGTGTCGCGTTCGCCGGCGGGACGAACCGGCAAGGCCTCGGGGCTCGGCTGCGCCGTACCCGATGCACCGCCACCGTCGGCTTCGTAGACCGCGTGCGAATCGTCGGTCTCCGTCGTGCCATCGCGCGCCGTCGTGGCCCGCAGCCCGACGAAGGTGAGCACCACGGCCGCAGCCGCGGCGACGCCCCACCACAGGTACGTGGGCTTCGGCGGCGGGGCGGCCAGCGGCGCGGTCGTTTCCAGTCGTTCCCACACGGCAGCGTGCAGCGCCGGGGGCAGCTCTTCCTCGGCACGCAGCTGCGCGAGCAGCAGCTGCGCCTCGTCGTCGAGCTCGGGCAGCTCGTCGTTCACGACGCCCCCCGAACTCGTTGCCGACGCAGCGCATCGACGGCGGCCTGGAATCGCTTCCGTGCCAGGCGCAGTCGAGAGTAGGCGGTGTTGATCGGCACGTCGGCCAGCTCGGCGATCTTCGGCATCGGCAGCCCGTCGATCTCGGCGAGCTCGAAGACGAGGCGTTGGCCGGGCTCGAGCGTGGCGAGGAACTCGCGCACGAATGCGGCGGCTTCCTTGCGCTCGGTCGCCGATTGGGGGTCGACGCGCGGCTGGGGCGGCTGCACCAACGCCAGACGCTGCTCGCGGCGACGCTCGCCGCGGCGATAGTTGCTCACCACGCCGCGCGTGATGTGAAACAACCACGTCGTCATCGCCGCGCGGCCGTCGTACTCGGGCAGTCGGCGTTGCACGATCACGAAGACCTCGTGCATGACGTCCTCGAGCGCGGCGTCGGGCACCCCGAGCCGGCGCACCATCCGGTACACGAAGCCGGCGTGCGCACGGTAGACGTCGGAGAGCGCGGACGGTGGTTCATCGGACGGCGTTGGTCGCGCCCCATCTCGGAAATCCGACACGGGTCCGCTCACTCTGGGTCATAGACCGCCGCCATCACGATCCGTCACCACAATCGTACCTCCAGGCCCGCGTCCAACCGGCCCGCGACGGGGGCAATCCGGTAGATCTCGCCCGACTGGGGCGTCCCGAAGGCTGGGCGGGTGAGGGCGGGTAGCACCTCCACCCGCACGCCGAGGCCGAGGCGCTCGCCGAGCGCGGCCGGTCGCCAGATCACGCCGACGCTGGCGGCGGCGCTGAGCCACACGGCCGCGGGGGATTGGGGGTCCGACAGGCCGCCGGTCCCGCGGGCATGCAGTGCGCCGACGCCGAGGCCTGCGCACAGTGGGATCGCGACGGCCCGCACCGGCGGCAGCCAGCAGCCGCGGGGCACGGCGTGCCAGGCTTGGTAGCGACCGCCGATGTCGGGGTTGATGGTGGGTGACACGTCGCGCGGCGTGAAGTACGTGCCGCCGAGCTCGATGCGCCACGCTCGACCTTCGAGGGCGAAGCCCAATGCGATCGCGGCATCGATCGCCGGGGTCACGCCGAGCGCAGGCCCGGCGCCGACGCCGAGTGCTCCGTGCAAGCGCCGAGCGGGTGGCGCGGGGTCGGGCGTGGGTTCGGGTTCGGGCGTGGGCTCGGGTTCGGGCTCGGGTTTGGGCTCTGGCTCTGGCTCTGGCTCTGGCTCTGGCTCTGGCTCGGGTGGCGGCTCCGGGACCGGCGGCTCGAGCGTCGGATCGACCGCGAGCGCCACGAGCAGCACCGTCGCATCCCGCAGTTCCTCGCAGGCGGTCGCATCGAGCGTGCGTTCGGCGAGTGGTTCGGTGCGGCCGAGCTGCAGCGTCAGGTGATGCAGACCATCGTCGCCGACCTCCACACGGGCGCGCGCGACCACGGTGGGGCGATCGTCGGGCTCGGTCTGCGCGAGCGCGTCCGCGATCCGGCGGTCGACGTCGGCGCGGTCCGGACACGAGCTCGGTGCATCCCACTGTAGCTCGTACGCGGGTTCTGGTCCCGTCGCGACGAGGAATGAACCGAGCGAGAGCAACGGCCACACGACGTCCGCAGTGTACGGGGACTCGGCAATCCGCGCTCGATTGGACGGGGCGGGCGGCGTCTGACATGTTGGCCCCGACCATGAACATGCTCGATCTCATCGCACTCAAGGGCCTCGGCGTGGCCTACTCCGCGCTGCCGATCGCGTTCGTGATCTACGTGCTGCTGTTGATGCACTCGCGGGCCAAGGACAGCCCCGCCGCCGACGACACGCAGCTGGGCATCAAGACGGTCGCCGCCATGATCGCGATCGTGGCCACGGGCCTGTTCGCGGTCGGATTCCAGGCCTTCTTGCACGTCATCCTGACCTTCGACGACTTCGGCACGCGTATCAAAGCGGCGCTGCCCAACGTGGTGTTCGGCGGTCTCGGGGTCGTCGCGGCCGGCTTCGTCCTGTTCCCGCGCACGAACGCCGAGCAGTACCCCAAGGCCAAGCGGCTCACGGCCGGCATGGTGGCCCTGGTGGCCGGCGGCGCGATGCTGCCGCTGCTGGCGATGTTCCTCGACCGGCTGCTGAACTGGCCGAGCTGGAACGAGGTCGCGGGTGCACTGAGCGCGGCCGTGGTCTCGGTGGCGATCTTCGGGGCGGCGTTCAACGTGCTCGGTCGGCTGTCGGGCATCAACATGAAGGCGGACGGTCCCGGGATGGGGCAGGGCATCGAGGCGGGCAACGCGATGCAGGTCGCGGCGGTGCCCCAGCCGGCCGCCGCCCAGCCCTCGTACCCGGCGCAGCCGGCCATGCCGGATCCGGGTCAGTACCCGCCGCAGGGCTATCCGGCGCAGGGCCAGTACCCGCAGGGTCAGTACCCGCAGCCGCCCCAGGGCCAGGGCCAGGTGCCGCCGGGCTGGAACACGCCCGGCGGCTGATCGACGTCGTCGGCGACCGCACCGGCGACCCGTCGATCGCGCGACGGCGTCAGCTCTTCCACAGGAGGTTGCGCAGCGTCGTGTACGAGGTGCGGGTCATCGACGCGAGGCGCATCGTCACCGTGGGACTGAGGTTCAATCGCCGATCCCCGCGCGTCGCCGGATTGCCGACGTCCGCCGGCTGCGGGGGATCGTTGGGCAGCTTGCCGGCGGTGTCTTCTCGCGGACTCCACCCGGCCTCGTGGTAGCGAGCCTTCGCGGCCGGATGGGCCAGGTTGTAGCTGTTCTTCTGCGCGGGGGTCAGACCGTAGGTCAGCAGCAGCTTGACCGTTCGCTTCTCCGCCGGCTTCGGCATCGACTTGGTCGTCTCGTCGGTCCAGTGCGTGATGGATCCGTGGTGGTAGCCGAAGAGCCCGACCGCTCCGCCCGGGATCTTGCCTTCGTTGGCGAGCAGGCTGGGGATGCACTGCCAGGGCGCGTCCCCTGGCATCACGATGGACTCCGTGGGCTTGGTCCAGCCCATCTTCTTGAGGAACAAGGCCAATCCGTCGAGGTTGCGGTCGTACTTCTTCTGGTTGATCGAGTTCGGCTTCTTGCACTTCTCGATACGTAGCCGGCGACCCGAGCCGAGATCGAGCTCGTACTCGCCGAGTGTCGCCGGCCAACATCGGAGGTTGTCGAGCTTGGTGATCGCCTCGAGGTTGTTCTTGGCGACCGGCTGCCGCGGCCCCAGCCACTGCAGCTTGCGGACGTCTTCGACGAGCTCGGACGTGTACCAGTGGTCGTGATCCCAGTGGGACACGATGACCGTGGGCTTGCAGGAGAAGTCGAACTTCTCGGCGAGCTGCTGCGGCGACAGCTTCCGGGGCCCCCAGGTCTCATGGGTCGGATGGGTGTGCGCACCGGCGTGGCAGCCTCCTCCGAAGTCGAAGTACAGCACCGTGTGGCCCCATACCGTGGTCAACGCGTTGCAGTCGCCCTGGCCGAGGTCGATCGCGGTCACACCGTCGACGGAGCCGCGCGAGAGGGCACGCTTGGCTTCCCCCGACAGGATCTCGTAGCTGTTGTTGGGGTCGCCGGGGTCGACTTTCGGGAAACTGACGTCGGGCAATGCGCTAGTCCTTCCAGAGCCGTGCGTGGTGGTCCGGCAGGAACGTCATCTTCGCGAGCACCTTGAGCTGCTCTCCGCTCTCGAGATCGAGGGCATCTTCACCGGAGACCGCGAGCACCCGGTCGGGTTTTTCCAGAAGGCGGAAGTGCCACACGAACGTGCTCACGGCCTGGGAGGGGAAATCCTCCAATGCGAACACCGTCCCGAAATGCAGCCCCTGCTCATCCGCGACGAGGCTGTGCATCCGCTGCTGCCCTTCGTCGGCGACCAGCAAATACACCCCGTCTCCGACCTGGGCGACGCGATACCACAGCCCATCGGTGTGGCAGTAGACGTGGCCCGGGTGCGGGGGATCGAGCGGCGCGACCTTGGACCAAGGCACGTGCTCGGAGTAGCTCGGCAATGCGGCGGAGGACTCGGTCCGAACCGTTCGCCAGTCTCGCCAGTACAGCGGCGAGCCGCGCAGCTGTAGGCCGGTGTCGAGCAGCGGTGGTAGGCCGCTCGGCGTCGCGGGCCCAGGGAGTGGATCCGAAGGTGGCAGTCGAGCATCGGGGATGTGGTTGAGACTGAAGACCTCCTCGAGGGCGAGAAGCTCGGGCTGCTGTGGCGAGCCCACCCTCGGGAACGGTGCGGTGATCACTTCGGCGGCGTCGGTCCGCATGTCGGGGGTGCGTGCGATGCTCAACCCGCCCCACGTGACCGCATCGGCCACGCTCCCCAGCGGCTGCGCCTTTCCGCTGGGGATGTCGGTCAGCGTCGTCCACGACATCGGCGGGAACGCATCGAGGATCGCCTCGAAGTCTTGGTGACGCCGCCCCACGAACAGCGACAGCACGACGGCCTTGTCGGGTGCCGAGAACAGGTCGACGAGATGATCGCGTCGATCCTGGGTGTGTTGTGCCGACAGCGGCTCGTCGAACAGGGGGATGTGCTTGCTTCGGTGCCGTTGCAGCACCGTCCAGAAGTGATCGATCTCGATGCAGTCGAGCCGCACGTGCGCGACACAATCGGTTCGCGGCGGATAGTTGCCGTCGTCCACCGACCACGGAGCCCAGCGATACTCGATGCCGTCGCAGAACGCGTACCACCGCGGCCGCGGCGTCGCCTGGAGGACGAAGTGGTCCTGGGGCGTCGGTGCGAAGTGGCCTTTGGCCGGCAGGGTCAGCGGGGCCTGCTTGCGGGAGTCCATGTGCTCGAAGACCTGGGCCAGGTACCCCTGCGTGTCGAAATACTGCCCCATCGTGCCTTACCCCCCGTGCTGCTCGACGAGCGCGTCCGACGTCGCGTCGTCGATCTCGCCCGTGACGTCGAGGTCCGCGTCGTGCTGAAAGCGCTCGATCGCCGTCGTCAGCTCGGCGATGTCGTGGCCGGGCGCACCCTGCGGCGCGGCGTATCCGAGGTTCTCCAGGCGCGCGGCAATCCCTTCCTCGGTCGCGGCCGGCTCCACTTGCCCCATGCGGATGTTCCACGTGATCGTGTGCGGTTGTCCGGGCTCGTCGACCGTCACCACGAGCGTGACCTCGCGCGTCTGCGGGGCGACGAACTCGTCGACCTCGCCATCGGGTCCCGTCGTTCCGTGGATCACGTCGGTGTCGGTTCGCAGCTCGTAGGCCTTGCTCGCGAGTGCGCGTCCTTCGGCATCGCGCGTCACCACCCGTAGCCGCGCGGGGACGCCCTTGCGTCGGAATCGATGGAGTTGCCCCACCGCCGCGGCCTGCGTTCGGGGTCGAATCGGAGGCACCGTGAGCTTGTCGCCGGGCAGCAGGATCTCCGCGTGGCCGCGCGCCTGCTTGAGCGCGGCGTTGTCGGGGTGGTCCCACAGGTACTGCCAAAAGTGCCCGTTCGCCTCGGCGATCGATGCGAGGCCCTCGCCCGCCTCGACGAGGTGGTCGCCGCCGCCCACCGGCGCGGCGTCGCTTTCCGTCTCGTGTGCCAGGCGTCCGAGTATAGGCGTAGCGAACGTCCGGCTTCGACGTTCGATCGTCGCGACGTCCGGCCCGCGGGCCGGCTGCAAGGTGCGCGCGTGTCGAGTTCGGCCCGTGAGCCTTACAGGCCCTCGACAGCGCGCGCTTCGATGCCCGTGAGCGCGCGCATGCCGAGGCGGTGCAGCCGAACGATGAGCGGTCGCAGTGACGCGGGGGCGCGTCGGCGCAGCGGCGCGGCGTAGCAGAGATCCACGCGAACGCGGGCTGCGAGCAACGCGACGAGCTCGGCCGCCGCGGGGGCGGGCACCTCGGACGCGACGGCATCGAGGTCGATCCCGAAGTCGTCGAGGTCGGCCTGCGCCACCGTGCGTCGGCCCGCGTCGGCGTCGGCGACGAGATCGACGAGGTCGTCGAGCAGGCGAAGGCCCGTCGCGAAGCGTTCGGCGAGCGCGAGCGCGCGCTCGTCTCGATTCCCGGCCACGTGCATCAGCGCGCGCGCGAGCGGTCCCGCCGTCGCCCTCGCCCGCTCCCGCGCCGTCTCGGCGGTCGGCAGCGCCCGACCCGACTGCTGCATCTTCACTCCCACGAGCAGATCCGCCAGGGGCGTGATCGGCAGGGCGTGCGTGCGCGCCAAGTCCAGCAGCGCGGTGAGAATCGGGTCGGTGGGTCGGCCGTGGAACGCCGACACCAGCGCGTCCTCCCACTGCGACAGCGCGTCGATCGGCGCCGGCCCGTGGGCGAGATCGTGGGTGTGGCGGACGAACGCGTAGATCGGCGCGGCGACGTCGCCCAGGTCGGGGGTCGAGCGCAGCACCGCCGCGATCGGATCGCCGGCGCTGCGCTCGGCCAGGTACGCCGCACACCACGCCCGCGCCTGGGTGGTCGAGTTCGTCGGCGTCGTGGCGGTGTTCATGTCGAGGGTAGACTGCACCATCGGGACCCCGTCTGCGAGATTCGGGCGGTCGAACGGTCGTGGATGCATCGTGGTCGGCCCCGCGTTCCGGGCGGCCTCGCTCGGGGCGCGCCCAATCAGCGACGGGCGCTGCGGGAGCCGCGGCGACGCGATTGGGTCAGCTGCGACACGGCGGACTTGAGCTCCGCGGGCGCGGGGCTGCGCAGCACCTCGCCGCCGTACTCGCCGACCATCTTTTCGAGCTCTCGCGCCCCGCCGCCGCCGACGACCCACGGTACGTCACCGCACGCGGCGGCATACTCGCCGACGAGCTCGCGCGCGCGGTGGGCCGGCGGCGCCACCGTCACCGAGAGTCCGACGAACGACGGCGACAGCCGCTCGACCGCCTGGCGGATCGCCGAAGGGGGCGTGCGCGCGCCCAGTCGCGCGACGCGATAGCCCCAGCTGGCCAGATGCAGCGCGATCCCGTCGCTCGGAAAGGTGTGCGTCTCGTCGGCGAAGCACGCGAGCACGACGACGTCGTCGGCGTCGTCGCGCTCGACCAGTCGCAACATCGACGTGGTCGCGTCCGACAGCAGCTGCGTCGCCAGGTGCTCTTGTCCGACGGTGATCGTGCCGGCATGCCATCGATCGCCGATCTCCCGCATGACCGGCGCGAACACGCGATCGAAGATCGCGGTGGCCGGTCCCAGCGCCATCGCGTGGCGGATCGCGTTTTGAGCCTGCTGCGGATCGAACGCTGCGATCGCTTGCACCACGGCATCGCGGGCCTGGTCGTAGGGGTCGGACGTGTTGGCGGGTGCGGGCGCGTTCGCAGTCTCCTCGAGCACGATGCGGGCGGCCTCGGACGGGGCCATGCCGCCCTCGCACAGCTCGCGGACCCGACGGACCATCGCGATGTCGTGCTCGCTGTACAGCCGGTACGACGACTCCGTGCGCCCGGGGTCGGGCAGCCCGTAGCGCCTCTCCCACGCGCGCAGCGTCGCGGCGGGAATCCCCGTCATCTCCGCGACGGCGTTGATGCGGTATTTGCCCGAACGTTCGACCATTTGTCCCGCGGGGGTAGCTCCCCGTAACCCGGAGTCTGGCGATGTCGGCACGTTTGTCAAATGTTTGTTCACCTTTGGGCTCGGCGGGGTCAAACTCCGCGTCAGATGCCACGACGGCCCGTTTCGCCCGCGCCTGACCCTCGCCTTCAGGTCCTGCGCGATCAGCCACCCCGCGCGGGCGCCGACTACGTCCTGTATTGGATGACGGCCAGCCGCCGCACGCGGTCCAACTTTGCGCTGCAGCACGCGGTGGCCTGGGGCCAGCGACTGGGCCTGCCGGTGGTCGTGTTCGAGGCCCTGCGTGTCGGCTACCGCTGGGCCTCGCCACGCCACCACACGTTCCTCGTGCAGGGGATGGCGGACCAGGCCAGGGCGTGTGCGGGCGCGGGCGTCACCTACCTGCCGTACGTCGAGCGGCAACCCGGCGAGGGCAAGGGGCTGCTGGCGGCGCTCGCGAAGAAGGCCGCCGTGGTGGTCGCCGACGACTCCCCGGTGTTCTTCCTGCCGAAGATCGTCGCGGCCGCGGCCCGTCGGCTCGACGTCCGACTCGAGGCGGTCGACGACTATGGCCTGCTGCCCCGACGCGTGGCCGACCGCGCGTTCCCGACGGCGCACTCGTTTCGTACGTTCCTGCAAAAGGAGCTCCCGCCGCACCTGCTGCACATGCCGGTACGGGAGCCGCTGGCCGGCGTCGGCAAGGACACGCCCGACCTCCCCGGCGAGGTCGTCGACCGATGGCGGTTCGTGTCCGCGACCGAGCTCGACGATCCGACGCAGATGATCGCGTCGCTGCCGATCGACCACACCGTCGCGGCGGTCGAGCGATGCGGGGGCGAGGTCGCGGGGCGGCAACGGCTGGCCACCTTCGTGGACGACGAGCTGGCCACGTACGCCGAGGACCGCAACCACCCCGACGCGGACGCGGGCAGCAAGCTCTCGCCCTACCTTCATTACGGTCACGTCGGCGTGCACGAGGCGCTCATGGCCCTCGCCGCGCGGTTCGATTGGACGCCGGCCCAGCTCGGCGAGCCCAACCGCGGCGCTCGTCACGGGTGGTGGGGCTTGGGTGAGCATGTCGAGAGCTTTCTCGACGAGCTGGTGACCTGGCGCGAGATCGGGGGCAACTTCGCGACGCTCCGCGACGACATCGACGCCTTCGAGAGCCTGCCGAAGTGGGCGAAGACCACGATGTCCGAGCACGCCGACGATCCGCGGGACTACCACTACTCCTTCGCGCAGCTCGACGAGGCGCGCACCCACGACGAGATCTGGAATGCGGCGCAACGGCAGCTGCGGCAGGAGGGGATCATGCACAACTACCTGCGCATGCTGTGGGGCAAGCTCGTCTATGCGTGGTCGCCCACGCCGCAGCGCGCCCTCGAGACCCTCATCGAGCTCAACAACCGCTACGCGCTCGACGGTCGCGATCCCAACTCGTACTCGGGCATCTTCTGGGTGCTCGGCCGCTACGACCGCGCCTGGGGGCCGGAGCGGCCCGTCTTCGGCAAGCTGCGGTACATGACCTCGGCGAGCACGCGCCGCAAGCTGAGGATCGGCGAGTACCTGCAGCGGTGGGGGCCGACCGCAGGGCAGGGCTCGCTGTTCTAGCGGCGACGGAGGACTAGCGGCGACGTCGGATCACGAAGCCGAGCGCGAGCAGCACGAGGACGCCGGGGGCAGCGTGCTCGGACGCGTCGATGCTGCAGCCCTTCTTCTTCGTGGGCGGGGCCACGGCCGGCGGGCCGTCACCGCCACCCTCCCCACCGCCGAGCGTGTCGAGCTCGTCCTGCTCGTCGGTCTGGCCGTCTTCGTCGCCCTCGTCGCCCTCGTCGCCCTCGTCGTCTTCCTCGTCGTCGGGCGCGGCTTCGGTCCACTTGAGCGAGAACTTGCCCTCGGCCAAGGTCAGCGAGCCCTTCTTCTCGTCGAGCTGCACCGCCTTGATCGTGTAGGTCTTGTCCTTGTTGAACCCGAAGTTGCCTTCGAGGTTGAACGACGCCGACACGTACGGGCCGCCGTCGTAGTCGGACACCTCGTGGTGCCACGCGACCTTGTAGGGTTTGTTGTCGCCGGGGAGCTTGCCGTAGAACTCGAAGTACAGCGGCCCGGGGGCGCCCTTGTCGACCTTGGCCCACACGAAGATCGGCCAGACCTCTTCGCCGGGCTCGCTGGGGATCTCGCCCGTGGCGG
>CALBMM010000062.1 GCA_937896535.1 uncultured Pseudomonadota bacterium
CTCGTCGCCACCCTCGCCGTCGTATTGATGATGGCCGCGGTCTCGCTGTCGCCGGCCACCGAGCTGCTCGGCGGTCGCCGCCACGCCACCCAGCAACGCGAGCGCCTCGCCGAGCACGCGCAGGGGCTGGCCGTGATCGCCGGCCCACTGCTGCAGACGCAGGGCTCCGCGTCCGGCACGCAGGTCGAGCAAGTGCTGCGGCCGAGCTTGGGCGTGCTCGGGATCACCACGATCGAGATCCACCGCGCCTCGCCGCTGCCGTCCGTGCGCCTCGTTCAGCTGGGTCTGCCCGCGTCGGTGCCCGCGATCGGACTGCAAGACGGCGCCGCGACCCGGGCGATCCACGACACACCCGACGGCCGCGTCGTCGTCGACGAGCCGATCCGCACCTTCTCCGCCGCGCCCGGCGGTGGGACCCAGCTCGTGCTGCGGCTGGTGGCATCGCCCGCACCGTGGACCCGCGAGGGCGACTGGACCGAGGTCGCGATCATGGCGCTGGGCATCGGCGGCGTGCTGCTGCTGCTCGGCTTCGTGCTCGTCGACGTGCAGGTGCTACGACCGCTGCGGGCCGTGCAACGCGGTGTCGAGGAGGTCGCCCGTGGCAACCTGCAGACGCACGTGCCGACCGAGGGCCCGCTCGAGTTCAAGCAGCTCGGCGACGCGTTCAATCAGATGACTCGGTCGCTGCGCCAGCAGCTCGAGCAGATCGAAGCGCAGCGCGCCCGGCTCGTGCGCAGCGAGCAGCTCGCGACCGTCGGCCGCATCGCCGCCGGGACCGCCCACGAGATCGGCAATCCGCTCGCGGCGATCCTCGGCTACGTCGAGCTGCTGCTCGATCCGCGAACGGACCCTCCCGTGACCGGTCAATCTCGCCAGCTGCTCGAACGCACCCAGACGCAGCTGGAACGGATCCAAAAGACGATCGGGCAGCTCGTCGACTACAGCCGCCCCAGCCGCGGCCAGGCCCGTCCCGTCGACGTCCGCGACGCCGCGCAGCGCCTGCTCGCCCTGCTGCGGCACGACCCCCGCGCGCGCGAGGCCGACCTGCAGGTCGAGTCCGACGAGGCGCACCGCGAGGCCTTCGTCGACCCGGCGCTGCTCGACCAGATCGTGCACAACCTCGTGATCAACGCGTGCCGGGCCGCCGCCGACGCCGACGGCGGGCCGCGCGTGCGCGTGCGGATCGCGGGCGACGAGGACACCACCACCATCGACGTGGCCGACAACGGACCCGGCGTCGACGACGACGCCCGCGATCGCCTCTTCGAGCCCTTCTTCACCACGGCCAAGGCGGGCGAGGGCACCGGCCTCGGGCTCGCCGTCAGCCAGGGTCTCGCCGAGTCGATGGGCGGCGAGCTGACGCTGCACGCGGCCCGCAACGAGGCGGACCTCGGCGGGGCGGTCTTTCGGCTCAGCCTCCCTGCGCGGACTGCTGCTCGTCCAGACGGCGCGCGTGCTCCATCAGCAGATACGTGATCGTCGTGGGATGACCGCTGCCGGCAGGCTCGGTGTGCGGCGTGGCCTCGGCCCGGAACTCGAAGGTGCCCCGCGGCCACGTGAGCAGGTCGAACACGCGATCGTGCGGATGGTCGAAGCGCCCGAGGTCGTCGACCGCCTCGAACCCTCCGTCGCGCAGCACAAGCGACGCCGCGTCCGACCCGTTGCTGACCCGCAGCATGCCGGTGCGCCGCTCCGACTCGAGGAATGCGAGCACGCTGCCGAGCCGCACGTGCTCCAGCGAGCCGCGCATGCCTCCGCCTTCCTCGCTCGACATGCGCTCGGTGTGCCGCGCCACCACGCCTTGGAGCCGCGCCACGATCTCCTCGGGCGGCATCGTCTTGGACAGGTAGTCGTCGACCCCGAGTCGATAGCCTCGCAGACGGCTCAGCTCGTCCGACAGTCGCGTCAGAAACACCACCGGCAGGTCGGCGAGCTTCTTGCGCGAGCGGATCGATCGCAGCAGCGTCCACCCGTCCATCACCGGCATCTCCACGTCGGTGACGATCACGTCCGGCGGACGCTTGAGCGCCGACGACAACGCGGTGAGTCCGTTTTCGGCCACGCGCACTTTCACTCCCCTCGACCGCAGCGCGTCACCGAGCTCGATGCGCATCGAGACCGAGTCGTCGACGAGCAGCACGCTGATCGCGGGTGCGTCCGCG
Source organism: uncultured Pseudomonadota bacterium (assembly GCA_937896535.1). Lineage (GTDB taxonomy): Bacteria > Myxococcota_A > Polyangia > Nannocystales > Nannocystaceae > CALBMM01. The sequence continues at coordinate 2,163 of CALBMM010000062.1, forward strand.
TCGTCGTGCGACGCACGGGTGGGCACCGGATCGTCGGTGTCGCTGACCATCGACGCGACGCACCGTTCCATCGCCGCCTTGGCCTCGTCCGAGAGCGTGGTCAGCCGCACCGCGACCCCGCCGGCCGCCCCCACGGATCGCCCCGAGGGATCGGCCGTCGCCGCGCCCGTCAGATACAGGACCTGACCGTCGGGCAGGTGCATGCGAAGCCGCACCTTCGTCCCCGCCTCGAGCGGCTCGGGCAAGGGCAACGACGCGAGCCCGTGGCGCAATCGGTCCGTGTATTCGACCAGGAAGTCGTCCTGGGACTCGAAGCGCACGCTGAACGTCGGGGGGCTGGATTTCATCGTTCCGTGGCTTCGTGCCGTATGATACGAATCGGTCAGCGATCGATTCAACGCGCGGGAGCGCCCCCACCGTTCGCTGCTACCATCTGTGTCCCGTGAATCTGCCGGGTGACAACGGGCCGCGCGGTCGAAATCACTCGCACCGGTCCGCGCCATTTCCGCCAAGGTCCGGTCAGGTGGGCCGTCCGCTCACATCGTCGGCGAAGTCGGTCTTCGTCGCGTTGGGTTGGGTGATGCTCGGACTCGGATCGTTGGCGAGCCTCGTCGTCGCCACGTGGGTGATCGGGGCGATGGGCGAAGCCGCCAACCCGGGCGCTCCGGCGTCGGCGTTCTTCAACTGGATGATCGCGCTCATCGTCACGCTCGCGCTGCCGTTCGCGATCGCGGTGTGGAAGCACCAGGGCGACACGCGACGGATCAGCCTGACGATGGCGTGGCTGCCGATGCTGTGGAACGTGTCGGGCCTGCTCATCGCCACGCAGCTCGTGCCCGATCTGATGGCGAGCGCGCTGCGGGGACACGGCGCTTGGGTCACGCAGAGCCGGCTCGGTGACTCGCACTCGGCCACGCGCGTCATGTCCGCGCTCGGCCACCAGACCGCCGACGCGATCGCACCTCTGCCCGAAGAGGACGTCTCGCCCGAGCGCAGCGTCGAGCTGCTCGGGGCCGACGACGTCGACGCCTCCCGTGCGCTGAGCGTGCCGATGCCCGAGGAAGGCACCGCGATCCTCATGGACGCGACGCTCGAGGGCCCCGGCGGCAAGGTCACCCTCCCCTACCTCTTCGACACTGGCGCCTCGTTCACCACGATGACGAGCGCCACCGCCAAGAAGCTCGGCATCGAGGTCCCCGAGGACGCACCGATCCTCACCTTCAATACGGCGACCGGCCCGCGCGAGAGCCACATGGTCTACCTGCCCGCGCTGCAGCTGGGCCGCGTGCGCGTCGACGGCCTGCTGGTCTCCGTCTGTGACCGCTGCGCCAACGACCACAGCGAGGGCCTGCTGGGCCTGAACGTGATGCGGAAGTTCTTCGTGCAGATGGACTACCGCGCCGGTCGCATGCTGCTGCTGCCCCGCATCGCCGACGAGCGCCCCAACCGGGCCTACGACGTCGAGCCGGTCGTCGAGCTCGAGGTCGAGGGCGACGCCGAGCTGTGGCTGGACCGCGTGCGCTGGGTGATCCTGGTCAAGAACCGCAGCACGATGCCGCTGCTGGACGTAGTCCCCGTGGTCAAGTTCGCCGGCGGCCCCACGCTGCGCGCCGCGAAGATCGAGCGCATCGAGCCCGGCAAGACGGGACGGGCCCTGGTCGAGGGCAAGGCGACGGTGGACGGCAAGACGTCCAACGGCCACTACACGCTGGGCCTGGCCGAGGCGTTCTGGTGATCGCGACGCTCTCGGCGCACACGCTCGAACCGGCCGAAGACCCGTTCGCGATGTTCGCCGACTGGGACTCCGGTCAACTCACCATTCTCGCGATCCTGCTGCCGGTCGCCGTCGCCGTGTCCTGGTTGGGCGCCCGGGCGTTCAGCAAGCAGCGCGGCGGCGCCAAGCTGCGCCCGCGCGGTCGTCCCTTCTACGACGAAGGTACCGGGATATCCGGCTTCGACGCGGCGTGGCGCGAGCGCGTGGCCGGCCTCGAGACTCGAGCGGCCACCCCGATCGCCGAAGCCGCCGCGGGCCTGGTGCGCGTCGAGGGCAAGCTCGTCAACGCGTCGGGCAACCTCGGAGGCCGCCCGGGACACGAGTGCGTGTGGCGCAACCGCGCCGGTGCCCGGCCGGACGCGGCGGTCGGGGCGGAGTTGGTCGTCATCGCGGACGCCACCGGCCAGTGTGGTGTCGCCAACCTCGAGCGCGCCCGCGTCATCGCGCCCGCCGAGTCCCACGGGCTGCACTACGAAAACGTCTCGCTGTATCTGGGCGACACGGTGGAGGTCGTCGGCACCTTCGAGTCCGAGCGTCATGAATCGCCCGACTGCTCCGACCCCACGAAGGTGGTGTACGGTACCGTCGGCGGCCTCGGGCCGGTCCAGGTGCGGCTCGTCGAGCGCCCTGCCCCTCCCTCCGACGATTCCCACGACGACTCCCCCGACGACGAACCTTCCGAGCCGGATCCCTCCGCGCCCGAGGACGCCCCTACCTCCGACGAAGACCGATCATGAAGCGCCTGTCCGCCCTGTTGCTCCCCGTCCTGTGTGCCAGCCTCGCCGTGGGTTGCGGCAAGAAGAACGAGAAGACGAATCCGCCGGCCGACGGTGGTGACGTGGCCGACTCCGGCGGCGATGCAACGGACTCGGGCGACGGCGACGGTGGCGACGACGGTCCGTTCGTGCCCGACGTGCCCCAGGATCCGGACCCGCCGGAGATCGACACGGGCCGCCACCAATACCTGATGGGCCAGTACGCCGAGGCGGTCGCGACGCTCGAGCCGCTGTACGCCGACCTCAAGGAACGCAAGCAGTACCGCGCCAGCGCGCTCGCCGGGGGTTGGCTCGCGGTGGCGCACTCGCAGATGGTGTTCGAGAACGCCGACGAGCCTTCGCAGCACGCCGTGGCGATGGGCGACCTGACCAAGGACCCCGAGGTCGTCGCGGTCGCCAAGATCGCCCGCGGTGCGTTCTTCATCAGCCAGGGTGACACCGACGCGGCCACGCAAACGCTCCAGGGCGCGGTGGCCAAGATGCAGCCCGGGGTGGTGGGTGCCGTGGCGCATCTGCTCCACGCCGAAGCGATGATCGGCTCGGCGTTCGGCGGCGGCGACACGCTCGTCAATCCCGCCGACCTCGACGTGGCCAAGAAATCCTACGACGCCGCGGCCGCGCTCGCGAAGGGCTCGGCCGACGAAGACATCCTGCTCGGTCGGATCCACGAGGGCCTGGCCGCCGTCGGCAAGTACAAGAACGACCAGACCCTGCTGTGCGACAACGCCTTCGCGTCGATCGACGCGTACAAGGCCGCCGGCGCCGCCGACCTGTCGGACATCCCGAACAAGATCGCGACCGACGGCCGCTGCAAGGCCAAGTAGCGGGACTTGCACGACTGTGTGGGATCGGGGACAAACCGATCCCATGTCGCAGCCCGACCCGAATCTCAATCACTGGGCGGACCACGCGGCCGAGCGCACGCTACGGGCGCATCCGGATGCCGACCAGATCACGGTCGCGGCCGGGATCACGCCGTCGGGCGTCGTGCACATCGGCAACTTCCGTGAGGTGATCACCGTCGACCTCGTCGCGCGCGCGCTCGCCGACCGCGGCGTGAAGGTCCGGTTCATCTACTCCTGGGACGACTTCGACGTGATGCGCAAGGTCCCCAAGGACGCGCCGCAGCAAGACATGCTCACCGAAAACCTCGGCCGCAGCATCGCCGACGTCCCCGATCCGTGGGGCGAGCACGACAGCTACGCCTCGCACCACATCGCGGGTCTCGAGTCGAGCCTGCCGCCGATGGGCATCGCCCCGCAGTTCATCCGTCAGCACGCCCGCTACCGCGATGGCGCCTACGCCGAGGGCATTCGCAAGGCGCTCGCCGGTGCCGCCACCATCCGCAAGATCCTCAACGACGCGCGCGTCAAGAACAACGCGCGCACGATGCTGTCGGACGACTGGCTGCCGCTTTCGGGCTTTTGCGACTCGTGCGGCAAGGACGATCTGGCGTTTTCGTGGGACGGCGAGTGGACCGTCCACTACGCATGCAACGGCTGCCAGCACGAAGCCGACGTCGACCTGCGCAAGGGCGGCAGCCTCAAGCTGCCGTGGCGCGTGGACTGGCCGATGCGCTGGGCCTTCGAGAAGGTCGCGTTCGAGCCCGGCGGCAAGGACCACTCGTCCGCCGGCGGCAGCTTCGACACCGCCAAGGACATCGTCGCCCAGATCTACGATTGGACCGCGCCGCAGTACGTCGGCTACGACTTCGTCTCGCTCAAGGGCCAGGGCGGCAAGTTCTCCAGCTCCAAGGGCGGCGTGGTCAACGTGGCCGACTGCCTCGAGATCTTCGAGCCCGAGGTGCTGCGCTGGATGTTCGCGAGCTACCGCCCCAACACCGAGTTTTCGATCTCGTTCGACACCGACGTCATCAAGATCTACGAGGACTACGACCGCGCGGTGCGAACGGCCCACGAAGCCGACGAGGGTGGTCCCAAGGACAAGAAGCGCCAGGTCGCCCGGCGCACGCTCGAGCTGTCGTCGGTGGTGCCTCGCCGCATCACGCCCGGGTCGAAGCCGCCGAACCTGGCCGCGTTCCGGCAGCTGTCGGTGATCGTCCAGATCTTCGACGGCGAGCTCGACCCGGTCGTGGCCCACTACGAGGCCTCCGGCGACGTGACGACCGACGAGGAGCGCACGCGCCTGCGCGACCGCGCCCGGTGCGTGTGGAACTGGATCGAAACCTACGCGCCGGAGGACTTCCGCTACCGCATCCGCACCGAGCCCGTGAAGCGCGAAGTCGAGGGCGAGCGCCTGCAGCTGCTGCGCCGCCTCGTCACCGCGCTGCAGTCCGATCCCAACGCCGACGACGCCGCGATCGGCGAGCACCTCAAGGGCCTCGTCACCGGCATCGAGCTGCCGCTCAAGGAGTTCTACCCGCTCGTGTACGACCTGCTGCTCGATCGCGACCGCGGCCCCAAGCTCTCGACGCTGCTGGCCGCGATGGGCCCGGCGCGCGCGCTGCCACTGCTGCAGCCCAGCGCGGGGTAGTGAGCGCTTGGTGAGCAGGGTCGGCGACCTTGGACGGCAAGGGTCGCCGAAACGAGCGCTCGGCGCTCACCGCAGGCGCGCGCCCCGGCGGTCGATGGCGTTCGCGAGCAGCTGAGGAAATCGGCCGACTGCGTCCGTTTCCACTGGCGTGCGCAGGATGTCATCGTTCCGCCTTTCTCTTCTCGTCACCGCGCTCGCGCTCGGGCTCGGGCCATGGGGCGCGACCGAGGCTCGGGCCGCGTCGGTGAGCCCAACCGCCAAGCCGCTGGCGCCCCTGGCCACGCCGACGAGCCTGAAGGTCACGACCAAGGCCGGCACGCCAGTGGCCGTGTGGCTGTTCCCGTCGCCGAAGGTCTCGGATCTACCCGCGTCGGGGCAGGTCGTCCTCATCGCGTTCGATGCGGGCGACGGCGTCTCGATCGCTCCGTTGGTTCAGCTGCTGCAGGGGCTCGGTGCGGCCGTGGTCGTCTTCGACAACCCGCTCGTCGGCTTCGACAATCCGCTGGCGGGCTTCGACAACCCGCTCGTCGGCTTCGACAATCCGCTCGTCGCGCACGAGAAAGTGGAAGGCGACATGGGGGTCGCGAGCGAGGGCAGCGGCGAGCAGGCGACCGATGTCGTCCACGCGATGGTCACCTGGGCGGCGACCCACGCGGTCGGCGACGGGGTGCGACATCGCGTTCACCTGTTCGGGATCGGCCGCGGGGCCGAGCTCGCCCTCGAGGTCGGCGCGAGCCGAACGGGCGAGCTTGCATCGATTCTCCTCGACACGCCGTCGGCGGCGGCCGCCACGGCCATCACGTCCAAGCACGGCGCACAGGGTGCCGTCGATGGCGCCCCCCTCGGCGGACGCTACGCCGGTGTCCGGGTCCTGCGCGCGACCAAGCTGCCCAAGCACCTCGCCCCCTCGAAGATCGATGGCATCGCCGTCGCCGCCAAAGCGACGAGCTACCCGACCACCGCCACCATCGCGGACATCGTCACCGACGCCGGCTATCAGCAGGGGGTCGCCGACGCCCTCAGCGGCTGAGCCGAGCGAGGGACGCATTCCACCTCGCCGTCGGTTGTTGATGCCCAACCAAGGCAGGGGACGCGGCAGCGGTCTCCGTTCGCGAACGAATTACGGACCTAGGACACTAGCCGCACACGCCGCGCACCAGGCCCGTGTTGAGGTCGACGGTGGCGGGGACGCAGTTGCCCGCGGCGCAGTCGGCATTCGTCTCGCACTCGCTGAGATCCCTGCGCGGCGGCACGTCGCCGGCGGTCGGCACACGCGATGGCTGCGTCCTCCGACCACGGGCTAGCGGGCGCCGAGGCGTGCGCGCCAGATCGCCGAGACCCCGTCGATGTGCGCACCGTAGACGATGTCACGTTCGCCGAGGCCGAGCCGTGCGCCCGCAACCAGTGGGCGCAGCCAGGGCTTGTCTGCCAGGGTGTGGGTGCTGCCCTCTGACGGGTCGACCACCAGCAGCCGTCGTTCGGTTTCGGGGTCGACGAAGGTGACGATGCGGTCGTCGGCGAGTTGCGCGAACCCGCGGTACACCTCGTCGGCGAGGGCTTGCGCGGGCGCGCCGTCGTAGGGGATGCGCCGCAGCGGCCCAGAAAGCCCGTAGGCATCGATGATGTCCATCGACGCCTCGTCGAAGATCCAGGCGTCGTGGATGTTTGGAGCGCCGCGGATATCAAGGGCCGTCATCTCGCCGGTCGCGAGATCCCGCAACCACCAGGAAGTGCGGGCGCGGTCCGAGACGAGCCATCGGCCGTCGGGGATCGGGCGCACCGCTACGTGGTCGTCGGGGATCTCGTGGACCTCGAATGTCTCGAGATCGAGCACGCGGATCACCAAGGGCTCGAGACTCGTCCAGACCCTCACGAAGCCCCCGACGCCGATGTTGTCGGTGAGGGCCAAGATCCCCTCGGGGAGCGTGACCTCCTGACCGGTCTGGCGATTGCGAACCGTCAGCGCCCCGCGGATGAACCCATCCTCGGCCTCCTCGTAGGAGGTCATGTATGCGAGGAAGCGGCGGTCCTCCGAGACCTCGAACCGCGCTACGCCTGCGCGCTCCACGGTGCTCGAGCCGTCGGCGAGCGCGACCCGGACCACCTGGCCCGAAAGGTCCAGGGCGAACACCTCGTCGTCGAAGGCCGCGACCGAGCTTTGCGAACGGCCTTCGAATTCCTCGACGAGCACCCGGGACTCGACCATCGGGCCATCGAGTTCCTCCGGGAGATCCCACACCAGGACTGAAGCGGTTCCCGCTCCCGTGACGTTCACGAAGACGATGTGGTCCGCCGTCCAGACGCCGCGGCAGGCTTCCGCGCCGAACACCACCGCCGGCGCCGCTGCCCCCATGGGATCGAGCCGAAGGATCGCCCAGTCATCGTGACGGCAGGCGAGCGGAGTCCCCGGGTACCGAGCGCGTTCCACCGGTTGAGACAGCCCGGTGCCCAAAGCCACCGCAGACTCGCCGCACGCGCCCACCGAGACGACCACGTCGCCGTCAGGCCCGTCCACGGGTCCGGTAGCGCCCGCGATCCCAAAGAATAGGCGGTCCCCGATGCGAACGGTCCCGTTCGTCGCGACATAGAGCTCGGCATCCTCGGCGACTCCCAGCTCCAAATCCCCGTCCAACGCCACCAGCGGCACGGGCCCCTCGCGCCCGCAGATCGCCTCGAGCGCCGCGGGCTCCGGCGCCGGCTGTGGGGCGCACCCCAGCGCCAGCGCCAACATCATCCACTCACGCCGACCCACGATCCGAGGGTATCAGCTCGCGACCGGGGTCCGGGCTGATAGCCTGAGGATCGACGATGGTGCTCCGCAACGCAGACGTCTCGATGCGCCGCAGCATCGTCGCCCTCGCGTCGACCGGCGCCCTCGCGGGCCTTGGCTGCGGCCCCGGTCTGACCTCCTCGGGAGGCGACGGCAGCGGCGGGACCTCCGGCGCCATCGACGATCACGGCGCCGGGACCCACGCGGACGCCACCGGCGACGAGCCCATCGCCTGTGAGGCCGACTGTGGCGCCCTGCAGATCACCGTTGGGACGTACCACTCCTGCATCGCGGTACAAGATGGGTCGGTGTGGTGCTGGGGGTACAACGTCAACGGCGCCCTCGGGGTCGGGACCGACGAGGATTCGGCGGTGCCCGTGCGCGTCAGCGGACTTTCGGATGTCGCCAGCGTCTCTGCCGGGGCACGGGGCACCTGTGCGGCCCTGACCGACGGCACCGTGCGTTGCTGGGGCGAGAACAACTACGGGCAGCTCGGCGACGGCACTACCGAGCCGCGATGGAGCCCGGTGGCGGTGGAAGGACTCGTCGGGGTGGTGGGAATCGAGGCCCACGCGTACCACCGGTGCGCCTGGTTGAAGGACGGCACCGCCTCATGCTGGGGCGAGAACACCGAGGGACAGCTCGGGGACGCCACGACCACCGACCGGCTCGTCCCCGTCGAGGTCGTCGGTCTGTCGGACGTCGTGGAGCTGAGCGCTGGCACCTATCACGTGTGCGCCCGCCTCGGGGACGGCACCGCCCGGTGTTGGGGTGGAAACGAATACGGCCAGCTCGGCGACGGCACGTTCATGTCGCGTCCGAATCCAGTGAATGTGGTCGGCCTGACCGGCATCGTGAACATCTCCGCCCAGGACTGGGAAACTTGTGCCGTCCTCGAGGACGGCACGGTGTGGTGCTGGGGCCGCAACCAGGACGGACAGCTCGGCGACGGCACGCAGCAAGATCGCGCGACACCGGCCCCGGTGCTCGGACTCGGGGACGTCGTGTCAGTCACCGGGGCGGGGAGCCGTACCTGTGCCGTCACCGCCGACGGTCGCGCATGGGGCTGGGGCAACGGCACCAACGGAACCCTCGCCGTGGACCCCAGCAGCAACCACCTGGTGGCACAGCCGGTGGTCGACTTCACCGAGGCCCTCATGGTCGAGTGCCGCGGCAACCACACTTGCGGCCTTCGGCGCGACGGCACCGCGATGTGTTGGGGCCAAAACCAGTACGGGCAGCTGGGCACCGGGAGCATCTCGGGGTCGAGCGCCGTGCCGCTGCCGGTGCTCCCCTGGTGAGGCGCGACCGCAAGCCCCAATCCCCACGGAATGGACCTCGCGATCGGCAGCCTCCTCGGCGTCCGCATGCTTGGCCGCTATGTCCCAACGGTCGAGCGCGCGACCCGATCATGGTCCGTGGCGGGTCAGACGATGGTCCAGGACGCGTGCACCACGGTGACCCCGGAGCTGCACGCCTCCGCGGTGCGCACACTCCGGGACCGCTACTGTCGCGTCGTGGACACGGCCACCGCCGTACGCGAAGTCCACCGCCGCGGCTGACCTCAGCGCAGGGCCCGTCGCACACGCGCCAACACCTCGGGCCGCGCGTGCACCGTCACGGCCACGCCGGCCTCGCCGTAGTCCTCGTGTAGGACGTGCGCCTGGGCATGCAGCTGCCCCAGCAGCTCGCCCCGGTCGTACGGCACGACGAGGTCGGCCTCGACCATCTCCGCCCGAAGTCCGGCCACGATCGCCTCGCGCAGACGCGTGACGTCGCCGGGGTCGAGGGCCGACACGGCGAGCGCATCGGGGAACCTCTCGTGAAGCTGCGCCCGTGTGTCGGGATCGACGCGATCGATCTTGTTGAGCACGACGAGACTCGGCGCCCTCAGCCCGAGGTCGGCGAGCGCCTCTTGGGTCACGCGCAGGTGGGCCTGCATGCGTGGATCGGACGCATCGAGGACGTACAGCACCAGCGCGGCGTGGGCCGTTTCCTCCAGCGTCGACCGGAACGACGCGATGAGGTCGTGCGGCAAGTCCTCGAGAAACCCCACCGTGTCGGTCACGAGGACCCGCGGCGAGGTGTCGGGAATCGCCCGCACCGTGGTGTCGAGCGTCGCGAACAGCAGGTCGTCGACGAGGACCTCGCTGTGGGTCAGACCGCGCATCAGCGACGACTTGCCCGCGTTCGTGTAGCCGACCAGCGCCACGGAGGCGACGTGGTCACGCCGCTGTCGCGTCCGGTCGCGCACCGACCTCGCCGCGTCGAGCTGACGACGCAGCTCCGCGAGCCGCTTGTGCATGCGCTGCTTGGCCAGCTCCACGTTGGAGTGACCGCGCTCGCCGCGGCCACCGCCGCCTTCTCGGTCGTCGACGCCGACGACCTCGCGGGTACGCGCGACATCGTGACGCAGGCGCGCCATCTCGATCTCGATCTTGGCCTCGCGCGTTTGGGCCCGCCGCTCGAAGACCCGCAGGATCGTTCCGGTGCGGTCCATGACATCCACCCCGAGCGCGGCCGCGAGTCGGCGTTCCTCGGCCGGGCTGAGGTCGGCATCCACCACCACGAGATCGGCGATGGGCTCGGCTGCGGGCACAGCGTCGGGCTCGGTCTCGGTCTCGGGCTCGGACCCCGCCTCGCCGGGCGGTCCGCGGGTGACGACCCCCGGTCCCCCGGTCAGCCGTGCGAGCTCGCGCAACTTGCCGGGACCGAGATGAGCGCGCTCGTCGTCGCGCCGTTGCACGAGCTCGTGCACCACGTCGACGCCGAGGCCACGCAGGAGCCGGCGCAGCTCGGCGAGGGAGGCCGCCACGCGTTCTTCGGGCTTGTCACGAGGAGGCAACGCGACCACGACGGCGCGCGGATTGGGACGCGTGGTGGATTGGGGAGGAAGTCGTTCGGGCATGGTGGTTCTCCAGGACGGGGCGCCGCGAGACGGGCGCCGAAAAGGGAAGGTTGGAGAGGCAGCCGGCGCTCACGACGAGCAAATGCCCGGATCGTCACCGTCTGGCGACTTCCTGCATGTCCGTCGATCCGCGACGCGTGGCCCCTCGCACTCGAGAGCGCAACGCACTGCACGTATGCCTGCCGTCCGACGCTCGATAACGGCGCCGGCGCGTGGAGGCAACGTGCTCGGATCAGCGCAACCGCAGGAAGTGAACCATGGCGCGGAGAGTTTGGCCGACGAACGGGAAGGCGGCAAGGCGATCCGGTCGAAAGGGCTGGATGTGGTCCGCGCGGCGGAACGCGAGGTTGCGCGAGCCACTGCACGCGCCGAGCGGCGGCAGCCGTACCGCCCGCCGGCAGCGCGGATGATGGCCGCTGTCGTCGGGACTGCGGGTCGTGGCGGCGCGACGCCTTCGGCGTCAGTCACACGTCGTCGGCGTGTCGGCCCCCGGCGCGGTGGCCGTCAGTCCTGCGGGCACGCGATCGGGACACACGTGCCCCCCTCGCCGCACGCGAAGCCCTCCGGGCAGCCGTTGAAGCCGCACGCGAACGCGCAGTACGAGGACTCGAACGGCCCCGGTTGGTCGCCGCCCCCCGGAACGCAGCCGACCACCGCATTGGAGCCGTCGGGAGGCGGGGGGCACTCGCCGGGATCGTCTTCGCAGAAGGGGATGCACATCTCGTTGATGCAGACGCCTCCCTCGCACGGCGAGCCGTAGCAGCACTCGAAGAACCCCACCGGGGTCAGGACGGGAAGGTCGAGCTTCGGCTCGTCCGGCTCGTCGCCGGTGTCCGCCGGGGGCGTCGAGCTCGTCGCGTCGGCCGTGGCGGTGGTGACGTCCGTTGTCGTCGCCGGCGTGTCGTCGTCGCCGGAACTCGGGCTGGCCCCGCTCGCGCCGGGTCCGGACGTCGACGTATCCGCGTCGGTGGCGGCGCCGCTGGCTGCATCGACGCCCGAGTCGCCGTCGCCGACGCTCGGGCCACACGCCACCAGGCCCCACGCGACTGCCACCGCCCTCCGCCACATGCCACGAAGCTACCACGCGCGCGCCGACGTGGCGGGGCGTCGCGTGCATGGCAACGACGCCCCGCCGCCCGTCGATGGACCTACTGCCCGACCGCCCGGGTCTTCGGCGCCGCCTTGGCGGCCGGGGCGGTCGCCTTGTTGGTGGTCGTCGCCGGGCTCGTCGTCTTGGTGGCCGGCAGCGCGGTGGCCTTCGTGCGCACGCTGGGCATGGCACGGCCCGCCGCACGATTGCCGACGGCCCCCTTCGACTTGGCCTTGGCCTTGGACTTGTTGAACGCTTCGATCTGCGGGACGAGCTCCTTGCCGAGCTTGGTCTTGGCGAAGGCGGCCTCGTTGGCGAACTCGTAGATGTCGCCCTTGCTTTGAACCAGACGTGGGCCGCACTGCGGACAGTTTTCCGGATCGAGCATGTCCATCAGCTCCTTGGCCTTGCTCGGCGTGAGCACCGGCCCGCCGCCGGTGCTGCATGTCGCGGGACCTCCGAGCTCGACGGCGCCGACGAGCGGCTTGAGCTCGTTGTCGAGCACGAGCGTCGAGCTCCCCACCGTCGAGGTCATCACCCGCTCGTGGAAGTCCACGCCCGAGTACTGGCTCAGCCCCGCGCCTTCCTCGAACTTCACGATGCCTGCCGTCGGAAGCTTGCCGACCTCGAACGCGCACTCGTAGTGGGGCTGGGTGCCACCCCCGAGCGTCGGGCCCGCGCTCGACTCCGGTCCCACCCGCACGAGCTTGCCGCTGAAGGAGAGCTGGCCGCTGCTCTTCCAGTTCGGCAGCGACTGCGCCGTCGATCCGAGAACCTTCTTGGGGTCGCCGCCGAGATAGGCGTTGGAGGAGACCGCGTTGGCCGGCAACGCCGCCGAGCACGACTGACCGACCTTCCCCTCCAGGGCGGTGTTGGCCGCCTTGAACCCGACCGGCATCTTTGCGCCCATGATGCTGGCGTAGACGCACTGCGTGGCCGGGACGCGGAGCTTGCCCTTGACCTTGCTCGAGCCGGCCGCGCCCGAGAAGCGCACGACGGCCGATGCGTACAGGTTGTTGGACGGCGTGACGGTGTGCAGGACGAGGGAGGCCCCGGACGCCGCGGTGAGCTGGTTGAGCGACTTGTTGACGCCCGGCAGCTTGGCGTCCATCGCCTTGGCCTTGACGTTGTTGATCTTGTCGATCTCGGGGTCGATGTGATCCTTGACCATCTTCTCGAGGCCCTTGGTGGCCTCGGCGAACATCTCGCCGGCTTCTTTTTGGTACAGCTCCTTGAGCTTCTTCTCGGCGAGCTCGGCCCCTTCGTTGCCGAGCACAGCCAGCAGCGAGCCCAGCGCGAGCGGCCCTCCGCCCATGATGCCCAGCGGGGTGGTGCCGAGCAGCGAGCCCCACTTCGCGCCCAAGGCGACCAACTTGCCGTTGAGCTCGAAGTCCAGGTCGGTGTCGTCCAGCGTCATCTCGAAGTCGAGCTTCTCGAGCTTGACCGTCGGCCACAGCTGCACCTTCGCGGTCGCTTCCACGCCGATCAGGGCGAAGGCGTCGATCGGAAAATCGGCGCTCTCGGCCCATGTCTCGACGTGGACGTCCGCGTGCACGTCGATCCGTGCCTGGCTCACGAGCTTGATCTCCACGCGACTGTCGCCGGAGGTTCCGATCGATTTGAGCGTGGGCTGGTTCTTCTTGGTGAACTTGAACTTGGGCGCGAGCTTGATGCTCCAGTCCACGTCCGGGCACGGGTCGGTGCAAACGGCCGTGCCGCTGACCTTGTTCGGCAGCACGTTTTTCATGTTCTTGCGGATCTCGGTCTCGAGCGTGTCGTACGGGATCTCGAACGACTTCGTGAAGACGGCCGGGTTGCCGTATTGCTCCACGGACTCGAGCCGAGTCGCCGCCGGGTTGTCGAGGTTGATCGGGGCCTGAACGTGCAACCGGACGGTGCGAGGTGCCGCATCGGCCGTGGTCGGCAGCAACACCATCGCCATGGCGACGGCGGCGATACGGGAAGGAAGAAGCAGGGAACGGGAAGCGATGGTGGGGGTCATCGTAGTGTCCTCATGGGCCCAGTGGGGGCCTTGGTCGTCTGTTGGAGACGCGAGGACGACGACGTGACGGTTCGTGACACGGATTTTCGCGGGTGGCCGACGCGTGCCACCACGCGCTCCCGCGCCACTTCCCGAGTTGCACTCGTTCAGACCCTGACCGCACTCAGCAGGCGTCCAGGAGCGGCTGCCCCACCAGCGGCTCGACGTCGGCCGAGAAGTCGTAGGGCGGCTGCAGTCCGTAGTCGCCGCCGTGGGCGAAGGCGGTCATGCGGTACTTCGGACAAGGGTCGTCGAACTCGTCGAGCGGGACGAGCAGCGTCAGCGTCCCGTCGTCGACGACCACGCGCGCCGACGTGGGTGCGGCGACGATCTGGCCATCGACGACGGCCGACGAGGTCAGGGCCCAACCGCTCGTCGGCTCGTAGGTCACCACGTACCAGCGGTCCGTATCGTCGAAGAAGTCGCCGGGGTACTGCGGCGGCGCGAAGTAGTTGTTGGCCGAGTCGCGGTCGCTGTCGAAGACGAAGCCGTACTGCAGGAAGGTCGCGGGGTCGTCGAGCGGGACGGTCTGCTGCAAGATCATCGAGGCAACGAGGTAGTCGCCGGGCGGGCCGGCGCTGCCCGGGTCGCACAGCACGAGCCGGTCGGCATCGAGACCACAGTCGAACGCATCGACCGGCGCCGCCGCCGGGGCGGCAGCCGAGATGCCCGGTGCACGATCCACCTCCATTCCCCCTGGGAACGAGTCCTCGAGGAACGGCAGCAGCATCCGCGCCTTCAGCTCGACGATGGGGTCTCGGTCGTTGAGGTCGAACGTCTGCTCGGGGATGCTGCCGCCGGTGATCTCGTCTTCGGCGCCGAAGAGGCGAGCGCAGACCACATCGACGGCGACGCCCTCCGGGTCGGGATAGCCGGACTCTCGGAGAGTCTCCGCGATGATCTCGATCGCCGGAAACATGCATCTGGGATCGATGGGTCCCAGACCCAGCTGCATCAGGCACACGCTCGCGTCGCACACGTCACCGATCCCGTTGCCGTTGGCATCGGCCTGGTCGGGGTTGGCGAGGCCGGGACAGTTGTCGTCGTCATCGGCGACGCAATCGCCATCGCGATCGTCGGTGGGCGCGGGGCATGGCGGCATCCCCGAGCTCGCGTCGTCGTCGACACCGTCGTCGCTGGCGTCCGCCGCGTCGGTGCCCGCGGAGCCGGACCCGCTGTCCGCTCCCCCACTGGAGCCTGCACCGGGCGGCGCTTCGGTCGGGGGCGAGGACGGTGCAGGGCAGCCCGCCGTGGCGAGGGCCAACAGAGAAGACAAACGTGCTCGGCGCATGGCGAGACGTTCGAGAGGCGGTCGGCACGGATTCCGAATTTGCGAATGAACAACGTTCTCGAGAATCTGTGACGAGAACGGAGACCAGGAATGCGACGAGATGTACCTTGGCCGCGTGCCGGTCGAGGAGCTCAAGCGCGGTCGCTGGCGGGCCGGATCACGCACGCGGTCCACTCCCCGCCTGGCCTATCGCGAGCCGGCCGGCCCCGACGCCGAGCGACCACCGCCATCGGTGATCGAGAGCGGCCGCTACCAGGCGCTGCGCGAGTCGTGGCTGCGCGCGTGGCTGCGTCGCTGGCTGCGACGACGCTGAAGGGGTGGCGCGAGACGAGGAACGCCGGGCACGCGCGAGACAGCCTCACTGCACCGGGACGACCGCGCTGACCTGGAAATCGAACTCCCAGGCGTCGACCCCCGCGATCGTACCGGCAGCACTGAACTCGAGCTCGGTCGATCCCGCGACCGGCAGCGCGACCACATCGACCGTCTCGGTCCCGGCCTGGTCGATCGTACCGAAGCTCGCCGTGCTTGCCGGCTCGATGGGTACGGCGTAGCTCAGCTCGACCAGGCCCGGGCTGCCGGAGCCTGGGGGATCCGGGTCGACCGCGAGATCGTACAGCCGCGCGCCGTCGCCGACTGCGAGCGAGATCAGCGTCCCCGGCTCACCAAACCGCGCCGGCCCGATCGGTGCGCGCACCGTGGTCTGGCCGCCGCTTTCGTAGACGCACGCCCAGTCGCCCTGCGCCGGGTCGAACACCGCCTCGACGTCCTGGCCCAGCACGCGATTGGTGGTGAACACGATCGAAACGGACGCGAGCTCGATCCCGTCCCCGAGACACACCGATCGCGCGCCCTCCGTTTCGACCTCACCGACGTCTTGTCGTCCCGAGTCCGAGGTCGCCGCCCCGCCCTCCATGCCCGCCGACACGGGTCCAGGCGACGTGGTCTCGCGGCGCCTCACAGATGCGCGACGCCGTTGTTCTTCTGCCGGTCGTGCGCCGCGCCGTGCCCGTGGAAGTCGGCGGAACGCTCGAGCCGCCGCTCCGGCCACTCGTCGTTGGGGACCGATCCCGGTCCCGCGACCCAGTTGGTCGGACACATGTCGACGTAGATGTCGGAGAGCTCCTCGACGGGGATCCCCTCGTCCGTGGCCATGTCCCACAGGTAGCGCGTCCAGTCGTACTGACTGCTGCGCCCGACGATGCCGGCGGCGCTCGTCGGATCGGCGCACACGTTGGTCCAGACCTCGTCCAACCAGTCGCGCGCGTTCACCCAGCTCGCCAATGGATCGCTGGGATCGGGCTCACCCAGCGCGGGATGCAGGCCCGCCCCCTCGCAGCTGAACACCCCGTCCTTCCAGCTCTCGGCGTAGTCGTTGTCGAGGTCACCATCGAGGTCGAAGTCCATGAGGTGGGCGTTCTTCATCCAGCAGTCGCTCTCTCCCACGTCGTTGAACAGCTGCGCGGCGTAGAAGTCCGCCCAGCCCTCCCGCGAGCTGCCCGAGGAGAACTCGCGGGTCAGCTGCGCCTTTTGTCCGCTGCCGTCGACGTCCGACGGCTGCCAGGTGGTGCCGTCCCAGTACGACTGCCCCATGCAGCCGTACAGCGCGGCGTTGTAGTTCGTTTCCTCTCGCTTGCCGGTACGGTGCATGACGACCATGTGCCCCAGCTCGTGGGCGAGCGACCACTGCGAAAGCACGCCGGCCCCGAGCGCGACGACACTGTCGTTGCCGCCTCCGTTGCCGCCCGTGAACATGTTGCCGTAGCCGGAGCTGCGCACCCCGTTGGCGTCGACCTCGTCGCTGTCCAACCAGGTCGATCCGCAGCAGCTGCCCTGGCGCATCGTGTGGAAGATGAGGTGCGTGGGCGCGACCTCGTCGTGGTCGTCGTCGGCATCGACCCAATCCTCGTGCCCGCAGCACGGCACGCCCGATCCTCCGCAACCGCTCGCGTTTCCGTGGTCTCCCAGACGCATGGTGCTGCGCGACATCGCGTACGCCATCAGCGCGTAGGCGTGCCATGCGATGCTCTCGTTGATGTCCGACGCCGGCATCACGTAGGTCTGAAAGACCGGCCCCGAGCGAAAGAAGGTGCTCGACGCGACCACGTAGTTGCCGGTGAGGTCGGGCTTGGAATCGGCGTCCGGTCCGTCGTCGACCCAGTCGGTCAGCGCCGTGATGTCGATGCCGTCGACGTTGCCCTCGGAGCGGACCTGAATCGAGTACACCGCCGACGAGGGCGTCGGAAACCGGACGCAACCGTCGTCGTCGAGGTTGTACGTCACGCCGGCGACGGTCAGCTCGGCACCTCGGGCCGGACGGTTGCCGTTGATGCGCCAGAAGTCGTTGCCCACCGTTTCGGTCGCCGGAACCGCGTCGGTCCAGTTCGTCTCGACCTCCACGCACACCCGGCTGAGCACGGCCGGCGTGGGCGAGCCCACCCGCGGCTCGTCGAAGCCGTCGGTCTGCCCGTCCTCCCCGTCCGTCTCGGCGGCAGCATCGCCTTCCCGCGTCGGATCCTCGCTCACACATCCCCCCAGACCAAGGCACGCGGCGAGGACGACAAGAGACGAGGGCACGACACGACACGGATGCATGGCCACACCTTGGTCGTCGACGAGCCCCGCAATGACACGGCCCCGCCGCTTTCGGCGGTTTCGTGAGCGCTCGGTCGTGGCGAGCGGGATCGAGACGCCGGAAAGCGGAATTTCGGGTGTTGTCCGCCGGCAGGCGCGAGCCCACCGAGCGCGGCGGTCTGCCAGCGCTCGGTGACCGGATCGAAGCGGCCGACGTTGAAGGCGCAGGTCCAGACCGTAGCCGTGCTGGTCCTCGACGCGGCCGCAGGAGACGGGATCGCACTCGCCCGCCGTCCACGCGACGGGGCGCTGGGAGGGATTGCCGCTGGCGTCGGGGTGCGTCAGACAGCGGCCGAGCTCCGCTGGGGTGGTCGTGTCGATCTTCGAGAGGGTGCTCTGCGAAGAGTTCGAGATCCAGATGCTGGTGGGGTTGGTGCCGGGCAGACCCGCTGGGCCGAGGGGAGGCATCGGCGGACAGGCGAACCCTTCCGGTCGACTCTTCCGGTCGACTCTTCCGGTCGACTCTTCCGGTCGACTCTTCCGCTCCACTCGAACTCCCCGTCGCGTCGTCGGTGGACGTCGTGCTCGTGCCGGTGCTCGCCGAGCGCTTTCCGTCTCCTCGTCCGAGGAACCGCCCGTCCCACAGGCGACGAGCGCCACGAGCCCGAGCAGCGGCGACCCACGAAGTCGTCGCAGACCATCCGTGAGACCTGCCGAGCATGACGGCGGGGGCTCGATCTCGGAAGAGCTTCGGCACGTCGCGCCGCCTCGGCGCGCACGCGTGCGCGCTAGGGCGCGACCATCTGCGCGACCTTCATCAGCCAGGTCGCGCCGGCCTCGACCTCGTCGTCGGACAGCTCGGCCACCCACTCCAAGTGCGACAGGTGTCGATCGCGATCGACCGGCAACGGACACGGCAGGTCCGGATGCAGCTGCAGCGTGGCCTCCTCGCCGCCGCGTTCACGCACGAAGCTGCGCAGCCGCGAGAACCTCTCGTCGATGCACTCGTCGATCGTCTCGAGCGCGGCTTCGACCACGATGCGCGTGTCGGGGTCCGAGCCCGCGTGCAGCCGACCGAACCGCACCGCGCGGTACCACGCCCGCAGCGCGCACAGCTGCGCGATGTAGGCGACGTTGGCCTCGGCGCGCGGCTCGATCGGATCGAGGAACGTCGACGCGCCCGGTCGCTTGACCGCCCGGGTCGCCTCCACGATGAGCGTGTCCTCGGCGATGTCGCGTCGTACGACCTGCCCGGCTCCGGTCACCGCCCCGAAGCCGACGCGCCGCGGGCCGACCATACCGCCGGCGCCCCCGAGGAAGATCCGGCGCTGGCGCATGAACACGCCGCGCACCACGTCGCCCACCAGCGACGGCGTCGCCTTGTCGCCGCGCTCGCCCCACGGCGTGAAGTTGAAGTGGATGAACCCGCTGCCGACCTCGGAGTGATCGCTGCGCGAGGTCCCGCCGGCCATCAGCACGTCGCAGAAGTTCACGACCGAGCCGATCGTCACGTAGGCCAGCAGGATCGTGTGCTTGAGCCCCACACAGTGGGCCGTGGAGGCGTCCTCCTCCATGAGCGTACCCGGCCGCAGGTGACCCCCCCACCCGACGCGTGCCCCGGGCAGCAGCACCGCCCGCTCGACATACCCGGCGTCGACCGTGGCTTTTGCCCCGAGCACGGCATCGACGAGCGTGGCGGGCCCCTGTGCACCGACTTGCGCGCCCGGGCCGACGTAGGTGGACGAGCCGCAGAGCCTCGTTCCGGGGTGCAAAATCGCACCGGGGGCGACACGCTCGAGCCCGATCTCGGGCGCGATCCAGGTCTGCCCGGGCTCGACGATCGTGACGCCACGGTCGACCAGGGCCTGTAGCCGCGGGGCCAGTTGCGACACGGCCACGGGGCAGCGTATATCACAAGACAGCGCGCGTTTGACGTGACCCGCCTTCCGTGACGTGAACGACGAGGAAACCGTCATCCACCGGCGCGTGCCGGTTCCTGGCAGCAACAAAGAGGTCAACGCGTACCTCATCGTGCTGTCGGGCCGCTCGGTCGGAAAGATGTTCAAGGTGCCACTGGGGGGCCAGACCCTCGGGCGGTCCACCGACGCGGACATTCGACTCGACGACGAAGGTGTCTCGCGCCTGCACTCGAAGATCGTCCGTGGCGACGACGGCAGCGTGCAGCTACTGGACTTGCAGTCGACCAACGGCACGTACGTCAACGGCGCTCGGATCGCCGACTTCAGCCTCAGCGACGGCGACCGGATCCAGGTCGGATCGGTCACGATCCTCAAGTTCAGCTACCAAGACTCCCTCGAGGAGCAGTTCCAACAGCAGCTGTACGAGTCGGCGACCCGCGACCCGCTCACGCAGGCGTACAACAAGCGCTTCTTCAACGAGCAGCTCGAAAAGGACTTCAGCCACGCCGCACGGCACGGGCTGCGTCTGTCGCTGCTGATGCTCGACGTCGACCACTTCAAGCGGATCAACGACGGACACGGTCACCCCGCGGGCGACCACGTGCTGCAGCGGATGGCCGCGACGGTCATGGGATCGCTGCGCACCGAGGACGCGTTCTGCCGCGTCGGCGGTGAAGAGTTCGCCGTGATCGTGCGCGACGGTGACGAGGCCGAGGCCGCCTACCTCGGCGAACGCCTGCGCATGCTCGTCGAGCAAACGCAGTTCGTCTACGGCGGTGCGACGCTGCCGGTCACGATGTCCGTCGGCGTCGCCGAGCTGACGCCCGGTCGCCACGCCGAGGCGAGCCAGCTGGTGGCCGACGCCGATCACTGCCTGTACGAAGCCAAGCGCAGCGGACGCAACCGTGTCGTGCGCATGGGCTCGCTCGGTTGAGGTGGTGCTAACCTCCTGCCCCTGATGGCGGAGCTGACGGACGAAGAGCTGCGCGAGGCCGCGGCCGAAGCGGGGATCTCCCCCAACGAGCTGCGACACGAGCTGGCCCGGCGCGATGGAGACGACGCGCACCTGCCCGCGACCCGGTCGGTGATGGGCGACCCGCAGCGCGGCATCGCGGTGACCCACGCCGAGAGTCGGATCAAGCGCCCGCCCCGGGACGCCCTCGCGGCCGTGCGCGCGTCGATCGAAAAGCAGACCGGCAAGTCCGGCCACAAGCAGGGCGACAGCGAGGCCGACATCGTCGACGAGGACGCGGGGCTGACCTACCGCATCCGCGCGCAGGACGATGGGGCCGGCGGCGCGCTGGTCCGCGTCGACATCGATCCCACGCAAGGCCGGGGTCTCGCCGCGTTGCGCGGCGTGAGCGTCGGCGGCGTGACGGTGGCGATGATCGGCCTGGCCTGGCTGCTGTCGTCGACGCTGCTGTGGCTGGGCGCCGCGGGCGTGGGCATCCTCGGCGCCTACCTGGTCGCCAAGTCGTTCGCCGGCGGTGGTATCGCCGCCCGCCGAGCCCGGGCCATCGCGGCCCAAGCCCTCACGGACGCAGAAGAGGGCGCCATCGCTGGCGCCCTCCCCCCGGGCTCGAGCTACTAGCCAACGACTAGCCCGCGACTCTCGTACCGTGCCGTGCCTCAGGCGCGACGGCGACGGGCGATACCCAGCCCCACGCCGAACACCAGCATCCACAACGCCCCGCTCGCCCCGCGCCCGTCGACCGAGCACGCACAGCCGGACGCCGCGTCACCGCTGTTGGGACTGCCGCCCTCCTCGGGCTGCGTGCCGTTCCACCCCATCTGGGCGTTGTAGGCCGCGAGCTTGGCGTCGATGACCTCGGTGTTGTTGACCAGGTCCATCTGGTCGCCGTTGCTGGGAATCTCCGAGATCCGCTCCGCCACCGGCATCCGCTCCGGCTCGTTGTCGGTGCCCGCGTCGATGTCGTCGAAGTTCGGCCACGGCGCGCCGGCGGGCAAGTAGACCTCGCGGCCGTCGGGCAGCGTCCAGATCGCGTCGCCGTTGCACAAGATTCGCTGAGTCGCCTGCGCGCTGGTGTTGATGACCTCCGGCAGCGCGGGGTTTTCCCAGAACATCGGGTCCTCGGTCATCTCGCCCGGCGAGATCGTCGTGTACATCCGCGTCAGGTACGCGTTGCGCTGCAGCAGGTCGCGCGCATGCTCGCCCGGCTCGAAGATCTTCTCGAGCAGGTCGTCGGCGAACGCGTTGCCGTCCCACAGCGTGAGGTCGATCTGGCCCTCGTAGCACTCGAGGCAGTTGTAGAAGTCCAACGCCTCGACGCCTTCGGGGACCGGCAGGTACGTGTCCACGATCCCCTGCAGCAGCGGATTCTGGAAACCGCACACGTCCTCGAACGTGTTCGGGTCGAAGCCGCAGCCCCACAGCCCCTGCGCCATGATCTCCGACAGCACCTGCGTCACGGCGATCGAGCGGAACGCATCGGCGTTCCACGACTGGCTGAAGACGCCGAACTCACCGACCACGTTGCTGGGTCCGGCGTACTCGGTCACGAACGCACGACCGTCGGCCGACTTCTCGTCCACCGCCAGCGTGATCGCTTCCTTGTAGTTGGCCGCGAAGTTCGGCCAATCGAGCTTGAGGTCGTTGACCAGCACGTGCCGGTAGTTGCGAGGCACCGTTCGCGCATCGCCCAGGAAGAACGTGCGGATCTCCATGTCCTCCACCGCCGCGATCCGGGTCAGCCGCAGCGGCACGCACGGCTCCGAGCTCCGAAACCGCAGCGCGATCGGATGGATTTCTCCGAGCCCCGCCCCGTCGGTCAGCTTCACCGCCGCAAACACGTGGTTTTCGTCGATGTACTGCTGGAGGATCGGCACCGACTCCGGGTCTTGCTGGTATCCGTTCGCGTCCAGCCAATCCACCACCGCCTGCGCGTCCGTCCCCTGCAGCACCGTGACCTCGAACGAGCCCACCTGCCGCATCGACAGCACTTCCACCCCGGGGTCTTCGTCGCCGCCGGTGTCACCACCGCCGTCGTCCGCGCCACCGGCCGCCGTGGTGCCCGCCGGCGAGCCGTTGTCGAAGCCTCCCTGATCGACCGAGCACTCGTCGCGCTGCGTCGTGAAGCCGTACGCCGGCACGGTGGCCGCGAGGACGTTCTGAAACAGCACCTCCGAACCCGGCGCGATCGACTCGGGCTCGGACTGCAGCGGGATGACCCAGCCGAACTTCTCCGGGTCACCCGTGTACTGGATCTGGATGTGCGCCTCGACGTACTCGCCGTCGACGACGAACAGGATGTTCTCCCCGCTCTGATCCACCGGCATCGGCTGGCCCGCGTCGCAGAACGTGCCGCCGCACGCGTACGCGTCGGAGGGCGAGAGGGCGAGCGCCGCCCCACACGAGAGGGCAGCAAAGGCGGTGAGGGCAACGAAGCGCTTCATCGAGACGAACTCCTGCAGATCCAAAGGTGGAAAGCCAAGCAAGCAGCCCGGGCGGCTCCCGCCCGAGGCCGCCCCGAGAGGAGCAAGAGCCCTGCCACTGCCAAGCGTTCGATATTCCAGCGACTTGGCCCCCAAAACGGGCGAGTTTGCGCAGAAATTGCGACAGCGGTGTCGTACCCCCGCACGGGGCGCGACACCGCTGTCAGGTGATCACGTGCGTCGGCGGCTAGCGAGACGACCGCCGGCGACGACGCGACAGGCCGAGCCCCACGCCGAACACCAACGTCCACAACGCCCCCACGCCACGTTGGTCGACCGTGCAGCCACAGCCTTCCTCCGCTGCGCCCCCCGAGCCGTCGCCACCGTCACCATCGGCGCCGGGCGAGCCCGCCCAGCCCATCTGGGCGTTGTAGGCCGCGAGCTTGGCGTCGATGACCTCCGTGTTGTTGACCAGGTCCATCTGGTCGCCGCTGCTGGGGATCTCCGAGATCCGCTCCGCGATCGGCATCCGCTCGGGCTCGTTGTCGGTGCCCGCGTCGATGTCGTCGAAGTCCGGCCACGGCGCGCCGGCCGGCAGGTAGACCTCGCGCCCGTCCGGCAGGGTCCAGACCGCATCGCCGTTGCACAGGATCCGCTGGGTCGCCTGCGCGCTGGTGTTGATGACCTCCGGCAGCGCGGGGTTTTCCCAGAACATCGGGTCCTCGGTCATCTCGCCCGGCGAGATCGTCGTGTACATCCGCGTCAGGTACGCGTTGGCCCGCAACAGGTCCTGCGCGTGCTGGCCCGGCTCGATGAGCTTCTCGAGCAGATCGTCGGCGAACGCGGTGCCGTCCCACTGCGCGGGGTCGAGCTGATCCTCGTAGCAGCTGACGCAGTTGTAGAAGTCCAGCGGATCCACCCCGGCCGGGACCGGCAGGTACGTGTCCACGATCCCCTGCAGCAGCGGGTGGGCAAAGCCGCACACGTCCTCGAACGAGTTCGGGTCGAAGTTACAGCCCCACAATCCCTGCGCCATGATCTCGTCGATGACCTGCGTGACCCCGATCGTGCGGAACGCGTCGGCGTTCCACGTGGGGCTGAAGACGCCGAAGTCGGAGACCACGTTGCTGGGACCCGCGTACTCGGTCACGAACGCACGACCGTCGGCCGACTTCTCGTCCACCGCCAGCGTGATCGCTTCCTTGTAGTTGGCCGCGAAGTTCGGCCAATCGAGCTTGAGGTCGTTGACCAGCACGTGCCGGTAGTTGCGAGGCACCGTTCGCGCATCGCCCAGGAAGAACGTGCGGATCTCCATGTCCTCCACCGCCGCGATCCGGGTCAGCCGCAGCGGCACGCACGGCTCCGAGCTCCGAAACCGCAGCGCGATCGGATGGATTTCTCCGAGCCCCGCCCCGTCGGTCAGCTTCACCGCCGCAAACACGTGGTTTTCGTCGATGTACTGCTGAAGGATCGGCACCGACTCCGGGTCTTGCTGGTAGCCGTTCGCGTCCAGCCAATCCACCACCGCCTGCGCGTCCGTCCCCGCCAGCACCGTGACCTCGAACGAGCCCACCTGCTGCATCGACAGCACTTGCACGCCCGGCTCGCCCCCGTCGTCGGCGGCACCGCCGGTCCCGCCACCATCGCCGCCGGTCAGGCCGGCCGAGCCGCTGTTGGCGTCGCCGAACGGATCGGCGCCCTCGTCGACCGTGCACTCGTCGCGCGTGGTCGTGAAGCCGTACGCCGGCACGGTGCTCGCGAGAATGTTCGCGAAGAGCACCTCCGAACCCGGCGCGATCGACTCGGGCTCGGACTGCAGCGGGATGACCCAGCCGAACTTCTCCGGGTCACCCGTGTACTGGATCTGGATGTGCGCCTCGACGTACTCGCCGTCGACGACGAACAGGATGTTCTCCCCGCTCTGATCCACCGGCATCGGCTGACCTGCGTCGCAGAACGTGCCTCCGCACGCGTGCGCGTCCGCGGGTGCGAGGGCCAGGGCAGCGCCGCACGAGAGGGCGGCAAGGGCGGAAACGGCGAGCAAACGCTTCATCGGTACGACTCCTGAAAAATCCAAACAAAACCGAACGTCACAAAGGCCAAGCGAGATCCGGGCGCAAGCCTGCCCGAACCCGCCCCGTCCTCGAGCAAGAGGCCTGCCAGGTCCAGGCCCCAGGATATCAGGTCGTTGCTGCGGCGCCCGCGGTTGGACCGCCCCAATTGCGACAGCGGTGTCGTCCTCGCGCCCGCGAGTCACGACACCGCTGTCAGTGCAGGCTCGGCTAGCGACGTCGGCGACGCGACGTCAGGCCCACGCCCAGAGCGAACAAAGCCCACATCGCCCCGACCGGGGTCGAGGTGGTGCGGCATCCGCAGCCACCGCCGTCTTGTCCCCCGCCCCCGTCGGCACCACCGCCTCCGGTGCCACCGTCGGCGTCGCCGCCGGATGCATCGCCGCCGGTGCCGGATCCGTCGGCGTCACCCCCATCGGCGCCGCCGCCGGGCCAGCCCATCGCCGCGTTGTAGGCCGCGAGCGCGATGTCGATCGCCTCGTTGTTGTCCGACAACTGCAGCGCCGCGCCCACCTCGGGCGTTTCCTCGACGATCGCATCCCAGGGCTGCACCCACGCCGGGTCGTCCTCGAACGTCGGCCAGTCGGTCGTGCCGGCGGGCAGGAACACCTCGCGCCCGTCCGGCAGCGTGAACACGGTGTCACCCGAGCACAACGTTCGGCGCACCCCCGTCTGCAGGTTCGTGACGTCCGGAAGCGCCGAGTTCTCCCAGAACATCGGATCTTCGGTCATCTCGCCCGGCGAGATCGTCGTGTACATCCGCGTCAGGTACGGGTTGTCGGCCAGCAGCGCGACCGCGTTCTCGCCCGGCTCGATGACGCGCATCGTCAGCGCGTCGGCGAAGCCCTGGCCGTCCCACGCCAGCGGGTCGATCTGGCCCTCGAAACAAGACACACACGAGTAGAACTCGTTGGCGTCGACGCCCGCCGGCACGGGCAGGAACTCGTCGAGGATGGGCTGTACCAGCGGGTGTAGCCCGCCGCATTGACCACTTCCGAACTCGTCGCAGAAGTACAGCCCCTGGTTGGTCAACTCGTCGACGACCGAGATCGGGTCGATGGTCACGAAGGGCGCCGCGTTCCACTGGCCGCTGAAGACGGTACTGGTGTCGACGACGCCGCTGGGCCCCGCGTACTCGGTCACGAACGCGCGGCCGCTGGCCATCTCCGCGTCCACGGCCATCGAGATGACCTCTTTGTAGTTGTCGGCCGAGTTGAGCCAGTCGATCTTGAGCGGGTTGACCAGCACGTGCCGGTAGTTGCGCGGCACGGTCCGGGCTTCACCGAGAAAGAACGACCGCACGTCCATGTCGTCGGTGGCCGCGATTCGGGTCAGCCGCAGCGGAATGCAGGGCTCGCTCGAGTCGAAGGTCAGGACGATGGGATGGATCTCGTCGGTGTCGGCGCCGCTCGTCAGCTTCACCGCCCCGAAGACGTGGTTTTCCTTCACGTACTCTTGGAGGATCGGCTCGGCGTCCGGGTCCTGCTGGTAGCCGTTGGCGTCGAGCCACTCGATGATCTCGGCGGCGCTGCCTCCGGACAGGACGGTGATCTCGAAGGCGCCCACCGTTTCCTGCAGCAGGATGTCGGGACCGTCCGGCTCTTCGCCGCCGCCGTCCTCCCCGGCCGCACCGGTACCGTTGTCACCACCGTCGGATGGGGGTGCGCCGGGATCCATGTCGATCGAGCAGTCGTCGAACTGCTGCGTGAACCAGTACTGCGGGACCGAGCCCTGCAGCAGCGCCTGGAACAGCGGCTCGGAGCCGACCGAGAAGGTGGGGACCGACTGCAGCGGAATCACCCAGCCGAAGCGCTCCGCATCGCCTTCGTATTGGATCTGAATGTGGGCCTGGATCTGGGTGCCCCGCCGGACGAACAGGATGTTCTCACCGGACTGGTCGACCGGCATCGGCTGGGGGCCAGCGTCGCAGAACGTGCCTCCGCAGGCCTGGGCTTCGGAGGGGGCGGCCAGCGCGACCGCACCGGCGGCCGAGAGCATCGCGACCGAACAAGTGAGAGTTTTCAACCACATCGAAACGAGCTCCTTCAAAACAAGCGTACGAGCAAACGCTCGCTTCGGACGAAGCGAGCGCGGCCAACTGTAGCATGGGCCGCCACCGGCGCCATCGCGTCGGACCGGCCCGTGCACTGGTAGCCTGCGGGGTGCATGAACGAGCTCGTTCCGCTCTCGGTCGCGGTGCTCACGGTGTCCGACACACGCACCCTCGAAGACGACGTTTCCGGAGACACCGCCGTGCAGCGTCTGACGAATGCCGGGCATCGCGTCGTCGCGCGCGTCCTGCTGCGTGACGACGCCGCGGCGATTCGCGACCAGGTCCAGCGCTGGATCGAGTCTCACGACATCGATGTCGTGATCACCACCGGAGGCACCGGCATGGCCGCGCGCGACGTGACTCCCGAGGCCATCGCCCCCCTTGTCACCAAGGACATCCCGGGCTTCGGTGAGCTGTTTCGCGCATTGAGCTACGAGGAGATCGGGACCTCGACGATCCAAAGCCGCGCCGGCGCGGCCCAGTGCGGCGACACGTTCGTGTTCATGCTGCCCGGCTCGCCGGGGGCCGTGCGCACCGCCTTCGACCGCATCCTGACCGAGCAGCTCGACTCACGGCACAAGCCGTGCAACTTCGCGATGCTGCTGCCCCGCCTGCGCGAATCGGAGCACCGTGGCCACGCGTAGCCCCCCGGGGGGCTACGACAGCCGCGCGCCGGTCACGAGGTCGTACACGTGGCCCGGCAGCGCGATGCGAAAGCCCAGGCCTTCGGCGCGGGCCCGGTGTTTTTCGAGGTCGTCTTCGTGGTGCATGAGCACGATCTTGCGCCGCACCTTCTCGGGCAACGCCTCCAGCAGCGCGAACGAGCCGTGCACCTGGCCCGGGTATTCGACGAACGTGCAGTCATGGAAGATGACGGTCGCGCGGGGCTCGAGCTCGGTCAGCAGGTCCGCGTGCACGGTGCTGTCGCCGCTCCACCACGCCACGCGGTCGTCGGACGCGTCGCCCGGATCTCCAACCGCGATCGCGAGTGAGGTCGAGGGCTTGCCCGGCACGTGCAGCGTATCGTGCGCGGTCAGCCGCAGCGCGCCGCAGTCGAAGTGCTCGGCGGCCGGCCACGGGTCATCGGCCGGCGGCTCGGCCGAGGTGGCCTCGATGCAGTCGAAGTAGGTCTCGAGCCGACCACCGTCGGGCGTCGCCGCATCGGGCACGTACCGAAACACCTGGGCGAGCGTCAGCCACACCTCGTGGCGGACCGCCGAGTGGCACAGGAGCTTCGGCTTGGGCCCCCCTTCCCGAATCGCCGCGACGCCCAGGTTCGGATCGGCGTGGTAGTAGCGGGAGAACGCGAAGTCCTCGAGGCCGAACACGTGGTCGCCGTGGACGTGGGTGATGATCTGGCCGTCGATCTCGTGCCAGGACACGCCGGCGTCGTGCAGCTGGTCGGGCGCTTGCCGGCCGCAGTCGATGAGCCAGCGCTCTCCGTCGCGCAGGGTCAGCTCCGAGCACGTCGTCCCGTACCGGCGGGAGAATGCTCCGCCCGCGCCGTACAGGCGCAGGGTGAGGCTCGGACGGTCGCTGGCCACGGGTCGTTTCCGTCTGGCGACCGCGGGAAGGAGGTCGCGGTCGCGAATCGAGACCGTAGCGCATTCGGCAGCGATTGCGCACGTCGCCGGCTTTTTTGGGCCTCGGCCCCTGCGCGTCTGCCGCTACCGGCCCGCCTCGGCGCGGCGGCGCCACCAGACCCACAGGCTGCCCAGGTTGGCGAGCGCGATGCCGAGGACGACCAGCCACAAGATCCCGGTCAGCCGCTCCGACGCGGGCGTCTCCCCCACCGAGATGAGAAAGCCGTCCGGGTCCACGGTGATCCGCTGCTCGACCCGCACCGCCTTGATCTCCGCCAGCGGAACGCGAAGCATCCCGTCGGCCAGCGACCGCTCGACGAGCTTGCCGTCGACGACGTCGTAGCCCGGAGGCGTGGTGTTGGAGCCGTACGGAAACGCGATCGTATCCCCTTCGATCACCGCGTCGCCGATCACGGTCGCGTAGGTCGACGCCTTGGGCAGCACGAGCGCGCCGACCTTCGGGTCCGCGCTCGACTTGCGCTCGTCCTCGGGCAGCTCGGCCACGAGCGTGCGCTGCAGCTGCCCGAGCTCTTCGCCCGACGCCTTCACCACGAAGCGATGGAAGGTCTGCGTCGGCGGCAGCTCGGCGTAGGGACGACCGAGTCGGTCCATCGCCGCCCGGGCGTCGGCCGCCTTCGGAAACGACTTGCGGCCGAGCTGGGCCCGCGCGTAGCCGTCGTCGACGACCAGTCGGACCTCTTGCTCGGCCGACAGCGTGGCCGGACCGCGCGCGGCCTCGACCGTGATCGATCCGTCGGCCTTGCGCTGCGACATGCCGATCTTCAGCGACGGCGTGTCGACGTCGATCGGAACGGTGACGTTCTCGGTCTCGTAGAACTGGCGCAGCCAGTCGAAGGCCCGGTCCGCCGACAGCTGCCGGATACGCCCGACGTAGCGGCCCTCGAAGTTGTTGACCGTCTTCTCCGACTTGTCGCGGGGCACGGAGGCGAACAAGCGCCCGCCGCCCTCGGTCACGCGCAGGTAGCCCACCAGCTGCGTCTTGGTGGCGCCGACCGCCGCGTTCTTGACGTCGGGCGTGCCCTCCAAGACGACGTAGTGGTCGTGCAGATCGGGCGTCAGACCGCCGGAGGCGATCAGCTCCGAGGCGCTCCCGAGATCCTCGGGCTCGTCGGCGCGCGTCCAGTAGCGGAAGTCGCCCCACATGGCCGCGAGCAGGTAGCCGGCGAACGCGAGCACGAACAGCGAGACCAGCGGCGAGCGGGTCCTTCGGCGCGGCACCTCCACCGGCTCGTCCGACGCGGCCTGCAAGCGCCCGAGCACTTCGTCGAGGTCGTCGGCGTCGGCGAGCTCGTCGGCCCGCGCGCGCGCCCGTGCGACGTCGAGCTCGTCGGCCGTCTCGGCGTCGTGGTCGACCCCGCGATCGTCGTCGTCGTCATCGCTATCGGCGGACAGGTCGCCGTCGGCGAGGGCGGCTTCGAGGTCGTCCACCTCCACTCCACCGCCGTCATCGGCGGCCCCGGCGTCGTCGGCGTCGTCGGCAGGCGGCTTGGATTCGCTCACGTTCGCTCCTGGCTATACCACGCTGGATGTCGCGGGCTCGCCGGGGTTGGACGCCCCGGCCATCCAAAGGTTCCGCGGCCCGGCCGAAGGCGCGGTCGTTGCGCGCTCCGGGGGACACCCCGCGGCGGGACGGGGACCGGTCATGGCGCCTCGCGGTAGACCCACAGGTCCTGGCGCTGCTCGACCTTGTCGCCGGCGCGCACGAGGATGATCACCCGGTTGCCGCCCGGGGCCAGGGGCACGTCGGTCGCGAAGTCGAACCGCCGCGCCCCTTCGCCGGTGGTCTCGGCGTTGGCGAGGTAGTGGACCTTGCGATCGATCTGCGACGCACCGGGCGGGCGCACCAACACGACGACGTCGCGGGCCCGCTGCGGATGGGTCGCCGCCCCGCGCAGCGAAAACGTCGCGGCCGAGGTCACGCGAGGCACCGACTCGATCGCCAGCCGCGGGGGCACGACCGCGTCCAAGAGCGTCACCTTCGACAGCGCGTGGGCGGCTCCCGCCTCGCCGGCGACCTCTTTGCCGAGATCCAGCGGCACGTACAGCCGGCGACCGGTCACCCCGGCCTCGATGACCCGCCATTGGCCGATCGTCCCCACCGTGTCCAGCCGCTGCCCCTCGGTCAGCTCCGCGACGATGTCGGCCGACGCGTGCGCGCCCGCGTACACGCGCAAGCCATCGCTGCCCGCCTCCACCTGCTGGTCGGCCTTGACCAGCGCGGGTGCGTCGGCGAGCACCCGCAGGCGCATCTTCTTTTGTGCGCGGGTGCGCATGTGAGCGTCGCCGATCGCGAGCTCGAGCTCGAACGGCAGGGCCGGGTCTGCGTCGTCGTTGATCGTGATCCCGAACGCGCCCGACTTTTCTTCGCCGGGGCCGAGCTCGCCCACCTTGACCGCGCCCTCCTCGAGCAGGCCTTGCTGTCCGGAAAGATTGCGCAGCACGGCCCGCACGTCGGGACTCGTCCCGGCGCCGTCGTTGCGGGCCACGAACGCCAGCAGCACGCGCTCGCCGGGCTGCAAGACGCCGTCGCCGTTGCCCTCGACCTCGAACTTGGGCTCACCGGGCAGCAACGGCGCCGGCGTGCGCGGCGGCGCATCGGCGACGAGCGCGGGATCGTCGACGATCCACCAGTCGTACGACAGCTCCGGCCGCGGTGCGCCCTGCACCTCGAACATCACGCGGGCTTCGGCGTCGGGGGACTCGTCGGGTACGCCCACGTGGACATCCACGTCGATGGCGTCCGTGAAATCGCTGTGCCACGGCATCACGTGCACCGTCATCGAGTGGCGCGCCGTCGCGCCGGGCTCGATCGATCCGACGAGCAGCTCGATGCCGTCGAGCTCGTCGTGCACGCAATCGGTGATCGCGTGCACGCGGGAGACCTTGGTCGTGCCGCGATTTTCGATCTCGAGGTCGACGTCGAACGGCTTGCCCGCCGCCACCGGCTCGTCCTTGCGCAGCTTGGCCCGCACGACCAGGTCGGGGGCGGGCGCGGGCGCCCCCGCCCAGTCCACGCCGGTGTCCTCGAGCGCCGCGACCAGGCGCTCGTCCTCCTCGGCGCGAATGCCCTCCACCGCGGCACGGGTCTTGGCCTCGTCGTCGTCGGGCACGCCCGACATCGCCAGCGCGAGCCGACGAGCCAGGCGGATCTCCGGGTCGCGCAGCGTCGTCAGCAGCTCCGCCGACACCCCGGCCGACAGCGCCGCCGGCACCTCGTCGCTCCATAGATAATGGATGCGCCCCAGGGGCGGCGGATCGGTCGGAATCTCGGGCATGTGCTTGGCCGACGGCAGATGGGCCGTCCGCGAGCGTTCGCGCTGCCGCTCGAACCGCTCCACGTCGAAGAACCGGGCGATGCCCTGGATCGGCGACAGCTCTACCGGATACAGCTCGAGGTCGGGCCGCACGCCGATGCTCTGGATCTTCTCGTCGCCCGCCACGAGGTACTCGGCGACGGTGAGCTTGAGCGCGAGCTCGCGGCCGTAGGGTGCGGCCGGCTTGATCATCTGCACGGTCCCCTTGCCGAAGCTGGAGCGCCCGACCACCAAGCCGCGCCCCAGCGCCTTGAGGCCACCGCTGACGATCTCGGCCGCGCTCGCCGATTCCTCGTCGACGAGCACCACCAGCCCCGCCGTCGCCGGGACCACGCGTCCCTTCGTCGCTTCGTCGACCTCGCGGCCCAGCGCGCTCTTGACGATGACGAGCTCGCCCTTGTCGACCAGCTCGTCGACCACCGCCGTCGCCTGCGACAGCAGCCCGCCCGCGTTGCCCCGCAGGTCGAGCACGACCGCACCCGCTTCCTTCTTTCCGACCATGTCGGCGAGGGCCTCGCGCATCTTCTCCGCGGTGTCCTCCTGGAAGTTGGTGATGCGCACGTACGCGACGCCGCCGGGCAGCAGCTGCGGCTCGACGCTGTCGATCTTGATCGTGTCGCGCTCGATGTCGAAGCTCAGCGTCTTCTTGGCGCGACGTACCTGCACCGAGACGGTCGAGCCCACCGGGCCACGCAACAGCTCCTGGGCTTCGTCGCCGGACATGTTGACCGTGGCGACCTTGCCGATCTTGAGAATGACGTCGCCTGCCTCGACGCCGGCCTTTTCGGCGGGCATCCCGGGCAGCACGCGCACGACGACGATGCGCCGGTTCTCGGCGTGGATCTGGGCACCGATGCCGCCGAAGCGCCCGCGCGTGCGCACGCCCAGATCGCTGTGCTCCTCGGGCGTCAGCAGGATCGTGTGCGGATCGAGTGGCGCGAACAGACCGTTGATCGCCGTGTACTCGAGCTCGTGCAGCGGCTCCTCTTCGAGATCGAGCACCGACTGCGTGAACACGAGAATCTCCTCGAGCTTGTCGGTCGCGTGGTCGAGCGTGGTCACCTCGCCCACGGCGAAGCGCTCGGCCTTCGCCCGCACGCGCACGACGAGGTCGTCGCCGTCGAGCTCGGCGAAGAACTCCGGCGTCTGCAGCCCGATGAACGTCGTCGCCGACACGAGCTGCTCGCGCGGATCGAAGCGCTGCTTGTCGAAGTACTCTTGGTCGACCTGATGGGCCGCCCACACGAGCAAGGGAAACGCGCGCGATTCGAGGTCGAGCAGTCGCGGGTGCACGCCACCGGCGTCGGTCTTGGCCGGCTCGAGCTGTGAGGGGTCGTTGGAATCTTCGGTGGGGGCCGACGCGTCTGCCTTGCAACCGAACACGAGCGCCAGCGCGAGCGCGAGACGGCGAGGGCCTGTCACCACCGGGAGCATACCGGACCGGCCCCGTCGGCTATTGCGATGATTCCAATCATCGTCGACATCATTTGATGCAAACCTCCCGAGCGATCCCGGCTAAGGCCCTGATCTTTGCGATCGACGTTCGTGGCACGGAATGCGCACGGATCGCCGTCCGCGTGAAAGTACCGTCCCTCAGGCCGATCCTCACCGCGGGCGCGCTGGCCCTGCTCGCCCCCGTTTCGGCCTGCGTGGATGCGCCGGTCACGCAAGACCAAATCGAAGACAACGGCGAGCTCAAGCCACGCGCCGGCCTCGGCCAGGTCGCGATGGCGACGCACGTTCGCCCCGTGTCGCAGACCGCGGCCCGCATGTCGGCCGTGCTGGCGGCCCAGCCCTCCGGTCCTTTGCAGGACGCCGCGGTGTTCCCCGCGGAAACGGGCGTCGTCCACCTGCATCTGCGGGCCGACGGCTTGGCCGAAGCGCGACCGGTCACCGTGCGTTGGACGCACGAGGGGGTGGCCGTGGCCTTCCCCGCCGAGCTTTCTGCCTCCGGCGCGATGTCGCTGACCTCGAGCATGCCCATCCTGCCCGAACAGGCGGGCAAGTGGCGCGTCGAGGTGCTCGCGGCCGCCGAAGACGAGCGCGCCGCGCCGATCCTGTTCGAGCGAGAGTTCGAAGTCGTGGCACCGGCGGTGCCCCCCGCGACCGCGCAAGTGCGCTGAGGTCGGACGCGCCGCGGGCTCCCCGTGACGAGCGTGCGGAATTGGGGCCGCGCGGCCACCGGCCGTGAGGTCGGCGGGTTCGGTGGATCCGCCGAGGGCGGCGGCTGTACCCTTGCGGCCCAATGAGCGACGCCACCTCGAACGGGGGCATGGACGCCGACGTCGTCGACGTGTTTGCCCGGGGCCTGTACTACCTCGCCAACGTGGACGGTCTCGAAGACCGCGAACAGAAACTCATCGAGGACTTCCTCGCGGAGGCCGGTAGCGACACCAAGTTCGCCGACCTCGAGGGTACGAGCTTCTCGGCGACCGAGGCCGCGATGCTGCTCGAGACCAGCTTCCTGCGTCGGGTGTTCGTGAAGGCCGCCGTGGCCATGGTGAAGGCCGACGGGGTCTTCTCCGACGCCGAGCGCCACGCGATCGGCGAGATCGCCGACGCGTTCGGGTTGTCCAACGCCGAGTTCGGCGACATCGAGCAGGAAGCCTCGCGGGTCAACCTCGAAGAGGCGTGAGGGAATAGCGCAACCACGACCGTGGTCTTTGGGCAACGCCCGGGGGCCACTTCAGCCAGATACCGGACACGAGAAAAGGATCAGGACTCCGTATGGGCCTCATGAGCTTCATCCGCAGCGAACTCATCGAGATCATCGAATGGCTCGATGACACGAACTACACGCTGGTCTGGCGCTTCCCCGACGAAGACCACGAGATCAAAAACGGCGCCAAGCTCGTCTGCCGCGCCGGTCAGGCCGCGGTCCTCGTCAACGAAGGCAAGACCGCCGACGTCTTCGGTCCCGGCACGCACACGCTGTCGACCCAGAACGTTCCGATCCTGAGCACGCTCAAGGGCTGGAAGTACGGCTTCAACAGCCCGTTCAAGGTCGAGGTCTACTTCGTCAACCTTCGGCAGTACCTCGACCAGAAGTGGGGCACGGCCAACCCCGTCCTGGTGCGCGACCCCGAGTTTGCGGTCGGCAACCGGCCGGGCCGCGTGCGCATCCGGGCGTTCGGCTCTTACAACTTCAAGATCGCCGACCCCAAGCTGTTCTTCGACGAGATCGTCGGCACGCAGGGCTTCGTCGGCACCGACGACATCGAGGGCTTCCTCAAGCGTCGCCTCGTGTCGTCGTTCTCGCAGGCCGCCGGCAAGTCCGAGCTGTCGGTCGCCGACATGGCGGCCAACTACGACGTGCTCGGCTCGGTCGTCGCCGGTGCGATCCAGGAGGACTTCTCCAAGATCGGCATCCAGCTGACGAACTTCCTCATCGAGAACATCTCGCTGCCGCCCGAGGTCGAAAAGGCCCTCGATGCCGCCGCCGCTCAATCGGCGCGTGGCGTGGACAACACGCTCGCGTGGGAGGGCATGCAGGCGATCCGCGACGTGGCCAAGCAGCCCGGCGGCGCCACCGGCGTCATGCAGGCCGGCATGGGCCTGGGCATGGGCATGGGCATGGGCAACATGATGGGCGGGATGATGGGTCAGGCGATGCATCCCGGCTACCCGCCGCAGGGCTACCCGCCGCAGGGTTATCCGCCACAGGGCTACCCGCCGCAGGGCTATCCGCCGCAGGGCTATCCGCCGCAACCCGGCTACCCGCCGCAGGGACAGCCGCCCCCGCAGCAGGGCGCGCCCCCGCAGCAAGGTGGTGCACCGGCTGGTGGTGCGCCCGCCGGCGGCACGCTCGAGGACAAGCTCCTCAAGCTCAAGGCCGCCTTCGACGCGCAGCTGCTGACCGAAGACGAGTACAAGGCCAAGCGCGCCGAGCTGCTCGCGAACTTTTAGTGCCCCCATGACCGGCTTGCCTGCTTGGAGACAGGCAGCAAGCTGCGGATGCCCCCCGCTCGCGGGGGGCTTTTCGTTGGTTTAGCGGGTCGCCTTCTTGGCGAAGGCGATCAGGTCGGCGATGAAGGTCGCGTCGACGTGGCGCGGGACGAGATAGCGCGACGCCGTGGAGATCTCGGGCTCGGGCTTGAAGAGGTGATCGAGCGTTGGGTAGCGGTGCAGCTCGTGGGGGACCTTGGCACGCTTGGCGGCCGTGGTGAGCTGGAGCGGATCGACGTCGGGGTCGACCTCGAAGTCCTTGCCGCCCTGGGCGACGAACACCTGCGCTTTGACGCGGCCGATCATCTCGCTCGGTCGCTGGGCGAGCGCCTCGTGTAGCCACGGTGCCTGCGCCGCGAGCTCGGGCGGCGTCTTGCCGGCGAGCAGGTCGGCGAGCAATCGCGCCTGCTCGCGCTCGGCGTCCTCGCGCAGCTTCGGTGGCGCCCCGGCCAGTCGCAGCTTCGCCTGGTACTGCATCACCTCGGCGTACGGCCGACCCGGTGAGGCGAGCAGCGCGAGGCCGTCGATGTCGTCGCCGTACTGCACGGCGAGCGACAGCGCCCTCAGCCCGCCTTCGCCGTGGCCGATCACGACGATCCGATCCGGATCGACCTGCTCCTGCACGATGAGCGTGCGGTAAGCCCGGCGCGCGTCCTCGAGCTGGGCGGCGTAGGAACCGTCGTCGCCGGGCTCGCTGCGCCCGATCCCACGCTCGTCGAAGCGCAGCACGCAAAAGCCCGCGGCCGCGAGCGCATCGTGGATCTCGTGGCTGCCGAGGTCGACGGGCGGCGGGCCGGCGATGCCGTAGCGGTCCTCGCCGGCCATCCGGCCCAGAAACAGCACGCCCGGTCGAGGATCTTCGGCCCCGAGCGGCACGAGCAACTCGCCGAACAGGCGCGGGTCGGTCGGCTGCCCCGCGAGCTCGAGCTCCTTGCGCTGAAACCGTGCGTCGGCCGGCATCGTGTAGGCGAGCTTGGTCGGCGCGGGGATCTTCCACTTTGGCCACGCCACCTTGCCCTCCATCGCGAGGACCTGCTGCGCCGCGCCGCGTGCCTCGATCTCCACGATGCGCCCGCCGACGAGCGTGACCTCCTCACCGAGGCTCGTGCGCAGCCGGTAGGGCTCGTCGGGGGTGGCCGGCACGGTGACGAGCTCGCCTTCCCATTCGACCGGGGGCGACCCCGACAGCGACACGATGCGCCACGCCATCGGATCCTCACCGATCCGCCGCAGCCCGAACATCAGCTCCTGGTGCAGCAGCGCGCCGTGGGCCATGTACGCGGTGTCGTAGCGGTCGGGTGTGTAGCCGACCTCGTCGGTACGCTGCCCGTCGGTGAGCACGAGCGCGCCGTCGTCGACGGTGAAGGTGAGCTCGGCCGCGACCGATCGCTCGAACCCCGACAGCAGGCGACCCGCATCGTCGACCACGATGCGGCCCTCGCTGCGCAGCGGATCCCCACCGGGCGGCAGCAGCTCGATACGCGTCTCGAAGATGTGCGCGTTGCCTTCGCGCCCGACGTATCGCCCCCAGCTGCGGCCGACGAGCACGCCTCCCTGGTGAATCTCGAAGCCGCGGACCTCCCCCACCTTGTACAGCTCGCCCGGTCCCCGGCCCTCCCACGCGATGACGGGTCCCTGCCGCGACGAGGCCCCACTGCGGGAGGGATCGTCGGGATCGGCCGCCGCCGGCGGCTTGATGCAGCCGCCGAGAAGGCCGGCGAGCATCGACAAAGCGAGCGTGCGCGCGGACATCGGCGGGACGATAGCCGCGCGTCGCGGCGAGCGCAGGAACGCGCCGCACCGTCTCGTCCCTTTGTCCTCGTCCACCGGCCGCGGGCGAAGATCGCGCGAGAGGCGAGATCTCGGGCCTTCCAGACGCAGATCTCCCGGCAAAGCCCGCGCAGCCCCACAAAAAGGGCTTTTCATTCTCGTGGAATGGATTATAAAGCCGCCTCCCTCGGGCTCGTAGCTCAATTGGCAGAGCAGCGGACTCTTAATCCGCGGGTTGGAGGTTCGATTCCTCCCGGGCTCACTGGACAGACCCCGACTTCGCTTCGCGAAGCCGGGGTTTCTTCGTTGGGGCGTTCGGCGGCGACGCGACCGATCGGGATCGGGACGGGAGGCCTCGGCGGACGTCGGGCGCGACTCCCTACCCGAGCATGCGCGGGGAGTCGGGTGGATCGCGGTGGGTGGACACGCGACGCAACCGGCGACGCGCTTGCATTGCAGACGTCCGCGGACGCCGGTGGGCGAGAGGTATCGATACGTTACGCCGTGTATCGAAACGTTGCGCTTGCGGACCGACATCGAGGCACCGGTGCGGTCGTCGCTGCACACGCGTGGGCTCGATCACGGGAACGTGCGAGGGTCGTGCAACCGATTGCGGCGGCACGCGACGGACACGACATGCACGCTCCAGGAACACTTGCGACGATGTGGGTCCTGTCGCAACTCGCTCTCGCCGGTGCGATTCCACGTGCGCACGCGGCAACGCGGCACGAAACGCCCGCGCCGACGAGCGACACGACCAACGACCGCGGATCCGACGACAACGGATGGGGCCCGGCCGACGAGATTGAACCCTCGCCGGAGCCGGACCCGTCCGCGCCTGTCCCGGTCGTGCCGCCCGCGACGGTGATCACCCCCCCGAGTCCCGCCGTCCCCACCGAGGAAGAGCTCGCGCTTCGTCGTCGCATGAAGGCCGGTGAGAGCACCGCAATCGCGGGCTACGTGTTCCTGGGCACCGGTGCCGTCTCGCTACTGTTGCTGTCCGTGCCGGCGATCGCTGCCGCCTCCGTCGCGCGCGACCGCGCCGGAGACGACCCCGTGCTCGTCAGCGAGATGGAGCTCCTCGATCGCGCAGAACGCCGTGAACGCTTCGCGAAGGTCACGGCGCTCGCGGGGCTCGGCGGTGTGGTCTTCGGTGGCGCGTTGATCGGTGCCGGCCTCGGCACGAAGTCGAGAGCCGAGCGCGACCTCAATGCGATCTCGCGCCAACGCCAAGCAACACTCTGTCCGTACCTACCCCACGGCGGCGGGATCGGGCTCTCCGTTGGAGGCCGGTTCTGATGCGCGCGCAACATCGCTCGTCCTCTTCGACCCGGGTACCGATGTGCTCGTCAGGTGACGGGAAGCAGCCCAGCGACCTCATGCGCGACAATCGTGTCGCGGCGAGGACATGGATCCTCGTCCTGGCCGCGGCCGTCGGCCCGGGGCCCGCTTGTCTGTTCCCACCCGAGCCACAGCCCGACGGTGCCGATTGCGAGTCGGACGACGAATGCGAGAGTGGGACCTGCTTCGGCGGTCGCTTCTGCGCCTTCAGCACCTGCACCAACACGTCGTACTGCGAGTCCGGCTTTCGTTGCGAGGAGCCTGCCCTCTGGCAGGAAGTCGTCTCCCTCGGCCTCGTGAGGAACAGGTGCGTCCCGGAGTGCTCGCAGTGCCCGCCCGACGAAGATCGGTGGAGCTGCGGCGGCGACGACCAGTGCCACTTCGATCCACGTCCCGTCGTCGAAGTGCATGGCTCGTCCCGGGTCGAGCTCGGACAGCGGCTCACGCTCGAGGCGGTCGTCGACCTCGCGCCCGGGCGGGAGGTCGACACCGTGTCGTGGACGCTCGGTGGCGACGTCGTGGGCGAACAACTGACGCTGGAGATCGAGGTCGACGACCCGCAGCCAGGTACCATCGTCGTCTCGGTCACCGACGACGACGGCT
Organism: uncultured Pseudomonadota bacterium; assembly: GCA_937896535.1. Lineage (GTDB taxonomy): Bacteria > Myxococcota_A > Polyangia > Nannocystales > Nannocystaceae > CALBMM01. Next base: position 41,894 of record CALBMM010000062.1, read on the forward strand.
CGCTCGGCTCTGCGTCGACCGAGTTGATGGTGTGTAGCCCGCTGGCGGGTCCGTGCCAGACCACGCGTGGCAACCGCGATTGCTGCGATCCGAGCCACGAGTGCCGCGACGACGAAGGCCGCGGCCAGCCGACATGCTCGGCCCCGTGAACGATGGCCGGCCTGCCTCTCGATCGGCTCGAGAGCCGCGTCGAGACGATTCGGTGAAGGACCGTAGGCACGCGCCCCCTCGCCGCTGTCTCGACGCGAGCCGTGCCCGCGATGGGAGCGTCGGGACACCGCAGCCGCTTCGAACCAAACGCAACCTACATCGCCCCCCCTGTCGAAACCGACCGAGGGGCCGCTCCGCGTTCGGGTAGCCGAGACGAGCGCGACCATCTCCGCCGCGCCTCGACATCGTGGCGTGTCCGTACGGACGCACCGGCCGTGTTCGGACGGACACGGTGCGAGGGTCGGGTCGGAACGGACGAGCTCCAACTCGTTGATTCCCGGTGGCCGCGCACGTTGGCGCGCTTGGTGCTCTCTGGTGGGTCGTGCTCGAGTGCTTCGTTCGGTCGCCACCCTCACCGTCGTCGCGCCCCTGGCCGACGCCACGGTGGCGTGTCACGCACTGCAGCTCGAACACACCGATCCCGACGACAGGCAGAATCCAATGAGACACCACGCAAGCAAGTTCATCTCCCAGTGCCTCGCCACCGCGATCACACTCGTAGCCTTCACGGCCTGCGACGACGTCGAGCGAGCGCCGAGCGAACTCCTCGAAGACGACACCGAAGGACTCGACGACGCCGAACCGGAGGAGGACCTCGACGACGGCGACGCGCTCGTCGCCCCCGCATCACTCGCCACGAGCACTCGAGGCCAGCAGGCGGCCGAGTTCCTCGAGATCGAGTTCAGTGGCGTGTGCGGCTACGACGACGGTCCGGCGATAGGGACGATCCTGTTGCTCGTGTTCGACGATCTGACGGTGAGCGGGGACGTGCATTACTCCTGGCTCACGGACATCTACCCGCTGGCGGCGACGCTGCAGCGGGACGGCGTGTTCCACACGCGACAACGAACGGCCCTGGGCGTATGCGTCTTCGACGTGGCGGTGGATCTCGAGGCCATGACGACCTCCGGCACTTGGGACTGCGGCACCGGCTGCTCCGGCTCATGGCCGAGCGTCGACAGATGAGGTGGACGACTTCCTCGCGTGAGACCGCATCGGGCGCGGACCTCTTGCGCTCTCGAATGTCGCCATCGCACGCGGCCGGTCTCGTCCCGCTCAGGGGAGGAAGTACCTCGTCCAACGCCCCTTCCCCACGTAGCTCACCCGACCGGCTTCGATGAGGCGATTGAGTGTCGCCCTCGCCTGTGAAGGCGTGCCGCCAGCGGAGAGACGGAGCTTGGTTGCGCCGACCGGGTCGGACGTGTCTGCCAGCGCCGCCAAGAGCGCGCGCTCGTAGCTCGCACGTCCGGCCGCCGTTCGGGTGTCGACTTTCGCGAGACCTTCGTCACGGATCGGACGCGGCCGCTGCGGTCGGCGCGACGAACGAACGTTGCGGTTGCCGCCCAACGCGAACTCGACGATCTCTCCGACCGACCGCTGCCCGCGGTCGGCGAGGTCCGCAACCGTCATCTCTCTCGCCAACATCTCCAGTGCGTCCAGCATCTTCATGTCACTAAACACTACAGTGTCCAGATTATCGAGACAACACATATACCCATTACAGTAAGACAATCGACGAAGCACATATTTTTAGTGCAACCACATTCGACCATTGAGTCGATTATCTGCTATCGTCATGCACGAGTCCGGTGCCAAGACACGTCATCATCGAGGCTTTGACCGCCGTCGTACTGAGCGCATGCGCCGCGGGCCAGTTCCGCTACGATCGCTACGACCGCGAGGACGGGGTAGAGATTCGCGATCTGGAAGATCTCATCGGCGACACGGCCACGCCACTCGCACACGATCTGGCGGTGGAGCAGGTCGACTACGACTTCTCTTCGGAGAAGGACGAGTACCGACTAGGCAACAACGACACACTCAACATCTTCGTCTTCGACCACCCGGAACTATCCTCCCAACGTGTCGATCTGGGCCAGATCTCGGGAACGACCGTACGCAAGGATGGCAAAGTCCACCTTCCCGTCGTGGGGCCGATCCAAGCGGCGGGACTGACGCTCACGGAGTTCGAGACGGAGCTCCAAGGCGCGATTTCGAGGTACGTGGTCGACCCTCAGGTTCACATCGAGATCCTCGAGCACGGCTCGCAGAAGTTCTACGTGCTCGGGCACGTCGTCAGCCCCGGCGTCTTTCCGGTCGACGGAGATACCACGCTGATCGAGGCGGTATCGATGGCAGGCGGCACTCCCCCCACCGCCGATCTCGAGGCCGCCACGGTCGTTCGTGACGGAAAGTTGCTCCCCATCAACCTCGCCGACGTGCTCCGTCGCGGAGACGTCAGCCGCAACGTCTTCATGCAAGATGGCGATCTGGTCTACGTCCCCGACAACGTCGCGAAGAAGGTCTACGTGCTCGGGGAGGTCATGCAGCCGACGGCGGTGCAGATCGAGCGAGATTCGGTGACGCTCGCCGAGGCTCTGGCCAACGCGAGGGGCCCGACGCCCGCATCTGCGCGACGCGAGCTCGCCGTCATCCGCGGCGGTTTCGCCAAACCGGTCGTGTATAGGCTCGACCTCGACAAGGCACTGCTGTACGACGACCAGATCAAGCTTCGGGCCGGCGACCGAGTGGTCGTCGCTCCGACCGGGTTGGTGACGGCGAGCCGCTACATGCAGCAGATCCTGCCCTTCCTCGTCGGCGCGCAGGCACTTGGTCTTGCCGCCTCGGGCGCCAGCAACGTCGCCAGCCAAGCCACCGCCGCGCAGGGTAGCGGGGCGAACTGAGCGGCAGCGTGGGCCGGTCGGTACTGGTTCGCCTCGCGCTGACCGGCGTCGCCACCCTCTCTGCGGTCGCCTCCCGGATGGCCGAGGCCGCCGAGCCGCCCCCCAACGACGCGCACGAGACGTCGGTCGTACCCGATCTGGAGACCGTCAGGTACCACGACCCGCGGCGCGCACGTGAGCTCTGGCTCGGGCTCGACGCCGGAGGTGTCGCCATCCCCGCCCGCGCGACCGGCCTCGGGCGGCGGGCCTGGTCCGCGCGCGTGGGTCCGACGTGGTCCTTCGCCGTGGCGCCTCGTCTCGCGGTGGGAGGACGTCACGCGATGACGTGGTACGACGTCCGAAACGTACGACTGCGGGTGCACGAACACGAACTGCAGATCTCGGGAAGTCTGATGAGATACCGGCCCAGGCTTCGCGATCGTCCCGCCGTGGGCGTCGAAGTCCGCGACGTCAAGCTCGCCGTGGTGCAGGGGGTGGACTTCAAGCTCGGGGGGATCCGCGATCTCGTGTTGTGGCTCGGATATGGACTCGAGCACGACCTCACGAGCCGACTCGAGCTCGGCTGGCGCGTCGACCTGCGACAAGTGTGGGTCCTCCTCGACACGCAACGACAGCTTCGCGCCGCGGCACGCCTCGCGTTCCTTCCACGCCCGCGACATCGCCTTGCGCTCCAGATCGTCGGCTTCTACGTCAACCGTGACGAAGACCAAGCCGGCACCGAGATCCGACGCAACACCGCGCACGGCCAGGTCCTCGGCACCTACACGTGGATGTCACGCCGACGGGTCGGCGTGGTCGTCGGGGCGCGCTACACGACGGGGTTCCGCTCCGGTGAGGCGCCCGTCTACGAGCTTCGCGCCGAGAGCATCCGCGCCCACTACGGCGAAGGGTCTGTCGGCTTGCGCGTGGTCTGGTGAAACCCGGCAGCCCCGCTGCGGGGTATCGCGTGTGGCCGCCCGCGAGCCGTGGGGCGATGCAGGTCGCTACCGACCTCGTCGACCCACCCACGCTCGAGCAGCCTCGCGAGGAATCGGCCCCGCACCCCGTGGCCGGGAAGATTGAGCTCGCCGACCGTGCGGTTGACCTGGAATCGGGCGCCCGCCGCTCGGAGGTCGGCCATCACCTCTTCACCCGACTCCTTGCGCAGATACGCGTAGCGCTCCACGTGGGCGAGCAACGGTGTGAATCCCGCGTCGCTGAGCGCGTGTACGGCGTCGTACAACGATGCCGGAATGTCCGGTCCCGTCGATGTCTCGAACAAGACGTAGCGCTCGGGACCGAACGACAGCACCCTTCTTGCCGCGATCCGTCCGACGAGCGACGCGTCCAGCCAGTGTTCCGCGCCCAGCTCCAAGCTCACCGCGAGCCCAATCGCCGCCCGAGCCGCCTCGAGCGCGTCGAACCGGTACCGAAGCGCATCCGGCTCGTTGTCGAACTTGCCAGGGTAGATGTGGGGCGTGGCGACCACGGTGCGGACCCCTTCCGCCACGAGCAGCCGCAGGATGTCGAGCGACTCGTCCATCGTCCGACTCCCATCGTCGACGCCCGGCACCACATGGCAATGGCAGTCGCGCCGCCCGAGGAAGATCGGGCGAGGCTTCCGAAACAGGCGCGACCACAACCCCACGGCGCCTCCCGTCACGCGGCAAGTCCAGTGAGCTTGCGTACCGCCGCGACGAGGTGCTCGGCACGGAACGGCTTGACGATCCACCCCTTTGCTCCGAGGGCTTTTGCGTCACGCATCAGTTGAGGGTGCCCCTCCGTCGTGAGCATGACGACCGGAATGTGGGACAGCACGCCGCGGATCGCCAGCTGCCGCAACAGATCGATGCCGTTCATCCTCGGCATGTTCACGTCGAGGACCACGAGCGCCATCTCCGGCATGTCGTTGAGCTTGACGAGGGCTTCGGCCCCGTCGGACGCCTCCACGACCTCGAAACCCGCCCACTCGAGCGTTTGCCCGACCTGCGTCCTGACCATCATCGAGTCGTCCACCACCAGGATTTTCGCGCTCATCGTTTTCCCTCCGCCAAGTCGAACATCATGACCTCACCTTCTCGTAGGGCCGGTTGCTCGCCACCGCCGACCACGAGCTTGAACCCGGCGCCGAGGGTGGTCGTGCACCGGACCAACAACGTGCGCGATCGCGCCGCCCGAAACGTGTGCCAGGCGAGCAACTCGTCCGCCGCTTCCGGAAGCACGAGCTCGTCGGCGAGGACGCAGGTGGGCGTCGAGAGCACCGGCTCCAACGCGTGCCCCACGAGTCTGTGCTTGATGCGCCCCAAGAGCATGTTCGCGAACTCCCCCAACGTGTCGCCGAGCAGCTCGCGCTCGATGTCGCGATCGACTCGGCCCGACCGCGGACACATCGCGGAGACGAGGTCCTGCGACGCCAGGAGCACCAGCGCGCCGCTGACGTCCTCGCACCCGAACTCGATCGCTGCCATCACGGTGCACCCCGCAACGGCGTGCTCGCCTCCGGGCGACCAGACGAACCTCTGGTCCCACCGCCGCAGCAATCCGAGCGCCCCAGCGATCAGATATTGCTGGATCACGCCGAAGCAAGCGCGGGCATCGTCGTTTCGGTCCGGCACCATGGGAGAACTCAACTCGCCAACGCGACGAGATCGGGGGCCATCATGCTGCGGGCAAAGCTCATTCGAATGGTCGTCCCCGAGCCTGGGTTGGTCTCGACCTCGATCGTCCCACTCAGCGACTCGGTGGCTGCCTTGAGCGCGCCCAGGCCCAGGCCGCGACCGGAGAGCTCCGAGACGTGATCGGCCGTCGAAAAGCCCGCTCGAAACAGAGCTTCCTCGAGCGCGCCAGCGCCGGACGCCGCGAGCCCGAGCGACGCAGCCTTCGCCGCGACGCGAGCCCAGTCGACGCCGCGACCGTCGTCGGCGACCTCGACGACAAACCGGTCGCCACGGATGCGCGTGCGCAAGACCACCGTCCCCTGCGTCGCCTTCCCGGACGCTGCGCGAACGGACGGCGGCTCCAAGCCGTGGTCGACCGCGTTGCGGACGGCGTGAATCAACGCGTTCCAGAACCTGCCCCAGTACTTCGGGTCGACCCGAAGATCGTTCGACTCCACGATGACGTGGAGCTCCTTGCCCAGGCCTTCGCCGATGCGGCGCGCCTGTGCCGCGAAATGCTCGAGCCGGCGCCGTGTCGGTTCGAGCTTGAGCGCGTGCACCCGCCGCAGAATTTCGCTGCGTGCCTCACCGTCGCGCACGGCTGCCTCGAGCTCGGAGTGATCGCTCTCGGCGACTTCGATGAGTGGACGCGGCGCACCGATCAGTCGCGCCACCTCACTCGCCAGCGAGGTCCACCGGTCCGTCAGCGGCGCGAGCTCGAACTGCTGCGGCATCCTTCCCTCTTCGACGAGGATGGTCTCCAGGCGGTGCGCCTCGATGACGAGGCTCTGCAGGCCGAAGATCGAGGAGTTTCCCTTGAGCGTGTGCACCAGCCGTTCGAACACGGGACGGGACAGCGTCCCGCAGTCGGAGATGTGCTCGACCAGCTGCGAGGCATCCTCGAAGAAGGCGTAGACGGCCTGACGATCCGCCGCGAAGCGCTCGAACAGCTGCATCGCCTCCGAGCGGTCCCGGTCGGCGTTCTCCCTGGCAACGTCCGCCGTGCGGTCCGTGACCACGACGAGGAACCGCTGGGGTTGTTCCCCGTCGCCGATGGATTGGTAGGTGACGCGGTGGTGCGTCCCGTCGAAGGACAGGATGCCCGGCATCTGTGCGAGCGTCAGGCACAGAGGCATCACCCCGTCGATCACCTCGACCCAGGCCACGCGAGACGCCTCGGCGAACTCGGCAGAGACTCGCTCGAACACGTCGAAGATCGTCTCGCCCGGGCGAGGACTTCCGAACCACGTGTCGAGGATGCGAGACCTCTCGTTGGACGGCATCGCATCGCGATCGATCGTGACGAGTCCCTGGACGACGTTGTCCAGCACCCGGCGCATGTCGCGAGTGCGCAGATCGAGCGCCGCGGTGCGTCGCTGGACGATGCGCTCGAGACCGATCACGTTGTCGAAGAAACTCCGTGCGATGAAGCACGCGGCCACCGACTCCAAGATCACGAAGGCCGCGTGAACGCCGACGACCCACATCGGCGCGGCGTAGTTGAACACACTGGAGGGGAGCAGGACCCACAACGCGATGTGGTGCACCGTCACCGTCGCGGCCGCTGCGATGATCACGCTCGGATTGCCGAAAACGGCGAGCATCGCCAGCAACGCGAAGAAGTAGAAGTGCATCTCGATCTGGACGATCCCTTGGCCGGTATGGACCAGCACGCCGCCCATGATCATCGTGGCGACGCCGTAGCACGCGGATACGGCTCGGGGATTGTCCAGCATGCGGTGCGCGAACACCGGCCCCGCGACGGTCGCCAGCGTGACCGCACCGATGAACGCGGTGCCCATCTCGTTGATCCACGCGATCAGCATCATCACCGGAACGTGCGCCACGAAGAACCAGAGCCCGATCCGGTTGAGACGGCGCAGGTAGGCGCGCTCGAACGAGGATATCTCCCGCGGGAGCACGAGATATCTGCGAAGACGCGCCAGGAACGGGCGCTCATGCGCCGGTGTCCCGGTACGCTCGCCGGCAACGGCCTCCTCTACGGGAGTACCACGCACGATGCTCAGTCGCCGGACCGTCACGGCAACTCCAATGGGTTGAGGGTCTCGTGCAGCTGCCGACTCGTCGCGCAGCCGTAGACGGGCAGCGGAGGATCGTGCCCTCCGCGGCGTACACGGTCGATGATCTCGCGATCCCGTGGTTCTGGACCTTGCTTGCGCGCCGTGTAGCCGCCGCTGTATCGAGTCTCGCCGTCCGGGTCCACGACGAGCAGCAGCGGGGCTGCCTCGATCTCGTACGTCGTCGACAGCGTCTGCGCGTCGACGGATGTCACGCCGAATCCGTTCGAACGCAGTCGATCGACGAGCGCGGCGTCCTCGCCCACGAGGAGCACGACCTCGACCAAGTCCGACGGCCGATCACTGACGGACAGGTGCTCGCCGATCCGGCGCGAGCATCGACAATCCGTGTCGAGGACGTGCACCGCGGTCCAGCGCCCCGCATCGTCAGGGCCACGCACTGCCTCGAGCAGCGCACGCAGATTCCCGCCCCGCGGCGGAGCGGGGAGCGGAATGACGTGACGGGCCAGCATCGACGCCGCGATTGCGCTCATCACGACGAACCAGGCGGACAAGGCCGCGTACGCGACGATGCGCCGCAGCGACGACCCGGGGGCATCGTCTTTGGGACGTCGCGCGTCGAGGATTGCGCCGGCCAGGGTGCGCATGGCTCAACCGCTCTCCTTCAGCGCTTGCATCGCGGGACCAGGGGCCGACTCCGAATCCGTCGACACGAGCTCGAGATCGACGGTCACTCGATTTCTGCCCCCGGCCTTGCTCGCGTACATGGCCGCATCGGCACGGGCCACGAGGGCCTCCAGCGTCTCGCCGGTTCGCCAGCCGGCGAGGCCGATCGAGGCGGACAACGGGATGCGCGCCCCCCGGTCATCGTGCACGACGACCTCTTCGATCGCCCGACGCACGCGCTCCGCGGCGATTCGGCCGGCGGCCTCGTCGGTCACGGTCAGCGCGACGACGAACTCCTCTCCACCCCACCGCGCCGTGTGGTCGGACTCGCGAGTTCGGCGGCGCAGCAGATCCCCCAGCGCCGCGAGGACTCGGTCGCCGGCCGCGTGCCCGCGCTCGTCGTTGATCCGCTTGAAGTGATCGAGGTCGAGCAGCATCAGCGACAGCGTCCCGCCGTACCGGTTGCACCGCGCGATCTCGGAATGCATGAGCTCCGTGAATGCTCGCCGATTCGTCAGGTTGGTCAGGCCGTCGGTCGCGGCGAGCCTCTGCGACTCCTCGACGAGGTCGGCCATGCGCACGGCGCCTCCGAGCTCTTGACCCACGATTCGCGCCAGCGCGTGCGCGTCGCCGGCGTCGGCCGTCGTCGGGCTCATGGCGAATCGCGCCACGGGTAGCCCCCCGAAATGGACGTCGCACACGACGTCGGTCGCTGCGATCGCATCGCCGGCGGCGTCTTCGTCCTCGACGTAGAAGGCGGCGACGTCCGCATCGATGCCCAGCACCGACCTCGCCTCCTGCGAGGCGAGCTCGCGCTTGTTGGGGTGGTGGTGAATCGCAACTCTCGCGGGGCGAAAGGTGGTCAACGCGACCCACCGGTAGCGGGTGAGCTGCGACATCAGCTGCGCGAGCCGATCGAAGAGACGCTCGAAGCCCCCTGCACTCGCCAATGCACGGACCTCCGACGCGATGACCGACTCGAACAGCGCCTCGTCCAGATGACGAGCGATGCGATCTCGGATGTCGATCCCGCCACCCGGAAGCTGCTCGAAGAAGGCGTCGTCGGTCGGTGCTCCGCGACTGGCCTGCGCGACCGCACGGACGAGATCACCGGTCCGTCCCTTCACGACGTATGCGGCCGCACCGGCGCGCTCGGCCCAGAAACGGTTTCGCGGGGCGTCGTCGTCGCCACACAGCAAGACCGGAACGTCCGCGGTGGCCGGCTCGGAGCGAAGGAGGCGACACAGCTGCACCCCGGAGATCTGCGGCATCCACAGGTCCGCCACGACGACCGACGGCGGCGACGCCAACGCGAGCTCGGCACCATCGGACGGGTCCGCCGTCTCCTCGAGCGAGCATCCCTGCGCACGCAGCCGTCGCGCGACGACATCGCGACGGTAGTCCTCGGGGGAGATGAGAAGCACGCGGGTCCCGGTCAGCACGGTCGGCTCGTCCGGTGGGCGAGGGTGCTCGTCGTCCTCAGCAAGAACGACGCCAACGAAAATGTGAAGAGTCGTCGGCCGAATGGACGGCGTCGTCGGTAGCCACGAGTGTCGCGGGACACACCTGGCCATGTCGATTCCGACACGCCAACGTGCGCTCGCTGGCGAACGCGTAGGCCGATCGAGGGCCGCGCCGCGCGGCGTCGTACGATCACGTGACACTCCGCGTCGCGGCGGCGCGACCCAATCGAGCCAGTACGGTGTCGACGCAGGCGTCGACCGGATCCGAGGTCGTGTCGAGCCAGACCCGATCCCGGGCGCGAAAGGGGTGATCGCGCAGCCGGTCGAGGGCTTCGGCGGTTCGCTCGGCCGTGACCTCGTGCTTGCGCGAGGCGATCGTGGTCGGGTCGCCGGCAACGATGACCACGAGATCGACCGGTGGCAACAGCTTTGCCAGCAGTCTCAGCACCGACGACGATCCCGGACGCCGGTAGCGAACCGGGTCGAGGCAAGCATCGTCGAGATAGCGTTCCCAGAGCACGACGCGGACGGAGTCGCGTGTCCAAGGGCGTCGAATCACGTGCCTCGCCCACCACAGGCCGAAGTCGATCCCCACCAGGACGTCGCGGACCGCCGCGACCGAACGCGAGCGTGCGCCTTGGCCGTGCGGGTTGGTGACGTCGACGTTGCCCCGACGCCGCACCGGGCCCGGCACGAGACACGGCCGCCAATGGCGTCGCTCTACGACGCAAGCGGGGTCTGCCCGGCGCAGGCGCTGGTGGACTCGTTCGACCAACGTGGACTTGCCCGCGCCGTCCGGGCCGTACCACGCGACCACGACGTCGCTACGCACGGTGCCCCGCTCCCACGGCGTGCCCCGGGCCCCAACGCACGCCGAGGCCATCGACGATCGCCTCGATGGTGCTCGCCCACTCCACGCGTCGCGCCGGGGACCCCCGAAACTCCCGACGCGACCGAGCCAGACGTGCCACGAGGTCCCCGGACCACGTTGCCGGAGGCACGAGCGAGACGAGCGGATCGTCGGCAAGAAAGCCCACGACACCGAAGAACGGCGACGACAAGACGGGGATCCCGCACGCGCGCGCCTCCAGCACCGACAAGGGCGTGCGGATCGCGTGACGTGGATCGACGACCGGAAACGCGTAGACGTCGGACGCCCGGTAGACGTCTTCGATCGCGGGTATGTAGCCGACACGCACGTCCACCCCTCGTCGAAGGAGTCGAGCGCGCAAGCCGGCGTCGGCGGCCTGAGATGCGCTCGCGACGACCAGGACGTGGGTCCGGTCGTCGGCCAGCCCGCACAGGGCCTCGAGGTTTCGGCCGTGCCGCAGGTGCCCCACGTGAAGCACGAGGAGTCGATCGCGCGGCACGCCCAAGGCCGTCCGCAAGCGATCGACTTCCTCGCGATCGCGGGGTGGGCGGAACCGACTGCCCCGCACGCCGGCGAGAGGGACGCGTCGGACTGCGCGCGAGCCTCGCCGCGCGAGCGCGTCGTCGTCGGGGCAGGTCGAGAGTGTGAGGTCGGGCCGCGCCACGACGACGGTCGCCACCGTCTCGAGACGCGTGCGGGGATGGACGATGCCGAGGACGACCCTGGATCCCCGTCGCCATCGCGCCAGACGAAATCGGCCCAGGGCGAGCGACGTGAACGCCGTGGGACCCACCAAGCACAGCGCGGCATCGAAGTTCCGTAGGTCCGACAGCCGCGCGAACGCGGCCGCGCGCGGGGTGCTGACACGCAGCGCAACGTGGCCGGACAACGCATCCACGACGGTGCGCGTCGTAATGGACAAGCCCTCGTCCTCGGCATTGCTGCCCTCGCCGAGCACCAGAAGTGATCTGGGTCGAACGAGAACCGTCACGTGGCTCGTGCCTCGAGGGCGGCGGTGAACAACCGCCGGTAGCGGCCCGCGACGACAGCCGGGGAGAAGTGCCTACCGTGCACCCCCCGAGCCGCCGCCGACCAGGCGTGGAGCGTCGCATCGTCGAGCGACGCCAGTGCCGTCGAGAGCTCCGCGCAAAGTGCCTCCGTCGTGGGAAACATCCGCCCTGCCCCCCCTCGCTCGATCTCCGGCATGGCCAACGCCTCGGTACCGAGGACCGGAACGCCGGCTGCGAGCGCTTCGAGAGCAGCGATGCTCGCGCCCTCGCCTCGCGACGGGAACACGAACAACGACGAAGATGCGAGCAACTCGTCGCGCCGGGCCGGACCGACGAAGCCCTCGAACCGAATCGTCCGGCAACGGGTCGCCGCCTCGCGCAGGGCGGACTCCATCGGCGCCGATCCGCTGCCGGCGACGACCAACTCCCAGTCTAGGGGCCTCTGCTCGGCCCATGCCTGCGCGAGCTCGCCGATCCCCTTCTCGGCGGAGAGCCGGCCGACGAACACGGCGCGGCGTGCCTGCCTCTCGTGGGCAGGCACGACGGGGCGCGCGGGCACGCAGTTGGGAACGACCACGGTGTTCGCCGACGGCTCGGCGGCGAGCACGAATGCACGCTCGTCCTCGGTCAGACAATGAACGTACGTCGCCTCGCGAAGGATGCGACGTACGAACAAGTGCAGGAACAGCTTCTTGCGAACGGGCTTGGCCCCGACCCGCCACGGATGAAGCAGACCGTGCACCGTCACCACGAGGGGCTTGCCCCGGCGCAGCGCTGCCAACCCCCCGAGGACCGCCACGGCGTCCCACAGCTGATGAACGTGGACCACGTCGGCGGACGCGATGGCACGCTCGATCGCGGCCACGATGGAGGCGGAGAGGCCGAAGCGGTTGCCGGCCAGCGGAGCGACCCCTCCCCACGCGATGCGCGGGTCGCCGAACATCTGGTGTCGACGTGCGCGCGAAATCGCGGCCCCGCCGTCCGCCGAAAGCACACGACATTCCCATCCCGCTTCGACGAGTGCTTCGCACACCGTCGAGGCGACGACCGGCGGTCCACCGTACGTCGGTTCCACCGAGTGCACGAGGCCGGACATCCTCGGGGCCCCGGCCCGCCGTCCGGTGGGCGGCGCGCAGCGGTCACTTGTGCGCATAGATCTCCGCTCCCCCCAGGGTCCGGCTCCACGCCGAGCGCATCGTCTCGATGAAGATCTGACGGTCCATCATCTTGCGAGCCTGGACCCCCAGTGCCCGCCGACTGCTCGGATCGCGCAGCTTGGAGGCGAAGCACCTCCAGAACACGGTCGCGGGGAACGATCGTGGCAGCACGGCGACGTGCCCGTGCGGTCGCACCTTGCGCCCCAGCGATTGCATCACCGCTGCAATCGGCGCGGACACCTCGCCGAACACGCGACGCTCGAGCCACCCCATCACCTCGACGTTGCGGGCGACGGCGTAGTCGAGCGCGTTGTCGTGGACGAATGCCAGGAAGCGATCGACGTCGAAGGTGGGATCGGTCAGCTCGAGGGCGAACTGGTAGTAGTGCTCGAGGTGGAACGTCTTCTCCGGAAAGACGTTGTGGAACATGACGATGCCGAGCTCGCACTCGGGTGCCACCGCGGTGACCATGTCCTCGCCCACCCGGCGGCGGGTCAGATTGGCCGCGATCGCCTCCTTGGAGACGTACTCGAAGTAGTCTGCCGCGACCCCGCGATACAGGTCGACGTAGTACGTCCCGCCGGACTTGTCGCGCGAGACACGTCCTGCCCCGGAAGGGTGCGCCAACAGGGTCTGCATCGGCGCCACGCCGAGCTCGATGTACCCGTGCCGCACGAGCGCCTGACGGGCGATCCGGTACTCGCTCTGGCCACCGAGCACCAGCACGTCCGTGTCGTTGGGCGTGGCGGGATAGCGCTTGATGCTCTTGAAGATCGCGTGGTCGATCCCCGCTTCGTCGAGCGCACGGTCCACATCGACCACGACGCGGGCGGTCTGCTCGGAACGTTCCATGCACTCGCGCCACCGACCCGACAGCGGATGTTGCGTCGAGCTCGCTCCGATCGCTTGGAGGAAGAAGTACTCGACGCGATTGGCGAACGCGGCGTCGTACGTCCGATCGAGTCGCGACCGCGACCAGTCGCTCGTGTCGAGACGGTCAGCGGTGTCGCTGCCGCCAGCGACACCGATCGCGCGTGCCGCATCCACCCACGCCGGTTCCCTCACTGCCATGCCGACACCTCCCGCCCGAGCCAGGACTCGACGGCCGCGACGTCCGCGGAGAAGTCGAGGCGCTGGACGTGCTCACGAGCCCTACGTTTGATCTCGGCGGCAAGGCCCGGGGAATGGAATCGATGTCGGATTCGATCGGGCAGCCCCGTCCGTCTCGCGGCGTGGACGGCACCCGATCCCGCGACCGCGGCCACCATCCGCGACACGGTCCGCAGCCCTCGCTCCACCACCCCGGACGCGGGCGTCGTGGTCCGATTCCACGAACGCGCCCAGTGCTCGCTCACGAACGGCAGCGGTCGGCCGATGTGGTCGCCGATGCGCGCGCACGCGTTCGATGGTTCACCAAACGCCTCCTCCATCACGAGCAGCAACACCTGCTGCGTGGTGAAGGCGCCGCGCAGCAACTCGAGCATGGCGCGATAGCGGCTGTAGCGCTCCAACTGTGCGAAGTCGCCGAAGAGCCGATCGGGTCGTCTCGCCGCGTCCTCGGCACGCTCGTCGCCGTGCATCACCATGAGACGGTGAAGGTGCAGTGCGGCCGAGACGGCCCGGGCTCTCGGCTCGCGTACGAGCACCACGACTCGGACGTCCGGATTGAACCCGCGCAGACGTGACAGTCCGACCTCGTCGAAGGCGAGTTGGATCGAACAATCGACCGTGAGGCGGTCGCTCGTATCCGAGAAGAACCGCCGATACGTGTCGGCCCGGTCGGACCACCGCAGCGACTCGCAGTAGAAGCGACCGGCGGGCTCGGAGTTGAAGAAGTTGGGCTCCTTCGGCTCGGAGACGGACAGTCCCGGCGAGAGGTCGAAGATTCGCGCCAGCGAGGTCGTTCCGCACTTCTGCACGCCGACCACGGCGACGTCGGGGATGGCTGAGGTCATGTACTCGTCCTTCGCAATGTTCGTTCCAGGGTCGACAACATCCAAAACTCCGCGGCCACGACGGGAACGAAGACCAGGGTGGGAGACAAACCGTTCTGCACCCAGACCTTGAACGCGACGAGATACAAGAACGCGCCGCCCCAGAAGAACCGCACCGTCGCCGAGCCGTGTCGACACAGCCACTGCAACCCACGCCCGGCGAACAAGCCCAGCAAGGGCAACAGCAACATTCCCACGGCCCCGAAGTTCAGCAGCAGCTCGAGGAACAGCGGCACGCCCGGCGTTCCGCCGAAGTCCAGGCCCCACAGCTGGTCGGCCAGGTACTGCGGCGTGGTGATGACCTCGTGCTCGATACCCACGCGCTCGAGTACCAAGGCCGGAAACAGCAAGAACGGGATCCCGAGCAACAGGGGTTCGTCGCGGCGCAGCAGCTCCAGACCGCTGATCGTGACGTCGATGCGGTTGAAGCCGCGCAGCTCCGCGTAGATCCCCTCCCCACCCGCAACCCCTTGCCGGAGCACGCTGAGGATCACGATCCCCACGACGACCATCGCGGCCAGCGGCAGCAGTAGCCTGAGCCCACCGTCACGCCACATCCGCCGTCGCAACTGCGGAAACACCAGCATGGCCGCCCCCACCGAAAGTCCCGAGAACACCGCACGCTCGCGCGTGCCGCTGAGGCCGACCACGGAAAATGCCAGGACCATGAGCGCGATCGTCCAGGCACGCGTCATGCCGTCCACGCGACCGAGCTCGGTCATGCGCAGCAGGAACCACCCGGGCACGACGCACAGAAACAGCGACAGCTGGTAGGTCATCGGCGAGGTCTCCGACGCCCACTCGCGTCGGCGTGCCATCGACAGGACGACGGCCTCGAAACCGCCGAGGCTCGCGACCACGCCACGCATGGCGAGCACCGCGAGCAGGGCTCCGACCAGAGCACAGACGTGGATCGGCCACGTGGCCATCGACCGGTCGGGTGCATGTGTTCGGGGTGTTCGACCACGTCGCTGCGTCGCGTCCGCGAACGACATCCCGGCCACGAACAGCAGGGCGGCACCGGCGGCGTACCCCGACGCCACGCGCAGGCCACTGCGGAACGCGTCGGCGTCCCCGACCGCGAAGAACCACTTTTCGAGCTCGGGGTGGGCCGCGTACAGCCAGGAGAAGACGGGAAACTCCAGCAACGTGACCACCAGGGTGGTTGCCCCGAGGACACGCACCGGGCCGCGTCGGCCGCCCAGCAGCACAGCCACAGCGCACACGAGCACGAAGGCCGTGAGCCACAACGGGAGAGCGCCCCGTCCCGCCAGCGCCATCCACGACACGCGCGAGTACAGCCACAGCAGCGTCCCGACGGCCGCGAAGAGAAAGGCCGTCGTCACCTCGCGGGACACGACTGGACCTCCTTCGTGCGCGTCAGGAGCCAGAGCGGGACGAGGTTGGACACCACCGCGTACGCCAACGGCGCCGCCGCGAGCCACACCACGTCGTGCCACGCGAGCGCCGTCGCGACCACCGACGCCGCCGCGACGACCGCCACGACGACGAGTCGGGCCGCACGCTCGTCGCCGGCGCGGAAGCGGTAGTACACGAACACCGGACCAGTGGCGGCATTGATCGCGGCGGCCGCGAGATACGCCGACAGCACCCACGGCCCCCACGGGGGCACCTCGCCGAACAAGCCCAAGATCGGCGCGGCGAACAGCACGCCCGCCGCGCCCAGTCCCAACGCCGGCACGGCGAACGTCGACACGTGCAGCTCCTCGAACGGGCGTACCCGCTCCGGGGACGCGGCGATCCCATCCATCATCGATCGTGCGACGGCCCATGTTCCGGCGGCGAGCCCGAATGCGAGGACCAGGGTGACCCGCTGCGAGATCCCGAACAGGGCGGCCGCATCCGCACCGAACACGTAGCCGGCCAGCCAGACGACGAGCAACGCGAGGCCACTCGTCGTGACCTGCATGGCCGCGATGGCACGGCGGGGCTCCGAACGCCCCACCACGGGGTCTCGAGGGGCGGCATTGCTGCGGTTGGCCCACACTCCGAGACCGGCGAACGCGAGTGCAAGCACGGCGGCCGCGATCGCGTAGACGGCGGGCCGGAGCGCAGCGACCTCGTGCAACGGCAGCAGGACCCACAGCGACCCGTACAGGGTCAGGCCCTGAAACAGTGCCGAGGTCAGCGTGCGACCGCGTGCCTCGAACGACGCCGATGCGATCCAGGCGGCGCAGTGCGCGAGCCCCAGCATCACCGCGGCGCCGAACGTGAGCCCTACCCCAGGGACGGCGATCGCGACGGCGACGACTGCGAGCAAGATGAGTAGCGCGCGTCGACGTAGACGAGTCACCTCCTCGGACAGCGCGTCGGCCATGCGTCCGGCCGCTGCGGCGCGCAGGATCTCGAACTCGACGCCGGCGCGAAGCAGGGAGGAGACGAAGCCCATTGCGATCAACAACGTGACCAACTCGGCGACGACTTCGGTGGCTTCGGAGAGCCGATACAGCAGTGCGAGCTGCAAGATGGCCCCGGCTCCCCGGCCGCCTGCGACCGCGATCAGGCGTCGCACGGGGCCTCCGACAACGAGCGCAACACGGACTCGTAGCGCTGCGCGGCGCGATGGACCGTGTACTCGCGGACCGCCGCTTCCCGAGCATTGCGGCCCATCTGGGCTCGACCCGCCGCATCCTCGCGCAACGCCAAGATCCGTCGGGCGATGTCGTCGGGATCTCGGGTCGCGACATCGCCGCATCGGTGCCGCTGAACGGTCACTGCCGCGTCGGACGACGAATCCATGATCGCCAGAATGGGAACGCCGGCCGCCATCGCCGCGTACAGCCGCGACGGCACCGCGAGCCCTTCGACGCGAGCTCGCAACGAGATCACGGACAGGTCACATGCGGTGAGGCTCAGCGGCACCTCCGCGCGCGGCACGAAGTCGAGCACCCGGACGTTGGTCAACCGGCGCGAGGCGTCGACGATCTTGTGCCGCTGTCCTCCTTCACCGATGAACACGAACAAGATACCGCTCCCCTCGAGGCGCTCGGCCGCTCCGAGGAGGGCATCGATCTCCTGAAAGAGGCCGAGGTTGCCCGACATCTGGACGACGAACGGCTCGACGAAGCCATGTTCCCTGGCGAATCGGTTCTGCGATTTCGCGCGAGGTGAGATGAACTCCGGGTCCGACCAGTTCGGGATCTCGACGATACGCGTGGCCGAAACGCCGTAGCGTTCCACGATCGTCGAGCCCATGTTGGGACCGAGCACGACGACGCCGGCGGCATGGCCGAAGGCGCAACGGTTGAGCCAGCGCCAGGTTCGCGCGAGCAGTCCGTCGTGCCGCAGGTAGCCGAGCGCTTCTGCGATGTCGGGGTACAGGTCGTGGATCAACAGCAACGGCACACGTCGGCGGAGACGACGTAGGACGGGGGCCGCCCACAGCATCTGAGGTGGCGTGGTCACCAGCAGCACCGGTCCCCCGCGACGGTCCGACACCAACTGCAACGCGGCCGCGACGGCGAACGACATGGTCGCGACCGCCCGCCCGGAGCGAGTCCGACGCGAGGTCGGGAGCGACGGCACGCGCACGATGTCGACCCCCGCGTGACGCGAACGCCGGGGCTGCCGGGAGATCCCGCGGTACGAGGGGGTCGTCGTCACCACGTGAACCGCCACACCTCGGCGGGCGAGCTCCACGGCGAGCTCGGTGAGCAGGTTCGACGTCGCGTTCTGCTCCGGGTGAAAGTACTGCGACACGATGGTCAGCTCTCGAGTCATTGCATTGCCACTCACCACAGGAGAGACGAACACGTTCGCCGCATCCGCGAGACTTGGAATGTATACCCATAATCACCAGATCGCCAACCGCAATAAAATCGACAGATCGACTAGTCGCAATCGACCGACGACTCACCGAGCCGACGAGGCCTTCAATCAGCCCAAATTCCGAAACGAGCCCGAAATTAGCCCGCCACCGGGCCCATATCGACAAAACAACGACTCGACACACCATCATCGAAACACATCAATACAATGAGTAATAAAATGACCCATTGACTTTGAGCGACGTTGCAACAATATGATAATCCCCGTGCCCGATCTCCGAGACCATGCCTCCTTGGGAGGACACCGCGATCGCTCTCACCCGATGTACGTCGGTGTTCGCGACGACGGGCTTCGTCTCGACGACGCCGTGGCATCGCCCCCCGCCCGTTCGTCCGTGCTCGTGGGCTGGTTGTCCTTGCTACGTCGACGCTGGCGCCTCGGGGCCCTCGCTGCGACGGCGGTCGCGTTCCCGGTCGCGGCCTACGCGGCACTGGCCGTTCCGGAGTACACGGCGGAAGGCGTGCTTCAGGTCTCGTCGCAGGGGGACCCACTCAATCCATTGCTTGAGCTGGCGGGGGCCGGGGCCGGCAACGACGTCGAGACCGAGGTGGAGATCATCCGCCGACGCGACTTCGTGCTGCGTGCGCTCAAGCGCCTCCGACTCGACCTCACGGACCCAGCGCAGCCGCGGGTCGCCTCCACGCACCTCGATATCGCGTGGGGCAACCGGAGCCCCGTCACGCAGTCCCTGCGTCGGGCCCGCGAGGCCCTCGCGACGCTGCAGGTACGCCCGTCCGCCGTCGGTCGCATCCCGCTCGTCCTGACGGGGCTACCGGGGGAACGGGTCCGCGTCGAGCTCGGTCCGCCGGAGGCGCCGAGGGTCTACGAGGTGGGTCTCGGCGACCTCGTCGAGGACGAACAGGTCGCGCTCGCGTTCGAGTCCTGCCCGATCGGCGAGGACGAGCTGGTCAGGCTCGAGATCCTCGGCGATGGCGAGCTCGTCGATACAGTGGCCGCCAATCTCGCCGTCTCCTCGATCGGCTCGGCGCGGCAACCCACGAATCTCGTCGAGATTCGCTTCACGGACCCCGATCGAGAGACCGCGCGCGCGGTCGTGCAGACCTTGATGGAGCAGTACCTCGATCAGAGCTTGCGCTGGCAGTCGGCGGCCGCGTCCAGCTCCGCCGAGTTCATCGCCCAGAGGCTCGAGGAGGCGCGTGCCGAGCTGTCGCAGCAAGAAGAGACGCTGCGCGACTTCGCCCAGCAGGAGCGGGCCGTCCAGCTCGACGTCCAGGCCGAAGTGACGATCCGCGAGTCCGCCGAGCTGCAGGCACAGCGACGCGAGATCGACCTCCAAGAACGCGTGATCGGTACCGTGCTGTCCGGTCTCCGACGCCGCAAGGCGGGGTCGGCCCACCTCACGGCGAACTTCTTCGAGGACCCGGTGCTCGCGGTGGCCGTGGGGACCCTGACGGAGGCCGAGACGAAGTACGAGGTCCTGCGGGCGACGCTCACGGACGACCATCCCCACGTCATCGCGACCGACAAGCAGCTGTCGCGTCATCGGCGAGAAGTCCAGCGCCTGCTCGAGAGCGCCAGGGGGACCCTGGCCAAGCGACGCGAGCTGCTCGACGCGCGCATCGACGAGTCGATGGACTCGCTGTCGACGTATCCGGACAAGGAGATGCAGCTCGCCAGACACATGCGCGACGTGGAGGTCAACCAGCGGCTGTACTCCTTTCTGCTGGAGAAGCTGCAGGAGGCGGAGATCCTCGAGGCGTCGACCACGATCGACAAGCGCATCGTCGATCCCGCTGCGTATCCGCATCGCGCGAGCTCACCGCAGCGAACCGGCCTGGTCCTCAGCGGTCTGCTGGGAGGGCTCGCGTTCGGGTGCCTCACCGTCTACGGCGCCCATCTGCTGCAGCGACGTCTGCCGACGGTCGAAGCGATTCAGGAAGCCATCCCGTTTGCCGTCTACGGCACCGTGCCGGCGATCGGCCGCGTTCGGACCGATCGACGCCGCGCCGCGCCGCGAGATCCCGTCGCGCGGATCCAGCCCGCGGTCGTCTGGGACGACGCGCATGGTGCGGCCGCGGAGAGCTTTCGGGCGCTCGCGGTCAACGTCAGCTTGTCCCCGAAGGCTCCGGACCGCGGCCGGATCGTACAGATCACGTCCAGCCAACCCGGGGAGGGCAAGTCCACGGTGACCTCGAACCTCGCGATCGCGCTCGCGCTCGGGGGCGCCCGCGTCGTGCTCGTGGATCTCGACCTTCGAAAGCCCGTCCAGCACCGAACGTTCGGCATCCGGCGCACGCCGGGATACTGCGACCTCTTCGCACGAGGCGGTGGTGCGGAGCGCTTCCTCGGAGCGCTTCAGCGCAGTCGTTCCCACGGCCTCGACATCCTGACCGCGGGCGCGCGCCTGCCGGACACGCTGGGCGCGCTGATGGGGACGCCCCTGGACTCCATGCTTCGGCACTTCGCGAGCCACTACGACTACGTGATCGTCGATAGCCCACCCGTCTTCGTCGCCGGCACCCCCGTGATCGCTCGACACGCGGACCTCGTGCTGGTCGTGGCGCGACCGGCCGTCACCGAGCGTGTCGCGACCCGCCACGCGATCGAGTCATTGGCACGGTCCAATGCTCGACGCGGCCTCGTCATCAACGGTGTGGGTCGTGACCACGCCGAGTCCTACTACTACGGCGGTGGGTACGCCTATGCGCGTGCGTACGCCGAGGCATCCGATGAAGACCGGCAGGCCACCTCGTGAAACCAGAGAGATCGATGGGCCGTCGAGCCTCGCTCGACGACGGGACGGTGAGGTAATGGCAACTCGTCGCGCACTGATCACTGGCGTTACCGGCCAGGACGGCTCCTACCTGGCCGAGCTCCTGCTCGAGAAGGGCTACGAGGTCCACGGGCTCATTCGCCGGTCCAGCTCCTTCAACACGGAACGACTCGACCACCTCTACGTCGATCCCCACGAGTCCGGGGCCAGGTTGCGGCTGCACTACGGCGACATGAGCGACGGCACCGGCATGAGTCGGGTCCTGGCCGCGATCGACCCCGACGAGGTCTACAATCTCGCCGCGCAGTCGCACGTACGCGTCTCTTTCGACCAGCCCGAGTACACCGCGGATATCGTCGCGACCGGAACGATCCGCCTCCTCGAACTGTTGCGCCGGCACGCCGACGACCGAGGACGTGAGGTGCGCGTCTACAACGCGGCTTCGTCGGAGATGTTCGGGTCGACGCCGCCCCCCCAGCGCGAGGGCACCCCGTTTCATCCGCGGAGCCCGTACGCCGCGAGCAAGGTGGCGTCGTACTGGTACTGCGTCAACTATCGCGAAGCGCACGACCTGTTCATCTGCAACGGCATTCTGTTCAACCACGAGTCCCCTCGCCGGGGGGAGACGTTCGTGACTCGCAAGATCACGCGCGCGCTCGCACGGATCAAGCTGGGGCTTCAGCACGTTCTGTTCCTGGGCAACCTCGACGCCGAGCGTGACTGGGGCTTCGCCGGCGACTACGTCGAGGCCATGTGGAGGATGCTCCAGCGTGACACGCCCGACGACTACGTCGTGGCGACCGGATCGTCGTACTCGGTTCGCGACTTCCTCGACCACGCCGCGAGCTACCTCGACATCGACTGGCACCGCCACGTGGAGATCGATCCGCGCTACTTCCGGCCGAGCGAGGTGGACGCGCTCCGAGGCGACGCGAGCAAGGCTCGACGGGTCCTCGGGTGGCGCCCCCGGGTCGACTTCGACGGCCTCGTGCGGATGATGATCGACCACGACCTCGAGCTCGCGCGGCAGGAACGCACACTACGCGACGCTGGACACCGCGTCGGAGGACACCAGAGCGCCGATGGATAGACGATCACGCATCTTCGTCGCGGGACACCGCGGTCTGGTGGGGCGAGCGCTCGTGCGGACGCTGCGCGCGACCGGTCACGATCAGTTGCTTCACGCCACACACGCCGATCTCGACCTCCGGCGGCAGGCCGACGTCGACGCATGGTTCGCCCGGACGCGCCCCGAGTACGTGTTCCTCGCCGCCGCGCGGGTGGGCGGGATTCTCGCGAACTGGAGTCGCCCCGCCGACTTCATCCGCGACAACCTGCTCATCTCGACCAACGTCATCGACGCCGCGTACCGGACCGGCTGCCACAAGCTGCTGTTTCTCGGCTCTTCGTGCATCTACCCGCGCGAGGCTCCGCAGCCGATCTCCGAGGACGCCCTGCTCACGGGCCCCCTCGAGCCCACCAATGACGCGTACGCGATCGCGAAGATCGCCGGACTGCGAATGGCGCGGGCGTACACCGAGCAGCATGGATTCGCCACCATCTCGTTGATGCCGACGAACCTGTACGGTCCGTTCGACAACTTCGACCTCGAGACGTCGCACGTGCTGCCGGCACTGCTGCGGCGATTCCACGAAGCGAAGGAGACCGCCGCACCCCAGCTGACGCTGTGGGGAACGGGCGCGCCGCTGCGAGAGTTCCTTCACGTGGACGACCTCGCGGACGCTGCCGTGCTCCTGATGCGTTCGAACCCGGGTCCTGCGCCCATCAACGTGGGAACGGGAAAAGAAATCGCGATCCGTGACCTCGCCACGCTCGTCGCCGGCATCGTCGGCTACCACGGCGAGATCCGATGGGACGCGTCGCGCCCCGACGGAACCCCGCGCAAACTGCTGGACGTTCGGCGGCTGCGTGCCCTCGGCTGGTCGCCGAGGGTGGGCCTGCGAGAAGGCATCACGCAGACGTACGCGTGGTTTCGCGAACACGTCGCCGCGGAGGCCGACGCGTGACCGGTCGCATGGCGACCGACGAAGCCGAGCGCTTCCGGCAGGTCGTCAAGGCGGCGCCCAACGCGATGCTCATGGTGGGGGAGGCCGGACGCATCGACGTCGCCAACCCTCCCGCCGCGGCCATGTTCGGGTACGACGACGGCGAGCTCGCCGGCTGTGCCATCGAGGTCCTCGTTCCCGAGCGATTTCGAGCGGGCCACCCCGGCTTGACCGCAAAGTTCTTCGCGTGCCCGTCCACTCGTTCGATGGGCGCAGGCAGCGAGCTGTACGGTCGTCGCAGGGACGGGAGCGAGATCCCCATCGAGATTGGACTCGGGCCCATCGTGCTCGACGACCACGTGTTCGTGCTCGCGTCGATCATGGACGTGACCGAGCGTCGTCACCTCCAAGATTGGTTCCGCCGCATCGTCGAAGCCGTCCCGAACGCCGCGATCGTCGTGGACTCCAAAGGGTTCATCCGCCTCGTCAATCGCGCCGCCGAGACCCTCTTCGACTATGCCCGCACCGACCTCGTGGGCCAACGCGTCGAAGTGTTGATCCCCGAGCAGCTCCGGAGCGAGCACCCCAACCACGTCGCGCGCTTTTATGCCGACCCGCGCGCGCGACCGATGGGCGCCGGGCGCGACCTGTTCGGGCGACGATCCGATGGCACCGAGGTCCCGATCGAGATCGGGTTGAACCCGATCGACGGACCCGACGGACGCTGGACCGTCGCCTCGGTCATCGACATCACCGAGAGACAACGCCGCGAGGACGAGCTGCGACGGAGCAACAAGGAGCTCGAGCAGTTTGCCTACGTGGCGTCCCACGATCTCCAGGAGCCGTTGCGAATGGTGGCCAACTACACCGAGCTCCTCGCGCAGCGATATCGCGGTCGACTCGACGAGAAGGCCGACAAGTACATCCACTACGCGTGCGACGGCGCGCGTCGCATGCAGGAGCTCGTTGCCGACCTGCTCGCCTACTCGCGGGTCGGATCCCAGGGGCGCCCCCTGGTCCCCGTGCCCGCGCGGCGGCCCCTCGACGCTTGCCTGGAGGGGCTCCAGAAACTGATCGACGACAGCGGAGCGACCATCGAGATCGCGCCGCTGCCGACCGTGATGGCCGACGAGGTCCAGATCCGAGTCCTTTTTCAGAACCTCGTGGGGAACGCGATCAAGTTCCGCTCCGCTCGACCTCCACGGGTCCGAGTCGATGCACGCCGATTCGGCGACAAGTACCGCTTCTCCGTGGCCGACAACGGCATCGGGATCGACCCGCGCTACGCGGTGCGCATCTTCCAGATGTTCCAGAGACTTCACGCCCGCGGCGTGTACGACGGCAGCGGCATCGGCCTGGCGATCGCGCAACGCATCGTCGAGCGCCACGGCGGCCGGATCTGGCTGGGTGCCGAGAACGAATCCGGAACGACCTTTCACTTCACCCTCGTCCCGGGGGGGGAACCGGGCTGGCAATGAACGACCCCATCCACGTGCTGCTCGTCGAAGACAACCCGGGCGACGCGGATCTGACCCGCGACTCCCTCGCGGACAGCAAAGTACGCCTCGAGGTCGCCGTCGCGGTCGACGGCGCAGAGGCGCTCGCGTACCTGCACCGCGAGCCCCCCTTTCAGTCGGTGCCCGTCCCGGATCTGATCCTGCTCGACCTCAACCTGCCCAAGCTCGATGGCCGGCAGGTACTCGCCGAGATTCGCAAGAGCGAGAGGCTGCGCAAGGTCCCCGTCGTGATCCTGACCTCGTCGGAGGCCGAGACGGACATCGTCCGCAGCTACGAACTCGGCGCGAACTGCTACGTGACCAAGCCCGTGGGTCTCGCGGCGTTTCAGGCCATCGTCCGGTCGGTCGATCACTTCTGGTTCACGGTGGTGAAGCTGCCATGAAGCCCCCGGACGCTCCGCGTCAGCTGCTGCTCGTGGAGGACAATCCGGGTGACGCGCTCCTCATCCGTGAGCTCCTCGAGGAGGCGGCGGGGAGCGTGGACCAGGTCGTCCACGTGGAGACGCTGTCGGAGGCGACCACTCGACTCCCTTCGCTCGACGTCGACGCCGTACTGTTGGATCTGCACTTGCCCGACGGTTGCGGGGTCGAGTGCGTGCAGGCCCTCAGAGCGCGCGTCGAGGACGTCCCCATCGTCGTGCTCACCGGGCTCGAAGACGACGACCTCGCCCTGAGCTGCATCCGCGCGGGTGCACAAGACTACCTGCCCAAGGGCGAGATTCGCGGTCCGAACCTCAAGCGTGCGATCGGCTACGCGATCGCGCGCGTCCGTGAACACTCCGAGCGCAGGCGCGCCGACGCACTGCGAAAGCGCCTTGCGGCGATCGTCGAGACGTCGCCGGACGCGATCGTGAGCACGACCGTCGATGGCCTCGTCACGACCTGGAATCGCGGCGCCGAGCGGGTGTTCGGCCACCGGCGCATCGAGGCAGTGGGGCGTCCGGTGGACGAGGTGATCTGCATCCGGGCCAGCGACGAGCCCTCCACACGAGACCCTCCGGTGACCACCCGCGACGAGGCGACCGGCGGTCCCGCTCGGGAGCTCGTGTGTGTTCGCCCCGACGGCTCGCATGCGAACCTGTCGGTCACGCGCTGCCTTCTCCGCGACGCGCGCGGCGAGGTGGTGGCTCGTGCCGCGATCTACCGCGACGTGACGGAACAAAAACGCATGGAGGCGCAGCTTGCCCTCTCCGACCGCATGGTGACCCTCGGGACGCTCGCGGCGGGTGTCGCCCACGAGATCAACAACCCGCTGGCTTCCGTCACCGCGAACGTGGAGCTCGCACTGACGGGGTTGCGTCGGAGTACCGATCCACCCGAACCGGTCGTGGCGGCGGTCGAGGCCCTCGTCGACGCCCACGAAGCCGCACACCGCGTGCGCCGAATCGTCCGAGACCTCCGCGTCTTCTCCCGTCCCGACGACGAACCCCGAGGGCCGGTGGACGTCCACCCCCTCGTCGAGTCCTCACTACGCATGGCCCGCAATCTGCTCCGCCATCGTGCGCGCGTCGAGCGGGACTACGGGACCGTCTCGGCCGTGCTGGCCAACGAGTCACGCCTGGGTCAGGTGATCCTCAATCTTCTCGTCAACGCTGCCCAGGCCATCGAGCCCGGCAACTGCGACGGCAACACGGTGCGCGTGCAGACGCGGATGGACGAGGATGGGATGGTCCGGGTCGCCGTCTCCGACACCGGAGCCGGAATGGCCCCCGAGACGCGCCAGCAGGTCTTCACGCCCTTCTTCACGACGAAACCCATAGGAACGGGGACTGGTCTCGGACTGGCGATCTGCCATCGGATCGTCACCTCCTTCGGGGGGACGATCGAGGTCGACAGCACGCAGGGCGAGGGCACCACGGTGACGGTCGTGCTGCCCGCGACGCGAGCCGCGGCAACGGGGGCGGAGGCCGCCGACGACGAGAACGAGGGAGCAGACACCGGGACGGGAGGTCGTCGAGGTCGAGTGCTCGTCGTCGACGACGACGAGATGATCCTCGCGACGATTCAGCGGACGCTCACGGACGACCACGACGTCGACGTCACGACCGACCCGGGCCGGGCGCTCGAGCTGCTGCGCGCCGGCGCGCAGTTCGACCTCATCGTCTGCGACGTGATGATGCCGCAGATCACCGGAATGGACTTCTACCGCGCAGTCGCGGAGCTCCACCGGGGAATCGAGCGCCGAATCGTCTTCCTGACAGGAGGCGCCTTCACGGCCTCGACCCGGGCCTTTCTCGACTCGGTCGGCAACCGTCGGCTCGACAAGCCGTTCGATCTCGGTGCGCTGCGTGCCGTCGTCGCCGCTTCGGTCGCTGGCGAGAGACGTTGAGGGCAGCTTGGCCGCGCTCGAACCGCCACCCCCTGGCGGTCACTCGCGGTCGATGTCGTCCGACCACCCCCCCTCGACCTCCACGACCGCACGGCGGGGGGGTCGGCCGGGCCGTCACCGGGTGCCGAAGCCCTCGGCCCCGACCCGGGTCCGGTCCCCCGCAGCGGTGGGCGGGCACTGGATGCCGTGAGGGTTCATCGCGATGCGAAACAGGTCTCGCAGCACGGGTCTCAATGCCGCTTGCGTACGCCCGGTGTCCTGGACCAGACGCTCGAGCCAGTCGTCGAACAGTTCTCGGCGCTTGCGACCGAACTCCGACTCGTCGCGACGGTT
>CALBMM010000063.1 GCA_937896535.1 uncultured Pseudomonadota bacterium
TCGTCGTCGTCGTCGTCGTCGTCGTCGTCGTCGTCGTCGTCGTCGTCGTCGTCGGGGGCGTCCTCGGCGGCGGCGGTCTCGTCGTCGTCGTCGTCGTCGTCGTCGTCGGCGTCCTCGTCCTCGGCGTCCTCGGCGGCTGCGTCGTCGTCGGCGGGGGCGTCATCCTCGGCGGCGGCGTGCTCGTCGTCGCCGTTCGTCTCCACGCGCGACGAGAGCAGACCGGCCTTGGCCGCGACAATCTCGTCGAGCGCGCATCGCATGCGGGCCGTCACCATCTGCTTGTCTGCCCGTGCCACCTGCGGAAGATCGGCCAGCGCGGCGGAAAGCTCGGCCTCCGCGCGCCCCAGGCGCTCCGTTGCCGCCATGATCAGTGCGTCGTGGTCGCGGCGAGTCAAGCGTCCGCCGATCGCGGGGCGGGGGAGTCGACGTACGGCCTCGCCGTCGTTGCGGAGCGTCGCATCGATCCAGCTTTTACCACCTTTCGGGACGGACCGGTTCGGGCGCGTCGGCGGCGGGTAGCCAGGCGCAGACCGGGCTCGGCCCCGGTCCGTGCGCGGTCCCGGACGGCATCGTCCCAGATGGCGGCAGGGACCAGTCGTCACGCGCGTGGCCTCGGGGCGACGCCGCATCCTATGGAGGAAGGTCGAGATCGGACGAGGCGCGCTTGCCTCGCTCCCAGGCGTCGGCGTCGACGCGAAGGCTCCGGCCCGGGCCGAGGTGCAGCACGTCGGTGACGAAGCGGTCGAGGGCTTCGCGGTGGGCGGCGCGGGCGGGGTCGACGACGACGAGCGCGGTGGCGTCGAGCGTGGCGCGTGTCTGGCTGGTCGCCTCGCGGAGGCGTGCGGCCACGGCATCGACGACGCCGAGGCGGAAGGCGTCGTGCCACTTCTTCGACTGCTTGGCACCGTGGGTGGCCGAGAGCCATTCGATGCGCTTGACGAGCCAATCCCACAGGGCGGTGACGGCGGCTCGGTCGCGGGCGCGGCCGACGAGGGCGATCGCGGCGGCTTTGGGGTGGTCGAGCGTCGACGTCTGCAGCGTGTAGGCGACGCAGCCGTTGGCGTCGGCGAGCACCGACGCCAGCGCGCTCTTCCAGGGACGGATCTTGCGGGCGACCTCGAGGGGCTCGTCGCGGGCGTCGACGATCGGATCGGGATCCTGCTCGACGCTGCGCTCGGCATCGAGCCAACCCTGCAATCGGTGCGTCTCGATGAGCGCCTGCGCCCGCGAGGCGGCGAGGGCGGCCTCGTGCGGGTTGTCGGACGTGGCGAGGGCCAACAGCTTGCGCACGCGATCGAGCGCGGCTTCGGTGCGGTCGGTAGGGGTGGTCATGCTCGGGCGCGCGCCGGGAGTCGGGGCGTGGAGAGGATATGCGCACGAGGGGGCCCGCGTCGCGTCGGTGGTCCGTAACGGTTGGTTACCTCGCCACGGGGCACGAGGTCGGGCCGATGGGGAGTTCGAGGTCGACGGTCGGGCTCGTCGATGCACGAGATCGACCTCGTCGGTCTCGTCCGGCAGATCGATGCCGGCCTCGCTGCCGTCGTTTCGTTTGCGCGCCATCGGTAGTGCGAAGGGCGTAAGCGCGAGAACCAATTTCTGATGCGTGGCGTCACGACGATTGACGATCACGAACGCGCGTCGGGAGCCAACTCGCGGTTCGGCTTGCCATCACTCGCGGGCACGACCCGTGCATCGCACGGCGATCGATGAAGCTCCCCAAAACCCACGACCGACGGCCGCACCATGCGTCTCCCGGCCGCGCGCGACCGCGCTTTCATGCGAGCGCGAGCGCGAGCACGAGCATTCTGCCTCCGGTACCCGAGCCCACCGACGGCGCGTGCGCCCATGGGGCGGTCATCGAGGTGCTCGCCGCACTCGACGGCGTCCCGCGGGCACTCGTGGGTGAGGACTTCGGCGGCGCGTTCGTGGCCGAGCGCGCGATGCAGGCCGGCCGCGCGCTCGCGGCATTGGCGTCGTGCCTGGACGAAGACCAGCGGGTCGTCGTCGACTATGCGCTGGGCGGGCCCGAGGCGCTCGAGTCCGTGCGCGCGCAGCTCGAGGCCTGGTCGGCGGCCGCGTCGGCAACGCTGCACGCCGCCCCCTGGAGCCGGACGCCTCGGCAGCTGTGCGTGTGGTGGAAGGGCGTGCGCGGACGACTGCTCGACGCGGTATGGACCGTGTGTCTGGAGCTCGACTACGCCGACGAGCTGACGTGGCGGATCGCCGAAGAGCTGACGTGTACCGGGGCGTCGGCGCGGGCCGAACGACTCTTCGTACGCTCGGTGCTCGCCCGTTGGTTGTTCGTCGGTCGCGACCGCGAGGTCTTCGACCGTCTCGGGCTCGTCATCACGTCGATCGAGTCCGGTCTCGGCGGCCCGGTGACCACCGTGCTGCGCCCTCCGTCGCGTTGGTTGCTGACGGCGTTGTTGGCTCGACTCGTGGTCGAACGACAGGCGCAAGAGTATGTCGAGCGCATCGAGCCCGCCGTCTTCGAGGAGCTCTCGCAAGAGGTGCGCACCGCGCTGAGGAGCATGGCGGCCGCCTCCCCCCACCCGGAGTGGTCGTCCACGGTGCTGCGCCTGGACGTCGACGCAGCGTGAGCCGAGCCCTCGGCAGCGCTGGCCCGTGGGCGGCCGCCGGCGTGTGGTGGGCCGCCAGCCGACCTCCTGGTATCGTGGCGGGCTGCGGGGGACTGCGGCGGTGGGACGACGGGTACGGGGCACTTTGTTCGTCGACTACGTGCGGATGATCCGCGGGAACAAGCGCGTGAACTGGGAGGAGTACCTCGAGCCCGAGGACTTCGAGCTGCTCGAGGCGCGGATCGATCCCGAGGGCTGGTATCCGATGGAAGTGTTCGAGCGCTTCGGCATCGGCATCGTCCGCGAGGTGGCGCGGGGACAGCTCGCGGCCGTGCAGATGTGGGGACACTTCCAGGTCGAGACCGTGTGTGGCGCGTTCCCCAACCTCGTCGCCCGTGACGATCCGCGCGAGACGCTGATGCGTTTCCACGCGCTGCACAAGTCGTTCTTCGACTACGACGCGGTCGTCGTCGAGGAGGCCCTCGACGACAGCGCGCGGGTGCACGTGCAGTACGGGATGGGCGCCCAGGCCGAGGAGGCGGCGTGTCATCAAACGCTGGGCTTCTTCGAACAGCTCGTGACGCGCGCCGGCGGGCGCGACGTGAAGGCCTCGTTGGTCACGCGCAGCTGGGACGGCGAGGCGCGGACCGTCGTCGACCTTCGTTGGTCGCCGCCGAACTGACCCGCGTCTGCCCGTGGGCCGGCCGCGTCTGGCCACGGAGACGATCGTCGTCGCGGACGTGATCGGCGTGGGCTGGCATGCCGCTCGATCACCACCCGTGCGTTCGAGCCCCGCCACTCCTTCGTCGGGCGCACTGGATGGGTCCCACCCCACGAAACCCGCACGAACTTTGGATTGTAAGGCGCGCGGGCGTGCGGCAGCGTGGTGGTCGTGGTGGGACACAAGCTCGGGGTCGCGACGTTGCTCGCGGTCGTCGGTTGCTATGCCGGTCGGGGAGACCTCGCCGGGGGCGACGACGAGCCGACGGCCGGCGAGGACGGGGGAGACGACGGCGATACGCCCGCACCGCGCGCGTGTGCGACGGAGGGAGACGTCTATGCCGTTCGCGCCCCGCTGCGACGGCTCACTCGCCTCGAGTACAACAACACCGTCCGCGATCTGCTCGGTGACGACACGTTTCCGGGCAACGCGTTTCCGGCCGAAGAAATCGGCAACGGCTTCGGCAACGACGCCGACGCTCAGTCGGTCTCGAGCCTGCTCGCCGAGCAGTACTCGACGGTCGCCGAGGACATCGCCACACGCGCGACCGAAACCCCGGCCAAGCTCGGGCTGCTCGCCGAGTGTGCCGGCGACGTGTCCGAGTCCACCGCGTCCGAGGTCGAGACCGCCTGCGCCTTCGCCCTGATCGAGGACCTGGCGGCCAGGGCATACCGACGCCCCCTTCGACCCGGCGAGGCCGACGAGCTCCTCGACCTTCAGCAGGCGATCCGACAGGAGGCGACGTTCGCCGAGAGCATCGCCGCGGTGGTCGCGGCGCTGCTGCAGTCGCCGGATTTTCTGTACCGCGTCGAGGTCGGCGTCATCGACGAGGATGGTCGCCGTCGGCCCAGCGGCCACGAGATGGCGACGAGGCTGTCGTACCTGTTTTGGGGCACGATGCCCGACTCCGACTTGTTCGCCGCCGCCGACAGCGGGGAGCTCGTCACCGACGAGGGCGTGCGTGCGCAGGCGGAGCGGCTGCTCGCCGACCCGCGGTCGCGCACGATGGTCCGCTTCTTCTTCGACAACCTGCTGCCGATCAGCGCGCTGTCGGCCCTCGAGCGGGACGAGACCCGCTACCCCGAGTACACGGCGGCGATCGGTGCGTTGATGCGCGAGGAGACTCAGACCTTCCTCGAGCACGAGATCTTCGAAGGCCCGGGAACGTGGCCCGATGCGCTCACGGCCCCGTACACCTTCGTCAACGCCGAACTCGCCGCCTACTACGGCATCGAAGGCGTGACCGGCGAGGAGTTCCGCAAGGTCGACCTCGACACCAGCCAGCGTCTGGGGCTGCTGACCCAGGCGGGCGTCGTGTCGGGGACGATCCACTCCAACGAGACCAACCCGGTCACGCGAGGCTCCTTCGTGGCGCAGAAGCTGATGTGCCGGCAGATCCCGCTGCCCTCGGGTGACGTGCTCGCCGAGGTCAAGCCGCCCGACCCGGACTCCGGCGCCACCGCGCGGGAGCGCTACGCCCAGCACAGCGAAGACCCGGTGTGCGCCGGCTGCCACTCGCTGATGGACCCGATCGGCCTCGCGTTCGAGAACTACGACGCGATCGGGCGGTGGCGGGACACGGAGAACGGCGTCGCGATCGACGCCAGCGGTCAGGTGCCGGGCATCGAAGGCACGACCACCACGCCGATCGAGCTCGTGCAGGCGATCGCGGCGCAGCCACAGACCCACGAGTGCTTTGCGAAGCACTGGGCCAACTTCGCCTACGGTCAGACCCTGGGGGAGGAGGCCGAGTGCGT
This sequence comes from uncultured Pseudomonadota bacterium, assembly GCA_937896535.1. GTDB lineage: Bacteria > Myxococcota_A > Polyangia > Nannocystales > Nannocystaceae > CALBMM01. The sequence goes on from CALBMM010000063.1 coordinate 5,058, forward strand.
GACGGAGGGGCTACAGGTGCAGTTCGCCGAGGCCGGCTACGACATTCAGACGCTGCTGCTGAACCTGACGGCGAGTGATGCGTTCTTGTACCTGCCCGACGAGGCAGCGGGAGGTGGCCAATGAGATACCTCGCCAAACGTACGCTGTCGCGACGCACCATGCTGCGCGGGGCCGGCGGCCTCGCGATCGCGCTGCCCTGGCTGGAGATCATGGGCGAGGGCCGCACGGCACGAGCCGGTGGTGCGGCGACGCGCTTCGTCACCGTGTACACACCCGGAGGTTCGGTGATCGACAACGGTGCCGGCGACAATCGCTGGCGGCCGACGGGCACCGAGACCGATTTCCAGCTCAGCCCGATCCTCGCGCCGCTCGAGCCGGTCAAGAACAAGCTGATCGTCGTCGACGGTCTCGAGATGCGCAGCGCGGTGGGCGAGCAGCATCAGGCCGGCATCATCGCGTGGCTGACCGGGACCACCCAGGCGGCGGGGGGCGGGTACGCCCAGGGACCCTCCATCGACCAGGTCATCGCCAATCGCATCGGCGACGGCAACCCGATCCGGAGCCTGCAGATGGCGGTGCGCTGGGGCACGGGCAAGTCTCACGGCCTGCTGCACCCGATCAACGCCGCCAACTACGAGGACAACGCGACCTTCGATCCGATCCCGCCGAGGCTGGACCCACAGCAGATGTTCGACAACCTGTTCGGCACGCTCGATCCTTCGCAGGCCGGTGAGGCCGCGCTGCGGATCGAGCGCAAGAAGTCGATCCTCGACTTCGTCGACCGTCGGTTCGAAGGGCTGTCGCAGACGCTGAGCGCGTACGACAAGGCCAAGATCGACCAGCACCTGACCAAGATCCGCGAGCTCGAGGCGGCGCTGGACAACATGGTCAGCTCCTCGGAGATCTGCGCGGTGCCCGAACACGTCGACACCTCGGGCTACAATCCGACCACCGGCCTCGACTCGTCCGACAACGGATCGATCGTCGACACGTCGACCGACGAGGCGATCCCGATCGTCGGCCGCTTCATGATCGACATGCTCGTGATGGCGCTCGCCTGCGAGATCACGTCGGTTGCGTCCTTTCAGTGGACGGACACCGAGGCCAAGCACACGTTCCCGTGGCTCGGCCTGGACCAGCACCACCACTTCTACCAACACGACGGCAACTTCCGTCCGGTCGAGTGCGAGCAGATCTACACGTGGTACTCCGAGCAGCATGCCTACTTGCTGCAGTCGATGGACGAGGTCGACCTCGGCGGGCACACGCTGCTCGACGAGTCGGTCGTCTTCTTCGGCTCCGAGCTCGCCCAGCCGCCCAGTCATTCGAAGGCGAACATGCCGTTCTTGCTCGCCGGCGGGGGCGGAGGGATGCGCGGCGGTCGGTTCCTGCGTCACGAAGGCATCGCGGACCCGTCGCACAACAATCTGCTCGTATCGATCCTCAACCTGTTCGGCGATCCCACGGACGTGTTCGGCGACCCGGCCTATTGCTCGGGTCCCATCGGCGACCTGACTTGAGCCTCGCGGGCGTCGGGCGCAACGCATCGGTCGGCACGCCGGCGTCCCTCGGCCGCCGGACGATCAAGCGCGCGCCAGGGCAAGGCCCAGCTCCGCAACGATGAGGAGCACGATCGCCCACTCCAGCGCGCGGGAGCGGCGTCCCTCCCACGCGTGGGCGATGGTGCTGAGGCTGTTCTCGAGGCTTGCGAGGCGGTGCATCAGCGCGCCGTGTCGTTGCGCGAGCTCGAGTGATTCCGCGAGGACGTCGTGCACGCGGTCGGCGATCGGGTCGTCCCAGGCCTGCTCCGGGCGGTCGAGGGGGACGAGCCAGCGGGCGAGCTCGAGACGCTGCACCGCGAGCCCTCCGAGCCGCTGCGACATCTTGCGAGTGCCCCACGGTGAGCGGCCGACGCCCGCGAACTCCCGCGCCAGCGACAGGGTTTGCTCGAGCAGAGGCTCGACCGCCCGTTCGTAGCGCTCCATGGCGGCCGAGCGGGCCAACGCCGTCGCGCCGACCTCGACGATGTTGGCATCGAGTCGGTTGACGAGGGCGTGGTCCCACTCCGATCGTGGGTGCTCGATCGTTTCGTCCAGCTGCAAGCGGTAGACGTCGGTCGTCTCCGGGAGGACCGTGCGCTCGGCGAGCTCCTCGATGCGGGCGCGGGTCTGGGCGTCGATCTCGGTCGCGCCCACGACGACCGCAGCGCCGAATGCGAACAGGTACAGCGTCTGCTCCCCCCAGTCGTACACGAACCGATGCCGCGACCGCTCGGAGGGCTCCGTGGCCGTCGCGACACGCAGATCGATCCGCCCGTCGAGGGCGACACCAACGAGACGCGCTTGCGTGGGCACGAGGCGGTTCGTGGTGTCGTTGGAGACGGCGACCGCCGCAACGATTGCGGAGCCCGGCGGCGATCGACGAAGGGGACTGAGCGTTGCGTCCGTGCCGGCGGCGACAACCTGATCCCCCTCGTGAATCGGCCATACGGGGCGTGAACTACGTTCGTGCAGAGGAGGATCCGGCACGGATTGCGTTTTCATGTATCGGAACGCAGGTTTTGCGCTTTCACCGAAGGCGTGGCATCAAAAGTCGACGAGCATCGGAGCGGTCTGCGGGGGTGACCCCGGACATCCACCGCCCAACCGTTGTCGTCGGAGGTGACGCGTCATGCACGGCAGTGCGCACATTCTGCTGGTCGAGGACGACGACGATCATGCCGAGCTCGTCATGCGAGCGCTCGACGACTACGGTTGCGACACCAGCGTCGACCGCGTCGCCGACGGACAGACCGCGCTCGAGTACCTGCACGATGATGGTGCCCACCCGCGCCCCGACGTCGTACTGCTCGACCTGCACCTTCCTCGGGTCGACGGCCTCGAGGTCCTGCGTCGGATCAAGGACGACCCGGGGCTGAGCGCACTGCCGGTGGTCGTGCTGAGCTCGTCGTCGGCCAGCGGCGACATCGCCCGCGCGTACGCGAGCCACGCCAACGCGTACCTCGTCAAACCCGACGACTTCGACGCGCTCGACCGCATGGTCGAAGACACGTGCAGCTTCTGGCTGGCCTGGAACCGGCGAAGGTCCTGATGCACCCGCCCCACCGCCGGATACTGCTCGTCGAGGACGACGAGATGCACGCCGAGTTGATTCGTCGCGCCTTCGAGGACGTCCCCGGCGTACATCTGACCGTCGTCCACCGCCTCGACGAGGGGCTCGCCGCCGTGGGCAAGACCGTGCCCGACGTCGTCATCGCCGACCTGCGCCTGCCCGACGGCCGCGGGGTCGACTTGGTGCGCGCGACGAGCTGCCCCACCGTGATCATGACGAGCCAAGGCAGCCCGACCGACGCGGTCGAGGCGATGCGGGCCGGCGCCCTCGACTACGTCGTCAAGTCGGAGTCGATGTTCGACGACATGCCCCACGTCGTCGACCGTGCGCTGCAGCAGTGGCACCTGCAGCGCAGCCACGCGAGGGTGAACCGACAAGCGCAGGCGCAGCTCGAGATCGCCTGTGCGCTTGCCGAGAGCGACACGCTCGAGGACGCCGGGCGTCGGGTGCTCCAGGCGATCTGTGCCTGCGTGGAATGGCCGGTCGGCGAGCTGTGGCGGGTCGACCCCGACGCGAACGTGCTGAGGCGGGTCGCGGTGTTCGGCGGCGAGGACGAGGTCGCCACCGTCGACGGCGCCGCCCCGGCGACCGTGCTCGGCCTCGGTGAGGGCATCGCGGGAGCGACGTGGAAGCTGGGCGAGCCGCTGTCGGCGTCGTGCGAGGGCGACTCGAAGCTGTACTGGCCTCCGCGGTTGCGCGCGCTCGGGCTGACGACGGGCTTTGGCGTGCCGGTGCGGCTGACGGGCAACGGCACCTTCGCCGTGCTGGCGTTCTTCTCGGGGGGGCAGGAGCTGTCGGCGAACGAGATCGGGCGCCTGCTCAAGACCGTATCCGCCCAGCTCGACATGTTCGCGCAGCGTCAGCGCGAGCGGGAGGAGCGTCTGCGACTGCAGACCGAGCTGGGCGAGCACGAGCGTCTTGCCGCGGTGGGGATGACGGCGGCCACCCTGGGCCACGAGATCGCCAATCCCCTCAACGCCATGTACGTGCACCTGCAGCTGCTCGAGCGCCGCGTCACGCAGCTGGTCGATGCGGATCCGAGGCTCGCGGAGCACATCGAGATCGTGATGGGGGAAAACCAGCGTCTCAACGGGATGCTGGCGGACTTTCGATCGCTGTCGCGGCGCGACGAGATCCGCCGCGAGCGCACCGACCTCGGCGAGCTGCTTCGGCGGTTGTTGCGGATCGAGCGGATCGTGCTCGACAGCGCCGGGATCGACGTCGCGTGGGAGGTCGCCGAAGGCCTACCGGGCGTCTTCGTCGATGGTGCGCGTCTGCATCAAGTGCTCCTCAATCTCGTCAAGAACGCCGTCGAGGCGATGTCGGCCGGGGGGCGGTTGACGGTCCGAGCGTTCGCCCTCGACGAGAGGGTCATCGTCGAGATCGCCGACACCGGAGGTGGCCTGCCCGAGGGGATCGACGTCTTTGCACCCTTCAAGACGACCAAGGAAAACGGTACCGGGCTCGGTCTCGCGATCGCGCGCGACGTGATCAAGAGCCACGGCGGCCGCCTCGGCTGCGCGACGACCTCCGCCGAGGGAACGACCTTCCGCATCGAGCTTCCGGCCGCCGAGGCACGCTGACGCGGGGCGCCTCAGCGCCGGCGGCGACCGGCGAGGGCGAACAGGACCAGGAATCCGAGCCCGAGCGGGGGCACGGGAAGCTCGTCGCTCGTGCGGCAGCTGCAGCCGCCGCCGTCGCCGTCGTCGGCCGCGCCACCGTCAACGCCGGTCCCGCTGCCCGACGACTCCTCGCCGCCGACGTCGTCGGGCCCGATCGGTCCGTCGTCGCCGCCGGTCCCGTCGGCGCTGGTGCCGTTGCTGCCACCGCCGTCGCCGGTCGTGTCGTCTGCGCCCGAATCGCCGCCGGGATCGATCGCGACCGGGACGAAGCCCACCGCATCCGCGACGACGAGGCCATCGCTGCCTCCCGTCCCGCGCAGCGTCACCGTACCCGTGCCGCCGCTGAACGTCAGCTCGCCGAGCGAGGTGAAGCCGCCGCCCTGCGTCATGTCGAGCGTGAGCGCCTCGACCGACTCGTCCGAGCCGGCGATCGTGACCTCGACGGCGGTGCTGCGGTCCTCGGCCGCCGTCCAGCTCAGGTACACCTCGTAGACCCCCGCGGGCAGGTCGGCGGTGAACGACGCGCTCGCGGCGGGGTCGGCCGCGGCCTCGTGCACGTCCCACCAGTAGAAACCCTCGACGCTCTGGCTGCGCGTCCAGTCACCCTCGAACGTCGCGCCGACGTCGAGGTTGTCGACGATGTACGTGTCGTCGTCGAGGGCGGCGGGCTTGTCGTGGCCCACGAGCCAGTCGAGGATCGCGGGCTCGTCGTACGTGCGCGTCCAAGAGTCGTGGGAGTTGTCGGTGTACAGCGTCAGCCGCAGCGGGGACGTGCCGCTCGCGTCGACGCCGTCGCCCCACGCGAAGGTCCCGGCGTCGAAGACCGCGGTCATGTCCATCATCGCCGGCAGGTTCGTGTCCCCGTTTTGGTGCGGGTAGTTCGTCAGCACGCCCGCCACGTCGGCTCCGTCGATCGCGTCTGCGATGTTGTCGACCCAGCCGATCGAGTTCGTGCGCGGGACCGTGGGGTCGCCCCACGAATGGAAGGCCCAGACCGGCGTGCCGACGAAGGGCTCGCCGTTGCCGGGTCCCGCGGCGCCGCAGATCGGCACGGCCGAGCTCACGCGACCCGGATGACTCGCCACGTAGTTCCACGTGCCGCCGCCGCCCATGCTCAGGCCCGTCAGGTACACGCGGCGAGGATCGACCCGGAAGTTCGCGGCGATGTAGCCCAGGAACGCGTGGATCTCGTTGGCGTCCCACCAGCCCGGGGACTGCGGGATGAAAAGCAGCATGTCCTGATCGGCGAAGAACGTGTTGCCCTGCTCGACCAGCTTGCCCGGACCGTGGACCGTCATCGGCCCGAAGAGGTTCGTCTCGCCGTCGCCCGACTCGCCGGCGCCGTGCAGGAACACCATGACCGGGTGCTTGCCGGTGCCGCTTTCGTACCCGGGGGGGACGTACTCGAGGTGGCCGTAGTTGGCGTCCGTCATCGACAGGGGCCGAAGGACGAGCTCGTCCTCGGCCGCATTCGCGGCGGAGGCCACACCCAAAACCAAGAGCCCCGCGACGATCCCGTACCCCGTGTTCCGCATGGGGTCAGGATACCGGACCCGGGGGGCGCTGCGCGAAATCGCGACCGAGAAAAAACTACTTCGCCTTGCGCAAGATCCGGTACTGCAGCGTCAAGAAACGCATGCCGAAGACACGGAAGTGGTGCTCGGCGGACACGACGTCGCCGTCGGCGCGAAGATGCAGCTGCTCCTTCATCGTTGGCACGTAGCGCACCCACACCTGCCCGGGCTCGGCGACGACCGTGAAGTAAAACCCCGGGTCGCCGAAGGCGCGGCCGTCGCTGACCAACGACAGACCACCGCCGTCGTCGACGCGAGGGCGGAGCACGACGATCGCGTTGCCGTTGGGCAGCGGGAACACGACCTTGATGCAGGGGCCTTCGTGACCGGGGATCGTGGTCGTGCCGTACTGCCCCACGAAGACCGGCCGGCCGGTCTCCACCGCGGTGCGGACCCAGCCGGTGTGGCGCACCACGCCGTCGGCGTCGGCGAGGCGAACGATGCGGCTCTCCACGCCACCGCGCAGCTCCCGGTCCGACAGCGGCATGTTCAGCTGCGCCAGTCGCCGCGCGAACAGCCAGGCGATGAGCCACCCCACGAGGCGAAACGGACCGGCCCAGCGACTGTGAATCGTCAGGTCGAAGGCGGCGGTGTGGCCGTAGAAGTCGTCGATGGCCGGGGCGACCGTCGTCGGGTCGAAGCGAGGGCTCGCAAGCGCGTGCAGGCCGTCGACGAGACCGGCCTCGTCGCTGGGGGGCAGCACGGCGAGGCCTCGCCGTTGCGCGAACGTGTCGAAGAAGTCCGGGCCGATGCCGTGCACCGAGCCCGTGGGGCCCTCGAGCCACGGGGCGCTCGCGAGCTCGATCCGGCGGCCGGTCAGCTGGACCCACCGCTGGGTCACCCAGTCGACGAGCTCTCCACGGCGTGCGCCGAGCCAGACCACGACCGAGCTTAGCGACGCCGGCCGCCGCTGTCGTCGGTGTCGGAGCGAGCAGGGGTGCGGTACGGTCGCGACGTGACCGTGCACTCCTTCCACTTGGCCACGCCGGGCTTCGTGCGCGCCACGATGGCGCTGCTGCGGCCTCCGAAGCCGGGCACGGTGGCGGGTCTGCAGCACGCCGAGTGCATGATGCCGATGCGACTGGGCGCCCCGATCTGGTCGCCGGGGCGCTGGCAGGTGCGACGTCTGGCGATGTTCGCCGCGTGGGAGAGCGCGGATGCGATCGACGAGTTTCTCGTCGGCACCTCGCTGGGGCGGGCGCTCGCGAAGGGTTGGCACGTGCGCCTGCGATTCTTGCGGCGGTGGGGCGAGCTGCGTGCCCTCGAGGGGTTGCCGACCCTCGCCGCGCAAACCGATCCCGACGCCCCGGTCGTCGCCGTGACGATCGCGCGCATGCAGCTGCTGCAGGTGCCGCGCTTCATCCGGTGGGGCAAGCCGGTCGAAGAGCTCGTACGCGATCATCCGGGCACGACGCTCGCGTTGGCGGCGACGCGCCCGCTGCGGACGATCTCCACGTTCACGATCTGGAAGTCCGCGCGCGAGATGACCGAGATGGTCCGCGGACGCAGTGCCGTCGAGGCGCCGAAACGACACGCCGACGCGATGGCCGAGCGGCGCCGCAAGGACTTCCACGTCGAGTTCACCACGCTTCGGTACACGTGCATCGGCGAGTACGGCTCGTGGGAGGGGCGCACGGCCATCGTCCCGCAGCAACCCGGTCCGCCGACCACGATCGCGGCCGCGCGCGACTGACCACGTTCGCCTCGCCGACGTCACGTTTCGTGACGCGGTGTCACGAAACGATACGTCCACCGCGCGGCTTCGGCCGCGAAGTGTGCCGTGGATCAACGGATGGGTCGCGACTTGCACCCTCGCAGCCGCGTCGGACGACTGCCCGCGTGCCCCGTGTTCGGGGTGGCCGTTCTTTCTGGGAGCACGCAGATGATCACACACGCCATCGTCACCACCGGGCTGGCCCTGTCGACCGCCCTGGCATCAACGCAACCCGAACCCGCGGCGTCGGGGGCCGCCGCCAACGGATGGGACGAACCCGCCGTCGCCGCCCCGTCGCCCGCGCACGACCCATCGGTGACCGGTGGCGCACCGCGACCGCCCACGAACGAGGCCGACGAGGCCGACGAGGCCCGACGGTGGCAGCTACGACAGCGCAATCGCTTTCGCGGCATGATGATTTCGGGCTTTACGATCCTCGGTGCGGTCTACGGGGGATCGGTGCTCGTCGGCGCCCTCGCGATCGACCTGTCGCGCGACGACGACGACGACCGCCAGCTGCGCTACGGACGGCGCATGTTCGTCCCTCTCGGCGGACCGTTCGCGGCGGCCCCGGTGTCTCGTTCCGCGACGCTGGGCGTGCTCACCGTCGCCGCCGGTGCGGGGCAGATCCTCGGGTTGTCGCTGGGGATCGCGGGCGCGGTCAAGCTGCGCGACTACCCGGATCCCGACCGGGGCAGGTTCGCGTTCGGGGCCGCGCCCACGCCCGATGGCGCGGCGTTCGGCGTACGAGGGCGGTTCTGAGGCGCTCGGTGGCGAGCGCGGCTCACAGATCCGGCAGCGGCCCGCAAAAGGGGTCGTTGCCGATGCCCGCAATGTCGGCGCCCATCAGGTGCGCGAACGAGGTCAGCACCTTGTCGTTGTCGGACTGGACCGTCAGGTAGCGCCCCGTGGCCAGTCGACCCTGGGCGTTGCCGAACAGCACGACCGGAATCCGCGACATCTGGTGGTGATAGCCGAAGTGACTGATCGCGAGCGTGAGCACGTTGTCGAGCATCGTGCCTTCGCCGTCGGGCGTCGCTTGCAGTCGCTCGAGGAACACCCGCAGGGCGTTCCAGTCCCAGCGCGCCATCGTCACGTGGTCGTCGCGGCGAAGCACCGGGAAGTGGTGGACCTCGTCGTGACCGGAGTCGACGACGTCGGTCACGCCGGCCCATTCGTAGCGCCAGTGGTAGCCCGAGGAGCCCCACAGCATCGAGGCCAGACCCACGCGTCGACACGCCAGCGCCGCGAATGCCACGTCGAGCTGGGCGGCGGCGCGTACCGTGATCGTCTCGTCGGTGTCCGGGAGCGGCGGCATCTCGCACGTCGCGGGCAGCTCGGCGTCCATGTCTGCGAGCACGCTCTGCTCGGCGCGTCGGATCGCGTCTTCGTGGATGTCGAGCTTGAGCCGCTCGGTGGCGTCGAGCTCGGGCCGCAGCCGCGCGAGGTCGGCGGTGACGTCGTCGAGCACCGACAGCTTCAGCCGCAGCCGTCGCTGGTGCTCGGCGATCGCGGCCGGGTCGGCCGACGGCGAGAAGTCGGCGAACAGCGCGGACCAGGCGTCGGCGGGGTTGGCCAACGGCGGCTTGAACACGCCCGTCGACGTCGCGAAGGGGCGATGGCGCATGTGCGCCTGATGGCTCGTCTGGACCTGAAGCTCGACCGTCGAGATACCGCGCTGCAACGCGATGTACTGGTCGATCGAGATCCCGCCGGGCAGGCCGTCCTCGGGATCGGGCGCGGCGATCACGTCCATGGCCGTCAGCACCTTGCCGATCGTCCGCACGTGGTTGTTGCCCTTGGGGTCGAGTCCCGAGTTGCGAATGTCGATCCCGTCGACGATCACCATGTGCTCGCGCAGCCCCTCGAAGTCGGCCAGAATCGGCGACAGCGTGAAGTCCTGCTCGGTGCCGGTGGGGAAGAAGTCCTCGGGCGAGGGGTAGCCGCAGCAGTTGACCCACACGAACCCGAGTGGGGCGTCGGGGGTCGCGGAGGCCGCTCGGCGCAGCGAGAGCACCGGGGTCAGCAGCGCGGCTGCCTGCAACGAGCCGAACACGAAGCCGCGCCGTCTCATGGGCCGCCCTCCCGCACGTACAGCTCCGGCCGCGACAGCACTTCGACGAGCAGCTCGCGGATCGACAGATCGCCCGACGCGACCGCCGGCGCCAACGCATCGGCGAGCGCCGCGACGGCGTGATCTTCGCGTCGCCCCGACGCGTGCCGTACCACCTGTCCCGCGAAGCACCGGGTGACCTGCTCGCTGGCCGCGAGGTCCCCGGCGAGCGCCATGACGTCGGCGTACGACCGCGGCTCACCATCGACGGCCAGGTCCGCCACCGCCGTGTCGATCGGGCGCGGACCGAAGTGCGTCTGGTACTGCCCGAGCGCGTCGAAGTTGCCCCACAGAAAACCGAAAGGCATGAACGTGGCGTGGCAGGTCTCGCACAGCGGGTCCTGGTTCATGATGAGCTCGAGCTGCTCGCGGGTGGTCAGCGCGTCGAAATCGTCGACGTCCTGCTGCACCGCGGCCGCGGCCGACTGCACGTCGATGCCGGCCGGAAGACCCACCTCCTGACACAGCAGTTGGTTGAGCACCAGCAGTCCGCGGCGGATCGGCTTGTCACGGGTCGGGTCGGCGCTCGAGGAGTGCACTGCCATCACCGACGCGAGCGTCAAGATGCCGCCGCGACGCGCGTCGAGCGGCAAGGGCTCGAGAATCTCGCTGGTGGACGCGGCGCCGTACAGGGGAGCGGTGTGGCGGTCGACGTACGTCACGGCACGCGACAGCACGTCGTCGAACGTGCCGTGGTCGTCGATGACGACGTGCTCGACGAACGCCGCGAACTCGGCGGCGAGCGCTCGGCCCTGCGCCGCACTGGCGAGCTTGGGATAGTCCTGGGCGTTGTCGGCCAGCCGCGCCAGCTCCGTCACGCGCAGCCACTGGGCGAACAAGCGCACCAGCTGCGCCCGTCCGGCCGGCGTGTCGAGCAGGCGCGCGACGTGGGCTCGGACGGCGTCCTCGTCGAGGCGATCGGCGGCCGCGTCGGCCCACAGGGCATCGTCGGGGAGACTGCCGGTCAGTGCGTACGACAGCAGTGAGGCGCGCTCGAACGGATCGAGCACCCGACGGCCCGGCACGTTCGGATCCGGCAGACCGACCTCGGAGCGGTACAGAAACTGCGGCGACATCAGCAGCCGCGTCACCAGCACCTGCAACGCCTCGGTGCCTCCGTCGGCATCGGTGGCGATCGTGTCCACGAAGTCGATCAATGCCTGCCGCGTCGGCGCGTCGAGCGGGCGCCGCAACGCCCGTGGCCCGAGCGTGTCGACCAGCTCGTCCCGGCAGGCGCCCGACAGCGGGGCGACCGGTGAGACGCACTCGAAACGAGATCGGCCGGGGCCCGCCGCGTACGCCTCCGCGACGCGCTGCGCTTCGACGTACAACACGTCGAACAAGGCCTCGTCGAGCAGACCACCCGCGCCGTTGTCGAAGCCCGAGGAGACGTCGCCATATGCGAGCTCGGGGGACGCCTCGACCCCGAGCAGGTCTCGCACGGTGTTGCGGTACTCGTGCGCGCTGAGCAACCGGATCTGCGAGGGGTCGGGATCGAATCCGGCGAGCGGGTCGTCGGCGTCACCGTCCTCGCTCGATGGCGGCGGGTCGTCGGGGGCGGGCGCGTCCGTGTCGACGCCGTGGTCGTGGTCCGCACGTCCGGCGTAGCAGCCGGCCGCCAGCAGCAGCGCCAGGCCGAGCGAAGGTGCGAAGCGGACGACCATGGCGCGGTTCCATTGTACGACGCTGCCGCGGCCCTTCGGGGTCGGCCGGCCCGCGACGCGATACCGTCCGCCGGGTTCGTAGGGCCCGCTACCTCGGCTTCGCCGCGTCGAGCTCGGCGTAGTGGGCCGCGCACTGCCGCTCGCGGCCTCGGATCACCCGCTTGCCCTGCAATGCGCCACGCCACTCCGTCACCACGGTGCACTGGTCGTGCACGTGGTCGTCCTCGTAGACGATCACGACCCAATCGTGGGTGTGGTGGAGCCGATGGGCGAGCGCGGTGTTCGAGAACAGGGCGGTGAAGCTCCACGGGCCGCGGTCGGTGTGCAGGATCGGAAGCCACGCCTTGCCGTCGGGGTTGAAGCGGCGGGGGGCGATCGTCGGCAGCTGCCCACGTCCCGCCTGCTTGCGGTACTGCGCGTCGACGTCGAGCACGGTCGCCACGTCGGGACGCCGCGTGCGCCCGCGTCCGGCGGAGCGAGTCGGTGTTCGCCGGCGTCCTCCGTGGCCCAGTCGCGTCGCGAGCACCTCACGGACCGCGCGGGCGCGGCTGGGGCCCACGCCCTCGACCGCCTCCAACCGTCCGTCGTGCGCGGCGAGCTCGAGCGCCTCGAGGGTCTCGATGCCCAGCTCGTGGTGGATGCGATCGGCGAGCACCTCGCCGATTCCGGGCAGCGACGCGAACAGCCGATGTGGTCCGACCTCGCCACGCAGGCGCTGCTGAACCGTCGACCGGCCCGTCCGAAGGATCTCGATGATCGCACGGGCGAGTCGTCGACCGATGTGATCGAGCGCCTCGAGCCCGGCGACGCCCTCGGCGGCGAAGATCTCCGACGCCGGACGTGGCAGCTCCCGCAGGGCATCCGCACCACGCGACCACGCACGGACGCGATAGGGGAGGGCACCCTGCACGTCCAGTCGCGTCGCGATGTCGTCGAAGATCGCCGCAATGGCGGTATTGCTCGGCTCGGGCACGGCAGGATCCTGATCGCGGCCACGCAACGGTTGCGCCGCCGGGTTGGCGCGTCTGCGCGCGCTGGCACGGTACCCGATCTCTGCACATCCTCGCGGGTCGTCACGCGCGCGGCCGCCGGCGGACGAGCGACCGGGCGCGGCGTCACTCGTCCTTGCGCGACAGGGATCGGTCGCCCGCACCGGGTTCGCCATCGGCGAGACGACGGCCCTCGGGTGCACGATCGTCGGACTGCGCCGAGGAGAGACGACGGTCGGCGTGGGGATCGTCGGCGCGTGCCACCGATGCGGCGTGGCCGGCGATCGGCGCCGCGCGACTGACCGGATGTGTGCTGCCGGGGGCGCCGTCGGCCAGGGTCGTGCCCGTCATGCCGGCGCGAGCCCGCCCGATCGGAAGCGACGCCGGACGCGTGGGTGGCTCGACGGCCAGCGCGGCCCAGTCCGGCGGAACGTCGTCGCGCAGCTGCTCGCGCAAGCGCTCGGGCAGCCGGGTCACCAGCCAGCCGGTCAGCACCTGCACGAGCTCGAAGCCGACGCCGCGATGGACGTCCGCGAGACCGGCGATGCGCCGCGACAGGTCGGCCACCGTGGTCGTCGTCTGGCCTGCCCCGGCGCGCAACGGCGTCGCCAGGGCGGGGTCGATCGCGTCGGCGACGGCACGGCGCACCTCGGCCGATCCGATCGTGGCCCCCAGCGCGGTCAACGTGGCGTGGATCGCCGGCTCGAGGCGGGTGCGGTTGGCCACGGGGAGCTTGCGCGCGAGCTCGTCGTAGACGTTCGACATCGGATCCACCATGGCACGTGGCGCGCCGGCGGGGCCGGCAACGACTGCCGCCGCGCGGCCCGCGACCGCGCGTGAATTGACAGATCACGCGCCGCGCCGGGCGCGGGTTGGGCCAGGCGGCATCGCCGTGGCATCGTCTCGGCCGATGGCAGTCGAGTCGATCTGCGGAGTCATCCTGGTCACCGACGACGTGGAAGGGCTCGCGCGCTTCTACGCCGAGGGCCTCGGCCTGCAGTTCGAGCGCGAAGAGCACGGTGGGCTCGACGTGCACTACGGCATCGACATCGGACAGGTGCACTTCGCGATCCACCCGCCGAGCAACTTCGGCGGGCACAGACCCGGGCGCGCGACGCCGGTCGCGTTCGCGGTCACGTCGCTCGACGAGCACCTGCCCAAGGTGGAGGCGCTCGGGGCCACGATCGTCACGCCGCCCCACGACGAGGGGTTCGGCATGGTCGTGACCTGCGCCGACCCCAAGGGCAACCTGTTCGAGCTCGTCGAGCTCACGCACGACTTCGGCTGAGCGTCGGTCGCCCGCCCGCGCACAGCGGGCCTGCGACCGACGCCCCACCGTCGCGGGATCAGATGCACGAGACCGAGATGCAGGCGCCCGCGGTGCAGAACCCGATCGCGCCCTGACAGCCGGCCCCGTCGGGGTCGTTGCCCTGGCAGTCGTTCTGGGTCTCGCGGCACTGCTCGGTGCAGTCGCAGTCGTCGTCCACGCCCTGACAGGGGCTGCCGCTGCCCGTGCACACGCCCGCGACGCACGTGTCGGTGGCGGTGCAGAACAGGCCGTCGTTGCACGGCGAGCCCGCGGGGTCGTTGACGCACAGGTTCGTGGTCTCGTTGCACGACTCCGTGCAGTCCTGGTCGCCGTCGACCCCGTCGCCGCAGGGGTTGCCGGCGTGGCCCGAGCACGAGCCCGACGCGTTGCACGTGTCGACACCGTTGCAGAACAGCCCGTCGTTGCAGGTCGTCCCCGAGGGGTTGTTGCCGTTGCAGTCGTCCTGCGTCTCGCGACAGCTCTCGGTGCAGTCGTTGTTGCTGGTGTTGATCTGGCACGGGCTACCCGTGTGGACCGAGCAGGCACCCGACGCGTTGCACGTATCGCCACCGTTGCAGAACAGACCGTCGTTGCACGCGGTGCCCGCAGGGTTGTTGCCCCCGCAGTCGTCGAAGGCTTCGCGACAGACCTCGGTGCAGTCGCTGTTGCCCGCGTTGATCGAGCACGGGTTGCCCACGTGCACGCCGCAGGCGCCCAGGGCATTGCAGGTGTCGTCGCCGTTGCAGAACAGTCCGTCGTCGCACGGCGAGCCGGAGATGTCGGGGGCGGTGCAGCTGTCGCTGGCCTCGCTACACGACTCCGAGCAGTTGCCGTCGCCGTCGCCGGCCTGGTTGCAGGGATCTCCGGACCCCACGCACGTGCCGGAGGCGTTGCACGCGTCCGTGACCGTGCAGAACAAGCCGTCGTTGCACGCCGAGCCCGACGGATCCGGGGCGCTGCAGGCGTTGGCCCCTTCGTCGCACGCCTCGGCGCAGTTGCTGTCGCCGTCGCCCACGTTGGGGCACGGGTCGCCGGCGCCCTCGCAAAGACCGGCGGCATTGCACGTGTCGGTCGCCGTGCAGAACAAGCCGTCGCTGCAGGCGGCACCCACGGGGTCGGGGGCACCGCACGTGTTGAACACGTCGTCGCACGACTCGGAGCAGTTCGCGTCGCCGTCCGGTCCCGGGCACGGCGAGCCGGTGCCCAGGCAGACGCCGGCGCCGTTGCACGTGTCGGTCACGGTGCAGAACAATCCGTCGTTGCACGTCGAGCCCCCGAAGTCGGGGGAGTCGCAGGCGTCGGTGCCCTCGTTGCACGACTCCATGCAGTCGGCGTCGCCGTCGGGGCCGGGGCAGGGGGAACCGCCGCCCTGGCAGGTGCCGGACTCGTCGCACGTGTCGTCGGTGGTGCAGAACAAGCCGTCGTCGCACACGGTCCCCGCCGGGTCGGCGAGGTTGCACAGGTCCGAAGCCTCGTTGCACGACTCGGAGCAGTCGCCGTCGCTGTCGGGACCAGGGCACGGGTTGCCGTTGCCCACGCACGCGCCCGAGCCGTTGCAGGTGTCGGATGCGGTGCAGAAGAATCCGTCGTTGCACGCGACTCCGGCGGACGCCGGCACGGTCGTGCACGAGTTGTTGATGCAGGCATTGAGGTTGCACTGCGTGGCGCCACTGCACTGGTTGTTGGCCGTGCAGCCGACGCAAGTGCCGGCCCCGTCGCAGACCACGCCGCCGCCGTCGTTGCAGGCGGTGTTGACCGGCTCGTCGGGGTGCTGCTCCATGCCCATCGAGCAGATGTCCTCGGTGCAGTCGTTGCCGTCGTCGAGCGGCAGGTCGGCGTCGTCGGCCACGGCCTGCGTCCCGCCCGACCCGTCGCACTGCAGCTGCTGGCAGTCGTTGTCGCTCTGGTCGGCGGCCGGCAGTGGTGTCCCGCCCGCGGTATTGTCCACGCCACAGACGTTGGCGATGCACGTGATCGTCTGACAGAAGGTGTCGGTACCACCGCAGTCGGCCGGCGTCAGACAGCCCACGCACTGGCCGGTCGCGTCGCACAGTCCGGCCGCCCCGCACGAAGTCCCTTCGGTCACCGGCAGGTTGGCCGGCACGCCCGTCAGGCACAGGTCGTCGGTGCACTCGAGGCCGTCGACGGGCAGGTCGCCGTTGTCGTCCTCGCTCTCGGTGCCGCCGGCTCCGTCGCACACGACGACCTGACAGTCGCCGTCGGTCTGCAAGGTGTCGTTGGTGATCGTGCCCGGGGCGGCGAAGTCCTGCCCGCACACGCCCGCCACGCAGGTTCGCGTCTGGCAGTCGTCGTCGGGCGGCAGCATCGTGCAGTCGCGCGGGCTGATGCAGTCCACGCACGCACCGGCGCCGTCACACAGCATGTCGCTGCCGCAGGCGGCTCCGGCCGCCGTGCTCGGGTGCGAGGGGACGCCGTCGGTGCACACGTCGTCGGTGCACTCGTTGCCGTCGTCTTCGATGTCGAGGTCGTCGGGCGCTTGGACCTCGGCGCCCATCGTGCACTGCACCTCGAGGCAGTCACCGGCCGTCTGGACCTCCGCCGGTGCGGGGACCCCGTCGAGCTCGTCGTACTCGCACTGGCCGAGTGCGAGGTTGCACTGGTCGACCGTGCACGCGTTGTCGTCGTCGCAATCGGTATCGGTGGTGCAGTCGACCACACACGCGCCGTCCTGGCACGAACCGGCCCGACCGCCGCGTCCGGGACACGGGGTGTCGTTTTCCAGCGTGGGATGCGTGCACGAGCCGTCGACACACTCGTCGGCGGTACACGGGTCGTCGTCGTCGCAGGTTTCCTCGGCGTCGTCGGCGGTGCACTCGGGCGTCACGCCCGTCGAAGAGTCGCCACTGGACGAGCCCGAGCTCGCCGACGCATCACCGACGGTGTCGTCGACGCCCGAGCCCGAGCTCGTGTCGACGCCCGTCGTGATGTTGGTCGTCGTCATCATGTTCCCGGTGGTACCGAATGACGTCACGCCGACCGACCCGTCGTCCGCACACGACAGCAACCCGAACAACCCCGCCAACCACAACGACCTTGCTCGCATGCGCACGATGTTGTCACGGGCGATCCCGAAGGCTCCAGCACGAACGCGTGTGGGCAAGCTCCCCACTGGTCGGCGTCGCCGAGGGGGTCGCCGTCCAGACAGGCGCGGTGCGACGGCGGTACCGTCGGTCCATGGCCGAACCGTTGGAGCGCCGCCTGAGGCGGCTCGAACTCGAAAACCGCGTTCATCGTCTCGCCCTCGTCGCGGTCGCCATCGCGGCGACCCAGTGCGGGTCGAGCTCGGTCACGGCGAACTTCGCCCTCGTTCGCGCGAACCGTCTCGAGATCGTCGACGGGTCCGACCGACCCGTGCTGACGCTGACGGCCCGCGAAGGTGGGGCGGTGACCTTCGTCGGCGAGACCCCCCCGGTGCAGATCGATGCGGCGACGCTTCGCCGGTTGCAGGACCCGAAGTGAGCAGCGATCGAGGGCACGGGGATCCCCTCGCGCGTCCGTGGGGGAGGCTCCCCGTTTTGCCGACGCACCTGAAGCAAGGCTGAATGCTCCGCCGACGTTGCCGTCGGACGAAGACGTGCTCGCTCTTGCTCGTCGCTTCGTCCTCGCCTGCTTCGTCCCTCTCGGCGGTTGTGTCTGGACCTCCGATGGCGGCGTCGGTGCGCGCTACGAGTCCGACTGGACGGCGACCGTGTCCAGCCCGGTCGGCACCTACGCGGGCGAGCCCATCGTCATCGACGGCGAAGGGCCGGTGACGATCGTGGGGGTCGAGGGGCTACGGGAGATCACCGTGCGCGCGCGCTACTACGCCGGCGCGCGCAGTGTCGCCGACGCCGAAGCTTCGTACCTGGACACGCGTGAAGCGACGACGGTGGCGCTGCGCGACGGCAGCTGGGTCGTCACCTGCGGACAGGCGTCGCAATCGCACGGCACGGTGGTCCCGAGCGCGACCGGCTGCGCCGAGATGTGGATCGAGGTTCCGGCCGGGAGCGCCGACGCCCCACTGTCGCTGCGCGCCCAGACCTCGTTCGGGGGCATCCACGCGTCCGGGCTGGTCGTCGACGACTTGGACCTGCGCGCACCGTTCGGGCTCGTGGCCGACGTGGTGCCGGTCGACGACGCGGACTTGTCGCTGTACGGCGAGGACCTGGTCAGCGGCATGTGCTCGAGCTGGCTGCGCGTGCCCGAAGACACCGCGTTCGAGCACGTGGCGCTCGAGGTGGGCGCGGCGGATCTGTACTACGTCGGCAACGATCCCGACGACGAGGCCTTGTGGCTGCAGGTGCAGATCGAGGGCTTTGCCGATCGGCCCGAGCTGGCCCCCTTCACCGGCAGCTACGAGTGGGAGCGGGTGGCTTCCGGGGCGCAAGTCGCCTCGGCGACGATCCGCGCCGACCTCGGCAAGGCGATCGTGACCAGCGGCGAGGTACCCGACGCCGACGTGTTCTCGCTGTGCGCGTGGTCGGAGCTGGGAAACGGGACCCAGACCCCCGAAGCGTGACGGGACGGCCGCACGGACTATCCTCCCTCCCGTGATCGTCTCGACGACCGCCGTCGCCGCCGTGGCCCTCGCCGCGGGTGCATTGTGGGCGGTCAGCGTGGTGGTCCGCGACGTCAGCATCATCGACGTCTTGTGGGGTCCCGCGTTCGGGATCGTGGCGTGGGCGGCCGCGTACGACCGCGGCTTCGCCCTCGCGCCCCCACAGTGGGGGCTGGTCGCGCTCGTGACGATCTGGGGCGCGCGCCTGGGCGGGTACCTGGCGTGGCGCAACCTCGGCCACTCCGAGGACCCTCGCTACGCGAAGATGCGGGAACGCGCCGGAGCGCGGTTCGTCTGGACGAGCCTGCTGACCGTCTTCGGACTGCAGGCCGCGCTGGTCTGCATCATCTCCGTACCGGTGCAGGCGGGCCTGCAGGCCACTGCGCCCGCTTGGTCGGTCTGGTACGTGGTCGGGGCGGTGTCGTGGGCGATCGGGCTGTACTTCGAAGCGGTCGGCGATCTGCAGCTGGCCCGCTTCAAGGCCGATCCCGCCAACCGCGGCCGCGTGCTCGAGACCGGCCTGTGGCGCTACACCCGGCACCCGAACTACTTCGGCGACTTCATGGTCTGGTGGGGCGTGTTCGTCTTCGCGCTCGGGGCGGGCGCGCCGGTCTGGACGGTCGTGGGCCCGGTGATCATGTCCGTGCTGCTCATGAAGGTCTCCGGCGTGCCGTTGCTCGAAAAGGACATCGCCGCGCGACGCCCGGGCTACGTCGCGTACGTTGCGCGGACCTCCGCGTTCTTCCCTCGACCGCCACGCAAGGCGCCGTAGCGCCCCGGGAACGTTTCTCGAAGCCTGCCCACTATCGTCGCGACCGCCGCACGACGGCAGACGGACGACGATCACATGGGCATCCTCATCGACATCATTCGCGGAATTCTCGGCATGGGCGCCGCCGCCGAGAAAGACGACTTCGCCAACATCGACCCGAACGACCCGGTCGCCTACTGGCGGGCCGATCACGACATCGATCAGGCCGAGCGCGCCGGCGACATCAAGGTCGGCTACCAAAAGTACGGCATCAAGAACGCCGAGCACTGGGATCAGGTCAAGGCGAGCTTCTACCGCCGCCACGGCAAGACGCCCGAGTACTCGCTGGGCGCTTCGACGGCGGGCTTCTGGGCCAACCTCGAGGACCTGGCGAAGGGGCGCGACGGCGGACAGTTCGCCTACCGCATGCCGCAGGAGTACCTCGAGCCCGTGGAGGGCGTGTGGCTCGACAAGCTCGCGATCGCCAAGATCCGCTACGAGCTGCAGGGCGACGCCGGCCTGGCCCAGATGGGCATGGACGCGGGCAAGCTCGGTCGCGTGGAGGCGGGCTGGAACGCGCGCATGGGCGGCAGTGCCGATCCCACCGCGGCCGGCATGCTCGGCGGGCTGTACCACACGTACATCCACCAGGCTCGCGCGTCGCTGTCGCGGTAGCCGACGCGCTACGACGGCGACAGGATCGTGAACTCGATCCGCCGGTTGGCTGCGCGACCCTCGGCCGTCAGGTTCGTGTCGCGCGGCTCGTCGGGACCGGCGCCGCGCGTCTGCAGGCGACCGGCGTCGACGCCCTTGCCGACGAGGTAGTCGCGCACGGCGTTGGCACGCTGCTCGGACAGGGCGAGGTTGTGGTCGTAGGACCCGGTGGAGTCGGTGTGACCGGCGATCTCGATCCGGATCTGCGGGTGTTCGCCGAGGATCCGGACCACCTCGTCGAGCGTCGTGCTCGACGACTTGGTGATGATCGCCGAGCCGGTCTCGAAGCCGATCCCCTCGATCGAGCCGGTCAGCTTCTTGACCTCCTGCGGGACTTCGTCGGGACACCCGTCGTCGTCTTCGAAGCCGTTGAAGTTCTCGGGCTCGTCGACGCAAGCGTCGAGGCTGTCCTGCAGTCCGTCGCCGTCGGTGTCCGCTTCCGGGCAGCCGTCGGGGGCCACGCCCGGCTCCTTGGGACAGGCGTCGTCGTCGTCGTCGAACCCGTCGCCGTCGGCGTCATGGGCGGGACAGCCGTAAGGAGGATCGCCGGGCTCGGCGGGGCACTTGTCCTGGTCGTCGTCGATGCCGTCGCCGTCGGCGTCGCGCACGGGGCAGCCGTCCGGGGCGACGCCGGCCTCGTCGGGGCAGGTGTCGGCGTCGTCGACGATGCCGTCGCCGTCTCGATCCGAGGGCTCGCTTCGCGCCGGCCCGTCCTTGGGCTTGGGGCCGAGCCGCACGACGAGGCCGAGCAGGTACTCCTCGCTGTCGGCGAAGTCGCGCGCGTCGAACTTGGGCGACAGCGACGTGCGCACGTCCAGTCGCAGGCCGATCGTGCGCGTCAGGTGCACCTTGACCCCGCCGCCCCACGACCACATCCCGTCGGCGTCGTCACCGACGGCCCGCTCGTCGCTGGATACGCCGAGCACCCCGCCGCCGAGGGAGGCGAAGGGGACGACACGCCACCACGGCAGCTGCGCGATCACTTGGCCACGAAACGCGTACAGCAGCACGCGTCGCTGCTCGTGGTACGTCGCCCCGGGCATCAGGTTGCCCTCGAGCTCGACGCCCAACCAACGCAACGGGTAGTAGCCGCCGCGCAGCGCGAGGTTGCCGGCGATGCGGGCGAAGTTCTTGAACTCGATCCCGTCGGCGCGAAGGTCCGCACCCAGTGACGGCGCGAGCAGACCGGCCGCGATGCCGAGCTGCCAGTTGTTGCGACGCGGCGCGTGCTGGTGGATCCATCCTTCTTTAGCGACCGGACGCGACGGCGTCGCCTCCTCCGTCGCGGTGGACGCGCTGCCACCGGCCTCCGGGCCGGCTGCCGTCGCGACACCCGGCAAGGCCAGCGCGAGGACCAACGCCCACCCCGTCGTCGATCTCGTCACCCAGCGCGTCACCGATCGTCCTGGGTCACGCCCCCGTAGGCGTCACCGATACCCAGTCTACCGGGCCGCCGCGCGGGGCGGCACGCTGAACATTCGCGAGACGCCGGCGGTCCGCCCGTTCAGTCCAGCCGTGCGCTCGCTGGACGGGTGTCTCGTGTACGATGCTCCAACAGCGCGGACGACCCCGACCGCGTGGGGATACGGAACCGAAATGGCAGAAGGCGGCAGCGGCGTCGAGGGCGGCACCCTCATCAAAATCTCCTACGACTTCAGGTGCGACGAGGGTCCGAGCGGGGATTTTCGCGTCTACCGCATGCGCCTGATGGAGGAGATCAACGGCGAGTTCGACCTCGATCTCGACCTGGTCACCGACGAGCTCACGGCCGACACCGACGCGTTCCTGGGGGCGGCGTGTCAGCTGGACATCGCGCGCGGCGAGCACGTCCGCACGGTCTACGGGGTCATCGCCGCCGTCGACTACATCGGGCGCAGTGAGGACTTCCTGTTCGTCAACGTCCGCGTCGTGCCGGCCATGCACCTGCTCGCGCAGCAGACCCACTCGCGGATCTTCCAGGACATGTCGGTCCTCGAGATTCTCGACGAGGTGCTCGGCCAAGAGCTCGGCCAGTACGGTCGCACGTTCGACAAGGGCGCCGAGGGCCGCGGCACGAGTCCCCGTGACTACTGCGTGCAGTATCGCGAGAGCGACATCGACTTCTGCATCCGACTGATGCAGGAGGAGGGGATCAACTACTACTACGCCCACAACGAGGACGTGGGGCACGAGGTCCTCACCTTCGCCTACGAGAACGAAGACTACCCGGAGGTCGCCAACGTCGACGGCACGCCGGTGGTCCCCATCATCGTCACGCGTCCCGAGACTGCCGACCTCGAGTCGGTGCGCAATCTCGATTTTCGCCAGGCGCTGACGAGCACGTCGTCATGGCGGCGCGACTACGACTTCTTGACGCCACTGGATCTGCTCGAGGATCAGCAGGCGGGGACGGACCCCAAGGGCTACGATCGGCGTTTGTACTTCCACACCGATCGCCGGTACATCGCCGACGACGTCGCGGACCGCAACACCGACCATCAGCAGGCGGCGCAGGCCAGGGGCAAGGTCGGCCGTGGCAGCGGCAACGTCATCGACTTCGCCCCCGGCAAGGTGTTCGAGCTCGAGCGCCACGTCCGCGACGACCTCGAGACGCAGTTCTTGCTGACCCGCGTGGTCCATATCGGCGAGTGTCCCGAGGAAGTTCTCTCCACCGCCGAGGGCTCGGGCGGAGACCAGCCGCGCTACCGCAACACGTTCGAGTGCATTCCGCTCGCCGTGCCGATGCGACCCCGCAAGACGATTCCCAAGCCGCGCACCGGCGGGCCGGAGACGGCGATCGTGGCCGGACCGTCCGGCGAGGAGATCCACGTCGACGAGCACGGCCGCATCAAGGTGCAGTTCCACTGGGAGGAAGAGAGCACCTACGACGACACGTCCTCGTGCTGGGTGCGCGTGCGTCAGTCGTGGTCCGGGCCGGGCTGGGGCTTTCAGTTCATCCCGCGGATCGGCCAGGAGGTCATCGTGGACTTCCTCGGCGGCGACCCCGATCGGCCGATGGTCACGGGGACCGTCTACAACGGCGACAACGCCTACCCGTACTCGATGCCGGGCAGCAAGACGCAGAGCGGCATCAAGACCGACTCTGTGTCGGGCGACGGCAGCAACGAGCTGCGCTTCGAGGACATGTCGGGGTCCGAAGAGGTCTACATCCACTGCCAGAAGGACTTCACGATCGCGACCGAGAACGACAAGAACCAGACGACCGGACACGACGAGACGCTGACGATCGGCAACGATCGCACCAAGGAAGTCGGTCACGACCAGAAGGAAACGGTCAAGAACGACAAGACGATCAAGGTCGAGGGCAAGCACACCGAGACGATCGTCAAGGACATGAGCCTGACCGTTCAGGGAAAGCGCGACACGACGATCGTCAAGGACAACACCGAGCACGTCTCTGGCAAGAACGACAAGACGATCGACAAGACCAACAAGCTGTTCGTGTTGCTCAAGTCCGACGAGGTCGTGGGCGGCATGAAGTCGGTCAAGGTCGGTGGCCTCTACAGCGAGCAGGTCGGTGCGAGCCGGTCGATCACCGCCGTCGGCGCGATGTCGTTCACGGCCGGCCTGTCGGCGAAGTTCCAGTCGGCCAAGAGCATGACGCTCAAGGCCCAAGGCGACATGACCGTCGACTCCGACAAGGCGATTACTGTCAAATCCGGCAAGAAGATGACGATCACCGCCGAGGACAATCAGGTCATCGTCTGCAAGAAGAAGGCGACCATCAACGCCAGCGACCAGCTCACGGTGCAGGTCGGCAGCGCGAAGATGATCCTCAAGAAGAACGGCGACATCGTCATCGAGGGCAAGAAGGTCAACATCAAGGGGTCGGGCGCGATCACGATCAAGGGCAGCAAGGTCGGGATCAACTGAGGCGCGGGCGGCGGGACCGGCCGGGCCGGGTCGTGTAGACTCCGTCCCCGTGCACGTCCTGCTCGACCGCCGGATCTTCGGGGACGAAGATCTCGAGCACTGGGCCGCCTCCCTCGACGGCGTGGCGTGTCACGCCTGGATCGTGCCCAACGACGTGATGCCCGACTGGTCGTCGGCGCGTACGCACCGCTACCACGACGGGCGCGAGATGATCGTGCA
The DNA here is from genome assembly GCA_937896535.1 of uncultured Pseudomonadota bacterium. Lineage (GTDB taxonomy): Bacteria > Myxococcota_A > Polyangia > Nannocystales > Nannocystaceae > CALBMM01. Next base: position 29,270 of record CALBMM010000063.1, read on the forward strand.
GCACCCGATCGTGGGGATCGACCTGCTGACGCTGCTCGGCGCGCTCGAGTACGAGCGATCCGGTCGGGTCGACAAGCAGCACGCCTTCGTCGCGCCGGCCTTGCCGCTGCAGCCGTCCACCGCGGCGTCGCTGGTGCTGGAGATCGCGCGCGCGCTGCCGCCTCACCGCTACCGCAACCGCTGCATCTCCCCGATCGGCGTGCTGCTCGGCGGCGACGGTCGCATCACCATGGTGCCGCCGGAGCTCACCGACATCGCCAAGACGATGTTCGGGTCGGTGGTGGGCAACCCCACGCAGCGCCTCAAGACGCACATGCGCTACGGATCGCGGGAGGCCGCCCGCGGCGAACCCACCAACGACGCCTCGGATGCGTTCTCCCTCGCGGTGCTGTTGTACGAGCTGCTGACGGCGCAGCATCCGTTCATCGACGCCGGGGCAACGGACTTCGCGTTTCTCGAGGCGGTGAGCACTCGGTCGGTCGCGCCGCCTTCGTCGATCGTGCCCACGCTGTCGCCGGCCGTCGACGACCTGCTGCTGCGCGCGCTCGGCCCCGACGACGTTCGCTTCACCGAGGCGGCCCGCTTCACCCAGCAGCTGCTCGCGGCGATCGAGCTGCCGTGGGGCTCGGCGAAGGACGTGGCGGCGCTCGTCGCTCGGCTGTGGCCGTACGTCCCTGCCGTGCTGCCGACGTGGCGCAGCCCGTTCTGCTTTCCGCCGGTCGGCTGACTCAGCCGCCGGCCGCCCGAACGCGGGCGAGGTTCTTGGCGAACACCGTTTGCGCCGGGCTGAGCTCGACCGCCCGGGCGAAGTGTTCGCGAGCGCCGGCGAGGTCACCGCGTCGCTCCAGCATGATCCCGAGGTTGTTGTGCGCGTTGGCGGCGTCGCCGTCGAGCTCGATCGCGCGACGGTAGGCCGCGATCGCATCGTCGTCCTTGCCTTGCTTGCGCAGGTTGTTGGCGAGCACCAGCTGGGCCCGCGAGTCCTGGGCGTCGGCCGCGACGGCCTGGCGCGCGGCGGCAACGGCCTCGTCGACGCGCTCGAGCTTGGCGAGGACGATGGCGCGTTCGGTGTGGGCACGCACGTGCGCGGGCGCCCGCGCGATCGCCTCGTCGAAAGCGGCGAGCGCGTCTTCGGAGTCGCCGCGCAGCTGCAGGAACGCGCCGAGGTCGGCGTATCCATCGGCGTCGTCGGGCGCCTGGGCGATCCGCTTGCGTACCACGTCGATCTGCGCCGACAGGAACTTGCGTCCGTAGTCGGCGTCGAGCGCCTCGAGCTGGCGGGGGTCGGCGGGCTCGACCTCGAAGATCAGCTCGGCCATTTCGTCGGTCGACGCCGCGCCGTAGCGCACGTGCACCGGTGGCGACGCGGGGTTGTGGGGATTTTCGGCGGAGTTGTCGAACGACCAGTCCATGTGCAGGACGCTGCCGGCAGGCAGGGCGACCGGGCGCGCGTAGCGGTACTCGTCCTGCCAGTCGAAGTCCCAGTCCGTGATCGTGACCAGCTCGCGCCGGCTGCCGTCGGGAAGCTGGGCCCAGCCCTCGATGCGCTTGCCGAGGTAGTGCGCGTGGGGATAGATGCTGCGCACCATGACCGGCACGGGCAGCCGATAGCTGTCGGTCGCGTGCACGTCCGTCGCGCCGGGTGGAAGATCGATCTTCGTGCTCGACAGCTCCAGTGACAGCGCGCGGCGGGTCGGGGGGCGGGCCGCGAGGTGAAGACCGACGCGGGCCCGGACGGGCTCGGGCTTGCCCGACGGCCGAAGGTGCAGCTGCAGCACGAGATCGGTGCCGGGTCGCAGGGCGAACGCCCGATCGTCGCTGCCGGGGTCGGGCTGCTTGCCCGGCGTCCAGCCGACGAACCTTCCGTCGGGCATGCGCGCGCCCGCGAAGATCATTCCGTCGAAGCCGGTGGCCGGGTCGGCGGCGTCGAGCCGGCGGACGCTGCCGGTCGTGTCGGCCCGCAGCACGCCGTGGTGGACGACCCTCGGATCGCCCGGAAGGATCTCGACGGCACGGACGAATCGCGTCGGCCCCTCGGGCACCGTGATCACGAAGTTGCGGTACACGTCCTTGCCGTCGGCCGGCAGCGTGTACGGCTCTCCCGTGTCGAGCACGAGATCGGGCTCGCCGAGCTGCCAACCACCGGCGTACGTCGGGGGCTTCGGCTCTCGAGCAGGCTCGCCGCGCGGCGCGTCCTGGGCGGCCCATCGTTGCAGCGTGGTGCGCTCCACGTCGGTCAGCTGCCTGGCGCCCACGAAGACGCCGTCGCCACGATCGGGCAGCCACGGCGGCATGAAGCCGCCGTGGGTGACCTCGGCGATCTGGGTCGCGTGGGCCTGCACTCCCTCGTAGTCGGTGAACGCGAACGGACCCGAGCCTCCGTCGCGGTGGCACGGGGTGCACTCGGCGTAGACGATCGGGGCGACGTGCTCGGCGAACGTGGGGTGCTCGGGCGCGGCGATCGGCGCGTCAGGGGCCGCCGCGGGCGAAGGCGCGGGGGTGGGTTGCGGCGCGTCGGCGGCCGGCGGAGCCTCGGTGCCGGGGCCACACGCCGCGAGGCTCAGCCACGTCGCGAGCGCGGCCAGGCGTCGCCGGTCGAGGGCGGGGGTAGGCGAACACGGGCTCATCGCAGGTCCGAGATGTAGCACCCGATCGCGTCGCCCCCGGGCGGAGGCGCCGGGCGCCCGTCGGCGACGGCGTCGACGGCGTTGGCGAGCTCGGCCACCTCGGCGGTGGCGCGGACCTTGCCGAACTCCACGACGCGATCGTCGATGCGCCCGACCCAGCGCGGAGACGGGCTGGCGGGGTCGAAGACCGCCGCTTCCGGCGTGACGCGCACGCCGGCCCGGGACACCAGATCGTGCTGGGGGTCGCGCAGCGCACGGTCGGGGAGGGCGAACGCCCGCAAGTGGGCCTCGATCGCCGCCGCGTCGTCGGCGGGGTCGGGGTAGACGAGCCACATCGAGATCCCCCGCGGGCGCCAAGCGTCGGCGAGGTGGCGCAGGGTCGGGGCGTACCGGTTGGAGATCGGACAGTGCGTGGACACGAACACGAGCACCGTCGGCCCGGACGCGTCGGCGAGAGGGTCCAGCGGCCGGCCGTCGACCGTGGTGCTGCGCGCGGCGGGGGTGGGGGCGCTCGCCGGGCCGCAGGCCAGCGACAGGCCGATGGCGGAGGCGATCGCGATCCGTATCCCGAGGGCGACGAACGTCGGCCGGCGCGTCACCGCGACATCGTAGCGCCCCTCGTCGGTGCCGCCCCAACGGCGTCGTGAGGGGACGCCGTCGAGCGCCGCCGGCGCGGCGGCGCCCGGGCGCGCGTGGACGGTGGTAGCCTGCGCCAAATCCGGGGTCGTCGACGCGGCTCCGATGGCTCGATGAGGTCGATGATGTTGCGGTGCTGGCGGGTGATCGGGGCAGGGGGTGCAGCGGCGATGCTGCTGGTGGCGTGCGGTGACGACGGCGTGCCCGCGGGGGACACGACGACGTCGACGGGCAGCTCGTCGGGCGGTGGCTCCTCGTCGTTGGGCGACGGAATGGAGGTCACGTCGGTCCCACCGGGCGCCGACACGACCACGACCGAAGGACCGACCACGGCCACGGGCGACGAGTCGACGACGACCGGCCCGATGCCGTGCACGGCCGACGACGAATGTGCCGACCTCGCCAAGGGCGACTGCGAGCGGGGCATCTGCGACGGCGACGGCTTCTGCGACACGCGCCCGCTCGATCCGGACACGCCGTGCGGCGACGCGACCAACGACGAGTGCACCGCGCCCGACACCTGCGACGGCGCCGGCAACTGCGAGCCCAACCACGCGCCGGACGCGGCCGGCTGCAGCACGTGTCAGGGCGAGATCTGCCAGTGCTCGGTCGGGGTGTGCGGCGAGTGTGCCTTCTATGCGCCGTTCAACACGTTCGTGACCGACCGCGCGATCGAAGGCTGGACGTTCACGGGGAGCTGGGGACTGTGGCGCGCGGCGCCGCAGAGCCAGCAGGCGTTCCCCGCCGAGTTCGTGGGGCAAGTGCTCGGCACGGACGGCAACCGCGTCGCCCCGTACCCCGGTGCCGAAGCGGAGACCTCGTGGGCACGCACCAGTCCCACCGTGCTCCCGGCCGAGATCGGCTTCGCGTCGTGGCACGTCGACCAGGGCGGGGCGAGCGGCACGGACAACAAGACCGTCCGTGTCTCGGTCGACGGCGGCACGACCTGGACCACGCTCGCGGACTGCACCGTCGACTCGAGCTGGGCGTTTTGTCAGCCCAACGACGTACCCAACCCCAACGCGTGGTTTCCGATCGCGATCGAGGTGCCGCAGAACCTGCAGGGCCAGGTCGGCATCGTCGAGTTCGGCTACGACACCGGCGACGCTTGCTGCGACTTCGAGCAGGGTTGGTACATCGACTTCCTCAACGTGGCCACCGAGTGCGCCTGCACCTCCGACGAGGTTTGCGCGACGTACTCGACCACGTGCGGCACGGGCGTATGCATGCCTTCGGGCGAGTGTGGCTTCGACCCGATGCCCGCCGACGATCCGTGCGGGGATGTCTTTGCCAACGAGTGCAACTTCGCCGACGCGTGCGATGGCGTCGGCTACTGCAGAGACAACCTGCAGGCGAGCGGGCTGAGCTTTTGCGCCGATTGTCCCGGCGGGCAGGTGTGCTCGTTCTGCGACGACGGGGCGTGCCTGGATTGCCTGTCCTTTTCGTCCGGGACGACGTTCGACGACCCCGGCGACATCCAGAACTGGACGGTGACGTCGCTCCAGGGCACGCCGGATTGGCGACTGTACGACGCGGCGCCGCCCAATCAATCCTCGCAGCTCGCCGCGACCCCGTTCCCCAACGCGCCGGTCCTCGGCACCGACGGCAACCGCGACATGCCGTACCCCGGCGGCGAGGCCGAGTGGTCGACCCTGACGACGTCGCCGGCGGTCGTGCCCGCGTCGATCGACTTCTTGTCGTGGAACGTCGACGAGGGCAGTAGCCCCTTCGATACCAAGATCATCGAGCTGTCGGTCGACGGTGGGGCCTCGTGGATCTCGCTGGTCAACTGCGACCTCGCCAACACGCAGCCCTTCTGCAACTCCGTCGACGAATCCCGGTCGGTCGCCGACTGGGACACGATCTCGCTGGACACTTCGGCGTGGCAGGGAATGTCGGGAATCCTCCGCTTCACCTACGACACCGGTGACAGCTGCTGCAGCTTCGAGCGCGGCTGGTATATCGACGATCTGAACTTCGGTTCGTACTGCGACGACGTTCCGTTCCAGTAGCGCGCGAAGTGTCCGCCGCCTCCGCCGGCCCGCCGATCACGGGGAGCCGGCGCACGCTCTGGCGTAGCCGGCCTGGCAAGCCACGGCGATCATGCTCTCGGTCAGCGCGGCCTCCGGGTCGTTGGTGCCCAGCGAGATCCGCTGGGCCGTCAGCGCGCGTCGCAAGGTCGCGGTGGCGGCGGGCAAGTCGTGCAGGGCCAGCTGGGCCAGACCGAGCTGCTGCGCGGAGCGGGCCGTCTCCGGGTGTTGCGCCCCGAGCACGCGCGTCTGGATCTCCCACGCCTCGCGCAGCTGCTTCGCCGCGAGGTCGGGCTCGCCACGCCCCAGGTACGCGCGCCCGATGTTGAAACCCACCCGTGCGGTGACGCGATGCTCGCGGCCCAACGACGGCTCGAGGATCTCTCGCGCCCGCTCGAAGTGATGCAGCGCCTCGTCGATGCGTTGCATGCCGAGGAACACCTTGCCGAGGTTGTTGTGGCTGCGTGCGGTGTCCGGATGGTTTTCGCCCAGACTCTGCGTGCGGACCTCGAGCGCGCGGAAGTGCCAGCGCAGCGCTTGCTGGGGCCGGCCTCGGGCGAGCTCGACGTTGCCGAGATTGCCGTAGCTGTGCGCGGCCTGGGGGTGGTCGGGGCCCAGCGCGTCCTCGCGCAGCCGCAGCGCGCGGGTGTGGCTGTCGAACGCCGCCTGCAGGTCGCCGCGGGTCTCGTGGGTGAGCCCGAGATTGTTGGCGAGCGCCGCCGCGTCCAGGCCCGTGGTCCGGTTCGTCCGTTCCAGCAACGCCTGTGCGACCGCGGCCCACGCCAGTCCGGGTTGCGGCTCGGCCAGGTGATAGCCGTGCACGCGCAGAAGGGCGATCGCGGCTTTGGCCCCGAGCTCGTCGGCGCCGGCCGACGTCGCGCGCACGAACGCGGCCTGCAGGGGGGCGACCACTTCACGATACTCGCCGAGCTCGCTGCGGATCGCCGCGGTGATCAAGCGAGCCTCCGCCTCGGCCGCCGGCGCCCCGAAGCGTGTGGCCCGCGTCAGGGCATCGCGCGAGACCTCGAGACCTTCGTGGTATCGGCCCGCGTCCGCGAGCGCCTCGGCGCGGGCGAGGTCGCGCCGAATCGCCGACATCGTCCCCGCGTCGGCTGCCGCGTCCTGCGGCCGATTGGCCAGCCGCAGGGCGTCGTCGCAGCGGTCGAGCTGGCCCAATCGCGCCGTGGAGTGGACGATCCCGGCGACGACGCCGGGCGCATCGGTCGAGTACACGTCGACGATCGCGGCCACGTGCTCGCGCTGATCGTCCAGGCACGCCTGCGCACGAGTCCACAGCTGAGGCGACAGCTCCTCGTCGATCGTCGCGCGCTCGCACACGCTGCGGCGTTGCGCGGCCCAGCTCGCGGCCCACTCGTCGAGGTTCCCGATCGCCCGGTCGGCGCTCTCGGCGGCCCCCGGTACGCGCGTCGCCACCAGTGATCGTCGCAGGTCGTCGCGCCGCGCTGGGTCCCAGGTCTGCGCGAGCGTGGCGGCCTCGGCGTCGCAGGCCGCGCGGGCGCTCGCCCGTCGCCACTGCAGGCCCACGGCGGACACGAAGACGGCTGCACCGACGACGAGCGCACCGACCCACCATCGTCGCCGGCGCACCGGGCTGTCCGAGAGCGCAGCGATGAGCGCGTCCATGGACGGCCAGCGCTCGTCCGGGTTCGTGCTCAGCCCGCGCACGAGCACGCGTCGCAACCACCGCGGCACGTTCGCGTTCTTCGGATCGGGTCGAAGCCGGCCGGCCGTGACCGCGAACACCAGCGACTGCAGCGACGTGGACTCGAACGGGCGCACCCCGTACAGCGCCTCGTACATGGCGACGCAGAACCCGAACTGGTCGCTGCGGGTGTCGGCCGGCAGACCACCGAGCTGCTCGGGGGACATGTACGCGGGCGTGCCCACCAGACTGCCGGCGTCGGTCAGCAAGATGTCGACGGCGGCTGCGAGCGCACGCTGGCGCGACTCGGAGGTGTCGGGGGTGGCGGGCGTATCGCCGACGTCGTCGGTGCCGTCGGTGGGGATCGACGTCACGCGACGCCGGGGCCCTTCGTGGGCGGCGAGGCCGAAGTCCATCACGACGACGCGACCGTCGGTCGTCAGCATGACGTTGTCGGGCTTGAAGTCGCGGTGGACGAGCCCTCGGTCGTGCGCGGCGGCCAGGCCTCGCGCCGCGGCGATCATCACGTCGACCACCTCGGCCTGCGACGGGCGCCAGTCCTGCTCGAGCCAGCGGCGCAGGGTCATGCCCTCGACGAACTCCATCGCGACGAAGACCTCGTCGCCGACCGTGCCGACGTCGTGCACGGCCACCACGTTGGGGTGGGTGAGCTTGGCCATCGCCTGCGCCTCGCGCAGCAGCCGACGCGTGGCCTTGCCGTCGCCGCGAACGCGGGCGCGGGGGCGGACCAGCTTGACCGCGACCTTGCGATCGAGGTCGGGATCGTAGGCCGCGTACACCACTCCCATGCCGCCGACGCCGAGGCGCTCGAGCACGAGGTAGCGCCCCAGGGCCGAGCCGCGGGGGTAGGCCTCGGCGATGTCGGGCTGCGCCGGCACGGGCGCGCCGTCCTCGGCGAGGGTGTCTTCGCTGCCCAGTCCCGACGAAGGTGCCGGGGTCGGCCGGGCACCCGGTTCGGACGCGGGCGCGCGTGCGCCGACGTCGCTCGACGCCCCGGGCTGTCCCCGTTCGCCTCGATGCGTGCCCATGACCTGCCGGCTCCGTACGGTACCGCCGCGCGCGCCGGATCGGGGGATCGGCGCTTTTTCGAGCACGGCGCGTGCCCGCGGGATGGACGGTGTTCTTGCGCCCGTGAGGCAACACGCGTCGCGGTCGATGCGTCGGGAGGTCCGTGGCGGTCCAGGTGCGCGGGTGTCGTGCAACCGCGCCGCCTTCGTCCCGTCCCGTACGGCCGAGGCTCCCCGATGTTTGCTCGCCCGCTGTCCGCCGCTCTGCTCGTCCCCCTGACCGCCATCGCCCTCGTCGGCTGCACCGCCGATCCCGACACCCAAGATGGCTTCGGCTTCGGAGAAGAGGAGATGGACACGGACGCGGCCGCCGACGGCGGCGGCGGAGCGGACGGGGCCGATGGGGCCGACGGTGGCGACGGGGGTGGCGACGACCCTCGCATGGACGAGCCGGAACCGGCCGTACCCCATGCGCTCGGGACGATCGTGGTCGGGGAGACGCATCCGGTGGGCGGCGGTCAGCCCACGCCGCTGGTGTCGGCGAGCTTCGTGCCGGACTCGGTCATGGTCGCCGACGCGTGCGCGGCCGAGATCGAAGGCTGCCGCGTGTCCACGGTGCCCGACTGCGCCGACGCGTGCGGTCTGGACGAGGTTTGCGTCATGTCCGACGGCTGCACGCCCGCGTGCGAGGCGATCTGCGATCTCGCCTGCGGCGAAGGACAAGAGTGCTACTTCCCGGTGCCCGGCAGCCCGTCGTGCCGCGGGGTCGAGACGTTCGACGCGGGCGCGCTGACCTTCTCCGGCACGACGGTTCCCGTCTCGTTGTTCCCGCCGTACCAGTTCGTCGGCGACGTTTCCGGCGCCCTGACGATCCCCGGCCAGGAGATCTCCGTGTACGCGTCCGGAGCCACGTCGGCCGGCTTCGCCCAGTTCGATCGGACCTTCACCGGCACCTCGCCGCTGGTCAGCCAGATCGGCGACATCTCGATGGAGGAGGCTTACGGCGACGGACCGATGCCGGTGCGCTGGACCCCGGGCAACGACGCGATCCGCGTCAGCCTGACGGTCAGCGGCGCGCTCGGGGGCTATGGCGTCGTCACGTGCGAGGCCGAGGACACCGGCACGTTCTCCGTCCCGCGCGCGGCGATCGATGCGGCGGTGCCCGGCGACGAGCCGTCGGCGATCTACGTCGACCTGACCCGGCACAACACCACCGTGCACAAGGATCTGTCGACCACCGGCGCGCTCTTGCAGGCGACGGTGCAGTCCGAGGCGTGGATCGAGCTGGTCTCGAGCTCCTCGGAGAGCACGATGCTCCAGGGGTGCTCCGGCACCGCGTTTTGCGGTGGCGCCTGCGTCGACACGCTCAGCGACGAGGAGAACTGCGGCGGCTGCAACACCGTGTGCGGACCCGGGCAGATCTGCTCGATCGGGGAGTGTGTCGACAGCGGTTCGAGCGGTGGTGGATCCGGCGGGGCATGTTGCACGTCGTCGGCGTCGCCCGGTTGCGCCGACGCCGCCATCGAAGCCTGCGTGTGCGCGTCGGACTCGTACTGCTGCTCCTCTGCGTGGGACGGCACCTGCGTCAGCGAGGTCGAGTCCCTCGGCTGCGGCACCTGTGTCTGATATTGGTGAGAAAACTCAGTGTAAGTCCATGTAGACTTACGCCTACTCGACTCTACACTGAGTTCGAGGGTTGGACGACCGCACCCGCGCTCGACGGCGACGAACGATGATGCACGCGATTGCCCACGACCACGACCGCTCCTACTCCCTGACGACGATCCGCGGTCGCCAACCCAGCCGAAACCGCGCCGGCCTGCGCCTGCTGCTGCAACCGCAGGTCGGCGCGCCGCTCATCATGTACGGCGGCGGCGGCAACAGCCGCGTGCAGACGAGCCGCGTCGTGCGGACGTTCGACGACGCCGGCGGTGGCGGGACCTACGTCGAGACGCGCAACAGCCTGTATTTGCTGACGCCGGAGTAGCGGTGGTCTGCAACGCGGGACGCCCCGGCGCGTCCTGTTGCGTATGCAGCCGCCCCACGGTCCGCCGCCCGGTCATCCCGGCAATCCCGGTCATCCCGGCCAACCTCCTTCGGCGTGGGGGCAGCCCCCGGGCGCGCCGCAAGGCCAGCCGTGGGGACAACAGCCCGGGGGGCAAGCGTGGGGCCAGCCGCAGCCCGGCCCGCCGCCACCAGGGTGGGGACAGGCACCGCCGTCGGCGTGGGGACCTTCTCCCGCAACGCCCAACCCCGGATGGGGCGCGGCCGGAGGCTACGCTCAGCCTCCCGGTTGGCAGCACGGTGCGCCGCCGCCCGGTCCGGCGTACGGGGGCGCAGGTGGGTGGCGTCCCCCGCCCCCGCCGAAGAAGTCGGCGGCCGGGCCGACGCTGGCGATCTTGGGCGGCGCGTTCGGGATCCTGTTTTTCACCGTCGCCTGGTTGCAGCAAGCCCACCATGGCTTCGGCGCCGCCGCCCTGGCCGCGTTGTTCGTCGCGGGTGCACTGCTGGCGGTGATCTGGGGAATCGCAGCCCTCGCCAAGCGCAAGCTGCCGATCGCAGCGATCGTGGCGATCATGGGCGTGCCGATCGCGGCGTTGACCGCCGCCGGTCCATCGACGAGCCACGCATTTTGCGTCGCCGACGAGGCCCGTCGATGGGACGAGCTGACGGCCGCCGAGAACGACGCCACGTTCGATCCCAATCGGTGGCGAGACGACTACGCCGGGCTCGTCGACGACAAGTACCAGCGCGCCCAGTGGCGCGACCGCTGGATGTCGGCCCGCGTCGCGCAGGCCAAGCGGCGCGACGCCGCGGCCGAGCTGCGAGGGTTGATCAAGGAGATCGACGACGCGTCGGACCCGAGCGTCTACGCGGGCGCGCGGGCCAAGGCCGTCGCCGCGTTCGAGGAGTACTACGACGCGGCGAAGGCCCGACTGTACGCACCGGCCGCCGGCGGTCGGGAGTTCGAGGTCGACGCTCAGCTTCGCGAGGCTTTCGCGGTCGTCCTGCACGACCTGGCGACGGCACCCAACGCCAACGTCTACGTCGCGTTCACCAACACCGCCGACATGCAGCCGCCGCCGGAGACCGAAGCGAGCCTGCAGCTGTACAACGCCGATCCCGAGGTCGCGCGGGCATTCCCCAGCGGCGCCCCGGTGCTCGACGCCGGCGATGCGTTCTCGCCCGCCTACGACCGCCGTCGTCGCGGCACGTTTCTGTCGGCCATGTCGGAGTCGTTCGGCCGCGTGTTCGAGTCCAACCTGCTCGAGCTCGTCCCCCTCGAGGCCGGTGACTCGCACGCCGGCAAGATCGTCATCGAGGTGTCCTCGAAGATCGCCCGCGAGGCGGACTTCTTCTTGTGGGACAAGGACGACGGAGCGGGGAACAAGCACCTCGCGGGCCTGCTGTTCGCGGTGTCGGTGACCTGGGAGGTTCGCGTGATCGGTCGCGACGGCAAGGTGCTGTACGCCCCGCCGCCGTTGTCGACGCGGCCGGCGTCCGAGGTCAGCGCGTCCACCTCGCCCACCGATCCCGATTGGGCGATGTACAGCATCATGATGGACAGCGCGTACTACAACTACGCCCGCCAGATCACCGGTCGCTTCGGCCTGGAGCCCCCTCCGGTCAAGCAGGTGTTCACGTACGTGGCGGGGTGAGTCGCCGCGTGGGCGGCTACTCGTCCTTGCGCTTTTGGTGCAGGACTTCGCTGACGCGCTCGGCCACGATGTCCGTGAGCTCGCGTCGCGTATAGGCGGTCCGCTCGAGGATCGTCCGCGCGCCGCGAAGCATCTCCCGGTCTTCGGCGGTCAGATCCTTGGCCGTCACCACCACGACCGGCACGTCCTGCAGCCGCGGGTCGTCGCGCATGTGGTCGAGCACCGCGAAGCCGTCCATGACCGGCATCATCAGATCGAGCAGCACGATGTCGGGCACGGTGCGGGCGAGCGCCGCGATGCCCTCCTTGCCGTTGGTCGCCTCGGTGACCCGATGGCCGCTCGCCTCGAGGGTGCGGCGCGCCATGTCGCGTCCGTTGTCGTCGTCGTCGATGACGAGCACGTGGGCGGACTCGCTGCGGCAGTGGCGGCGTAGGACCGCCGTCAGCCGCTGCGTCTTGACGGGTTTGACGAGGAAGTCGACGGCGCCGAGGGCAAAGCCCACCTCGGATTGCTCGAGCATCGTCAGCATCACCACCGGGATGTCGGCCGTCTCGGGGTCGCCCTTGAGCGCGGTGAGCACTCCCCAGCCGTCCAGGCCCGGCATCATCACGTCGAGCACGATGGCGTCCGGGTGGTTGGACTTGGCTCGGCTCAGCCCGAGGTGGCCGTCGATGGCCGACTCCACCTCGAAGCCGTTGCGGATCAGCGCGCGGCCCACCACGTCCTGGACCGCCGGATCGTCGTCGATCACGAGCACGCGAGGCCGGTCGGCGTCGTCGTCGATGATCGCGAGCACTTCGGTGGACCGACGGCGTGGCTCCTCGACGGTGCGCGGCAGGAGCACGCGGAAGGTCGAGCCTTCGCCGAGCTCGCTGTCGACCTCGATCCGGCCGCCCATCATCTCGCAGAACCGCTGGCTGATCGCCAGGCCGAGCCCCGTGCCGCCGTAGCGCCGAGTGGTGGAGGCATCGGCCTGCACGAAAGGCCGAAACAGCTTCGTGACCTGCTGCGCCGACATGCCGATGCCGGTGTCGCGCACCGCGAACTCGAAGCACGGTCGGCCGTCGATCTCGCGCGGCCGGACCGACAGCGACACCTTGCCGCCCTCGGTGAACTTGCTCGCGTTGCTGAGCAGGTTCAGCAGCGTCTGCCGCAGCTTGGTGAGGTCGGCCCGCATCGTACCGATGTCCTCGGGGACGTCGACCTGCAGCGTGTTGCCCTTCTCGGAGATGAGCGGTCCGACCGTCGCGACCACGCCGGCGACCGCCGTGCGAATGTCGAAGGCCTCGACGTACAGCTTCATCGCGCCCGCCTCGATCTTCGACAGGTCCAAGACGTCGTTGATGAGCGCGAGCAGGTGCTTGCCCGCCGCGCGGATCTTGCCGAGGTCGTCGGAGAAGATGTCGTTGTCGAGCTCCTCGGCCTCCTCCTCGAGCATTTCCGAGTAGCCGATGATCGCGTTGAGCGGCGTGCGCAGCTCGTGGCTCATGTTGGCGAGGAACTGACTCTTGGCGCGGCTGGCCTCGAGCGCCGCGTCGCGCGCGTGCTCGAGCTCGGTGTTGATCCGGCGCAGCTCGTTTTCGGCCCGCAGTCGCTGCGTGATGTCGCGCTTGACCGACACGAAGTGGGTCACGTCGCCGTCGTCGTCGACCACGGGCGAGATCGAGCTCTCGAGATAGACGAGGCGGCCGTCCTTGGCGGTCGCGATGAGCAGGCCGTTCCAGGGCTTGCCCGCGCCGAGCGACTCCTGCACCCGGGCGTAGTACTCGGTGTCGTGTTGGCCGCTGTGGAGAACCTGGGCCGGATTACGGCCGACGACTTCCTCGTACGTGTACCCGAGGGTCCGCACGAAGGCGGGGTTGACGTACTCGAAGACATGGTCGGGCGCGGTGATCTCGATGATGTCGCCGGCCGACTCCACGGCGGTGGCCGCGATGACCGAGCGCGGATTCGCCAGCTGTCGCTGTGTGCGGTGCATCAAGCGCAGCCGCACCTCGAGCTCGCCGCGCGCGAGGGGCTTGAGCCCCAAACCAACGGCACCCGGCGGCGGCAGACTCACGCGATCGCGCTCGGCCAGATACAGGATCGGGCGGTCGGCGTCGTCGGCGTGCAGGCGGTGAACGATGGCGTGGGCGTCCGGGAAGCCGTCGTCGACCACGATGACGTCCGGAGCGTCTTCCTCGACCGACGCGACGATCGACGCCTCGGCCAGCTCGGCGGTCAGCCCCTCGGCGAGTGCCGGGTCGATGGTCATCAACAGGACGCGCATGAATCGGGGCGGGGACTCGGTCGCGATCGTACACGATTGACCGGGTGACGGTGTACCGAGCGCTGCGGCATACTGGCGGCCTACCGTCCTGCATCCCGCCGCCGACATGTCCGCCAAGATTCTCCTCGTCGAAGACAACGAAATGAACCGCGACATGCTGTCGCGACGGCTCGCCCGGCGGGGCTACGACGTGACCGTGGCGGTCGACGGCCAGCAAGGCCTCGACGCCGTCGAGTCCGACGGTCCGCAGCTGGTCCTGCTGGACATGGACCTGCCCGTCATCGACGGGTGGGAGGTCGCGCGCCGCCTCAAGTCGGCCGAGCCGACGAAGTCGATCCCCATCATCGCGCTCACGGCCCACGCGATGGTCGGCGATCGGGACAAGGCGCTGGAAGCCGGCTGCGACGACTACGACACCAAGCCGGTCGAGTTCGCGCGCTTGCTGGGCAAGATCGAGGCGCTGTTGGCCGGAGGCTCGCCGGCGTGAGCTCGGCAGCGCAGGAGGCCGCGCACCAGGTCGCGCGGGCCGTGTCCACGCTCCACGCCCAGGCGCTCGCCGCCGGGGCGGCAGCCATCGCCGACGATCTGTCGAAGATGAACAACGCCGCCAAGAGCCTGTGCCGGCTGCTGGGAAACATCGACGAGCGGCTCGAGGCGACCACGGACGCCGAGGATCTCCGCAAGCTGCGTCACGACCTGCGCACGCCGGTCAACCAGATCCTGGGGTTTTGCGAGCTGCTGCAGGAAGAAGCCGAGGACACCGGGGACGCGCGCTGGGACACGGCGCTGACCTCCATTCACGGCGATACCCAGCGCCTGCTCGTGGAGCTCAACGCGGTCGGAGAGGTCACCGGGTCGGAGTCGACCATCCCGGCGACCGGCCCTGCCACGGCTCCCGCGAGCGCGTCGGCGAGCGGTCGCATGGTCGCGTTCAAGGAGGCAGGCGTGCCGACGGTGGTCGAGGACCGCGGGTCGCTGACGGGGCTCGTGGGCTCGGGGCCCATCGTGTTGCGCGGCGAGGACGAGCGCGCCGGCACGGTGCTGATCGTCGACGACAACAAGGCCAACCGCGAGCTGCTCGAACGACGTTTGCGTCGCGACGGGCTCGACGTCCTCACGGCCGCCGACGGGGCGGAGGCGCTGCAGGTCGTGGCGCAGATGTCGGTGGACGTGGTGCTGCTCGACATCATGATGCCGGTGATGAACGGGTACGAGACGCTCGAGCGGCTCAAGTCCGACGAGCAGACGCGACACGTGCCCGTGATCATGCTGACCTCGCTCGACGAGCCCGAGAGCATCACCCGCTGCATCGAGGCCGGGGCCGAGGACCACCTCCCCAAACCGTTCGATCCGGTGCTGCTGCGGGCGCGCATCGGCAGCTCGCTCGAGCGCAAGAAGGTGCACGACCTCGAGCGGGCCTACCTCGAGCGGATCGTGGCGGAGAAGCGCCGCGCCGACGACCTCATCCACGGCGTCATCCCGATCGGTGTCGCGCTCTCGGCCGAGCGCGACCTCAACCGCTTGTTGGAGCGCGTGCTCACCGAAGCGCGGCGGTTTTGCGGGGCGGACGGCGGCGCGATCTTGCTGCGGCACTCCGATCGGCTCGAGTACGTGCTCGTGCAGTGTGCGTCGATCGACCTGTTCGTGGGCGGATCGACCGGCAGCGTGGTGGACCTGTCGCCGATCCGCCTCGGCGCCGACAACGACGACCGCTCTCCCGCCGCCCGGGCGGCGCGCGAGGGGGCGCCCGTCAACGTGCCGCAAGTCGACGCGGCCACGGACGTGGACGCCCGCTCGATCCGAGCGTTCGACGAGGTCTACGGCTACATCACCCAATCGCTCGTGGCGCTGCCGCTGCACGAGGTCGACGGGGAGGTCGTCGGCGTGCTCGTGCTGTGGAACGCCACGCGCGCCGACGACGGTCGCGTCGTCGCGTTCGGCGAGGACACCATCGACGTCCTGCAGTCGCTGTCGCGGCTCGCCGGTGCCGCTCTCGACAGTTTCCGCCGCGAAACGGAGTTGCGGCGGCAGATTCGACGACTCGAGATCCGCATCGACGAGGCGAACCGACGCCGCGAGGTCGACGAAATCACGGAGACGGCTTACTTTCGCAAGCTGCGGGACATGGCGCAGAAGCTCCGCGGGTCGGACGGCGGGCCGACGAAGGACTAAGACGTGGCGCGCATCATCTCCATCCACTCGTTTCGTGGCGGGACCGGCAAGTCGAACACGACGGCGAACCTCGCGGCCTACATCGCGTCCACGGGCCAGCGCGTCGGGGTGATCGACACCGACATCCAATCGCCGGGCATCCACGTGCTGTTTTCGCTCGACCCCTCCGAGGTCGACAACTCGCTCAACGACTTCTTGTGGGGCCGATGTCCGATCGAGGAGGCCGCGTACGACGTGACGTCGCGCCTGGGGACGACGATCGACGGCAAGCTGTTCCTCATCCCTTCGAGCCTGCGCACCGGCGAGATCACCCGGGTGCTCCGCGACGGTTACGACGTCTCCCTGCTGCACGAAGGGCTGCAGGCGCTCGTACGGGAGCTCGAGCTCGACGCGTTGCTCATCGACACGCACCCTGGACTCAACGAAGAGACGCTGCTGTCGATCGCGGTCTCCGATGCGCTCGTCATCATCATGCGACCCGACCACCAGGACTACCAGGGCACCGGCGTCACCGTGGAGGTCGCCAAGAGCCTCGAGGTCCCCAAGATCCTGCTGGTGGTCAACAAGACGCCCGAGACGTTCGACCACGCCGACGTCAAGAAGCGGGTCGAGGAGACGTACGGCTGCGAGGTCGGAGCGGTGATCCCGCACTCGGACGAGCTGATGACGCTCGCCAGTGCGGGGGTGTTCTCGATGCGTTACCCCAACGCCCCGCTGTCGCAGCTGTATCGCAACCTCGGCGCGCGTCTGCTGTCGCTTTAGGGGCGCTCAGTCTTCCTCGACCTTGGCCCGCCTGGCCCGGCCGGGTCGGATCACCGGCTCCTGTAGCGTCGACTCGGTGTCGCGCTGCGCGTACGGCAGCGTGCCCGAGTCGTCGGGGCCCGCAGCCGCCTTGGGCGGAGGGACGCGCCGCGGCGCCGAGGGTGGGGGGCGCGTGTCGCCGAGGCCGAGCTTGCTCGAGAGCTTGACCAGGTACCAGCGACCGGAGGCGATGTCCTTGAGGTCGCGGGCGAAGCGAGTGGCCGTGGGGTAGCGATCGGCGGGGTCCTTGGCGAGGACGCGGTCGAACACGCCGTCGGCGACCTTCGGCAGCTCCGGCACGCGCTCGCGGATCTTGGGCGCGGGCGTCATCACGTGCGCCATCGCCATCGCCATCGCGTTGCGGGCCTCGAACGGCGGCGCGCCGGTCAGGGCGTGGTAGGCGACCACGCCGAGGCTGTACACGTCGCTGCGGCCGTCGATGTCGTGGCCCTGCGCTTGCTCGGGCGAAAGGTACTGGGGCGTGCCGAGCATCATGGTTCCCGTCTCGTCGATCGCCTCGGAGGCCTTGGCCACGCCGAAATCGGACAGGTACGGGATCTCGCGGTCGTCGTACAGGATGTTGGCGGGCTTGATGTCGCGGTGGATGAGCCCGCGCTCGTGGGCGGCGAGCAACGCCTCCGCGACGCGATCGGTGACCGCCGCGACGTCGCGCAGCGACATCCGCCCCTGGGCCTTGATGCGGTCGCGCATCGTGCCGCCGCTGACGTAGCGCATCACGATGTAGAGCATCCCTTCGTGCTCGCCGAAGTCGTACACGGGCACGATCGCCTCGTGTTCGAGGGCGGCGACCGCCTCGGCCTCGGCCTCGAAGCGTCGGCGTACCGCCGGGTCGGTGCTGTAGAGCTTCTTGAGCAGCTTGACGGCCACGCGACGCTTCACGCGCGGGTCCCGGGCGACGAACACGTCACCCATCCCGCCCTCCGCTTCATGACGCTCGATCTCGTAGCGACCGATGTAGCGGGGCACCTCGTGCACCGTCGACGACACCGGCATCGATGTTAGGGCGCAGGCGCGCGGGGCGTCAAAGCGTCAGTCACCGTCGGCGGGCGGCTTGGGGCGCGTCGGCTCGTCCGATGCGGGAGCCGGCGCGGGCGGCTTCGGGGCCGGCGCGGTCGGAGCACACGCGTGCTGCGTCAGCGTCACCGACCAGCGGGTCGAGGGGGTGGTGACCTCGATCCGCGGGTGAGACTGGGCGAGCAGGGCCGCCGCGGCCATCGCCCCCGGATCGGGAATCGGTACCGGGGCCGGTGGGGCCGCGGCCGGCACGGGCTCGACCGCGTCGGTGGGCTCGCCGGTCTCGGGGGGATCGACCGGCGGCGCGGGCGGAGGGGTCTCGGGCACGATGTGTCGGATGACGGGTCCCTTCGTCACACACGCACGCACGCCTTCGACCGACCGAGCGATCGTGAGCGCACGCGTCAGATCGGGCAACCAACCCGCCACGTCGTCGGCCGGCGCGTTCCAGGTTCCGAGCTCGAGCGCTTGGTCCACCACGCGCAGCTGCGTGTCGAGCTCGTCCGCGACGGCATCGGCGAGCAAGCGGTCGCCGACGAGGCCGATCTCCGCCCCGGTGTGCACGAGCGTCAGCGTCGGCCCGGCGTCCGGGTCGAAGCTGAGGTGCCAGGTGATGATCTCGCCCGCCTCCGGTGGCCAGTGCTCGGCCAGCAGACCCTCGATGCCCGTCTCGACGACCTCGAGGCTCGGCCGCGACGGGGTCGGGGCGAGCGCGGCGACGGGCTCGGTGATCGCCGGGGTCGACGCTTGGGCGACGGCGGCCAGGGTGTCGTGGTCCGGGACCGCGAGCACGTCGATCGTCGGGACGACACCGGCCGCCGCCGCGATCTCCGTCACGAGCTCCTCCTTGATCGCGCGGGCGCGCGAGGGCGAGCCGACGATGACCAGGCGTACCACGACCGCGTGACCTTCGACCGACACCGCCGAGCGGACCGAGGTGCCGGCGGGGACGGCCTCGCTCAGGGCCCGCTCCACGTCGCCCTGCACGCGCACCTTCCACGCCACTTCCGTCAGCGCCGAG
The DNA here is from genome assembly GCA_937896535.1 of uncultured Pseudomonadota bacterium. GTDB lineage: Bacteria > Myxococcota_A > Polyangia > Nannocystales > Nannocystaceae > CALBMM01. The sequence continues at coordinate 48,211 of CALBMM010000063.1, forward strand.
CGCAGCGGAAAGAACACGGAGGCGAGCAGGGCGAAGGGCAACATGAACCTCACCAGCGGGCCGTAGCGCGTCCCGAACGCGCGACGCAGGCGAGCGGCGACCCGTGCCACGCGGCCCGTCGCTCGGACCTCGGTGGACTCCAGCCGGCGAATGTCGACGTAGTTGAAGCCCAGGCCCACGAACAACGCGATCGTCACGAACACGATCGCGCACAGGTTCGCCGTGAACAGCAGCGAGGCGCCCCCGGCGACGTCGAAGCGCGCGATGCCGAGGCCGTAGCCGATCACGCACACCGGCGGCACGAGAGCGATCCCGATCGCGGTGCCCGCGGCGGCCGCGGCGGTGTCGGAGCTGCGACGCACCGTGGTGAACCCGGCCGCGAGGGCACAAAACCCGGCGACCGAGAGGTCGATCAACGTCGGGGACGTTCTCGCCTGGATCTCCGGGGTCATCGTGTGAAACGGCAGCAGGATCGTCAGCAGCGCCGCCGCGACCGTGATGAGCACGACACTGGCACCCAGGCGGACCGACGCGCGCAGCGTCAGGTAGGGCGAGCCGATCGCCAGGCCCATGCCGAGGGCGACGATGGGCTCCATCAGCGGCGAGATGAGCATCGCGCCGATGACGACGCCGGTGCTGTTGAGCACCAGCCCGAGCGTGGCGATGCCCAGGGCCAGCGTGATCCGCAGCCAATAGGAGACGCGGTCCTCCTGGTAGCGGCTGAGCATGTCCGAGACGATCTCGACTCGGTCGCGACCGGTGACGCCGACCTTCTCTGCGATACGGTTCTGCCGCTCGCGCATTCGCTTGCGCACCTCGGCGAGGAACTTCGCGCGTGCTTCGTCTTCGGCTTCGGGTGGGGTCGTCTCGGTCACGTCATCCCCCGGTCGCGGCGTCGGTGTCCGTGCCAGTGCCCGAGTCGGTCGCTGTCACCACGTCCTCCAGCGGCCCGATGTGCGCCTGCTCGAGGTCGCCGTCGCGTCCCATGCAGGCGGCGCTGAGCTCGTCGGCGCTCTGGTACACGCTCGAGCGCACGCCGTCGGGGTACAGATCCCCGCAGCCGCCGCGACTGATCGGCTGTCCGAGCGCGCACGGCTCGCACACGTGATCACGCACGTGGCACGTGAAGCGGATGTCGCAGTAGACCGAGCGACAGAACTGATCGAGCACGTCCTGAAGGGCCACGGACGCTTCCGGCGCGATGGCGGGCGGGGTGGACTCGTCGTCGTCGTCGCAGCGGCCCGAGAGAGGATGCGGGCTCAGCCCCTCGTTGCAGCCGGTCTCGGGATGGGGCGGGCACCCCTGCACGCCGCCGAGCGGATTGCACACGGTGTCGTAGCGCTCCAGCCGGCCGATCGCTTCGCGAGCACGCGTACGAAACGGGCTGTCGTAGTCGTACGAGTCCGGGTCGCACGACACCGACGGACGCGGCGAGCAGATCAACGGAAACGGCACGTCCACGGCCTCGTCTTCCTGCTGGTACTCCTCGGAGACCGTACAGATGTTCTCGAAGCGCGGGTCGGGCGGAACGGGGCAGTCGTCGTCGTAGCGGCATCGATCGATGTCGTCGTCCCGCTCCGGATCGAACACGATGCTGCATGCCGGGCCTCCGAGCGCAGCGACGATCACGGTGAGTAGGCCGACCCGCGACATCCGCCGGACGCTAGCACGTTCCCTGCGGCCGGGGCCCCCGCGGCCCGACCGCATCGCGCTCGCAAGACACCGCCCTCGCCACGGCAACGGTTTGCCGACGTCGCGCCGGAAGGCATGATTCGGCCCATCGTGTCCCGAGCCACCACGGAGGCGAGTCGGCCCGCTCGGCGACGCCGGACCTGGTGGCTCGTCTACGGTGGGCTCGTGCTCGTGTTCGCGTCCTTCGCCGGCTGGAGCACGGCGACGGTGCTCGAGGTCAGTCGGCTTCGCGACGAGGTCGAGGTCAACGTGGGCGTGCTCGTCGAGCTGCAAGCGGTCAACCTCGAGCTGGGCCGCAGCACGGGTTACGTCGTCGACGACGCGACGCGGGCGCAGGCCGCCAAGGTGGCGTCTTCGGTGGTGGCGCGCTTTCCCCGTGACCATCCCGCGTCGGTGGCCGCGCGCGAGCTGGCCGCCGTCGGCACCGGGCGGTCCACGATGGCCGCCGCGATCGACCGGCTCGTGTACGAGCTGCGGGCCGACAATGGTCGCGTCTCCGAGCGCGTCGGCAAGCACTGGGACTCGATGGGGGTCATCGTCGCGGTGTCGCTCGCGCTCGCGATGGGCGTCATCGTGCTCGTGGAGCTGATCCGTCGCCGGGCGGGCAAGCTGGCCGCGGTCAGTGCCGAGCTCGCCGGGCAGCTCGCCCGCCGCCGACACACGCTCGAGCAGCTCGAAGCCAGCCGACAACGTTTCGCCCTCGCGGCCGCCGCATCGCACGACGGCGTGTGGGACTGGAATCTCGAGACGGGCCGGCTGTGGATCTCCGAGCAATGTGCGGCGCTGTTCGGCGTGGAGGCGGGCGAGTGTGAGCATCCCGCCGCCGTGTGGTTCGACCGCATCGACGAGGACGACCGTCCTCGGGTGCAGGCCGCCGTGGACGACCACGTCGCGGGGCGCACGTCGATCCTCGACGTGGACTACCGCATTCGTGCCGACGCCGACACGACGCGCTGGATCTCGACACGGGGTCTGGCGGTGCGCGAGGAGGGCGAGCTCGCGCACCGCGTGGTGGGGTCGCACTCGGACGTGACGCAGACGCGGGAGATGGAGCGGCTCAAAAACCAGTTCGTCGCGGCGATCAGCCACGAGCTGCGCACGCCGCTGACGGCGATCATGGGGGCACTGGCGCTCGCGGTCGACGGGCGGGCGGGCGAGCTGTCGCCCGACCTCGACCACTTGCTGCGGCTGGCGCGGCGCAACGGAGACCGCCTGCTACAGCTGGTCAACGACATCCTCGACTCGCAGCGTCTGGCCGAGCGGCGGGTCTCCTACATGACCGAGGATCTCGACCTCGTGCCGCTGTGTGCCAGGACGCTCGAGGAGTGTCAGGGCTTCGCGACACCGGCGAACGTGGAGCTGCGCTTCGAGGCCGCAGTCGACCACGCGTGGGTCGAGACCGATCCGGCTCGCGTGGCGCAGGTGGTCACCAACCTCGTCAGCAACGCCGTCAAGTTCTCCCCGCCCGAGGGCGTGGTGGCGCTGCGGGTCGACAAGCGCAACGGACGGGCGCGCGTGGAGGTGCGAGATCGTGGACCGGGCATCCCCAACGACGAGCTCGATCGGATCTTCGAGCGCTTCGTGAAGGCGTCCTCGAAGGCGACCCAGAACAAGCCGGGCGCCGGTCTCGGGCTGACGATATCCAAGGCGATCATCGAGGCCCTCGGCGGGCAGATCGGCGTGCGGTCCGATCCGGGCGTCGGGGCGACCTTCTACTTCGAGCTGCCGTTGTCGACGTCCGATGGTCGGGCCCGTGCGACCAACGAGGGCACGAACAGCGCCGCCGTCCAGGCCCACTGAATCGAGGTGGCGCCTCGCGCCGCGAGCCCGCCGAACATCGGGCCGACGCCGAAGGTGCGCACGACGCCGAAGCGACGTCGCGCCCGGCCCGGCCGCGTCCACACGATCGCCGCGCTCAGACCCGAGATGGCGATCGCGACGAGCGCGGTGGCGAGGGCGGGCCAAGGGCCTTCGAGGTACTTCAGGCCGAGGTGCCACGCCCCGAGGGCAGCCAGGTGCACCGTCCCGACCGCGGCGAATCCGTCGACGGCAACGCTCTGCCACGGCCCGCGGTCGGTGCGGCGGAGCACGGGTCCCACGGCGTAGGCGACGATGGCCGGCCCCACGATTCCGATCGGCGCGACCCCGAAAGGTCCGGCCCCGTTCCAGCGGCACCCCCCGACGCTCACCAGCCACGGCTGCAGGATCGCGGCGTCGGCGAGGACGAGGATGCCGGCGAACGCCGCGGCGTAGCGCGGATCGGATGCGTGCTCGGTGACGTCGTACGCGGTCACGATCGCGAGGGCCCACCACATCGGCAGCACGAGCGGCACGGCCCCTCCGACCACGAGCCACTCGTCGGAGTAAAAGTGATAGCCGTGCGCGCGCACGAGCGTCTGCTCGGCGACCCACGCGACCGCGGCCACGGTCACAAGGCGGACGAGCCCGCGGCGATCGGGCAGCCGCACCAGGAGCAGCCATCCGGCGATCACCATCACCCACAGCGGCAGCTCGATCCGGGCCATGACCAACCTTTGGTCCCTTGGCCCGGCGCGTCCAGTCCTCGCGCGCGGGCCCGGGCGGCCGTGTGGATGATCACTCGGGGTCGGTCGGCCCATCTACTCGGAATCACAGCGCTTGTCGACGTCGACGACCGCGGCCGGCGCGGCCGGTCCCGCGCGCGCCCGGGCTCGGCTCGCGCCTTGCGGAGTCGTCGCTGCAAGTGCCAGGCTCGACCAACGATGCCGGAGGTGACCGTTGGCACCTTCAACATCCGCCTGTTCCCGGACCGGGGCACCGTGGCGGGGACGGTAGCCAGCCGAATCGCCGAGCTGGATGCCGATGCATTCATGGTGCAGGAAATCCGCGATCCCGCGGCGTTCGACGACGTGCTCGCGCTGGCGTCCGTGCAGACTTCGCGCGACTACGTGGCCGTGCTCGGGCCGATGTGTGCGAGCTCGCAGCTCGAGCTGGGCGTCGTCTACGATCGCCGTCGTTTCTCGCTGCATGCCCGCCGCGTGCAGGCCGAGCTCGATCCGCAGGCGCGGTGCTCGTGTCGGGACGGCCATCCGCCGGCGTTGCTGGCCGTGCTCGACACGGACGACGGCTCCCGGCTGACGGCCATGTCGGTGCACCTGCAGTTCGGCGCGCGCCGATGGCAGTACCGCGCCCGTCGCGAGCAGTGGGAAGAGCTCGTGGCGTCGATCGAGCGCGTCGAGGCTCAGTTCGGCGGAACGCTCGCCGTCGCCGGGGACTTCAACAGCACCGGCTACGCCGAGGACGAGCGCGGCGAGCGAGCGTTCATCCACGACACCGCGCGCGAGGCCGGGCTCGTGGTCGCGACCGCCGGTCTGAGCTGCACCGCGTACTGGCAGCCCAACCGCCGCACGCGCGACTACGTGCCGTCGACGCTCGACCACATCTTGCTGCGGCACGCACCCTCCGTGGCCGCCGAGGCGATGGGCATGTGCGCCGCCCCGCGGGGCGGGCAGCGCATCGCGGCGTCACGAGGATGCCCGGACTATCACGAGGTCAGCGACCACTGCCCGGTGAGGCTGCGGATCGCCCTTTGACGGGGCGCGGTCAGCAGCTGCCGCACATCAACGAGTCGACCTCGCCGACGCACTGACCGTCCCACTCCTGGTCGCAGCAAAACGGGTCCTCGGCGCATACGCAGGCCTCGACGGCGTTGTCGGAGCAGCCCGGGTTCGGGTGCGGCTGGCAGCAGCCGTCGCCGAAGTTGCAGTTGGCGTTGCAGTCGGTGTCGGCCTGCTGGACGCACAGCCCGTCCCACTCGCTGCGGCAGCAGAAGGAGTCGAGGCCGCACACGCACGTCTCGATCGCCGCGTCGGCCGCACAGCCCGGCGACGCCGACACTTCGCAGCAATCGGCCCCGTTGCCGCCGTCGTCCGTTCCCGCGGTCGTCGTCTTCCCGGTATCGGACGTTCCGTTCGAAGTGCCTCCGGTGTCCGAGCCGGAGACGGCTCCGGTGTCGGTGTCGTCGGCCCCGCCGCCCCCGCACGCGCCGCAGCGGTTGCGCGCCGCGTTGACGCACAGCGCGTCCCAATCGAACGTGCAGCAGACCGCGTCTTCTTCGCACACGCACATCTCCACGGTCGGCTCGTCGCACCCACCGCCGGCGTGCGGCATGCAGCAGTCGGCCGTGGGACCGCCGGTCGTCGCGTCGGTGGGGTCGGTCGGATTCGTCGGATCGGTCGGGTTCGTCGGATCGGTCGGGTTCGTCGGATCGCTCGCGCTCGTCGTGTCGCCGGGGCCACCGTCGCCGGGGTTCGTCGACGTCGGAGTGGTAGTGCTGTCACCGTCGGCCCCCTCGTCGGAGGCAGGGCACGCGGACATCGACAGCAACAGACAAGACCAAGCGATACGGCGAACGAGCATCGTCCGGGCACGATAGTCCACGCCCACGGGCCTCGTCTACCGCGAGCGCCCGTTGCGGGCCGAAGCTCGGCGAGCTGCGCCGCGGTTCAGCGTCGGCCGATCACGACACCGACGAGCAGAAGCAGCACCCCGAAGCCCGCACTGGCCGCCCCGCCCCAGAACAACCACCGGGGATCCACGGTCGCCGACGCCTGAGAAGGCTCGCCTTTGCGCAGCGTCACCGAGACGTCGAGCGGGGTCGCATGTTCGTTGGCGGCGCGCGCGTGCAGCTCCTCGGCCGTCCATCGCTGCGCGAGCGCGGCGACGCGCTCCTCGGCGTCGGCGGCGATCGCAAAGGACGCGGTCGGATCACCCGGCGGCGGCATCAACGTCACCTGTCCCGCTTCGCTGGGCACCAGCCGAGTCACGCGTGTGTTGCCCGAGGCACTCGCCGACGTGGCCCACCACCGGCCGACCGCTTGCGGAGCGGTGAGCGAGGCACGCAGGCCCGCGGGCGCGGGAACGCGACGCTGGGATCGTGCGTCGAACGCTTCGCCCGACTCGGTCTTTCCGGCCGGGTGCGCGGTGGATCCGATCGTCTCGCCCTCGTCGAACACGTGGTCGCCGTCGAGGTCGGCGAACAGCCCGTGCGCCACGAAGATCTGGTCGAGATCGTCGCGCCCGTCGCCGTCACCGTCGCGGCCACCGAACTTGGCGCGCAGAGCCGCGTACAGATCGGCGACGTCGAAGAGCCTGTCGTTGGACTCGGGGTGCGTGCTGCGGAATGCGACGATGGCCGCCCACACGTCCTCCAGCGGAAGCGCCAGCGGGTCGTCGTCGGGCCGCGACTCGGTGCTCCACTTGGCGCCGGTGATGGCGGTGGGATCGACCTCCTCGGGCAGCGCGACGACAATCCGCGAGATCGTGGTGTCGGTCCATGCCGTCGGATCGACGTCCACGCTCCAGATCGGATCGTCGGAGACGGTCAGCGCCAGTCGCCCGACGTGACGAGGGATGCCCGTGCGCTCGCCGAACGTGACGACCGCGATCGCTTCCGGGCTCTTGCCGATGACGTCGACCGTGTCGACGGCGGGCAGGCCCCCCATCGTGCGCGGTTGCTCGGTGTCGACGAGGTCCAGCAGCAGGCCCGCGACGGCGAGCTCTTCGAGTCCCCCGAAATCCCACGGGCGGTAGTCGAGCTCGAGGTCGACGTAGGTTCCGTCGATGCGATACAGGTTCGGGCTCGCACGCTCTTCGATACGCGCGCCGACCATCATGGCGAAGAACGTCGCGAACCCCTCGGTCCACGCGTCGGCCGAGGTCGGGTTGAGGTAGTAGCCGCCGTGGGAGGTGTCGGCTCGGGCGCGGGGCGATGCGCCCAGCGCGATCGCGAGGGCATGGTGGCCCAGCTCGTGGTACTCGCGATTGTCCGGCGCGCCGCGATCGCCCCGGCGGCTCGCTTCGGCCCCGAGGCCGACGAGTGGGTCACGCGGCGGCGTGGCGTGGTAGCTCGGCGTACCGACCCAGAACGAGGTGTGCGGGCTCGCGGTGCGTTGCCACGCTTCGACGCGCAGTGGCTGACGAGGAAGCGCGATGCCCAGCTGCACCATGAGCAGAGATCCCCGCAGCAGGCCCAGGCGGAGCGCGAACGCGTCGTCGACGTCCTGGGGATCGAGGGCGCTCGTCCAGCCCGTCGCGTTGCTCGCGTCCAAGTCGCCGGCGCACCCGTCGGCGCGCGACAAGTGGATCGGCTCTCGGTCGAAGAAGATCTCGAACGCGACGTCGGACCCGACACGCTGCCGCAGCGTGATCTGGACCGGGTCCTCGGGCGTGCCTCCCTCGAGGGCGTAGCGGCCTTCGGCGTCCGTGACCACGGTGGTGGCCCCGCGCTGGACGACGAGACCCTCGACCGGTTTGCCCTCGTGGTCGACGATGCGACCGTCCTTGGGACACTCGGCCCGTGCGGTCACGGGCCACAGCGCCGCCGCGAGAGCGAGTGGGCATGCCCATCGAGGCACGGTCACCCGCCACCTCCGATCAGGCCGAGGATCTGGTTGGCGCGCAGCCCGAGCAGAAACGACAGCCCCACCAAGATGCCGCCGAGGAGGATGAACGCGAAGCCGACCGCGATCAGTCCGCGCCCGCGAGGGACCGTGCTACGGCGACCGGCGCGACGAGGGTCGGCGTTGACCCACGACCAGCTCTCGCCGGGCGCGGGAGCGGGGCCGTCGTGGGGACGGGCGGGCCCGGGACCGGTCGTCGCCGCGGCCGGTGGCCCGGGGCTGCCCAGGGTGTACGCCGACGGGCTCGACGGGCGCACCGGCGATCCGGCCGCGGCTCCGAGCGAGTAGACCGATGCGCTCGAGCGTGGCGCGGGGGCGCGCGCGTCGAGACCGGCGGGCCCACGCGCGGGGCCGGGTCCGAGGGCGTAGGGCTCGAGCTCGGCGCGGTCCGACGGGCTGGCGCCACGCGCGGGCGGGGCCGGCTCACCCATGGTGTACACGGACGGACTCGACCCGGCGCCCCTCGGATCCGTCTTGGCCAATCCCAACCCGCCACCCATCGAGTAGCCGTCGTCGCGCGCGGCACCGCGACCGGGGGCCGGCGCGGTGTCGCCGAGCGCGACGCCATCGCCCCGAGACCGAGCTGGCGGGGCGCCACCGGACACGGAGAACTCTCGCTCGTCGGGCGTAGCGACGTTGTCGGCGCCGAGCTCGTACACCGAGGGCGGGCGCCGGGCGGCGTCGCCCATCTCGAACCGAGCCGGCGGCCGGTCACCGGTTGGCACGGCGGTCACGTCCCCGAGCGTGTAGACGCCCGACTGGCTGGTGCCGAGCCGGACCGGTCCAGCCCCGACCGCACGCTCGTCTCCGAGCAGGTACCGCGAGGACGGGCGCACGTGTGCCTCGGGTTCCAGCGACGCGGGCGGGGGAGGGGCAGGCGTCCGTGAAGGATCGGTGCGGGCCGGCGCGGGCCGTTGCACCGCGGCCGCGGCGACGGACGGCGGGGGCGTCGAGGCGAGCAGCGTCTCGCTCGAGCCGGGGTCGAGCTCGCCGGGGAGTGTCTCGGTGGAGCCCTGATCGAGCACACCGGGGAGCGTCTCGGTGGACGCTTGGGTGAATGCGCCGGGGAGTGTCTCGGTCGAGCCGTCGTCGTCGTCGTCGTCGTCGGGCGGGATCGTCTCCGACGACTCGGACGAAGGCTCGCTGTAGGCCGCCGACGGCGGCGGCGGGGGGATCGGGGCACCCGCCCCGGCGGTGGGATCGGGGGGCGAGCCCATCAACAGCGTCGCGCGACGCGGCGGCGGCTCGAAGCGGCGCGCGGATCGAGGGACCAGCGTCTGGCCCGGCACGATGGTCGCGCCGGTCTGGGCCGACGAAGGGCCCGGGATCGTGGGCGTGGACGAGGGCGCGTCGTTGCCGGGAATCGTGGGCGCCGACGAGTCCTGCACGCCGACGTCGGGGTCGAACCCGATCTCCACGTCGCCGAGCGTGAACGTCTGGGCCTTGCGCAGGAAGTGGTTGTGCACCGCCTGCCCCTCGACCGTGACACCGGCGCGATCGGTCTCGTCGATGATGAGCCAGCCGAACTCGGTGCGTACCAGCGTGGCGTGGTGCTCGGCCACGGTCGGCGAGTCGATGACCACGTCGCAGCCAGGGGCCCGACCGAGGGCGACCCGGTCGGTCAGAAGTGGGAGCTGCCGCTGGCCGCGGATGCGGAGCACCGCCATCGCGCGCAGGGTACCAGGGCGTCTCGCTTTCGTCCGACGGGCGCGGTCAACGGGGGGCAGGGTCGGGTCCCCACGGCCGCGCCGCCGCGGCAGCGACGACCGCCACGCAGACCCCCACGCCGACGGCGACCGCGAGGGACGACGTTGCCGACGCGACGATGGCCGCGCCGAGCCCCATGGCGACGATGCGCACGATCTCCAGGCGCCCTGCCCAGGCACGACGCTCGCTGCGGGCGACGACGGCGACGAGCCCCACGATGCACACGCCGGCCACGGCGAAGCGCGATCCGAACCCGAGGGCGTGACCCTGGATCTCCAAGGCACCGACCAGTGCCATCACGACCGCGAAGCTCGCCAGCAGGGTCCCACGCTGACCGTTGGGTGGCGGTGGTCGGTACTTGGGTTGTCCCCGATCGCGGTGCTCCCCGGGCGCGACGGGGGTGCCCGCGGGTCGCCAGCCGGGGTGCGCGACCACGGCGTGCAGCTTGTCGCGCCACGTCGACGCGTGCCGCCACAGCCAAGCGATGTACACCCAGTGCACGGCGTTGCCCCACAAGGGGTTGAAGGACTGCAGTCGCGTCGTCGTGCCGTACGTCGGCCGAGTCCGCTCCCCCGTGAACGTGCCGAGCAGGCGATCCCACACGATGAGGACGCCGCCGTAGTTGCGATCGAGGTACTGCGGCTCGACCCCGTGGTGGACCCGGTGGTGCGACGGCGTGTTGAAGACCC
>CALBMM010000064.1 GCA_937896535.1 uncultured Pseudomonadota bacterium
GAGGGCCGGCTCGTCGTCACCCTGACTGACCGACACCATGTTGCCCAGTCGCCCCTCGCCGCTCCGTCCCCAGCAGCGGACACGCCCGTCCTGCAGCAGCGCACACGTATGCGCCGTCCCGGCGCACATCGAGGCGATCACGCCGCCCACCATCAGCAAGGGCGCGTCGCCGGCGGGCTCGTCGTCGCCGAGATCGGCCATCCCGTCGCTGCCCATCCCGTAGCCGAGGCGCCCGTCGGAGGCATCGCCCCAGCACTTGCCCGATCCGTCCCACGCGCGTGCGCATGTGTGCGCATCCCCGGTGACGATCTGCGCGATGCCTTCGGTCACGGTGCAGGTCGCTTCGCAGCCGTCGCCGTCGTCGAAGTTGGCGTCGTCGCATTCCTCGCCCTGGTCGAGGGCACCGTTGCCGCAGTCGGTCGAGATGCAGGTGTCCCCCTCGCAGGCCAGTCCCGCTTCGCATCCCGGGTCGCACGCACAGCCGATCGTACCGGGTACACAGTCGCCGCTTTCCGCCGCGCTCGTCGCGTCGTCGGTCTCGCCCTGGGGCGACGTCGTCATCCCGACGACGCCACCGGTCATGGGTGCGGTCGTCGACGCCGAGTCACCATCGCTGGGATCGGGTGTCGCCCCCGACCCCGCCGTGGACCCGAACGTGCACGCGACCATGCACAGTCCCAGGCCGATCACCGCCCGTCCCACGAGATCCGTTTTACCACCGCTGCCGGCCGCGCCCGCGCGACGATGTTCAGGTGCAACTACGAAGCAGCGCGTCGAGGTCCGCGCGAACTCGCGACCCGGTCTCCGGCGACGTGAACCGCTCGACGCCGCGCACGAGATGCTCGACGAGTCCGGCCAGCTGGGCGGGCGTGAGATTCTCGGGCGGCGCCGACATGCGATACGCCTGCGCCTTGAGGACGGGCCACGGAAATGCCGTGTACCGGGCGAGGATGTCGAACACCTTCGCCGAGAGCTCTCCGAGCTGCACGTCCCGCGGCGGTCTGATCAGGCTTTGCTCCATGCCTCCCGCACGCGGTGCTCGCACTCGTCGAGCTTGGAAGCCGGCGCCATCACGAACTCGCAGTGCGAATCGCCGCACGCGGTGCACTGCACCTCACGACCGTGGACCTCGACGCCGAACGCCTCGCTGCACCACCCCGCCGAGTAGCCCGCCGAGAACAAGCACGTCGGCCGTGTCGCTTCGACGCCCCGTGCCTTGACCACTTCCGCCTCGAACGTGTTCGGGTGGTAGTAGTGCAGAAAGTACGAGTCGTCGGTGGCGGGTGCACTGTCGCCGAGGATGTCGACGAACGCCCACCCGGCGTGGGCGAAGTGCAGCGGGCCAGCGGCCAGACGTGGCACTCCGACGGGCACACCGGTTCGCTCGGCGAACGAGCGAGAGTCGTTGCGCCCGATCTCGCGAGCCGTGTTGTAGATGAACTGGCGCGCCGGGTCCTCCCCGAACGCGTCGGCCATCGCTTCGAACCACGCCAGGTACAAGCTCTCGCAACGCAGCAGAACGTACCGCTCCTCGCCCACCCGCACGGTGCCCTGTTCGGGTCTGCGTTCGAGCTGCGAGAAGAGCCCCTCCACGAATGGCTCGGCCGCTTCGAAAGGGGGCAGGAATGGTGCGGGAACTTTGGCGGCCTTCAGGGGCATCGGGGTACCTCCGACGTCGTCTGATCGTCGCGGCTACCATATCAATCCACGCGCACCGATTCTCGGGGCGTACTCGCCCCAGATCACGATGGTGACGGGGTCGCGATACGTTGGGGGTTGTTGGACCCGAACGCCGTTAGCCCCGCGAGGCCCGGAGGAAGTATCATGCCCCGCCGTGGTCGCTGCCCTCGGACGCATGCTGCTCGTCGAGCTGCGACGCGTCGTCTCGTACGCGACGCTGACGGTCATGACCTTCGGTGCCGCGCTGCGCCGCGACGGCCGGCGGGTGGTGCGAGCCCAGATCGCCCGCCAGATCGTGTTCAGCGGCTGGGACGCCGTTCCACTGGTCGCGCTCATGGGGGCGCTCGTCGCGGTCTCGATGGTCGTCATCACGGCCACGCTGCTGCCGAGCGGGCAGACCCCCCAGATCATCGAAAAGGTCTTGACCTTCGTCCTCGTGCGGGAGCTCGCCCCCCAGGTCACGGCGATCATCGTGATCCTGCGATCCTGCTCCGCGATCGTGGTCGAGCTCGGCTACATGTCGGCCCGCGACGAGATCGAGGCCATGCAGACGCTGGGCATCGACCCCGTCCGCTACCTCCTGCTGCCGCGGTTTTCCGGGATGATCGCGGGCCAGGTCGCCCTGACCACCGTGTTCGTCGGGGCGGCGTTCGTCGCGGGTGTCGCGGCCGCGGTGGTCCTGGGCGTCGCGCCGGCCCTGTCGCTGGACAACCTGCGCGAGCACCTCGGACCGTCCGACGTCCTGGTCGCCGTGGCCAAGTCGCTGGTGGCCGGTACCCTCGTCGCCGCCGTGGCGTGCTACCAGGGGTTGAGCGTCGGGCGGGATCTCACGCAGATCCCCCGACGGACGACGCGAGCCCTGATGGAGGCGCTCATCCACTCCACGCTGGCCCTGCAGCTCATCACGCTCGCCACCTTGTGATCGTCGGACCATGCTCGCCATCGACATCGACCGCCTCCGGCTGCAGGAGCTGTCCGGCGCCCGCCTCTCGCTCAAGGTCGGTGCGGGCGAGGCGGTGGCGCTCGTCGACGACGACCAACACCGGGTCACGCCGATCATCCGACGGTGTGGTGGTCTCGATCCGATCGACGAGGGGCGCGTGCAGATCGGCACCGTCGACGTGGGTCGAGCCGATCGACACACCCTGCAGCGCATGCGCCAGGACGTCGGCTACGTCTCGATCGGCGGGGGCTTGTTCGCGAACACCACACTGGCCGCCAACGTCGCCCTGCCGCTTCGCTACCGCGGCATGGCCGAGGCCGAGGCCGACGCACGCGCCCGCGAGCTGCTCGCCGAGGCGGGCCTGCAGCAGCACGCCGATCTGCGAGCCGCCACGATCGCCAGCGAGCTGCAAAAGCTCGCCGCCTACGTGCGTGCGCTCGCGCTGCAGCCGGGCGTCCTGCTGGTCGAGGACGCGGCCGCGCATCTTCACCCCCACGGACGAAGGGTCGTGCAGCAGCTGCTGACCACGCTGCGCGCCCGTGGTGCGACCGTGCTGCTCGCCGACGACGACCGCGAGCTCGCCAGGCACCTGACCGATCGCGTGGTGGAGCTTTCGTCGGTGCTGGAGGCGGCGTGATGGCGATCCCTTGGCGCGTACGTTGGGCGGAGTGGGTGGCCGGCTTGTTCGTGCTCGCGACCTTCGCCGCGATCGTCGTCGCGCTCGCGGTGCTGACCCGCGCGCACGGCACGATGTCCGGCTACACGACGCTCGTCGCCACCCTCGACAACGGGCACGGCATCGCCCCCGGCGGGCCGGTCAAGATGCTCGGGATCCCGATCGGGACGATCGACACCGTCGAGATCACCGAAGACAACCGCGTGCGCGCCACGCTGGAGATCGCCGACGAGTACGCCGCGCGGATCTCGGCCGACTCGGTGGCACGCGTGGAAGCGAGCTTCGGGCTCGAGAGCATGCTCGCCGGCGTCGGCTTCGAGGTCACGCCCGGGCCCGTGGGCGCGGCCGCACTGCAAGACGGCGACGCGCTGCGGGTCGCCGAGCCCGACAGCATCGTCGACTTCCTGCCGGGCATGGCCGACGACCCGATGGTCGGCGACCTGCAGGCGACGCTGCGCAACGTCCGACGACTCACCGACCAGCTCGCCGACGAGGACTCGGAGCTGCGCCGCGTGCTCGTGGCGGCCGGCAACCTCCTCGAGCAGGTCGAAAAGGGCGGCGGCACGGTCGGCAAGGTACTGCGCGACGACGGCGTGCTCTACGACGAGCTCATCACGACGATGCACGAAGCGCAGACCACTCTCGCCGACGCAAAGAAGCTGATGGCGCGCTCGGGCAAGCTGTTCGACAAGTCCGGCAAGCTCATCGACGACACCTCCGACGTCGTCGCGGACGCGGGCGGTGTGATGAAGTCGGCCGATACGATGGTCACCACCGCGACCGACGTCTTCGGCAAGATGGACCCGGTGATGGAAGACGCCGGCGACGCGATGAAGAACCTCGACGAGGCCGTGGTCGAGTTCGCCAAGACGACCGAAGAGCTCGGACGCCTGATCGGCAAGATGGACGAGGTCATCGCCGACATGGCGACCGTGACCGCCGCGGCCAAGAAGGTCTGGCCGATCCGGCGCCACGTCCGAAAATCCGAAGAAAAGTGATTGCGGGCGCAGATCGCGGCGCTATCTTGCCGCGTTCGAGAGCCGCCATGTCCGAAGACCTCGTCATCGACGCGACGCTGACCGTTCCAGGCGCAGACCTGGAGTGGGCGGCCGCGCGTGCCGGCGGCCCGGGCGGGCAAAACGTCAACAAGGTCGCCACCAAGGTCGAGCTGTGGTTCGACGTGGGCGGCACGAACGTGCTCACGCAGGGCGCCAAGCAACGACTGCGGGCGATCGCGGGCGCCTCCCGGCTCGATCGCGAAGGCCGCGTTCACATCAGCGCATCGAGCTCGCGCAGCCAGGGGCAAAATCTCGAGGACGCCCGCAAGCGCCTCGCGGAGATGATCGCGCAGGCGATCGTGGTGCCCAAGCGGCGACGGCCCACCAAGCCCACCAAGGCGTCCAAACGGCGGCGGGTCGACGACAAGCGCCGCAACGCCAGCAAGAAGGCCAGTCGCGGCCGCGTGCAGAGCGACTGACGCCGCCGCCCGCCCACGACCCACCCGGGCCACCTTCACCCTCAATACACCCTCAATAGAGGATGGGCCGCCGAGGGAATGCCCGGCGAACGCGCGCGGTTGCCAGGCCCGGCCCCATACCCATACTGCCCTCCGGACGGTCCACATGCTCGGAACCATCGTCGCCTGGCTCATCTACGCCTTCTTCATCAAGCTCGCCGTCGCCTTCGCGACCGACGTCGATCGCCAGAGGAACTCGATGGGACGGGCCTTCCTGACGGCCGCCGTCCTCTCGCTCGGTCACGCGCTCGTGGCCAAGATCGGCGCGATCTTCGTGCTGCTGTGGCCGGTGTTGTGGCTGTTCATCCTCAAGCGGATGTACGAGATCGGCTGGGGTCGCGCGGTGCTCGTGTGGCTGTCGCTGGTGCTCATCGCCTTCGCGCTGGCACTGCTCGTGCTCGTGCCGCTCGGCCTCGCGAGCGCGGTGACCTTCGGCGTGTTCGCGTTGTAGTCGCGGCTCAGCGAGAGCGCGCCGGGGTCGAGACGCCCTCGGCGAAGATGCGCCATGCACTGTCGAGGTAGGCATCGGCCTCGACATCGCGGCGGGCATCGTCGCCGAGCGCCGAGGGCTCGTGAAACCACGCCTGCACGAGGCCGAGGAACGTCATCAGGATGAAGGGTGCGGGCACGTCCTGGCGCAGAATCCCGGCGTCCTGTGCCGCCTTGATCCGCTCGATGCCGGCGTCGCGCAGCTCGGCGACCATGTCCGTGCAGTCGTGGTCGCCTTCCAGCTGCAGCCACGACATCATCCGGACCGTGTCCGGGTTGTCGCGCAAGAACCGGAAGTAGACCTCCATTGAGCGGCGGATGAGCTGAGGCGCGGTGCCGGTCTCGGCGAACAACGACATCTGCTGCTCGTAGTAGTCGGCGAACCGGGAGCGCTTGACCTCCCGCCACAGCGCTTCCTTGGAGCCGAAGTGATGGTGGATCAGGCTCTTGGTCACCCCCGAGCCCTTGGCGATCTCACTCATCGACGTGCCGGCGAAACCCCGGTCAAGGAACAAGGCCTGGGCCGAGGCGAGGATCGCGGCCCGAGAGGCCTCGGGATCGTGGCGACGCGCGGCGGTCATTCGGTCGTCCGTAACACGGACTGACCGACCGGTCAATCGAAGTGCGCTCCGCCCGCCGGTTTGACTAGTGACCAGCGGTCACTTATAGATCCGTTCAGGTACACGATGGGCGCCCCCGCACAGACCATTCCCTCCCCGACGCACCCGGACCTCGCGCGGCTCGACGAGATCATCGACGCGCAGCGCAAGCGGTTCGAATCGGGCGACACCCTGCCGCAGCGGTTTCGCGAGGGCCAGCTCACCGCGTTGCTCGAAGCGCTGCATCGCCACGAAAAGAAGCTCGGCGAAGCGCTCGCCCACGACCTGCACAAGAGCGAAGCGGAGACGTACATCTCCGAGGTCGGCTTCATCACCCACGAGCTCAAGCACACGCTGCGCAAGCTCGGCAAGTGGATGAAGGACCAGCGCACCGGCTTCGCGCCGATGATCGCCGCCCCCGCGACCAGCTACATCCATCATCAGCCGCTCGGCCTCAACCTCATCATCAGTCCGTGGAACTACCCGGTCCACCTCGCCATCGTGCCGATCGTGGCCGCGCTCGCGGCCGGCAACGTGGCGGTGCTCAAGCCGTCGGAGCTCGCCCCGGCTTGTTCGGCCGCCGTGGCCGACCTGATCCGCGAGACGTTCGACGAGGACGTGGTCGCCGTGTTCGAAGGCGGCATCGAGGTCTCCAAGGGCCTGCTGGCGCGCCGCTGGGATCACATCTTCTTCACCGGCAGCACCAACGTCGGTCGCATCGTGGCCAAGGCGGGGGCCGAGCATCTGTCTCGCGTCACGCTCGAGCTCGGTGGCAAGAGCCCCGCCATCGTCACCGCGACCGCCGATCTCGATCTGGCCGCCAAGCGGATCGCGGTGGGCAAGTGCCTCAACGTGGGCCAGACCTGCATCGCCCCGGACTACGTGCTGGCGGAGGCCTCGATCCACGATGCGCTGCTCGACCGCCTCAAGGAAGCGCTGGTCAAGTTCTACGGCGAGCAGCCCCAGCAAAGCGATGGGCTCGGCCGCATCATCAACGACCACCACTTCCAGCGGCTCGTCGCTCTCATCGATCCGGCGAAGGTGTTCCACGGCGGTCGCACCGATCGCGACGACCGCTGGATCGAGCCCACGATCCTGCGCGACGTGACCCTCGACGACGCCGTGATGGAGGACGAGATCTTCGGTCCGATCCTGCCCGTGCTCAAGGTCGACGGCCTCGACCGCGCGATGCAGGTCATCCGCCAGCGCCCCGATCCCCTGGCGCTGTATCTGTTCACGGGTGACCGCGACGACGAGCGCCGCGTGGTCGACAACGTCTCGTTCGGCGGCGGGGCGATCAACGACACGCTGGTGCACATGGCCGACGCCCACCTGCCCTTCGGCGGCATTCGTGGCAGCGGCGTCGGGGCCTACCACGGTGTGCACGGCTTCGAGCGCTTCTCGCACAAGAAGGCGATCACCCGCTCGGCCACCTTCATCGACCCCTACCTCAAGTACCCGCCCTTCGGCCCGAATCTCGGCATCATCCGCCGCATCTTCGGCTGAGCACATGCCCGTCAAGCAACGCGCGCGCAAGGACGAAGACAAGCAGGCCCGGCGTCGCTCGATCCTCGACGCGGCCGGGCGGATGCTTCGCGAGCGGGGCTACGCCGACCTGACGATGGCCGAGGTCGCCCGGCACTGCCGGCTCGCCAAGGGCACGCTGTATCTGTACTTCAGCAGCAAAGAGGCGATGTTCCTCGCCGCGCTCGAGCAGGAGCTGTCGACATGGTTCGACGGACTGCTCGAAGGGCTCGCCGAGATGCGGCCCGATCGCGACGAGACCAGGCGCATCGCCGAGACGATCGCCACGAGCCTGGCGTCGCAGCCGACGCTGCTGGACCTGCTGACGATCGTCCACAACGTGCTCGAGCAGAACATCGAGTTCGACACGGCCCTGTCGTTCAAGCAGATGCTCGCGCAGCGACTGGAGTTCGGCGGCGCGATCTTCGAGCGCGCGCTGCCGGGTCTGCCCCGCGGCGAAGGACAGCGCCTGCTGCTGCGGATCTACGCCGCGGTGGTGGGGCTGCGGCAGATGTCGGACCCCTCGCCCGTCGTCGCGAAGGTGCTCGAGCGGCCGGACATCCGGTGCCTGCGCGTCGACTTTCAGACCGAGCTGCGCGAGACGATCATCGATCTCGTCCGCGGCGCGCAGGCCCGACGGGTCGCCGACGCCTGACTCACGGCGGGGAGACGAGGGTGCGCAGGTGCGTGACGAGGTCGCGGACCTCACGGTCGGTCAGGTGGCCGTCCCACGCGGGCATGATGTCGGCGGCGTCGCCGTCGGGGTGCAGGATGAAGCGGACGACCGACGCGTCGTCGGTCTCCATGCCGTGCAGCGAGGCGATGCCCTCGCCGTCGTGGTCGTGGCAGACCGGGCAGCCCACCCGCTCGTAGACGTGCCGTCCCGGATCGGCCTTGGGTCCGATCACGCGGCGCGTCGCCTCGGGGGCCACGCCGGCGACGGGCTCGAGCGTCTGCAGGAACGCGAAGATCGCCTCGACGTCCACCTCGTGGAGCTCCGGATAGCGCGGCATCGGCCAGCGGACGAGATTGCCGTCGGTGTCGAAGCCGTCGACGAGCACGCGCCGCAGGTCTTCCACCCTCGCACGCTCGAGGCCATCGGCGTGGGGCGTGAGGTTGGTGGTGAACACCGCCTCCCCCGCGGCATCGGCCATCTTGGCGCCCCCGGCCATGCGCGTCGCCGTCAGGGGTTCGTCGACCACGGACAGATCCACGGTGCCGCCGTGGTGGCACTCGTGACACCGATACAGATCGGCGACGAGGTAGCGGCCATACGCGACCGGGTCGTCGTCGGTCGGTCGGGGCACCGGCTGCATCGGGTACGGCATCGGGTCCCACCCGGTCCTGGCCAGGTAGTGCACGTACGGGGAGTAGCGTGACGGCGGCGGTCCGCCGGCCCGGGCCTGCACCCAGAGGTGATCGCCGTCGAGGAGGAAGGCCGCGAGGGCGGCGGCGTCGTCGTCGGCCAGCCGCGGCCAGCGGGGCATCCACGGCGGCACGATGCGGGTCGTCTTCGGGTTCACCCCGGTTCGCAGCACGTACGCGAGGTCGCCGGGCGTCCAGCCGCCCAGGCCGTCGCCGTGCTGAGTGAGGTTGGGCGCGCTGATCGTTCCCATCTGGGCGGGTACGTCGGTGTCGGCCCGCCCGGTCAGACCGCCCGTGCTCGGATCGAAGTGGCACCGCCAGCACAAGCCTCGCACGAGGGCGCGGCCACGCTCGCGCAACGCCGGTGCATCGCCGACGGGGAGCACGACCGTCGGCACGTCGTACGTGGGCAGCCCGGCCCACATCAGACCGACGGCGCCGGCCGCCAAGGTGACGCCGACCGCGATCACGACGATGAGGAAGGCCTTGAGCCCGCGGCCCATCGGCCGCCTTGTAGCAGCCGCGATGCCGCGCGCCTACTGGTCGGCGGCAGGATGCCGCGTCACGCCCTATGTGACCTGGACGACCTTGGTCGCGTTCTTGCCGCCCCGCACGTAGCGGATCGTGTACTTGCTCGTCGACTTCAGCGACAGGTACAGCGCGAGAGCCTGCGCATCGTCGGTGAGGTCACGGCCGTTGACGTGGGTGATCTTGTCGCCGCTGCGAAAGCCCAGCTGCTGCACGGTGCTGCCGGGCCGGACCCACTTGAGCTTGTAGCCGCTGAACACGTCGTTTTGGATCGCCGGCACGATCGTCGCTTGCGACTCGAGCTTGCTCGGCGACGAGGTCATGGAGTCGAAGTAGGCGCGGCGGATCGTGCACGTGCCACCGCTGGCGCAGCTGACGGCGCTGCTGGTCCCCCCGCCGCCGGAGCCACCACCGCCCGTGCTCGGCTTGGGAACCGGCGTCGACCCACCGCCCGACGGCTTCTTCGTCCCGCCGCCGCCGCCACCGCCACCGCTCGGGCTGCCGCCACCGCCCGCACTCGGCCCGACGCCACCGCCTGCGCTCGGCTGCAGCTGCGGGTCGGGCACCGGGGTCTCGCCGACGGCCCCGTACTCGTCCGGCTCGACCGGCACGACGCCGTCGTCGCCATCGGCGGCCGCGACGAGCATGGGCGCCTTGGCCTCGAGCGTGCGGCCCCAGGCCAAGCCGGGCTCGAAGCGATAGCTGAGCACGAACGAGTAGTCCTCGCGGAACACGCCCACGGTCACGCCGGTGTCGGAGCCCGCGAGCGCCCGCTGCATCGTGGCCGGGTCCTTGGCCGGGACGCCGTTGATCTCCTCGATGATGTCGCCGGCCTTCAGTCCGAGGCGGGCGAAGCCGGCCTGCAGTGCGGCGTCGGACACCGCGAAGCCTTCCACCTCGTAGCCGACCTTCTCGGGCGTGCCCTCGTACGCGGCAAACCACGTCGGACCGGATTGCTCGAGCGCCGCGACCACGAGCGCCGGCACGAACGCGTCCACGCGATACGTCGAGCCGCTCGGGGGCGGCGGCAGCACGCCGAGCGCGAGCGCGTCGTCGAGGCCCACGGCCAACGAAGGGGGTGCGCCCGCCGGATCTCGCGAGGTCGTCGTCGGGGTGGACGGGGCTGCGGCGGCGTCGCCCTCGGGCGCATCGGCCTTCGCGTCGGGCGCGGGGGCGCCGTCGTCACGCGCACAGCCGGCGACGCCGAGCATCGCGGCAAGGATCCAGGCGGTCGACCTCATGCGTCGTCCAGTCCGGCGCGCTCGCGGATCTGCGCGATCCGTTCGGTGAGCGCCGCCGCATCCTCGTCGCGCGAGAGGGCTCGCATCACGTCGCGTTGCGCGGCGAGGACCTCGAGCAGCTCGGGGTGTCCCTCGCCGAGAGAGGCGACGCGCTTTTCCAGCGCACGCGCCAGACTTCCCTCGGCGGCGCCGAGCTGACCCCGTGCCAGCTGCAGCTCGCCGAGCGCGAGAAAGCCCTCGGCGATCCTTGGGTGCTCGGCCCCGAAGCGCGTCCGCAGCAGCGCCAGGCACATCCGCGCGAGCCGCTCGGCCTCGGTGTGCTCACCCCGCGCGACCTGGAGGCGGGCGGTGACCGAGAGGATGCCGGCCATGCGCGGGTGTTCCGAGCCCAGGTAGCGCTCGCCGAGGGTGAACGCCTCGCGGGCGTGCTTGATCCCCTCCTTGAGACGGCCCTCGCGACGGCGCAGCTCGGCCATGCCCTCGTGCAGCGCACACGCGAGCGCGGCCGTGCCTTCTTGCGTGTCGGCGACGTGGTCGAGCGCGCTGCGGTAGGCGACCTCGGCCTCCTCGTAGTGCTCGCGACAACGCTCGAGCCAGCCGATGTCGAGCAGCAACGCCGCGATCTGCTGGGGCTCGATGCCGTCGCCGCACAGGCCCCGCGCTTGCTGGTAGGCACGGTAGGCGGCCGCCCACTGTCCGAGGGTCACGCGGACGGCGGCTTGGCCCCGCAGGATCTCGATCCGCAGGCCCGTCAGTGCCCGCGCCTTGGCGTCGTCGGCCGACGCCCGGTCGAGCCCGACGGTCGAGCACACCACGCTGGCGCGGTCGAAGCACCGCGCGGCCGCCTCGTACTGTCCACGCTCGTACAGCGTCCAGCCCAGGCCGAGCTGGCTGTAGGCCACGGCGCGATCGAGCCCGCCGCTGGTCGAGGCCGCCGCGGGGCCGGGCACACGGTACGGCGAGTCCGGCGGCGCAGCCGAACGCAGCGGTCGCTGGGCGATCTCCAGGGCGATGTCGCGGAACTTCTCGTGGATCGCCAGCGCCTCCCGAAAGAGGCTCTCGGCCCGCGGGTAGTCGCCGGCGTGATGGTGGATCCACGCCAGGTCGTCGACGAGGGACCGGACCGTGTTGTCGTCGGCGCCGGGCGCCTCGCCCACCAGGTCGAGCGCCCGACGGCACAATGCGATCGCCCGCTCGTGGTCGCCGTGCAGCGAGTGATGGTGCGCCACGCGTCGCATCAGCCAGGCGACGTGACCCGACCACGGGTTGGGCACGCGATTGTCGAGCCCGCGCAGCAGCTGCTCGAGGTAGCGATCGGCCCGCTGGTGGTCGTGCAGCATCGAGTTGACCGCGGCGAGGCTGTAGTAGTTGATGAGCACCTCGGGCGACGCGGGCGGCAGCTCCCGCTGGGCGATCGCCAGGGCTCGCTCGTAGAACGCACGAGCCCGCTGGTACTGCCCGCCGACGAGCAAGGCGTCGCCCTCGTCACGCAGCGCCGCGACCGGGGTGATCCGACGGGCCACCGTGCGCCACGCCAGCGCGGCGGTCGACATCAACGCGGTGATCATCACCGCGAGCCCGAGCAGCGGCTTGCCGGCCTGCATCGCGATGAGCAGCAAGCCCATCAGCATCAGCGACAAGGGGATGCGGTACAGCGCCGGCCGCTGCCGCCCCCCGAAGGGCACCAGCGCCTGTTGCGTCGTCGCGGTGGAGGCGAGCTCGGCCACCCGCTGGTCATTTTCTCACAACTGCGTGCGAAGGGGCCCGCTCCCCCCTCGGCCCGGCTCGGCAA
>CALBMM010000065.1 GCA_937896535.1 uncultured Pseudomonadota bacterium
CCGACATCGCCGCCATCGAGGTCGGCCACGCCAAGGTCTGGGGCGACACGTTCGCGCGCGGCCTATCGACCACGGTGTCGGCGCCGGACGTACGGGCGGTGCAGGAGCTGTGCGCCACGGCCGACGCACTGTTCGCCGACCGCGTGACGGCGCTCGGCGCCCTCTACGCCTTCGAAGCTCAGCAGCCGGCCACGGCGCGCAGCAAGCGCGCCGGCCTGGCGAGCCACTACCGCGACCTGCCCGAGACGTGCGAGACGTACTTCCGGCTCCACGAGGACGACGACCACGAGCCGGCCCTGCTGGCGGCCGGGCTGAACGCGCTGCCCGCGGCCGACCAGGCCCGCGCCGAGGCGGCGTGCGCCCAGATGACGGTGGCGCTGTGGGATGCCCTGACCGGGCTGCACGCCCCGCACGCCGCGGCCTGCATGGCCAACTGAGCGAGGACGCGATCGCGAGCGATCGAACGGGGCGGGTGCGGCATCGTCGCGCCCGCCCCGATGTGCTCCGGCGGCGGTCGGAGCGCGCGGGCGCGACGAGGAGCCGGCGTTGCAGGAACGCGCCAGCGGGGGGACGAACGGGCGATCGGCCCGGTGGCTGTTCGTCGCGGCCGTGGCCGTCTACGCCGCGACGCGGCTGGTGGCCCTCGATCGCTTCCCGATCTACTTCCACGCCGACGAGGCGTTCGGGCCGCTGACGGCGGCCGACCTGCTGCGCAACGGGCTGCGCGACGCCTATGGGCGCCTTCTGCCGGTGTACTTCGAGCCGGCGCCCAACCGTTGGATGCCGATCGGCACCGTCTACGCCCACCTGGCGTCGGTGGCGTGGCTGGGCCTCGGCATCGTGGTGGCGCGGGCGACGACGTCCATCGTCACCGTCGCCGGCGCCGCAGCGGTGGCGCTGGCGCTGCGCGACGGCTTCGGCGTGCGGCGCTGGTGGGCCGGCGCGCTGGTGCTGGGGGCGATGCCGGCCTGGTTCCTCCATAGCCGAACCGGCTTCGAAGCGGCGATGATGACCGCCGCGTTCGCCGTGTTCCTGTGGTGCTACCTGCGCTACCGGCGCGACGGCGGCCGGTGGTGGCCGTGCGCGGCGGTGGCGGCCGCGGCAGCGACGTTTTACGCCTACTCGAACGGCCAGACGACCATGGCCGTCCTGGGCGCGCTGCTCCTCGTGGCCGACGGCCGCGTCCACTGGGCGCGCCGCCGCGCGCTCGTGCCGGCGCTGGTGCTCGGCGTGCTGCTGCTGGTGCCGTTCGCGCGCTTCCGTTGGGCACACCCCGGCGCCGAGGTCGAGCACCTCCGGGCGGTCGGCGCCTACCTGGCCGATCCGGCGCGCTCGCCGGCCGAAAAGGCGATCGGGTTTGCCCGCCGCTACGCCTTCGGGCTCCATCCCCGCCTCTGGTTCGTCAGCCACGATCCCGACCACCTCCTGGCGCCGGCCGAAGCCCGTTGGCCGGCCCTGAAGCAGGTGCTGACGCTGGGCAGTCCGCTCGAGATCGCCCGCCACCGCTACCGCGGCCGCGGCCATCTAGCGCTGTGGATGCTGCCGTTGTGGCTCGCCGGCCTCGTCATCGCGGTCCGCCGCCGGCGCGACCCGCCGTACCGCGTGGTGCTGCTGGCGGTCCTGGCCGCCCCCGTCGGCGCCGCGACCTTCGACATCGGCATCACGCGGGTGCTGGCGATGGTCGTCCCGTTCGCGATCCTGGTGACGCTGGGGCTCGACCGGGCGCTGGATGGGATCGAGCGGTGGCTCGCCGCATCGCCGCGCCTGGCGGAGCGGCCCCAGTGGTGGCGTCGCGGCGGCGCGCTCGTGTCGGGGGCGGCGTTCCTGGCCCTGGCCGGCGCCAACGTCGAGTTGCTGACGACGGCGCTGCGAACGGCGCCGCGCTGGTACGACGACTACGGCCTATACGGCATGCAGTGGGGCGCGTCACAGCTGTTCGATGACCTCGTGCCGCGGCTGCTGGCGGACGATGACGACGTCGAGGTAATGCTGACCTCCGACTGGGCCAACGCCGCCGATCGGCTGCCGTACTTCTTCCTCGAGCCCGACCAGATCGGCCGTGTGCGGTCTCGGGGCGTCGCCGAACTGATGCTCAAGCAGGCGGACCTGTCGGCCGACCTCGTCTGGATCGTCACCGACGCCGAGCTGGGACGGGTGCGCGACAGCGGCAAGTTCGAGCCGCCCGAGATCGTTCGGACGCTGGACTGGCCGGACGGGCGGCCGGGCTTCCACGCGGTGCGGCTGCGCTATCGGCCCGGCATCGAGGCAGTGTTCGCCGCCGAGCGCGAGGCGCGCCGACGCCTCGTCGAGGGCCGGGCCGTCGTGGCCGGCGAGGTGATCACGGTCCGCCACTCGGTCGCCGACATGGGTACGCCGCCCGACCTGTTCGACGGCAACCCGAGTTCGCTGCTGCGCGGCCTCGAGGCCAACCCGCTCATCATCGAATTGGCCTTTCCGAAGCCCCGACCGGTGACCGGGATCGCCGGCCACTTCGCCCACATGCCGTACACCGTGACGGCCGAGCTGTTCGCGCCCGGCGTGGCCGAGGCCGTCCGCTACGTCGTGACGGCGCCGGCGCCGGCCGAGGGCGACGCCCACCTCGACCTTGCGTTCGACCGCGGACCGGACACGGTCGAGCGCCTGCGGCTGACGATCCACCACGACGGGATGGGCGACGAGGCCAACATCCACGTCCGCGAGCTCGTGCTACGCTGACCAGCCCTCGACGAGCGCTGCGACGACCGCCCCCGGATCGTCCGCCCGCGCCACCGCGCCCATGACCGCCACCCCCGCCGCCCCGACCGCGCGGCAGGCGGCGGCGTCGGCGGCCGCGGCGATACCGCCGAGCGCGACGATGGGCACGTCGACCGCCGTCGCGACGCGCCGCAGCGCGTCCAGGCCGAGCGCCGGGCCGTAGCCGGGCTTGCTCGCCGTGGCGAAGATCGGGCTGAGCGTGACGTAGTCGGCGCCCGCCGCGGCCGCCCGTGCCGCCTCGCCCACGTCATGGGCGCTCTGGCCGACGAGCGCCGCCGGGCCGAGCGCCGCGCGCGCCGCGGCGGCGTCGCCATCGCGCGGCAGATGGACGCCGTGGGCGCCGGCGCGGCGGGCGACGTCCACCGCCACCGATCCCGCCCCGGCCACGACGACGGCGGCGCCGGCGGGCGCGGCGACGGCGACGAGGTCGGCGACGAGCGCGGTCAGTGCGGCGGCGGCGAGGTCCTTCTCGCGCACCGCGATCCAGCGCCCACCGGCGGCCACCACGGCAAGCACGACATCGACGAGCGGACGGTGCCCAGCGCGGCGGTCGGTGACGACGAGGACAGGGGGGGCAGGCAGCCGGGTCAGCGGGCGGACCGCTACTTGGCGCGGAAGGCGGCGGCCACGAGGTCGCGCGGGAAGAACGCCGTGACGTCGCGCCCTTCGGCGAAACGGTAGACGGCTGCGGTGTAGATCCCCTTCAGCGCGCCCTGGACGAGGCCGACGAGAATGAGCGCCACGACGAACACGGCGACGGCGGCGACGATGAGCGCCGTCGACTCGGTGAGCGCCGCGCCGACAATGGCCAGGACGCCGAGCGGGATCGTCACCAGGTAGACCAACCCGAACACGACGCCCATGCCAAGCCCGCCGGCCAGCTGCTCGCCCCACGTCTTCTTCAGGAGCGACCCGCTGCGCTTGACGGCCTCGATCGGGCCGAGCCCCTCGGCCACGAGGACCGGTACGACGAGCGCGGTGGCGATCGTCCAGGCGAGGCCGCCGAAGCGGGAAACGGTCTCGCCGGCCCGCCCCCCGCGCTCGGCGAGCGCCTGGAGCGCGATGCCGACGGTGGCCGCGATCGCGGCGTAGCCCAGGAGGTGCCCCAAGTGCGCGTTGGCGACCCGCAGGCCGTCGGAGACGGTCGGGTTGGCGCCGTCGAGCCGGATCATCGCGGCACCGACGAGGGCGGCGTTGAAGTAGAAGATGACGAGGTACTGCACGAGGTAAAACGCGAACAGGAAGGCGTACCCGCCGATGCTGCGCTCGGCGTTGCGGTCCATGACCTCGGCGCCGAACCCGGTCAGCCAAGCGGGCACGAAGAAGCTGGCGGCGACGATCATTGCCGCGATCGACGACACGATCGGGAAGACGAGCAGCTCCTTGTCGGCGCGCAGGACGGCCGCGCTGGCCTTGACGAGCTGCCAGCTGTTGGACAGGCGTTGCATCATCGGGATGGACTCCTGGGCGCGATCGCCGTACGTTGGCGCGACGGTCGTGACGCGGGGCGGTCGGCCGCAGCTTGCCCGGTCGCCGCCAACCTGTCAACCGACGTCGAGCATCCCCTCGAGCGGGCTCGACGCCGCGGCGTACAGCCGCCGCGGGATCCGACCCGCGCCGTGGGCCAGCCGGCCGGCCTCGATCGCCAGTCGCATGGCCCGCGCCATGGCCACCGGGTCGCGCGCGCCGGCGACGGCGGTGTTGAGCAGGATGCCGTCGTAGCCGAGCTCCATCGCCTGCGCCGCGTCGGACGCCGTGCCGACGCCGGCGTCGACGATGAGCGGCACGTCGAGCAGCTCGCGGATGATCCGGAGGTTGTAGGGGTTGCGCAGCCCCATCCCGCTGCCGATCGGCGCGCCCAGCGGCATGACGGCGGCGCAGCCCAGGTCGGCCAGCTTGCGGCACGTCACGGGGTCGTCGTTGCAGTACGGCAGGACGACGAAGCCGTCGCGGACGAGCTCGGCCGCCGCCTGGAGCAGCTGTTCGACGTCGGGGAACAGCGTCTCGTCGTCGCCGATGACCTCGAGCTTGACCCAGTCGGTGCCGAGCGCCTCGCGCGCCAGCTGCGCCGTGAGGACGGCCTCGCGGGCGGTGTAGCAGCCGGCCGTGTTCGGCAGCAGCTGGAAGCGGTCGCCCAGGACGTCGAACAGCCCTTCGCCGCCGCCGTCGACCTTCACCCGCCGCATCGCCACCGTGACGATCTCGGCGCCGCTGGCGGCGATCGCGTCCAGCATGACCTGCTGGTTGGGGTAGCGCGACGTGCCGATGAGGAGGCGCGAGCGGAACGTGCGGCCGGCGATGACGAGGGGGTCGGCGACGTCCATCACCCGCCCGCGACCGCTTGGAGCACCTCGACACGATCGCCGGGCGCAAGCACCGTCGTGGTCCACGCCGCGCGCGGCACGACGCGGTCGTTCAACGCGACGGCGATGCCGGGGCGCGCGGGGTCGGCGCCGGCGGCGGCGAGGACGGCGGCGAGGGAGTCGGCCGGGCGGAGGGGAACGGGGATGCCGTTGACCTGGACCGCGGGCCCGGACATCGCGGACACGATCGGGCTACCGCGGCGCGGGAAGCATCGGCAGGACCGCGACGCCCTGCTTCTGCGCCGCCTGGAGGGCCTTCGATTCCCTGCACGTCATCGCCGACTGCTTCTCGAAGTCCGAGTTGTTCGACGTGGTTTTGTCCATCCGGTCCAGTCCTGGTGCGCGCCGGCGATCGAACCCGCCGCCCGCAGCATAGCGCAGTTGGGACAGGGGCCACCACCGCCGGCGTCGCCACGACGACGCGCATCCGGCGGCGCGGGCCGCGTCGAGCCGGTTGGCCAGCACTCAAACGTGCGATGCGTCGACCTGGTTGATCTCGATCAGCGGCTCGCCGGCATCCAGTAGAGCGACGATCCGTGGCCAGCTCGTGCGAAGCGTCGACCACAGCTCAGCATTGCGGACATTGCCGAGATGGTTGCATCCGAAGCCGTGTGCGCCGCGAAGTCGAAGACGTGCAAGGCATCGACCCCGAGCTCGGACGCCAGACGCCGCGCCAGCGAGGGTGGCAGCTGGGCGTCAACCCAAACCGGGCCGATGGCCGGGCCGCGCACGCCTCACGCGGCCAGCACGGGGTGGTCGAGCCGGCGTGCGGCGTATTGTAGGCACGCGGCGATGTCGTCGGCTTGCAGGCACGGATACTCCGCGAGAATCGCTTCGGGCGTCTCGCCGGCCGCAAGGAGCTGAAGGACATCGGTCACACGGATGCGCATGCCACGGATGCACGGACGCCCGCCGCACTGTTCAGCATCGATCGTGATTCGTTCGAGCAACTGTTGCATCGTGGCCCCTTGTCGAGGCAGTAGAACGCGCCGCGATCGGTGGCGAAGTGAAGTCACCGCGTGCCTGCGCCGACTGCCGGAAGCATAGCATGCCCGAAGCTCGTCCAACACCGGCCCATTTTCCAAGCGCCTTCCGCCGAACCGCGTTCCCCGCTGCACCCCACCACCCAGCGCGCTGCGCGCCTGATCACGACCCATGGCTCATGGCGACGGCGCGTCGAGTCCAGAACCGGGGGAGGCCGAGAGTGCCAGTCGAAAGCCCAGCATGTGATCGCGCTCCGCCGCGTGGTATTGCTCCCGGAGAATCGACCGGCTGGCGATCGGGTGGTAACAGAATGAGCCACCCCGGACGACGCGAAGCACGTCGGCATCTGTGTCGGCCCGTTCTCGTCCGTCACTCCGGTCGTACGGATAGCGATTCTGCACTTCCGCGAAGTCCATGCCCGATGCTGTAGACGTCCAGGCAAAGACGTTACCTCCGAGGTCGCTCACCCCGATGGGTGTGTCCCCGTCCGGAAAGACGCCGACCGGCGTCGGCTTCCGGATGCGCGTCGCGGTGGTATTGGCGCGCCGCGGAGCGAACGTGTCGCCCCACGGGTAGGTCCGAGCCGCAATCCCGCGCGCTGCCGCCTCCCACTCGACCTCCGTTGCAAGACGCACTTCGGTACCGGACTGGCGCGACAGCCAGACGCAGTATGCGCGCGCCTCGTACCAACAGATTCCGACGACTGGCTGGCTGGGGTGGCTGTACTGAGGGTCGCGCCAGCATCCAGGCTCGCGCAACGGTCCGCCGGGATAGAGCGCGGTCAGGTGGTGGGTCAGCTCGTCCGGCGTCATGCGCAGACGCTGCTGCCAGCGCTCGTAGATGTCTTCCGCAATCGCTCCAATCTCGAGTAACCGTCCTAGCAGTTCGGGCTGATCGCGGTACATCGCGATCTTGTAGCGAACGTCGGCGATCGCGCCTGCTGCCGTCCCCACCCCGCGCCGCCAGCGGCGACCTGCCGCCGTGTCCCACCAACGTTCATCGTCATAGCCCTCTGCTGCCATGAAGAGGGACCACTCGGCGTTCGACACGGCGAACTGGCCGACCTGAAACGAATGGATGGCGACATGATGCCGAGGGATGTGCCATTGAAGCGTGCCACCGGACAGCGAGTCGATCGACGCGTCGTCGCCAATCGGGTACGAGCCGCCTTCGATCGCGACGAACGGCGGCCAAAGGTATGGTCCATCCGCCCCCACCCGCCGCTCGAACCGCGGGTCCCCCAGGTCCCCCACCGCGTACCCGCAGTCGATCCGCTCTCGCAAGTCCGCGCCGGAATCGCGACTCCGACGCACCAACGCCCACCGCAGCTCGTCGAGCATCCCCTCGCCCAACCTCTCCCGCACCTCCGGCAGCGCCGCCGCCCGCCCCGCGAGCGCCAGGTTCGCCGCCATGACGCCGCGCACGAACGCCTCCGGCTCCTCCGCCATCGCCGCCGCGAGGAGCGTCGTCTCTTCCCAGCCGGTGGACGGCAGCGGCGGCAGTTCGTCGGCTGGGTCGAGGCGGTCGAGCACCTCGTCGAGGCTCGGCGAGATCGCGTCCGCCCGCCACTCGCGGCGCACGAGGTCGGGATCGGGCGACGCGGCGAGTTGCCGGGCGGCGAAGTACTCCTGCACGAGCTGGTGGATGTACATCAGCTCCTGGGCGGCCTGATCCTCGTCCAGCACCGCCAGCGCCTCGCCCGCCTGCAGGATCGCCTCGTCGGAGTCGCACGCGAGCACGTCGAGCGCGTCGTCGTAGTCGATCCGGACCTGGCTGCCACCGCCGTCGTCGCGCACCTGCTGCATGGCGTGCGCGAGATGCGACAGCTTCGGGATGAGGACGCCGCGGTCCGGAAGGTCGTAGGGCGTCCGCCACTTCCAAGCGGCGATGCGCTTGACGTCGCGGCCGTCGAGGACTTCGCCTGGCTCGAACAGGACGTTGCCGCGCTCGACCTCGCGCCGCAGCGCCTGGCGCACGAAGCCCGTGAAGAGCGCCGCCCGCCCCGCCGGCATCTCACCCGTAGCGTCCACCTGCTCGACGAGGAGCGCGAGGAAGTACGGCGAGCGGAGGACTTCCAGCTGCGGGCTGCCCTCCAGCGCCGCCCAGATCGCGCGCCACCGACCGGGGCTGTAGAGCGCGAGGAAGTCGCGCACTTGGTCGTCGGCGAGCGGCTCGATGCGCACCTGCGGCACGCGCAGGTCGGGCGTTGACAGCGGTTGGCTGTAGTCGAGCGAGCGGCAGCTGAAGACGACGCGGTTGCCGGTGCGCGTCGCGACGAGCTGCTGGAGCCACGCCTTCCACAGCTGGACGCGCTCGCGGAAGTCGCGCTCGCTCGCGGAGGGCATCTCGTTTAGGGCGTCGAGGAGGAGCGTGACGCGGCCCTCGGCGAGTAGGTCGGCGAGGGGCGGGAGGGCGGGGTTGCGGGCGGACCACTGGGCGGACAGCCACTCGCCGGGCGCGGGCGGCGGGTCGCCGGGGCGGGCGGGGGCGTAGGTGTTCAGCGGCACGAAGAACGTCACCCGCTCGCCCGGCGCCTCGCCGCGCAGGCCGGCGATGGCGGTGTCGAGCTCGAGGTGGCGCAGGAGCGTCGACTTCCCGCCGCCGGGAGGGCCGAGGACGACGATCGCGGGGTCATCGACGGCCTCGAGAAGCGCCCCGAGGTCGTCGTACCGCTCCTCCTTGGCCTGCCATCGCCCGTTCGTGGACTGCTCGCCCTGGTCGACGAGGAGCGTCAAGCCGACGAAGCAGCCGTCGAGGCGATAGCGCGGCTGGCTCCATTCCGCTACGCGCCCCAGGCGCCACTCGCGCCAGTCGGCGGGCTTGTGGCGGGCGAGGTCGGTTGCCTCGGCGGTCGTGAGGGTGATCGACTCGGTACCGTCGCCGCGCAGCGTCGTCTCCAGCCGGGCCCACAGGCCTCCGGCATCGCGCGGTCCCCCGCGCGCGGCCACGCGAGCCGCAGCGCCGGCGGGCGCGGTGTCGCTGGCGGTGTCGACGACGTGCACGCGGTCGCGTGGGCGGAGGGCCTCGGCGGTCAACGGAGGCGTGGGGACGTCTGCCAGACCAGGACCTTCGAGCTGGTAGAGGTGCTCGGAGTGCCGGAGATCCCTCAGGCGATGCTCGCCCCAGTCCCGGAGGTCGCACCCGTCGGGGAGAGCGTCGCGCACGAGGGCGCACGTGGCGCCGGACAGCAGGACCTGCCCGCCATGCCCGGCCGCCTCGATGCGGGCGACCCGGTTGACGCTCGGGCCGAAGTAGTCGCCGCCGCGCTGCGTGGCGTTGCCGGTATGCAGACCCATGCGCACGCGGAGCGGGGCGGCGTCGCCGAGGATGGACCAGTCAGCGGTGGCAAGGGCACGCTGGGCGCTGAGCGTGGCGGTCAGGGCGTCATGGGCGGAGGCGAAGGCGGCACAAAAGGCGTCGCCCATCGTCTTGAAGACATGACCCCCCGCGTCCTCGATCGCGGCCCGCAGCAGGCCATCGTGACGCTCGAGGGCGGAGGCCATCGCGTCGGCGTCGCGCTCCCACAGGGCGGTGGAGCCGGCGATGTCGGTGAAGAGGAAGGTGACGGTGCCGGTGGGGAGGGGCATGGTCATCGCCGCATGTCCACGGGGCTATCGATCGCCGCGGGACTTGGCGGGCGAGTCTGGATGCGACCGATCGCCTTTCCGGCCGTTGGCTTCAGCTAGCGAGGGGCACCGATTCGAAGAGCAAGCTGCGCAGATTGTGTTCAGGCGCACGCTTGGAGAGGTACAACATCTCGAAGCCAACCACGCGGTCCTGCTCATCGTAGTCGACGATGATGCCGGGCGAGACTTCCTCTGACCGGCTGGCCGGGGAATCGCTCAACGAAAGGTACAGCGCATCGGCTTCATCCACCTTGAGCCTCATGAGCTTGCCTTCCTTCGATCGAAGAACACCGTGACGACGCGAGGAGGATCCGCGCGGGAGCTAAAGATGACGCGCAGCATGCGGCCATCCTGCTCCGGATACCGGCCGCGTTGAGCGCGAGCAGGCGTGCAGCCGGTCCTGCGCAGCCTCGGAGACGTGATAGTCGAGCACGGCTGACGCGGACGGGTTCGTCGAGAGGAAGGCGAAGATCACATTGGCCACCGCTGCGGCACGCGTGCCATAGCCGTCGAGGCCGAGGCCGAGGATCGCCGGCGCCCAGCGCCCGCTGCGACCGATGCGCTCGGCAAGCTCATCCGGCAGTTGGAGTGTCAGCTCGGTCATCGTTCCGTCCCTGCACTTCGGCTCGCCCTCGCGTAACGCGCGAGCCCTGACAGCCCAATCATACTGCGGAATCGGGGCCACAGAAACCGGAATGCACGTTGGGCCGCCGGGCCTGCAGCTCGATCCGCTCCACTTGCGTCTCAGGGCGACTCCTTTACATGAATACACGTTAAGACTCTTTGGGCGGCGCTGCAACAAGCACCCGAAAGCCGCTGGGGTTCTGCGCAGCGTCGGGGCGAACAAGGCCGCGGAAGACGACGCGAACGATCGCCGAGGGTGCGTTCCACCCGCCGCCCCGCATGACACGGCAATTGCTCTGCCCCGCCTCTGCATCCTCACGCCCATCAGTTCCAACGTATGGATAGCGGTACTCAACGTCCTCTGAGTTGCTCACTTCCCCGAACAGGCTCGTCGTCCACTCGATGATGTTGCCCGCAAGATCCGCGACGCCCTCAGGCGTATCACCCTCCGCGAATGCGCCAACCGGGCTCGTCCGCTTTACCCGCGTCTCGTACGTGTTCGCCCGCAGCCGATTCCAGTCCTCCCCCCACGGATACCTACGGCCGTCCCGCCCGCCAGCAGCCGCCTCCCACTCCACCTCCGTCGGCAGCCGCACCGCCTGCCCCGTCTGCGCCGCCAGCCACGCGCAATACGCCCGCGCCTCGTACCAGCACACCCCCACCACCGGCTGCGATGGGTGGTTGTACCGTCCGTCCCGCCAGAAACGCGGCTCCGTTTCTCGCCTTGCCCGACAGAACTGCTGCAATGTGGCCTCGAAGCTCTCATCGTCGAGTACCATCCAACCGCGCCACCGTTCGGCCGACTCCGAACCGGCCATGCGTCCCTCTGCCACCATTTGCTCCAACAACGCCGACTCCGCGAGAAACCGCGCGCGCCAATAAAGGCCGGAGGATTTCGCCGATTCGTTCGCCATCTCGCCCCGCCGCCAGCGTCGCCCGTCCGGCGTGTCCCACCATCTCTCGTCGTCATAACCGCCCGCATCCATGAAGCACGCCCACTCTGCATTCGTGACGGAAAACTGCCCGATCAGAAACGGCGCCAGCGTCACCGTGTGGCGTGGTACGTGTGCAGAATTCGACAAGAGTTCCCCGAGGGACGTCCACTCGATCGGATCGTCGCCCCCGATCGGGTACACCCCGCCTGAGATCGCGACAAGCGGCGGCATCAGGTACGGCCCATGTGGCCCGTCTCGCCGCTCGAAACGCGGATCCCCGAGGTCCCCCACTGCGTGTCCGCATGCGATCCGCTCCCGCAGGTCCGCTTCGACGTCGCGGCTGCGACGCACGAGCGCCCACCGCAGCTCGTCCAGCAAGGCCTCCGGCAGCCGCGCACGCAGCTCCGGCTGCGCCGCCGCCCGCCCCGCCAGCGCCAGGTTCGTCCCCATCACGCCCCGCAGGAACGCCGCGGGGTCCTCCGCCATCGCCGCTGCCAGGATCGTCGTCTCTTCCCAGCCCGTCCCCGGCAGCGGCGGCAGCGGGTCCGCCGGGTCAAGCGCGTCGATC
>CALBMM010000066.1 GCA_937896535.1 uncultured Pseudomonadota bacterium
CGTCAACTTCGACGGGCAGGACATGAACTCCTGCTTCAACAACGACCCGCAGCAGAACTGCTCGACCATCTTCGGCGGCACGGTCCTGCCCTACACCGGCGACGCGAGCCAGCGCGCCGCCGTGATCCAGACGGTCCGCAAGAAGGTCGAAGACTTCGGGATGACCGTCACCGACCAGCGCCCGGCCGGGGGCGACTACGACATGGAGATGGTCGGCAACTGGGAGAACTCCAACCCTTCGTTCGCCGGCGTCGCGCCGAGCATCGACTGCTTCGACCAAAACGGCGGCGAGGTCTCGTTCACGCTCGAAGCCTCCGGATCGGCCGACGGCATGGCCGAGATCATCTTGCAGGAGCTCGCCCACACCTGGGGGCTCGAGCACATCGACGATCAGACCGACCTGCTGTACCCGACCACCGAGGGACAAAACAAGGTGTTCAAGGACGAGTGCCTCAAGATCGTCAGCGACACCGAGCTCAACGAGACCAACGGCCAGTGCAACTCGATGCACACCAACTTCTGCAACTTCGGGTGGCAAAACAGCCACGCGGAGATGCTCGCCTTGTTCGGGCCCGGCATCCCCGACACCGAGCCGCCGTTTCTCGCGATCGCATCGCCGACCGAAGGCGAGCAGATCGACGGAGGCGACCTGGAGCTCGTCGTGCAGATCGACGACAACGAGATCCCGGCCGTCATCAACCTGCGCATCGACATGGTCTCGGACGCGCTGGCCGAGCCGGTGGAGTTCTCGGGCGCGTGGGCCTCACCCAACGAGGTCGCGTTCCCGATCCAGGGCTTGCCCGACGGGACGTACACGATCACCGTGGAGGGCGACGACGAGGCCGACAATCCGGCGTCGGACGAGGTCACGTTCTCCGTCTCCGGCAGCAGCACGCCACCGGCGGCCGACGGCGGCAACGCCGATGCGGACGCCGATGGCGGCGCGGACGGCAGCGGCGGCGGCGGTGACGGTGGCGGAGCCGGTACCGACGGCGACGGCGACGGAGGAGGCAGCGACGCCGGCGACGCGACCGGCGACGCGGGCGCCCTCGACGGCGGATCGACCGACGACGGCGGCTGCGGCTGCCATACGCCCACCCCCATGCGCAGCTCCTGGCTGCTTTGGCTCGTGCCGCTGATCGCCGTCCGGCGACGCTGCTAAACTCCTTCGCGATGTTGCTGCCCCTCGGTCTGATCCTGGCGCTGGGTCCTGGCGCCGATCTCGACGAGGGGCTGCCCCTGACGACGCCGGCCATCCCGGCGGCCAGCCTCGTCGGCGGCGGCACGGCGCGCGCGCCCGGTACGCCCGAGCTGCTGTACGTCAACTTCGACGGCGGCCTACTGCAGTCGGGCTGTGGCAACGACCCGCACTACGACTGCAGCACGCTCGCGTCGACGTTCGACGGCTACGTCGGGCCGTTCGAGGGCAACCTCGCCCAGCGCGTCGCGATCTTGCAGGCGACGCGCAAGGACCTCGCCGAGTTCGGCGTGCAGGTCACGATCGAGCGCCCGCCCGAGGACGTCGACTACACGATGGTGATGTACGGCGACCTCGGTCCGCAGAGCTTCGCCGGCATCGCGCCGTACATCGATTGCGAAGATCGCCGCGGCGGCGACACGAGCTTCACGCAGGGCTTCGTGACGTCCAACACCGGCTCGACCGTCATCCTGCAGGAGGCCGCGCATACCTGGGGACTCGAGCACGTCGACGCGCCCTCGGACATCCTCAACCCGTTCAAGTCCAGCGGGCTCAACCAGCAGTTCCTCGACGACTGCTTCAAGATCGTCGCCAATACCGATCTGGAGCCCACCGCGGGTTCCTGCAACCAGATCCACACGCTGTACTGCGACGAGGGTTACCAAAACAGCTGGCGCGAGATGATGATGCTGTTCGGGCCGCACATCCCGGACACGCAGGCGCCCACCCTGGACATCGTGCGCCCGCTCGACGGCAGCGTGCACGTGCTGCCCACCACGTTCTTTCTGCAGGGCGACATCGACGACAACATGCACCCGCAGGTGTACCGGATCGCGGTGTTCGTCAACGGCTCCGAGATGCCGTTCTTCGAGGGCACGGACGCGACGCTCAACTTGCGGCTCGAGGACCCGCCGGCCGACGACTACGAGCTCCTCGTGCGGGTGACCGACGAGGAGGGCAACGTCGTGGAGGAGACGGTGACCTTCACCGTCCTGCCCGAGGGCAGCGAGATCCCGATCGTCGAGGGCGAGGACCCGGCCGAACCGATGCCGTCCGACGGTGGCTGCCGGCTCGGAGTCGTGCCCCGCGAGGCACCCGCCGGCTGGGCGTGGCTGTCGCTGCTGGGGCTGGCCGTCCCGCGACGCCGAGGACGGTCGCGGTGCTGACCGCGACGCTCGCCGCGATCGCCATGACGATGGCCGCCCCCGCGGCGGGGATGGCCGCCCCCGCGGCGGGAACGACCGTCGAGCACGACGGCGTCCGCCACCGACTCGATGCGCCCCTGCCCGCCCCGCCCGCGTCGCTCGCCACGGCCCCGCGCCCGCTCGCGGCGCGGGAAGTCGGCACGCCGACGACGCTGTTCGTCAACTTCGACGGGGTGACGCTGGGCGACTGCCAGCCCTCCAACAGCAAGAAGGACTGCACCTGGTACAACGTGGGCGCCGAGATCGCGCCGTTTTCGGGCACGATGCAGACCAAGGTCTCCGTGCTCCAGGCGATGCGACGTGCCGCCGCCGACTACGGGATCCGCATCACGGGTGTCCGTCCGCCCGACGACGAGGACTACACCATGGTGATCTACGGCGGGACCGAGGACGAGTTCGGTGCCCTCGGCAGTGCGCCGTCGGGCGATTGCCTCGACCAGGTCCCCAACCAGATCGCGTTCGCCCACGTCGACGGCGAGCTCAACGAGTGGATCAACGGCGGGGCCAACACGGCCCTGCACGAGGCCGCGCACAGCTGGGGCTTGGACCACATCAACATCGACACGGGCATCATGTATCCGACGGGCAACAACCTGCAGACGGGGTACCGCCACGCCTGCGACCAAGTCGTCGAGGACCTCGCGCTCACCCCCGTCGATGGACGCTGCTGGGAGCTCAACGAGCAGCTGTGTGGCGATGCGGGTCTGCAGAACGCCGACGCGCTGCTGACGATGCTGTTCGGTCCGGCGTACGTGGACACCACGCCGCCCACGATCGAGCTCGTCGAGCCCGAGGACGGGGAGTACTTCCAGGCCCCGGCCTCGTTCGACGTGGTGCTCGACATCGACGACGATCTGCATCCGCAGGTCTACCAGATGCGCGCGTGGCTCAACGACGACGACCCGCCGCCGATGGGTGGGCCGACCGTCGAGCCCGGGTTCGCGCTCGAGGGCCTGCCGATCGGGACGTGGACGATTCACGTCGAGATCACCGACGACGCCGGCCACGCCAGCCAGCTCGACTTCACGGTCGAGGTGGGTGCGGATCCGCCGCCCGTCGAGTCCGAGGACGAGGCGGGCTGTGGCTGCCGAGCGCCGGACGGACCAGGCCGATCCGGTGTAAGCGCGGCGCTGTGGTGCGTTGTGTTGGGCGCCGGGTTGGCGCGACGGCGCCGACGACGGTAAGAACTGCCCGATGATCCGGACCCTTCACGGCGCCACCCCGTTCGCCCTGGCGGTGCTGCTCGCCCTCGCGACCGGGTGCCCGGCGCAAGTCGAGCCGGCCGCGGCCCAGACCCGACAAGCGCGTCCGCAGCCCGTCACCGACGAAAAGGACCCTCGCGTCGTACGCGACGGCGAGGACCTGTACCCGGCGCAGACGATCGAGGCCGCCGAGGAGCGCACACGCGTCGCCGCCGAGCTCCCCGCCGGACTCGGTTCGGGGCGGCCCGACGAGACCAACGGGGTCTGCCGCCTGTACGCGCCCAACCTGCCCCGACCCGAGTGCTGCAACGCCGAGTTCGGGTTCGACGTGGAGTCGGTCAAGAAGACGTGCGGCCTCGACGTGTTTCTCGGCGAGTCGTTTCAGGAGTCGTGCGGCTACTACTTCCACGCCGACGAGACGCCAACCAACCGCAGCTACTTCCGCATGAGGTTCGTCGAGGCCGACTCGCCCAAGGCGGCGGCCGACAATCACGATGCGGCACTGCAACGTCGCATCCCCGGCTTCGCCTCCAAGCCGGTCCCCGGGGTTGCCGGGGCATACTGGAGCGACTTCGACGGCGTGCACTGGGCATTTTTGCCGGGCTGGGACAAGGTCCGCCAGCTGACGTGGCGCGAGGACATGTGCGCGCCGCAGACGATGCTCGAAGAGATCAAGCGCATCGTCGCCGCCAAGCAGCCGCCGAAGAACTCGCGTCGGGCGGGCATGCTCCCCACGCGACGCAGCTGAAGCGCGACCCTGCGCCGCGTGCTACACCGCCGGCTGATGGACCTGAACCGTCTGCCGGACGACCACAAGACCGACAAGGCCCGCCACGCCGAGGCGGAGTTCCACGCGAGCATCGTCGACGAGGTACGCCGTGCCGTCGACCGTGACGCGGTCGTCGTGGTGGGCATGGCCCAAAACCCCGTGGTCAAGAAGGCTCGGCAAGGCCTCGAGGAAGCCGGAATCGCGTTCGCATACCTCGAGTACGGCAGCTATTTGTCGAAGTGGAAGGAACGGCTGGCGATCAAGCTGTGGAGTGGCTGGCCGACGTTCCCGCAGGTCTTCGTGCGGGGCACGCTGATCGGCGGCAACCACGAGATGCGGCAGATGCTCGCCGACGGCAGCTTCCGCGAGCTGCTCGACGCCGAGTGATCCGTAGGGCGCCGCATCGGTAGGCCGGCCCACGCGCATTGCACGACCGGCGCGGCGCCACAACCGCTACAGTCTGCGCCATGCGGGACCTCGCAATTTCCAGGCGTGCGATGTTGGGTGGATGTTCGGCCGCGGCGGCCGCCCTCACGATCGGGTGTGGCGGCGACGATGGTTCCGGCGAGGACTCGGCCGCAGGCTCGTCGTCGGGTCCGGCGACGGGCCCGGCCACCAGCGGCAACCCGGCCACCGACGACGGCCCCGTCGCGACCGACGATGGTCCCCCGGGCGGCAGCACCGGCGGCTCGGCCGGCAGCACCGGCGGCGACACAACCGGAGACCCATCGGGCGGGTCGACCGACGACAGCGGCGGCGGCAGCACGGGCATGGCGAGTGCGTGCGACGGCATGATCGTCGCCACGATTTCGGGCAACCACGGTCACGCCCTCGAGATCCCGCTCGCCGACATCGAGGCGGGCGTCGAGGTGACCTACGACGCATCCGGTGACGCCGGCCACTGCCACGAGGTGATCCTGACCGCCGACGACTTCGCGACGCTGCGCAACGGCGGCGTGGTCACCAAGTACAGCTGCAACGGAGGCGACCACCAGTTCATCCTCAGCTGCGCGGCCGGGGCCCCCGATCCCGTGCCCCCGCCCGAATGCGGCGGCAACGGCGACATGACGGGCGCCTGCAACTGACGCGCTGAACACCGCCGCCCCCGGTCCCGGCCTGCTACGGTGGGCGCCGTGGGCGGCCTCGAAAGGACCCAGCAGTCGGTCGACCCCCGCGTGTCCGGGGACGAGACGATCGCTGCGGTGCCGACCGGCCGGGCCCGCGCCGGGCTGAAGTCCGGAGACTCGGTCGGTCGCTACGTGGTCCTGCACCGGCTCGGCGCCGGGGCGATGGGCGAGGTCTACGCGGCCTATGATCCCGACCTCGACCGGCGGGTCGCGATCAAGGTGCTGCGGGCCGAGCCCGATGCGGACGGAAGCTCGGACCAGCGCCAGCTGCAGCTACAAAAGGAGGCGCAGTCGCTCGCCAAGCTCGCGCACCCCAACGTGGTCGCGGTCTACGACGTCGGCGTGCACGAGGTGGCCGGCGGCGCCCCCGAGGTGTTCCTGGCGATGGAGTTCGTCGCCGGGAGCACGCTGTCGGACTGGGTCGCCCGAGCGCGCCCGTCGTGGCGCGAGGTGCTGCGCGTGCTGACGGCCGCCGGGTCGGGTGTCGCCGCGGCCCACGACGCCGGGGTGGTCCATCGCGATCTCAAGCCCGACAACGTCATGCTCGGCGACGACGGTCGCGTGCGCGTGATGGACTTCGGGCTCGCCGACAGCGGCGCGCGGCATCCCCATCGCCGCGACGTGACCGATGGGGGCGACGAGCAGCCACAGACGCACGCCGGGCTCGTTGGCACGCCGGCATACATGGCCCCCGAGGGCTTCGCGGGCGGCGGCGGGACTCGCTACAGCGATCAGTTCAGCTACTGCGTGATGTTGTGGGAGGCGCTGTATGGCCAGCGCCCGTTCGCCGGCAAGACGCTGCCCGAGCTTTCGACCAACGTCTGCGGCGGTCGGATCGAATCGCCCAGGGACGAGCGGGGCGTCCCGAGCTGGCTGCGCACGGTCGTCGAGCGCGGCCTGTCGGTCGACGAGACACAGCGCCATCCGTCCATGGCCGCGCTCGTGTCGGCCCTGCGGCGTGGCGAAGGTACCCGCCGACGACGGCAGGTCGGAGCCGCCGTAGCCATCGTCGCCGTGGTCGGATTCGGCCTCGGAGCCTGGCAACGTGCGCGTGTCGTTCGCTCGGAGCAGACCTGTCGCGACGATGCGCGATCGGTCGCGACGTGGTGGGAGTCCGAGCGCGACGCCCTCCGAAAGACCCTTGCCGACAGCGAGGCCAGCTACGCGCGCTTCACCAGCGAGGCCGTCAGCCGACGGGTCGACGAGTGGGTCGAGCGTTTCGTGGATGGACGCGCGCAACGGTGCACCGCCCCCGGGGTGCTCACGGTCGTCGCGCCGGAAGCCGACGCGACGCGGTGGTGTTTCGACGCGCACGCGCTCGAGCTACGTGGGCTCGTCGAGGTCCTCGGACAGGCCGGGACACCGGCGATCGACGTCGCGCTCGAAGAGGTCTCGGAGCTCGCCGACCCTCGGCAGTGCGCCGACGCGGCGTTCGCCACGGGCGTCAGCGCCCCCCCGGCCGAGCAGGCCGACCGCGCCCTCGCGCTCGTGCAGATGCTCGCCCGGGCCCGCGCCCTCGCGGCCGCCGGCGGCGTCGACGACGGCCTGGCCCTGGCCCGCCGTGCGCTGGCCGAGGCCGAGACGCTGGCGTGGCCGCCGCTCGTGGCCCGCGCGCGCGTGGCCGAGGGCGAGCTGCTGTCGGACTCGAGCGAGCAGGCCGAGGCCGAGCGGGTGCTCTCCGACGCGTACTTCGACGCCGACGCCGCCGGCGACGACGAGACCGCCGAGCTGGCCGCGCGGCTGCTCGCGTATCTGGTCGGCCACGACCTCGCCCGCCCCGACGACGGCGAGCTGTGGCTTCGGCTCGCTGCGGCCGCCGGTCAACGTCGCGGCGAGGCCGATGCGTTCGCAGCGGCACAGCGCGAGGCGGTCGCCGGCGCGTTGGCGTACACGCGTGGGCAGTACACACAGGCGCGCGAGCGATACCAACGCGCGCGCGCGTCGTTGTCGGAGCTGCTCGGGGCCGAGCACCCCCGTGTCGCGACCGTGGTGATGAACCTGGCGAGCACGGAGTTCTCGCTCGGCGAGCGCGACCAGGCGCTCGCCGGCTTCGAGCACGCCCGCGACATGTACGAGCGAATCTACGGCGAGAACCACCCGACCCTGGCGGGAATCCTCAACAACCTGTCGGCCGCGTACCGCCACGGGGGCGACCGGGCGACGGCGCGAACGTACCTGGCCAGGGCCGTGAAGCTGCGCGAGGCCTCGCAAGGCCCCCGGAACACGCGGACGATCAACACGCTGCTCAACCTCGCCATCCTCGACGACGAGCTCGGCGACACCGCGGCCGCCCGCGACGGGATTGCGCGGGTCTACGAGCTCACACGCGACACCGTCGGTGACAGCAACCCCTTCATGGCGCACGTGCTGACCGTCGACGGCAAGCTGCACTACGACGCGGGCGACCTCGCCGGAGCCCGCGATCGACTCGACCGCGCGGCAGCCATGTACGAAGCGACCCTCGGCCCCGAGCACGTCGAGCTCGCGACGACGCTGGCCAGTCTCGCGGCAGTCCTGGAGGCACAAGGAGAGCTCGCCCAAGCCATCGACGCCACGCGGCGCTCCGCCGAGATCCGCGTGGTGTCGCGTGGGCCCATGCACCGCGAGACCACGGTGATCCGCGAAGCACTCGTGCGCCGGTTGCGGGCGCAGGCCGTGGCCGAACGCGAAGCAGGGCGCAACGACACCGCCGAGGCTTTGCTGCGCG
Source organism: uncultured Pseudomonadota bacterium (assembly GCA_937896535.1). Taxonomy (GTDB): domain Bacteria; phylum Myxococcota_A; class Polyangia; order Nannocystales; family Nannocystaceae; genus CALBMM01. The sequence continues at coordinate 8,209 of CALBMM010000066.1, forward strand.
AGGCCGACCAGGCCCAGGTGGCCATCGACGAGGCGGCGAGGATCGGCCCGGAGCCGGGCTGAGCGACGACGTCAGCCGCCGCAGCTGTACTTGCCGATGGCCTCGATCTTGCCGCCGGCGAACTTCACGAGGCGGTCACCGGCCCCTTCGGCGAACACCTGGCGGATCCACATTTCCTTGGTGCCGTCGCCGTCGAGATCGAGCACGCCCTTGATCTCGTAGATGTCCTTCTTGGTCTTGGACTGGTCGATCTGGACGAGCCCGTCGAGATTGCCGTCGGGCGCGATGTACATCGCCGAGAACGCGTACTGCTCGATGACCTTCGGGTCGGGGAGGTAGATCGAGAAGGCTCGTTCCTTCTTGTCGTTGCCGTCGAGGTCGAACTCGGCGACCTGGTGGACCTTGAGCTCGCCCGACTTGCCGGTCGCGGCGAGCAGCTTGGCGCTCTCGTCGTCGGACAGCTCGAGGTTCTCCTCTTCCATCGTCTCGTCGGTGATCGGGGTGACCGCCTTGATCCCCGAGGGCGGCCAGGTGCCGAACTTGAAGTTCGCCCCCTCGGTGATCCCTTCGACCAAGAAGGCGGTGTTCTTGCCGTCGCCCGCCGTGCACTGCGGCTCGCCCCGCGCCCCGACGGGCTTGTTGAACTGCGAGTCGATGGAGCTCAGCCGCGCCTGGGCGCCGTCGGGCACGAGGTCGAGACACTTGTCGGCGGCGTGCACCTTCTTGGCGTCCTTGTCGAAGCACGCCAGCGGAAGCAGCGCGCCCTCGACGGTGAAGAACACCATCGACGTCTCGGGCGGCACGGGCCCCTCGGCGCCCTCGTCTCCGGTGGCCACCTTGAGCGAGCCGGCGTCTTCGGCCTCGCCTTCCTTGGTGTCGGACTTGCCGTCGTCCTTGGCCTCTTTGCCCTCTTCCTTGCCCTTGTCGGCGCCGCCACCTTCCTCGGACTTGCAACCGGCGGGCGACAACGCGAGGCAGACGAGAACCGACGACAGGGTGGACAGCTTCGACATCACGGCCTTGCTAGCACAGTGGCGCGACGACTTCCACGCGCGCCGCGCCGCCCCGGCTCAGGCCGGCGGGGCCATGCGCGCGACGGCCGAGACGTGGGTACGACGGGCCGGCGACGGGGGCCTCCGCAGGTAGTGCACCATCTCGTCGAGACCCTCGAGCGTCAGCGGGAACATCTCGAACACCCGCCGGATCTCCACGATTGTCGGGGCGTTCCAGATCTCGCGGTCTTCGGGGTTGAGCCACACCGACCGCGGGAACCGATCGGCCAGTCGCGCCAACCAGGTGATGCCCACCGGTCCGCGCGAGCCGTCCCACCAGTTGCCCGACGACATCATCAGCTCGCCCGGATGCATGTACGCATCGCCGACGCACACCAGCCGCCAGTTCGGATCGAGCTCGCGCATCACGTCGACCACCGCCTTGGGCTTGGTGAACGCCGCGTCCTCGTAGATCCGCGAGTACACGCAGTTGTGAAAGTAGTACGGGCGCAGCTCCCGAAAGCCCCCGCCGGAGTGCGCGGCCGAGAACAGCCGGCTGACCAGTCGGGCGTAGGGATCCATGCTGCCGCCCACGTCCATCAGCAGCAGGACGCGCACGTCGTTCTTGCGCGGCGGTCGCATCTCGATCTCGAGGTCGCCGCAGTTGCGGGCGGTCGAGTCGACGGTGGCGTCGATGTCGAGCTCCTCGTCGACGCCCTTGCGGGCCATCGTTCTCAGCTTGCGCAGCGCGGCCGCGATCTGCCGCGTGTCGAGCACCAGGTCCTGGCGATAGTCTCGAAAGCGGCGCGCGTCGGCGACCGCGAGCGCCGAGCGCCCTCCTCCACCACCGCCCATGCGCACGCCCGAGGGGTGCATCCCGCCCTGGCCGAACGGCGAGGTGCCGCCCGTGCCGATCCAGCGGTTGCCGCCCTCGTGCCGCTTCTTTTGTTCCTCGAGCCGCTCGAGCAGCTGCCGGCGCAGCTCGTCGATCCCCAGCTCCTCGAGGGCGGCGCGCAGCTCGGGGTCCAAGAACATCAGCTGACGCGGATCGTCGAGCCACGCGGCGAGCTCGTCGGTGATCTTCGACAGGTCGCGCTCGACCCCGCGAAACGTCTCGGCGAACGCCTGGTCGAACGCGTCGTAATGCCCTTCGGACGACACGAGCAGGCACCGGGCAACCTGGTAGAAGCCGTCGAGGCTGTCGCGGTGCAGTCCACCCGCCAGCGCTTGCATCAGCGCCAGCCAGTTGTGCGTCGTCACCGGAACACGGTGAAGTCGCAGGGCGTAAAAGAAGTCCAGGAACACGCTCAGCGCCCCCAGGCACCTCGCTGCAGGCGCCGCTGCAGCGTCTCGACGTCTTGCTCCTTCTTCAACAACGTCCCCAGAAACGGCAGGCCCGAGCCCAGCAGCTTACCGGCCTCGATCCCCGACATCCGCAGGGCCGCGATCCAGTCCACGAGCTCGGAGGTGCTCGGGGGCTTGCGCAGGCCGTCGACCGCCCGCAGCCGGTAAAACGCCTCGAGCGCGCCGCCGAGCATATCGTCTTCGAGATCCGGGTGATGCACCCGGACGATGCGCTTCATCAGCTCCTTGTCCGGGAACTCGATGAAGTGGAACACGCACCGGCGCAAGAACGCGTCGGGCAGCTCCTTTTCGTTGTTGGAGGTGATGATCACGATGGGACGCACCTGCGCCGCCACGGTTCGCCCCGTCTCGGCGATCGTGAAGCTCATCGTGTCGAGCTCGTGCAGCAAGTCGTTGGGGAACTCGAGGTCGGCCTTGTCGATCTCGTCGATGAGGACGACCGATCGATCGGGTCGCTCGAACGCGCGTCCGAGCGGGCCGAGGTCGATGTACTGCGCGATGTCGGACACCGAGCCTTCGCCGAAGCGGCTGTCGTGCAGTCGGCGAACGGTGTCGTAGACGTACAGGCCCTCGGCCGCCTTGGTGGTCGACTTGACCTGCCAGCGCTCGAGCGGAAGCTGCTTGGCCTGCGCGAGATTGATCGCGAGCAACGTCTTGCCGGTGCCGGGCTCTCCCTTGAGCAACAGCGGCCGTTGCAAGTGGACCGCGACGTCGACGGCGCGTCCCAGCTCTTCCGAAACGATGTACGACGACGTGCCCTGAAAGGAATCTTGCTGCATCGGCAGCGCGAAGTATGGCATACCGACGCGGACGTGCCTTCGTCGCAGCCCCCAGCTCGGCGGCGGGGCCGACCATGCCGGTCGGCGACGCTCGCGTTCGTTGCGATGTTCGGCCTCGCCTGCGATCACGCAGGGTCCAACGGCGACGATGCAGTCGGCGGCGACGGTCCGCCGACCCCGTCGCTGTCGGCCCCCGAAGTCGCGTCGCCGCCGACACCCACGGACGCACCCCCCGACTCCCCCACCCCGGACGCGGACACACCCGACGCCGACGCCGACTCGCCCCCGCCCGCGACGCCCGCGCCGGTCGTGGCCGAGACGCCGATCGAGTTTCGCGAGACCGGCCGCGCGTCGATGATCTACGCCGAGCCTCGCTTCGGCAGCGACTTCCGGGGCAAGCATCAGCGAAGCACCGTGATCGCGGTGTACGAGCACGTCGAAGGCGATCCCGACTGCAAGGGCGTCGGCTGGGGACGCGTGGGCGTCTCGGCCTACGCCTGTCTCGAGCACGCCGACGTGGTCGCCAAGAAGCGGCCCAAGCCGCTGCCCCGGCTCGCCCACGGCCAGCTCACGCCCTTCCACTATGCGCGGGTGCCCAAGAACGCCACCGTGCTGCCGCCGCGCTGGGCCAGCCGCGGGGCGCTACGGTCCGGCGCCGAGCCGGTCGACGTGCTCGAGAAGGAGCACGACTACGCGTTCGTGTTCCGGCGCAGCCTGGCGGGACATGGTCCCGTGTACAGCGACGGATCTCTGCGAGCGGTCCGCGAACGCGACCTCACCCCGCTGCCGCCCAGCAAGTACCAAGGGCACGATGTGCTCGCCCATCCGCTGCGCGACGACGCCACGCCGGCGTGGAGCGTGGTGTGGCGGTACGCGGCGATCCGCGAGACGCCCGACGAAGATGCCAAGCAGGTCGGCCGCGTCCTCCATCAGCAGCTCGTCTACATCGACGACGAGCCCCGTGGCAGCGGGCGCTACCCGTGGTACCCGACCGCCGACGGACGCGGCTGGGTTTGGGGCAAGGAGGTCCGCAAGCTCGATCTGCTCGAGCCGCCCGCCGAGGTCACCGACGATCGAGTCTGGATCGACGTCGACCTCGAGCAGCAGATGATGACCGTGCGTCGCGGGGCGACGGTCGAGTTCGTCAGCCTCATCGCGTCCGGCAGCCACAAGCACCCGACGCCTCCCGGCCTGTACCGCATCACGTCGAAGATGGCGTACTCGGACATGCGCTCACGGCCGGGTGACGACGAGGCCTACTACGTCGAGAGCGTGCCTTGGGTGATGTACTTCGACGGCCGCTACGCGCTGCACGGCACGTTTTGGCACAACCGCTTCGGCAACCGCACCTCGCACGGCTGCGTGAATCTGTCGGCGAGCGACGCCAAGCGGATCTTCGACCTCGTGGAGCCGAAGATGCCCGATGGGTGGATCTCCGTGTACGAGCACCGCGACGCACCCGGCACGCTGCTGCGCGTGCGCAAGGGTCTCGAGCATCCGCCCGATCAGCGCAAGCCGCTCTCGCGCCCGTAGGTCGTCCGTTTCGAGCTCAGCCCGCGGGCGTCGTCAGCTCGGCGACGTACCAGTCGCCCCACTCCAACCGCAGGTGCAGCTTGATCTCGCGCGTCGTGTCGTCGGGCATGCGCTGGCGCAGTCGGGCGATCGCCTTGGGGGCGTACTCGCCCGCGACGACCTCGACCGCGTCGACGACCACCGGTCCCGGACCGATGCGCTCCACCGCGTCGGCCACGGCGAAGGTCCGCGCTGCATCGACGGTCCGCAGCTGCCGCATCGCGGCCGTGAGCGCGCCGGAGGCGTCCATGTCGCCGAACATGCGCGCGAACATGTACGACTGTCCCAGCTCGCGGAAGAACGAGCGGGCCTGACCGGGGCGCACGTGCTCGGCCAGCCCCACCGCCTCGCGAAACGACGAGGCGCTCGCACGGGCGACGACCTCGTTGAGCGCGTCGATCTGCAAGTGCAGCTCTTCGTCGGTCTGCGGCACGTCGCGGGCGAGCTCCTCCACGGCAGCGACGAACATGGCGAGCGCCGGTGGCACTTCGTCGTCGTTGAAGATCTCGCGCAGCGTGGCTTCGCGCAGCTTGCGGGCGTGCGTCGGCGAAGCCAGCGCCTTGGCCCGATCGAGGTCGGCGCCGCCGATCGCGTCCACGAACGCGCCCACGCGCGCCGCCGCCCGCACCCGCTGCGACGGTAGGTCGTCGAGCGTGGGCCGGTCGGCCAGCATCTTGGCCACGTCCGAGATCGGGATCGCGTATCCGCCCACGCGGTCACGCCAGGTCCAGGTCACCAACCCCACCGCACGACCGTCTCGGTCGAGCACCGGGCCTCCGCTTTGGCCCTGCTCGACATCCTGGGTGACGCCGACGAACGCGTTGGGTCCCGCGGCCGGATTGAACTCGGCCAGCGTGCGCACCCGACCGGGGCGCACGAGCAGCCCTGGGTTGTCGTCGGCCCGCTTGTCGCGCTGCAGCAGCACGACCGGATCGGCCGGCGACAGGTAGCGCGAGACCGGCTCGATCTTCTCGGTCGCGACGGGCAGGTACGGCAGCTTCTCCCTCGTCGTCACGTGCAAGAGCGCGACATCGACCTCGGGGTCGCTGTAGACGACGCGCACACTCTCGTACCGGCGCTCCGGATCGCGCGACGGAAAGATGATCGCCTCGATGTGGTCGGCGTCCTCGACCACGTGGCGCGCCGTGATCAAGTAGCCGTCGGGGTCGACCACGAAGGCCATGCCGCGGCCGATGTCCGTCTCCACGATGGCGACCGCCGCCGTGCTCGCCCGCAGCAGCGCAGCGCGGTCCAGCGAGCGCATCAGGGGCGCGTCGCTGAGCTCCACGCCGCCGTAGTCCGCGCGGTGTCCGCAGCCCCCCGCCAGCGCTGCCAGCGCAAGGCCGAGACCGAGGTGTTTCCAAGCCAGCACCCTCGTTGAGGCTAGCTGCTTTTGCAATCGAGGCCACCGCGATCACGCGGCGCAAAGGCGCGCTCCCGAGCCGTTCGGGGGCCCGGGCGGTTGGGGCGCCGTCTGCGACCGCTCGCAAAGACGTGCGAATCGATCGACGTCGCGGCACGTTGTACTGGCCGCCATCGCTGCCATGCACCTCGCGCTCGACAACCTCGGCAAGACATACGACGGCGACGCGTGGGCGATCCGCGGCGTCGACCTGACCATCGCAAGCGGATCGATCTTCGGCCTCATCGGTCCCAACGGCGCGGGCAAGTCCACCGCGCTGCGCATGATCGCGACCGTGATGGACCCGACGGAGGGACGAGTCAGCTACGACGGCCAGGCCGCGCCGGCCGGTCACGCGCTGACGACCACCGAGGTCCGACGACGCATCGGGTTCTTGGGCGACGGCAATCCTCTCTACAAACAGATGACCCCGGCGGAGTATCTGCGCTTGTACGGGCAGTGCTTTCGCCTCGACCCGGCCGAGCTCGAGTCCGCGATCGAGCGCGTGCTGGCCACCTTCGACCTCACGGCCAAGGCGTCGACGCCGGCCGGCGAGCTGTCCAAGGGCATGCGCCAGCGACTGCTCATCGCGCGCTGCCTGCTGCACGAGCCGGACCTGTTGATCCTCGACGAGCCCGCCGACGGTCTCGACCCCCGCGGTCGCAGCGACCTGCGACGGATCCTGCGTCAGGTCAACGCAGACGGCACGACCGTGATCATCTCCTCGCACATCCTGCGCGAGCTCGACGATCTGTGCGACCAGGTCGCGATCGTGCAGCGCGGGCGCATCGTCGTCGACGGTGAGGTCGACGACCTCATCGATCGCTACGACGTCAGCCGCTACGTGTACCGCCTGCGACTGCTCGCCGGGGTCGACGAGGCCCACACGATCCTCGGGCGCACCCGCAGCCTCGTGCAGGACAGCGCCGAGGTCGACGGCGCGACCGAGCTGACTTTGCAAGTCCCCGGCGGCGAGTCGGCGATGGCCGACCTGCTGACCCAGCTGTGCGCCGCCGGCGTTCGCGTGTGCTCGGTCGGTCGCATCCGCAGTCGTCTCGAAGACGTCTACGACCATCTCTCCGCCGACCACGTCAACTGAAGGCCCCCGAAGATCATGACTCCACGACTCTCCGAGCTTCGCGCCGCCTGCCTCCCCTTCGTCACCCGCTCGCTGCGGGGCCAGCGTCGCCGCCTCGCGTGGGCGGCCGCGGTCGTCCTGTCGCTGGTCTCGCTCCTCGGCGGCCTCTGGCTGGCCCACTCGATCGGGGCTCGGCCGCTGCGCACGGACCTGCGGTGGGAGACGGCGCTACACGAGCGCGAGGTTCGCTCGTACACCGTGTACGCCGACACCGAGGCGGAAGAGCGGCACCTGCGACGTGCCGTCGACCGTCTCGCGCGCGGCGAAGGGGCCTCGGACGGACGGGTTCGTCGGGTCGTCGCCGCCGGGTGCTCCGCCATGACGTCCTTCGGCGACGGCGGCTACGCCCAGCGCGCCGAGCCGGATCTCGTCGAAGCGGCCCAACGCGCGGCGTCATCGCCGATCTGCCGGCACGACCTCGGATCGATCGCGGTGCCCGACGATCCCGAGTGGGCGCGGCTGGTGCTCGACCACGACCTCGTGCCCCAGGTGCGGCGCTACACCTCGCCGCTGGGCATCGCCGCGACCCTGACGGCGATCGGGATGATCGCCGGGGCGATCGTCGGGCTCGGCCTGCTGATCCTCGCCCCGCTGCTGATCGGGCTGCAGATGGCCCAAGAGGTCCACGACAACACGCTGCAGCCGCTGACCGGCACCGCTTTGACCGCGCGGCACCTCGCGGTGGGTCTGGCATCGGGACCGCTGGCCGCGATCGCGATCGCGCTGTCGGGACCGCTGGTGCTGTGGGGCATCGGTGCCGTCGCGTCCGGTCACGTGGGCGCCGCGGCGGCGAGCCTGGTCAGCGTCGTCGCCGCGAGCGCGTTGCTCGTCGTCACCGCACAGCTGGTGGCGATGACACTCGGACGCCAACGCTCGCCCGGAATCGTCACGATCGTGCTCGCGGCGGCCCTGGGTGCGATCGCGCTGGCGGGGATCGCCCTGGCGCTCGAAGGCGGCGGCCGCTCGACCGGCGGGCTCGTGGCCACGCTGCCGGGCTCGGCCAGCGTCCTGACGTGGATGCGGACGTTCGCGCCACTGTCGAGCATCGCGGGGTTCGGCGCCCACACGCCGGTGATGCGGATCGTGCTCGGTACGGGCGGCATGCTCGTGTTGGCGGGCTTGGGCACGCTGGTCATGGAGCGGAAGATCCTCGCGCGCAGCGACGGCCTGCTGTCGCGGCTCGAAGCGACGATCGCGACCGTCGTGCTGGCCGCGATGGCGCTGGTGGCCGTCCCCCGCCGCGTCGACGAGTTCTCCGACGTGTACCTGCTGTCGCTGTTCGCCCTCCTGGGCCCGCTGCAGGTGGTGCTGATGGCGCGCGTGCCGGTCGGCTCGCTTCCGCCGAAGCTGCGCACGATCCCGCTGACTCGGCTGCTCGCCGAGTACGGGGTGGCGCTGTCGATTCACCTGCTGATGGTGTTGTGCGTCGCGCCCACGTCGAACCTGGGCGAGCTGTCGCTGGGCGGCGTGCTGCACCTTGGATGGGCGGTGCTCGTGCTGGGCCTGATGACGGTGCGCGGCATGGCGACGCCGACCTCGGTCGCCGCCAGGCTTTGGTTCGGCATCGTGCTCGTCGCCGCGTTCGCCGAGTTCGGCATCGGTGCGGCGCTGGTCGCCGACGGCAACGGCAGCGTCTTTCCGATGTGGCACGCGCCGCCCCTCGCCGGTCTCGTCTACATCGCGATGCTGGTGTGGGGACCGTGGTCGCTGCTGCGAGGCCTCCGCCGGTGCGGCGCCACGATCACCTAGCCGCGATCTGCTAAGGTGACCCGATGACACGCGCGAGACCACCGCGCCCGTGGCCGCTCGGGCTCGGGTTGCTCGTGATCGGCGCGTGTGGCCCCGCGGACGCGTCGGGGGCCGAAGACCGAGCCGTCGCGGCGGCCCCAGCCCCCGCCCCAACCCCAGCCCCCGCCGCCGAGACCGAGCCGCCGGCGTGGCCACTGCCCGACGAGATGCTGCATCCGTGGGAGACGGCGCTCGTGATGATCGACCCGCGCCACCTGACGCGTACGCAGCGACTGCAGCGTGCGTACGCGAGACGCAAGATGCTCATGCTCAACCCGGACTCGGCGACGGCACGCGTGCTCGACGATCTCGCCAAGGCCGCCGATGCCGGCGAGATCGATCCCAGCGTCTCCGGTACACCCGGCCCGAGCAACAACTCGGTGGTCTTCACCGCCCCCGGCGTGGCGCCCAAGGGCGCTGCGGCCCCGGGGGCGCCCCCCGCCGGCGCACGCCCCCCCGCCGGCGCCTCGCCTCGATCCGAATGAACGTCGCACCCGGACTGTCCCAGACGCGTCGCCCCGACGGCGCGTGGACGTGGACGCTCGACAACCCGTCGCGACGCAACGCGATCACGCCGGCGGCCCTGTCGTGGATCGCCCAGCGGTGCGCCTCGCTCGACGGCGACGTCGTCGTGCTCGAAGGGGCCGGCGACGGCTTCTGCTCCGGGTTCGACCTCACCGCGCTCGCCGACCTGCTCGCGCGCGAGCCGGACGCGATGCCCGACGCGCCGCTGGTCGCCGCCACCGAGGCGATGAACGCCGCCGACGCGACCTTCCTCGCCAAGCTTCACGGCTTCGTGGTCGGGGCCGGCGTCGAGCTCGCGTGCGCCTGCGACTTCCGACTCGCCGCGGACGACGCGTACTTTTCGGTCCCCGCCGCGCGACTGGGAGTCGTGTACCACCTCGACGGGTTGGTGCGGCTGCGGACCGTCTTCGGCCGTTCCGCGGTGCGCCGCCTGATGCTCGCCGGGGCTCGACTCGACGCCGCCGAAGCACTTCGCGTCGGCGCCGTCGACGAGGTGACGCGCCGCGGCAGGTTGGCTTCGCTGGTCGACGACTTGGTCAAGCGACTGGTCGGGCTCGACGGGCGTGCGGTGGCGGCCAGCCGCCGCGCGTTGCGTGGCTTGGACGCGATCGCCGTGGCCTCGGAGCTACGCGTCGAGCACGACCGAGCGCGACGACAGGCCTACGCCCGCGTGCGCGCCGCGACCTCGGCCAACGAAGCCGGGCCCGAAGACTGAACGGTCTCGCGGACCGCCCGCCACGCGCACGCGGCGAGGCTCAGAACCGACCGACGACGCCCAGCCCCGCGCCTTCGGCGACCCAGGGGATCGCCCGCACGACCGCGCGCTTGCGGTCGGCCGCCGTGGCCTGTCGCTTCGCGTCGCGACGATCGAGGGCGAGCAGCACGGCGCCCGTGATCGCCATCGCCCCCCCGACCCCGATCGCGACGAATCCCGCCGGTCGCGTGGTTCGCAGCTCGGTCGGCCGCGTATCGACGTGCTTGGGCTCGGGCACCGCGAGCACGATGCCGGCGATGAGCCCGGCTCCGCCCACGCCGAGCAGCGCCACACCGGCCCAGCCCTTGCCCCCGAGCCCACGACGAGAGCGAACGTCCGGCGGCAAGCCGTCGCCTTCCCCGCCGCTCGCGGTGGTCGGATCCGTCGTGTCCGTGTCCGGCTCGAGCGGCGTGTCCGACTCGACCTCGACCTCCATGTACTCGACGGTGCGCTCGATGGCGGCTTCCGTCGCGTCCGCGAGCTCGTCCTCGGTGCACAGCCGACAATCGGCGAAGCTGTCCGACCCCTTCACCGCGGCCCCGTCGATGTCGACCCGGTACGAGATCCGGTAGCCCACCGTGTCGCCCTCGAGCGGCTCGACCGTCACGCGCAAGACCGGGTCCGACGCGTCGTCGGTACGCGTGACCCCACCGCGGGTGAGCACCGCGTCGATGCGATCGAGGATCTTCGTGCGCGTCGCCTCGGCACTGTCGCCGAGCGCGGCCGTGTCGACGCGGATCTGTCCGCGGCGCTCGCGCGCCGGCGCGGGGGCATGGGCGGCCGCGAACGCCGTCGCCGACGCCTTCACCGGCAGCGAGGGCATCACGGCGACCAGCGAGGTCGTCAGCGCGAGCGCGAGGAAGGGGCGGGTCACGGTCGAGACGATTGTACGATCGAAAGGCAAACGCAAACTTCCTTCGGTTGGCACCCGGACGGCGCGTTCAGCCGCCTTCCATGGCCATCCGCTTCGCGCAGCTGTCGGCGTACATCTTGGTCTTGCCCGAGCCGCGCGCGCCGGCCTTGGCGCACTTGCCGTACTGCTTGGTCTCGAAGTAGGCCCGGGTCTTGTACTCGCGATAGTCGGCCTTGTACTTGCCGCCCCAGCACGACGCCGACCCGACCTTCGCGAGCGTGGCCGACCAATCGTGCTTGTCGTACGCCGCTTTCGCCGCCTTGCGCACCGCGACGCACTTGGGGGTCTCGCTGGGGTCCTTGCCGCCGCCGGCCCTCGGCTCGGGGCTCGTCGCGGCATCCTCCGAATCGGACTCTTCGGTCGGCGGCGTCGGTTCCGGGGTCGCGCCGTCGCCCGCGTCCTCGATCGGCGTCGGCGCGGGCGCGTCGTCACCCTCCGTGCCGGCCTGCGCCCCGGTCGACGCCGCACCGGCCTGCGTGTCATCGCCGTCGCCGGCCTCCTGCTCGGCGCTCGGGAAGACGGGCTCGATCGGCTCGCCGGTGCTCTCGTCCGCGCCCGCCTTGCCGGCTTCGGCGGCGTCGGCCAGGGCCATGCGAGGCGGTTCGACGTTGGCCGCGGCATTGGCGGTCGACGCGGCGGCGTCGGGCTTCGCCTCGCCGCTGGGCAGCGCCCACCACACGAGCAGGCCCATCACCGCCGCCGCGGCGACGGCAATGATCGCGTACAGCGAGCTGCGCGACGCGGGCGGCTCGCCGACCGCCACGAGATTGGCCGAGGTCGTCGAGCGTCCGTGCACGCCGACCGGCAGCGGACCCGATGCCGCCGCCCCCAGCGGTCCGGTGCCGGCGGAGGGGACCGCCGCGGAGGTCACCGAGGCGAGCGCGGCGTCGAAGTTGTCGAGGGCCGCGGCGGGCGGCGGAAGTCGTCCCGTCGACGACGAGGCCTCGGCGAGGGCGGTCGGCCCCGTCAGCACCACGCGTGATCCCTGCAAGGACGCGAGCACCGGGTCCAGCCGCGCGAGGAAGGCGTCGACGGTCGGTGGACGCTCCGCCGGGTCGGTCCGAATGCACAGGTGCACGAGCTCGACGAGCGCCGCGGGCAGCCCGGCACGTTGCAGATCCAGTGGCGGCGCCGTCTCGGTGGTCTTGCGGGTCAGCACCTCGAGGATGTTCGCCGACGAAAACGGCGGCTTGCCGGCGAGCATCTCGTACAGGATCACGCCCATCGCGTAGATGTCGAAGCGCTCCGTGGACGGGTACCCCTTGGCCTGCTCGGGCGCCATGTACTCGGGCGTGCCGATCGCATGCCCGGGCGAGGTCAAGCGTGCCTGCTCTTCGGTCCGGTCCGCACTCGCGGAGATGCCGAAGTCGAGCACCTTGACGACTTCGCCCTCGCCCTTGTCGACGAGCATGATGTTGTCCGGCTTGAGATCGCGATGGATGATCCCCACGCCGTGCGCCGCTCGAACGGCGCGCGCCACCTGACGGATGATCGCGCAGGCGCGGACGACGGAGAGCTGGCCGGTGTCCTCGATCTCCTCGTACAGCGACTTGCCGTTGAGCAGCTCCATCACCAGGAAGAGCCGACCGTCCGGCAGCGTTCCGGCGTCGAAGACCTCGACGATGTTCTGGTGGCCCGCCGCGCTGGCGGCCCTCGCCTCTTCCTTGAAGCGGCGCGCGACGGTGGGGTGGTGGCTGAGCTCGGCGGTCAGCACCTTGACCGCCACCTTCCGGCCCACGGTCACGTGCTCGGCCAGGTACACCGTGCCCATGCCGCCCTGCCCGAGCTCGCGCTCGATGCGGTAGCGGTCGGCGACCACGCTGCCGATGAGGATCTCCGCGCCGGCGCGCTGCGACGCCGGGTTGGCGGCGGTGGTGTCCGGGTCGAGATCGGCGGCATCGAATGCCCCCGACTTGGCCTGCTCGAGCAGTTCCTCGTAGGCCGCGTGGTCGCGCTGCCGTGCGTCGCCGAACAGCTCCGCCAGAAACGACGACATCGTCTCCTGCGTCGTGTCCGGGGCGTGCGACGCGAGCCAGCCGGCGAGCGCCTTCATGAACTCGCGGGCGGACTGGTAGCGCGCGTTGGGATCGCGCTGCAGCGCCCGCACCACGATCGCGTCGAGCTGGGAGTCGACTCGGCTGCTGCGTTGGCTCGGCGGCACCGCCTCCCAGCCGGCGACCTGCTTGGTGTCGGTGCCGGCCTCGCGCAGCGGCCGTCCGGTCAGCAGCTCCCAGAGCACGACGCCGCAGCCGTAGACGTCCGCCCGGGCATCGAGCACGCCGGCGGTCGCCTGCTCGGGTGCCATGTAGCCGACCTTGCCGAAGACCATGCCGGGCACCGTCTTGGCCGCCCGCATCGCGGACGTGGCGAGGCCGAAATCGGCCAAGCGCACCGCGCCGGCCCAGTCGATGAGGATGTTGCTGGGGCTGACGTCGCGATGGACGAGCGCGAGACCCGGAAACGTGTGCGCGTAGTGCAGCCCGCGCAGCGCCTCGCGAACGAGGTGCACCGCGAGCGGCACCGGAAACGCGCGGCCCGCTTCCGCGCAGCGGTCCCAGACGTCGGCGAGGTCGCGCCCCTCGATGAGCTCCATCGCGATGAGCAGCGAGCCGTCGACCTCACCGGCCTCGCGCACGTCGACGATGTTGTTGTGGTGCAGGCGCACCACCACCCGGGCCTCGTCGAGGAAGCGGGTGCGATAGTCGTGGTCGGGCGCCTCGGTGCGCAGCAGCTTGACCGCGGCCAGTCGCCGCAGCGCGCCTCGTCCCACGCTCGCGACGTACACGGTCGCCATTCCGCCCTCGCCGAGCCGCGCCAGCAGCCGGTATTTGCCGAGTGACCGGGGCGGATCGAGCCGCTGCAGCGACTCCATGACCATGCCGCTCGAACGCTACCACGGACCCACCGGTTCTGAGTATGCTTGGCCCGACCAACGCCGCGGGCCGGCGCGCTCACCTGCGCAGCTGAGCACCGAACGTGCGTTGCGATCGGCGCTGGGAACTTCGTGGCCGGGATTCTCTACTTCGACCCCAATCCAACGACCGCCAGACTCGCCACCGCGGGCCTGCAGCTGGCCGGCTATCGTGTCTACAACGCGGCGAGCCAGGACCAGGCCGTCACCCTGTGTCGTCAGCACGGTCCCGCGGGCGACGGCACGATCGTGGCATTGCTGCTGGACTCGGCCACGTCACCGGCCGTGTCCGCGTCCGTGCTGCGCGCGCTGGTGCAGGTGCCCGGTGCGTCCGACCTGCCCGGCATCCTGCTCGTCAGCCGCGCCAACCCCACGCCGATCCCGGGCGCCGAGGGACTGCCGTCGCTGAAGCGGCCGTTCACGATTCCGGCCCTGCTCAAGGTCCTGCGCGATGCGGTCGACCGTGCGCCGCAGCCGATCCAGCGCGACCTCGCCCAGCCCAGCGACCACCTGCAGCTGCGCGTGGGCGAGCTGTTGCGTCGGCATCTGGTGGGCGTGGAGATCCCCGAAGAAGCGGTCGCGCGCATCGCCGCCGAGCTCGTCGCGGACTCCGAGATCCCGATGCCCGCCGCCGGCGTGACGCTGCAGGCCGACGCCGCCCATACCAAGCTCGAGTCGGTGCTCGACGTCCTCGCCCGCGACGGCACGCGTGGTGTGCTGACCGTCGCGGTCGGCGAGCTGCAGTGGGGACGACTGCACCTCGACGACGGCTCGATCCTCATGTCGGAGGTGCGCGGCGTCGACGAGGATCTGCGGCTGGGCCGATTCGTGGTCGAGGGCGGCTTCATGCCGGCCGAGCACCTCGACGCGGTCGCCCGCGCCCCGGACGACAAGCGTCGACTGCTCGGACAGCGCCTCGTCGAGGACGGCCATCTCAGCCCCGGCGAGCTCGCCGACGCGCTGTTGGCCCAGGCGCGCGAGGTCGCCTGCGTGCTGCTGACCTGGACCGACGCACGAATCTCGTTCGCGCCGTCCGACAAGCTCCATCCACTCGCCAAGGCCGCCGCCGAGGCCCGCGCCTCGCTGCGGATCGGCGACGCGCTGCTCGACGGTCTGCGCCGGGTCGCGGACTCCGCCGCCATGGGCTCGCACATGCCCACGGTCGACGACGTGTTCATCCGGGTCGACACCGAGGTGGCCAAGCTGGGCCGCCACGCATTCACCCGCGAGGAGCTCGGCGTGCTCGAGCTGCTCAACGGACGCCACAGCATCAAGGAAATCGCTCGCAAGACGCGGGCCGGTGCCTTCGCGATCACCAAGGTGGTCTACCGGCTCGGTCGCGCGAACCTGGCACGCAAGCGCGAGGTTCCGGTCGCGGTCTGACCGGACCCCCGATCGAACAGGCGCCGCTCGATGCCGACCGCCGACACCCGCCGCGTCCTCGTCGCCGACCCCGACCCCGAGGCGCGCGCTCGGCTGTGCCGCATCGTCGAGCAGGCGGCCAAGGACGCGAGCCTCGAGGTGGTGATCGACCAGGCGTCCGACGGCACGACCGCGATGGCGAGCTGGAGCGAGCGGCGCCCCGACCTGGTGGTGTGCGAAGTACTGCTACCGGGCGTCAGCGGCCTGGCGTTGATGCGTCGCATGTCCGCGGAGCAGGGCTCGCTGCCGCCCGTCGTGCTCGTGACGGAGCTGACCCGCGAGTCCGATCGCTACTGGGGCCTGCGCAACGGGGCCCACGCCTACGTGCGCAAGCCGTACGACGACGCCGGCCTGGCCAAGCGCCTGCACAAGGCGCTCGTCGATGGTGCCGCCGCCAAGCCCGAGCGACTCGGGCCCTGACGCCTGCCTTCACCACGCTCAGCCCCGCGGCGTGCGGACGCCCGCGCGCTGTGCCTCGTAGTCGTCGAGGGCCGACAGCACGGCAATGACGACCTGGTCCTCGATGCGGCGGCGCTTGGTCGCGTCGAACACGACCCCCTCGCGCGCGTTGACGAGGATCGAAAAGCCTACCTGCGGCGTGCCATCCTCGGCGGTGATGATCCCGGTCAAGCCGCTGACCCCGTTGAGCGTGCCGGTCTTGGCCCGCACGCGACGACCGGACAGGCGCAGCCGGGTGCGCAGCGTCCCTGCCTCGCCGGCGACCGGGAGCGCGTCGAGCAAGCCGCTGCCCTCCCCGGCCGCGGCACGATGTGCGACCGAGATGAGATCGACGAGCCCCGACGTCGTCACGCGTCCCTGCTGCGTCAGCCCCGACGCGTTGACGACCGTCAGCTGGTCGGGCTCGCCGACGAGGGCGTCCCAGTACTCGTGCAGGATTTCCTGTCCGGCGTTCCAATCGCCCGGGTCGCCCGTCATGCGCCACGCCAGCGTGCGCAACACCTGCTCGGCGATGAAGTTGTTGGAGTACGCCAGTCCGGAGTCGACGACCTCGAACAGCGGCGTCGAGGCGTTCTCCACGAGCACGTCGGCGCCTCGCGGCAGCTTGCCCTTGGCGACCGGCAGCGGCTCGGTGTGGGTGGCCTCGGCGAGCAGCTCGGCGAAGACCGATCCCGTGAACAGGCCGGGGTCGGCGACGCGGCGCCGCTCCACGACCGGTCTCGACATCGGCGAGATCGAGCCCTCGACGCGAACGACCGTGCGCCCCTCGTCGTCGGCCCGCGTCGCGATCCCGATCGCGCGCTTGCCCCGTCGCACGCGGTTCTCGACGATGATCGCCGATCCGAACGGAACCACGGCGACGTCGGCCCCGCCCGGGCGGCCGGTCACGGTGATCTCGATCGTGTTGAAGTTGGTCGACAGCGCGCCGCTGGGGGCCTCGTACGCGTAGCCCGGGCCGTCGTCGGGGAAGTCCGGGGCGAGCCCTGCCGCCGAGAACACGGTGTCGTCGACCACGAGACGCTCGAAGCTGCCGACGTCGACCTGCTCGGCGACGAGGTCGGCGATCTGCGTGAGGTCCTCGACGAACAGCGCCGGGTCGCCTTCTCCCTTGATGTACAGCGCGCGATCGTCGGCCGCGACGGTCGTGTTGAACGTGTAGTCGGCGCCGAGCAGGTCCAACGCCGCCGCCGCGGTGACGAGCTTTTGATTGCTGGCCGGGATGAGCGGCGTGTCGCCGATGTAGTCGAACAGCACGTGCTGCGTCTCGAGGTCGCGCACGTGGATCGAGACC
>CALBMM010000067.1 GCA_937896535.1 uncultured Pseudomonadota bacterium
CCTACGGGGCTGTTGCGGTACGGACTCAGCCACCGATCACCTTGGACTCCTCGAAAACCCACGCGGGCATCGGCACTTCGAGGTTCCAGTCGATCCGCATCGGTTTCGCGCCGTGGTGCTTGGCGATGGTGCAGGGGCCGAGGCAAAGATACGGCATTGTCTCGCCGCGGGCGTCTTTGCGTCGCTGACGGACGAACAGGAGGATCTGCTGGTCGGCACCGGGGGTCGCGGCGAGGTAGCGGCGGCCCGCCGGGGTTTCCTCGTGGGCGCTGCTCTGGCTCTCCCAGCGAAACCGGGTGGGCGTGATTGGATAGTCGTTGTAGAGCGTCGTGGGAGAGTAGTCCTTCTCGCTCTTTTCGAGCTCGACGAACAGCAGCTCGCACCGCAACTTGCTCGCATTGAAGATCCCTCCCTGCGTGCGCTTGACTCCGTCCTTTGTCGTGCGCTCGTCGATGGCGGCGAAGACCTCGTCTCTCGAATACGTCCCGTGCACACGCAGCGGCAAGCTTCCGAGCCGGCCGGTGATCCGGTGTGGGCGATGTCGGGCTCGGTCTCGCAGGATCGTGAGTAGTTGTCGAAGCTCGTCGCGCAGCCAGGGGCGGCCCCATAGGTGCGCCCACGCGGCGTTCATGTTCTCGTACGGCTCGCGCATGTGTCCGCTGAGCACGAACAGTAGGCGCTGGTACGGGTCGGCCGCATCGGCCGGAGGAGGCTCCTGGCTGGAGAGCAAGGCTTCGAATCGCTCGATACGGTCGTCGTCGAGGTGGAGCATGCGGCCGAAAGAGCGTTCCACTACGATGTCGCGATCGTCGTGCGGCGCGGTCAGCAGGCCGGCCTTCCGACGCAGCACCGTCCATCCCCACGACTTGGCATAGAGGTCCTCGAGCTCGATTCCCGCCCGCTCG
The DNA here is from genome assembly GCA_937896535.1 of uncultured Pseudomonadota bacterium. Classification (GTDB taxonomy): domain Bacteria; phylum Myxococcota_A; class Polyangia; order Nannocystales; family Nannocystaceae; genus CALBMM01. The sequence continues at coordinate 906 of CALBMM010000067.1, forward strand.
AGAAACCGTGCGAGCGTCGGATCTTCCTCCTCACGAGTCAGGGCTCTCAGGTCCTCGACGAGACCCGTACGATGAGAGCGAATTGCCAGCCTCACGTTCTCGAGGACGGCCTCGCGGGCCAGTTTGTCGAGGTGGATGAAACACCCCGCGGGCAAGGATGGAAAACCGTCGGTCACCCGGCGCTCGAGCTCGCGACGGGTACCGCCCACGATCGCCCGGTACCGTGCATCGAAGCGAAAACGCCGATGCGCGTGGCCGATGAAGTCCAGGACGGTGCAGACTTCCTTGTCCTTCGAGAGTCGAAGGCCGCGCCCGAGTTGCTGCAAGAATACCGTGGCGCTCTCGGTGGGCCGCAAGAACAGGATCGTGTCCACCGCGGGGACGTCGACGCCCTCGTTGAACAGGTCGACCGTGAACACGATCTGGACCTTCCCCGACTTGAGGGCCCGCAGGGCGTCGTCCCGGTCGGCGCGACTCGATTCGCCGGAGACCATTCGCGCCGCGATCTTCCTGGCGTTGAACTGCGCGGTCATGAACGCCGCGTGCGCCAGGTCGACACAGAAGCCGAGCGCACGCATTTTCGTGATGTCCCGGACCTTGGCGGCGGTCTCCTGGATGACTCGCAGGGCAAACAGGTGGTCGGCGGTGTAAACGTTGCTGAGCGCAGTGCGGTCGTACTGCCCGCGCGACCAAGTGACGCCGCGCAGGTCCGGCGCCCCACCGATCCCGAAGTACTGAAACGGCGAGAGCAGCGCTTGATCGAGCGCCTCCCACAGGCGGATCTCCGAGGCAATTCGGCCGTCGAACCAAGCCAGGACCGAGCGACCGTCGGTGCGCTCGGGGGTCGCCGTCAATCCAAGCAAGACCCTCGGTTGAAGACGACGCAGCAGGCGGTCGTACGTATCCGCGGCGGCGTGGTGAAACTCGTCGACGACCACGACATCGAAGGCGTCGGGCGCGAGCTCCGCGACGCGTTTCTTCGTCAGCGACTGAATGCTGGCGAACACGTGGGTCCACTCGATCGGGACGTCGCCGCCTCCGAGCGTCTCGCCGAACGCACCATCATCCACCGCGACCCGAAATGTCTTGAGACTCTGCTGCAGGATCTCCCGGCGATGCGCGACGAATAGCAGCCGATCGCGAGGTAGCTGCTTGCGCAAGCGCTGATAGTCGAGCGCGGCGACCACCGTCTTGCCCGTGCCGGTCGCGGCGACGATGAGATTGCGGTGGTGGCCGTACGACCGCTCAGCATCCAGTTCCTCGAGAATCCGGGCCTGATGCGGTTTGGGCTGCAGGTCGAAGCGTAGAAAGTCGGCCGACTTCTCGCGAAGGTGGTCACGCCGCGCCGCAAGGAAGCTGTGCCGGTCGTAGGCGCGGAAGCCTGGGTCGTCCCAGTACTGGTCGAAGGCGGCCGCGAACTTCTCGAGAATTGCCGCGTTGTCGGTCTGCGCCAGCCGAACGTTCCACTCCAGCCCGTCGAGTACCGCCGACGACGACAGGTTCGACGAACCAACGAACCCGGTCGAAAACCCCGACGCGCGGTGCAACAACCACGCTTTGGCGTGGAGGCGTGTTCTGCTGCGGTCGTACGAGACGCGGACCTGCGCGCCCATCTCGATGAGTGCTTCGAGGGCACGAGCCTCCGTGGCGCCCATGTACGTCGTTGTCAGGATACGGACGGAACCAGGCCGACGGTGCAGCTGCGCGCGCAGAGCGTCCTCGACGATGCGCAGGCCGCTCCACTTGACGAACGAGCACAGCAGGTCAATCCGATCCGCCGATGCGATCTCCCGGCGCAGCTCGGGCCCGAGACTCAGGTCGTGCCGCGCGTTGACCAGCAGGTCGCTCGACGACAGGGGAATCGACGGACGTACCGGAGCCGATGGGGCGCGTGGCGAAGGGACAGGTTCGAGGATTGCTCGAAGCTTGCGTGGCGGAGTGCCGATGGTGTCCGTGTGATCGGTGCCGCTGGCTCGGCTCTCGCTCAGTAGACGCAGTACGCCATTGGCGAGGTCGACCTGCCGCGCGAGGCGATGTTCGCGGTCCTCGCCTTTCGTGGCGCGCAGGGCCTGCACAATGCGTGGGTGCAAGGCACGGGCGATTGCTTCGTGGGCATGGTCGGGTGAGAGGTCGGATATTTCGCGTAGGCTCGGCTCGACCGACTCGAGCGCCTCCGCGAGCGCTTGGTCGACGATGCGGTCATACAAACCCGGGGGCAGGGAAGGCATCGCGTGCGCACGATTGTCCCATCTGAGAACGCGGAGGGCGACGATTTCTTCGGAGTGCGGGGCGCGGGCCGAGCCCCGCAGCGCTACGCACCCCGAGGGGTCCGACGTCTGCACGCTGGGTCACATTCTCGGCGGCGCCGCGACGATCGTGGATGGCTGCGGGATCTTCCTGACCAAGACGTCGCGGCTGCGGCCGAAGCTGTGTCCGCTGACGTGGGGGTTGCCGGGTGGGCGAGGTTGCGGGGCGCCTTCTCACAGCGCGGGGTGGTGAGCGGCTTCCGGCGGATGAGCGCTCCCCAAAGCTGGATGACGTGCGCATACTGAGAGGACAGACGACGCGCATGTCCCTCTTCGCGAGAAAAACGGCTCAACAGATCACCGACTACCGCCGCAAATGCGAACAGCATCTGCGCAGGACCATGGTCTCGCACGAACTCGCCCAAAAGGCGCTGGAAGAGGTCGACGCGGTGGAATTCGCGGAGCAACACGCAGGGCTCTTCGATGGGGGCGGCTCTGTCGATCGCCTTGGTGAGGTTCTTGTGAAGTCGCACTTCGTTCTCTTGAAGGTCGAGTTCGAGCTCTTCTTGCATCTGCTGGCGCTGGAGGCATGGAGGGTTGCCTTGATGGAGCACCGCGAAGGCATCTGCGACCTGGGCAAGCCCGCGGCAAAAAAACTCGCGAACACTGCCCCCAAGCTACACGTCCTGCTTCCGTTCGACGACGTCACCGAGGCAATCTGCGATGCAGTCGTCCCGAGGCATGGCCTGACAAGCCTTGTCGAAGAAATGAGCGTCGTTGGTCTCGATATCGTGCGCTCGTGCAATACGGCGGCACCCGAGGTTTGGCCGCAGATCCGTACGGCCTTCGAGGTGCGTCATCTCATCGAACACCGAAACGGCCGGACGGACGAGAGGTTCCGAAAGGCCGTCGAGAGCCTCTGGCCCAGATCGAGTTGGGGGCGGAGGAATGCCGAACTCCAAGGCGAAGCGCAGATAACCGTGACGGAGAGCGATCTCCGTGCGACGTGCGACGCGATGTTCTTGATGCTGGACTCGTTGCGGCCGGCCTGCTTGGAGTATGACGAGCGGCGACGCCGGGCAGAGTCCGGGCAGTAGGGGTCGGGGCCAGACACAAGGTCGCTGCGGGTGAAACGGGCGTCGTCACGGTGTCGGTGGTCTCCTGCAGGGAGTACATCTGACCGAGGAACCTACAGGTCCGCGGCCGAACTACGATTTCCGTGTGGTCGCATTGGAGATCTGTCGACTTGACGATTGGGCACTTTCCCATGAACCTGACGAACAGATGCTCGTCGGTGTGCGCACGTCCGCTGTGACTCTGCTTCTCTCGGCCCTGTTCGCCTCCGGATGTGCGTTGTTCTCTCCAAAGGAGTCGAAGAACTCGGAGCCAGCCAAGGTTGACCCGACGCTCTACGGCGCTTCGAGCCGGGGCGGATCCCATCTCGCCCCGACGGGGGCGACGGTGTCCGCCGCGATGGGTTACGCGTCCTTGACCGGGGCGGTGCTTGGTCACTGCGTCGAGGAGGTCGAGACAAGGCCGAGTGGCAACAGCTTCGACGAGCTGGAGGTCGACTACGCCGAGGACGCACAGAGCTTGTCGGAGATGCTCGGCGTGACGGCGAACGCGAGTGCGGAGTTTGGGTTCTTCAGCGTCAGTGCTGAGGCGGAGTACGTGACCAAGTCAGTGAAGAGCAGCAGCTCCACGTACCTCGTCGTCAGCTCGCTCGCCTTGGCGCCGGTGGATGCGCTCGTCCGCTACAAGCTCACCGAGAGCGCGTTGGCGGACCTTCGCGAAGACCCGGCGAAGTTCTACAGGCGGTGTGGCGACCAGTTTGTCTCGGGCGTCCAGCGAGGCGCGACGTTCAAGGCGATCGCCGAGATCGAGTCCGCGTCGAGTGCTGATCGCGACTACCTCAAGGCGCACGCGCGGGCGAGCTACTTGGGGTTCGGCGGTGGTGCAGGCGTCGAGCATGAAGTCGAATCCACGATGCAGAGGGTTCGCGCTCGCTTTCACGTGATCCAGAGCGGGCGACAGGAGGAGATCCCGACCTTCGACCAGTTCGTGAACAAGGCCCGCACGCTGAACGAGGTGCTGAAGGCTCAGCGCAATAGCGGCGACGTCGTGCGCTTCGAGACCAAGCCCTACGACGTTGCCGAGAACTGGCCCTCGAACATCACGCTCCCAGCGCTTGTGGAGCAAGCACGAACGCTCGAGCAACTTGCGCACTGGCATCGTACTCTCGTCATTGGCTTGGGCGAGCTGCGCGAGGGACGGAGGGCACCAAAGGACCCGCCCTGTCCACGGTCGGATGAGCGGTTCCAGCGAGAGATCGCCAACTACGATGCGGCTCGCGCGCGCGTCGAGGAGCGGGCGCATGCGTGCGTCAACCGCCCGATGGCGGACTGCAAGACGGACGACATCTCGAGCCCTCCGAGTGGAACGCCGCGGGTCGTTTCTGAGTGCTCCGACCTCGAGGCGAAGGCCGACGCGATCGCCCGCGCCGATGCCCGGCGCAGCGCGGAAGGGACCCGCAAGCAACGGCTTGCAGCCGCGCGAGAGGACGCGGCAAACAGAGCGGCAGCAGCCTGCAAAGGCGACGCGGACGACAAGTGCGCCCCATGCCGCGTCTGGGCGTTCTCCTCGCTGGCATACGACGCACCGAGGCGCAAGCCCAGCGGAAGCTACTGGGATGCCGGAGGCGGTGCGCCCGATCCCGTTGTCGTCATCTCGGCGGGCAGCGAGTCCCGCGACGCGCGGGCACACGACTCGTACTCGGTCCACCGGTCGTTTGATCTGCCCCTCCGACTGTCGGCTGGTGCGAGGGTGTCGGTCTCGGTCCGCGACCAAGACCTCTCGGAACATGATCGCATGGCAAGTCTGGATGAGGATGTTCCCCTCCGCCTTCCCGGTGGAGTCTGGAGCCTGGGCACCGGGTCGCTTCAACTTCGGGGGACGTGCGTGGAGTAGAGCCCAATGTAGGGAGCGGTCCGCGTGCTGGAGCTGCGGTCTGTGGTCTTGATACGGCCCAGAACGGGACACGCCCTCTGTAGTAATCTCGTCGCCGCGTTGCGATCCGGCTCCCCAAACCGGTGCGCCAGCGGGCGCTCCCAAGCGCGGTGGTCGGCGGACGCGCGGCGGTAAGCAGAGACGACGGTGTCGAGACCCACGAAGCGATCCGTACTCGCGTGCCTGACGAAGAAGAGGCTGATCGAAGTCGATCGTCTGTTCGATGTCGGAACTGCACAACCAGAGACGAAGGCGGAGTTCATCGAGGGGCTGGCGCACTCCAAGGCGGCGAGCTTCCGGAAGGTCCTCGACCAGCTGTTGCTCGCCGAGCTCAAGGTCGCGTGTCGTGCCCATGACCTGCCGGTGAGTGGAAGCAAGGGGGACCTCTCCGCGCGGCTTCTCGGCGAGGACGACGACGCCGGTCCGGACCCGGCGCAGGTCGAGCGCCGGGTCGAACCCCGCCAGCTCACGCTGCAGCTGGACGAGTTCCTCGCGCGTTCGCAGCCCAGCATTCGCGGCATTGTGCCCGTCCTTTCCCGTGACGAGCTGGCGTCGGTGCTCCGTCGTCTCGAAGAACAGCACGACGTGCGGATCGACCTGCCGGGGCTCGACCCGGGCATGGCGAGTCTGGCCGCTGCGATCGAGGCGCAGTGTGAACTCGGTGTGTTCGTGTCGGAGCTTGGTCGCGGGCAGTTGAAGAAAGTCTGTGAGCGCTACGCACTGACGGCAGATGACACGACTCGCGAGGCCTACGTCCGCGCCATCCTGGCAGCCGCGGCCGGGATCACGGTCGAGGAGGCTCGCGACGTCGAAGCGGCCCCCGATGCATCTGCGTCGACGAGCGACGGGACCGACTTGGAAGTCGAGGCCACCCGCGAGGATGCCCAGGAGTACCGCGCGGCGTTGGCCTCGCTCCCGCGAGGTGTCCTCCGCCGCGTCGAGGCGGACCCCGAGCCCGGTCAGCCGCCCGAACCCGGCGACATCGTCCGGGCGCGCCACCGCCAGTACCTCGTCAGCGAGGTCGTTCCCCCATCGGACCCCTACGCCCGCAACCCGCGTTCGGGCCTGCGCCCCGGGACCCTCGTCAAGCTCGTCTGCCTCGACGACGACGCCCAAGGCCGGCCGCTCGAGCTGGTCTGGGAGCTGGAGGTCGGCGCGCAGCGGATCGACCCCGCCCGCGATGGCCTCGGGGCGATCGAGGGTTTCGACGACCCCGATCGCTTCGAGGCGTACTACCGCTCCTTGCAGTGGAACTGCGTGACGACGGCGACCCGTCCCGACGACGAGCGAATCCAGGCGCCGTTCCGGGCGGGCATCTCGGTGATGCAACACCAGCTCGTCCCGTTGCAGAAGGCGCTGTCGCTCCCGAGAGCGAACCTGTTCATCGCCGACGATGTTGGCTTGGGCAAGACGATCGAGGCCGGGCTGATCCTGCAGGAGCTGCTGCTTCGGCAGCGCCTTGACCTCGTCATCATCGTGTGCCCGGCGTCGATCTGCCTGCAGTGGCAGGGGGAGATGGAGCGGCGGTTTGGCGTCCGCTTCGAGATCATCAATCGAGAGCAGGTGGCGAAGATCCGCCGGGAGCGCGGCGCGGCGACCAACCCCTGGGACTGTGGCCGACGGTTCATCGTTTCGTACCAGACGTTGCGGCGACCGGAGTACCAGGAGTCGTTGTTGCAGGCGCTGGGGAAGCGACGACCGAAGAGCCTACTCGTGCTCGATGAGGCGCACACCGTCGCGCCTGCCAGCAACCAGCAGCGCTATGCGGTCGACTCGAAGCTGACCAAGCTTGCCCGCGCGATCACGCCGGCGTTCGAGAACCGCCTGTTTCTCTCGGCGACCCCGCACAACGGCCACAGCAACAGCTTCTCCGCCCTGCTCGAGCTCCTCGACCCGACCCGTTTCACGCGTGGCGTGGAGGTGGAGGGGCGCGAGGACCTCGATGCGGTCATGGTCCGCCGTCTCAAGCGTGACCTCAAAGGGATGGGGACGCTCCACTTCCCGGACCGCAAGCTCATCGAGCTCCGCCTCCAGCGAGAGGGCGAGCAATGGTCGGTCCAACGCGTCGTTCGTGACCAGTCCGAGCCAGCGAAGGCGGAGCCGCTCGGTAGCGCGGAGACGCGAGAGCTCGAGCTGTCCGAGACCCTCGCCGAGTACACACAGGTCTGCGCGCCAATGGCCAAACGCGACCGTCGCGTCTTCATCGGGCTTCAGAAACGGCTGCTGTCGAGTTGCGCTGCGTTCCAGCGCACTCTCGCCGTTCACCTGGCCAATACCGGACAACGGATCCTGGAAGAGCTCGACGAGACGCCGGCATCGGCGGGTGCTTCCGAAGACGGGGAGCTGTACGCAGCCGAGCTCGACGGAGGCGTCAATGAGCAGGTCGCCATCGGCGGGGCGCTCCCGGCGGAGCCCAGTCAACGGCAACGCGCCGAGGCGCTGCTCGCCAAGATGCAAGAACTGTCCAAGGGTGCGCACCTTCGTCCCGAGGCGAAGATCCTCGCCGTCGTCGACTGGATCCGCCGCCACCAGTGCGCAGCGGCCGGCGCAAAGTGGTTTTCGACTGCGGACTTTGCCGCACGCAGCTGGAGCGACGCCCGACTGATCATCTTCACGGAGTACGCCGACACGGCCGCATACATCATCCGTATGCTCCGTGGGGCCCTGGCCGGGACGGAGCGCGAGGACGATCGGATCGCGTACTTCCACGGGGCGATGTCCGACGACCAGCGGCGCGACCTGCAGGCGAGCTTCAACGCGCACCCGAGCAAGGAGCCCTTGCGGATCCTCGTCGCGACGGATGCGGCGCGGGAAGGCGTGAACCTCCAGGCGTACTGTGCGGATCTGATCCACTACGACATCCCCTGGAACCCCGGGCGACTCGAGCAGCGCAATGGTCGGATCGACCGGACGCTGCAGCCCTCCGATGAGGTCCGTTGCATGTACTTCGCCTACCCGCAGCGGCGAGAGGATCGGGTGTTGCAGGTGCTGGTGGAGAAGGTCGACCGGATCGCGCGCCAGTTGGGGTCGCTTTCGGCGGTGGTGCTCGACCGCCTCGAAGATGCGCTCGAACCTCACGGGATCGACGATGGCGCACAGGGCCGTCTTGACCTGGCGAGCGAAGGCAGCGCCGAAGAACGAGACACGGCGGTGCGGGAGGTCGAGTCGATGTCCGCCGACAAGCAGCGGATGCAGGCCGAGATCGAAGCCGCCGGCGACTGCTACGAACGATCCCACACGTTCTTCGCCCCGGACGCGGAGGGTCTTCGGGAGACGCTGGGGATTGCGCTGGGACTCGCCGGTGCGAAAGGCGAGTTCGAGGCAACGGACGAGGCACGCGATCCGGCACATGCCGACGAGCCCACGCACTTCCACGTCCCGGAGATGCCGGACGACTGGACACGAACGCTCGATACCTTGCGGCGGCCCAAGCCGAAGGACCTGACATGGTGGGAGTGGCGCGAGCAGTACCCGCCGCGGCCGGTCGTGTTCGAGCCCTTGCGGCGTATGACCGACGACGTTGTACAGCTACATCTGGAGCATCCCTTCGTGAGACGAGCCCTACGCCGGTTCACCTCGCAGGGCTATGCGACGCATGACCTGCGACGGGCGTCGCTGCTGCGCTACGCGGGCACGCGCGATCGGATCGCGCTGATCGGCCGTCTGAGCCTGTTTGGTACCGGGGCGACGCGCTTGCACGACGGGCTGATCCACCTGATCGGCGACATCCGGGCGGGTGGCGAGCCCGTGCCTCTCACAAAAGGGGCGGAGCAGCGGCGCGCGTTGGACGAGATGCGGGAGGCAATGCGTCGGCCAGGCGCGATCTGGACGCCGCCGAAGGACTTCGTGCAGCAACGGTTGGGGCGCGTGGGGGAGGACTTCGCGGCGCTTTGGCCACGGCTGCGCACGATGGCCGAGGACGAGGCGACCGAGTGCGAACGCCTGCTCGACGACCGGGGCGCGCGCGAGGCGGAGCAGCTTCGGGAGATCCTGACCGCGCAGCAGACGAAGATCCGGTCCGCGCTGGTCCGCGACGATCCGCAGGAACCCGTGCCGGGCACGGGCAGCGAGACCGCGGAAGCGAAACAACGTCGCCTCGATCGCGGCTACATGCGCGAGCGGATCGATTCGCTGCAACACGAGCTCGACACCGAACCCGAACGCCTGCGCCGCCACTACCGCGTGATGACGCGACGGATCGAGGCCGTGGGCCTCGTCTACCTCGTACCGGAGACGCGCTGATCCATGTCGCGTGACGTAGAGCAGCTGTTCCACGAGACGTGGCTGGGGGAAGCTCAGCCGCTATTCGGCCTGACGTTCACCGTGCCGGTGCTGTGCGACGGAGGGGCGATGCTCCGACTGTCCTCGGCCCAGGCCGAGGAGTTCTTCGAGTATGCGCCAGCGACGGCGAAGGGCGAGCATCGCCTCACGAGTCTGCGCGAGTTGCTCACCGGGTTCTTGGGTTGGACGGAGTCGGAGCTGCCTTCGGCAGATTCCCTTCCCGACGACCTGGTGTTGAGGATCGCCGAAGAGGGGACAGAGCTCCGACCCGACTTCGCGGTTGGCTATGGGCGGAACGCCCCGGCGCGGTCCGAGGAGGCCACCGTGTCTGGCGAGCAGACACCGGCTTCGCGAGCGGGCGCGGCGTTTCAGCTCTTGGCGTGGGAGCTCCCGGCCGGACTGTCGATGGACAGCGCCGAGAGCGAGACGAGCGAGTGGCACTACCCCCCGACGGCGAAGATGGAGCGGCTGCTTCGGGAGACCCGTGTGCCGATCGGCCTGCTGAGCAACGCAGAGACGGTTCGGCTGTTGTACTGCCCGACGGAGGGATCGACGGGGTGGATCAGCTTCCCGGTGGGCTTCATGGCCACGCCGCCGGGGCGCGACATGCTCAGCGCCTTCCGGGAGTTGTTGCACGCCGACCGCGTGCTCGGGAGTGCGGCCGAGACCCCGACGACCCTGCAGCTGCTCGCCGACAGCCGGGAGCGGCAGGCCGACGTGACGACCAAGCTCGGCGGCCAGCTGCTCGATGCGTTGCAGATCTTGTTGCAGGGCTTCGAGGCTGCAGCCCATCGCGACGGGGACGAGATCCTGCGGGATGCGCTGGCCCAGGAAGGCAACCACGTCTACGAGGGGTTGCTGACCGTGATGCTGCGGCTGGTGTTCGGGCTGGCGGCCGAAGACCGCGGGCTGGTCCCGGCGGAGCACCCGGTCTACGTCGGGCACTTTTCCGTTGGCGGACTCTACGACGAGCTCGCCGCCGACGAGGCGATCTACGCCGACACGATGGAGCAGCGCTTTGGGGCGTGGGCGCGTCTGGTGATGCTGTTTCGTGCGCTGTACTTCGGGGTCGAGCTGCCGGCACAGGCGGGGGAACCGGGGGTGCCGGCGCTGACGATGCAGCCGCATCGGGGGCGGCTGTTCAACCCGGCGAACTACGCGTTCCTCGAGGGAGCACGCCAGACGGTGGGGACGCCACTGACGGCCGACGCACGAGCCCAGGCGAGGATCCCGAGCATCTCCGACGGCGTGGTGCTGCGGATCCTGCGGCGGCTGCTGTACCTGGACGGGCAGCGACTGAGCTACGGCTCGCTCAACGTCGAAGTGCTCGGTGGGGTGTACGAGGGCCTGATGGGGTTCGCCGTGGAGCGGCGGACTGGGCCGTCGGTGTGCCTGCGGCCGAACCGCGTGTGGGTGAGTCCACACGAACTCCTCGAGCAAGCGTCGGCCGTACGGGTCCGGTGGCTCAAGGACGCGGGCGTCCCTGACGCGGCGGCGAAGCGGATCGGAGACGCAGTCGACGCGGCACTCAAAGAGTCGGGGGACGATGCCGCGGCGCTCGAGGAGGCCGTGCTGGTCGCGCTACGTAGGGAGAGCATCGTCCCGCGTCGCAAGGCGAGCCGACGCGAGGCCGACACCGAGGAGGCGGAGGTCGCGACCGGGCGCTTGGTGATCCAGCCCGGCGAAGAACGACGCCGCACGAGCACGCACTACACGCCGCAGTCTCTGTCGGCGCCGATCGTCGCCAAGACACTGGAGCCTTTGCTCGCGGCTATGCGAGCAAAGGCGAAAGAGGAAGACCCTGCGCGGGAGGACCCGCAGCCGAGCAGCGACGCGTTGCTGAGCTTGAAGATCTGCGATCCGGCGATGGGGTCGGGCGCGTTCCTGGTGGAGGCGTGCCGCTTCCTCGCAAAGCAGGTCCACGCGGCGTGGGTGCGCGAAGGGAAGCTCGCGTCGATGATCGCGCTGGCGGACCCCGACGACGTCGTTCATCGGGACCCGGAGCTGCTGGCCCAGCGGATGGTGGCCCAGCGGTGTCTGTACGGGGTCGACAAGAACCCACTGGCGGTGGAGCTGGGCAAGCTGTCGCTGTGGTTGCTGACGCTGAGCCGAGGGCAGACGTTCACGTTCCTCGATCACTGCCTCAAAGCGGGCGACAGCCTGGTTGGGCTGGACCGTGACCAGATCCTGGCGATGGACTGGGAGGTCTCTGCGGACGGCAAAGCCGAGACGGGCGGGAAGAAGAAGCGGAAGTCGAAGAAGAAAGGCGGGGCCGACGACCTCACGTTGGACCTGTTCGCCGAGCAAGCGCAGCGCGCCTTCGCCAAGGCGATGGCGGCACGGCGCAAGCTGGCAGACCTGGCGCGATCGGGGGACCGAGGACGAACCGAGGAGGAGCAGCACGCGTTGCACGTGGAGGCCGAGGCTGCGCTGGAGCGGCTACGGGACGTGGCCGACGTGGTGGTGTCGGCGTTCTTCTGGCCGCACGACGAGCCCGGGAAGCTGACGCCGGAGTTTCTGTTCGAGGGGAAGAAGCCCAAGGACAAGGACCGGCGGGCGTGTCTACAGCGGCTGAGGCACGAGCTGAACGAGTGGTTGGGCAACGCGGAGCAGCCGAACTTGCCGCGGGGGTTGGATGTGCGGCGGGCGTTGGTGCGGGAGTGCATCCGGCCGATGCATTGGCATCTGGAGTTCCCGGAGGTGTTCGACGACGGGCGGGAGGACCCGCTGGCGAGGGAGGTGAAGGGGAAGGTCTGGATGGATGCGGTGGTGGGGAACCCGCCGTTTGCCGGGAAGAACAGGACCATCCGGACACACGGACCACACTACCTAGCGTATCTCCTGTCTGAATTCAGACCTAGCCACGGAAACTCTGACCTGTCGGCTTACTTCCTCCGGCGTTGCTACTGGCTGCTCGGCGAGCACGGCAGTGTAGGCCTGATCGCGACGAATTCAATCGGGCAAGGCGACACGCGGGAGTCTGGTTTGCGACCGCTGATCGTAGAGGGCGCACGTATCTACTCGGCGGATTGCGACGTCCGGTGGCCCACCGAAGGAGCGGATGTGACCGCGTCGATCGTACATCTCGCCGCCGGTTCGCTAGCGGAGGGTCCCCAAAAAACGACGCTCAATGGAGAACTCGTCGATCAGATAAACACGCGGTTGCAACCAAAGGCAGAGCCGTCCGCTTCGGCGCTGAAATCGAGGCAGGGATTGTGCTTTGTCGGAAGCTATCCTTCCGGTGCCGGGTTCGTCCTCTCTTCCGGGGAAAGGGACGCCCTGATCCGACAGGACCCACAGAACGAGAAGCGCGTGGCGCGGTACCTCTCCGGAGAAGAGTTCAACAACAACCCGACACAGACATCGGATCGATTCATAATTGACTTTGGAGAGCTATCCCTCGACGACGCCGAGCGTTGGCCACAGCTTGTGTCGATTCTGCGCGAGCGAGTAAAGCCCGAACGCGAAACGAATAAACGAAAGGCGCGGCGGGAGAAGTGGTGGAGGTTCGCCGAGCGCGCATCGGACATGTACCTCGCGATCGAGTCGTTGGAGCGATGCCTAGCAACGCGGCTGACGTCGAAGCACCGCGCGTTCGAGTTTGTCTGCCCGAGGCAGGTAATTGATCAGACGCTTGTTGTAGTGGCCAGCAGCTCGATGGCGGATTTTGGGTTCCTTCAGTCTCGCATTCATGAGGTCTGGGCTCTTGAGAATGGCGGGGCGGCGCTGCGTGTCGATCCTCGATACTCGGGGCGGAGGTGCTTTGAGACGTTCGTCGTCCCGGGTCCCCCCTGCGATGAAGTTGAGATAGCGGCGAGGACCCTCCGGGAGGCGCGTGCTGATTTCATGGTCGCCACGCAGCAGGGGCTAACCAAGACCTACAACGCCCTGAAGAACCCGGAGGAAATGTTGCCCGACATTCTCCACCTCCGCCGCCTCCACGAGGACCTCGACCGAGCCGTCCTGACCGCCTACGGACAGTCCGACATCGAGGTCCCCCCGTACTGCGGCGCCTCCCCCGAAGCCGTGCAACGCTTCGAAGACGGAGTCCTTGACTTCCTCTTCTCTCTCAACGAAGAACGCGCTACTGAAGAAGCGCGTGAAGGCGCGCGAGCGAGAATCGGCTGAGGTGTGCTGTGGATGATCTCATCCGGTTCGTCGAAGTCACGTTTCACCGGTTCAAAGCGTTCGAGAACTTCGTCGTGCCGTTGCGGACGTTCAATGTCCTCGTCGGTCCGAACAATGCGGGAAAATCGACGATCCTTGCGTCCTTCCGAATCCTAGCGGCGGCACTTCGCCGCGCGTTCAACCGCAAGCCCTCGCTCATTCGTGATGGCAATTCGGCGCGATACGGATACGTCGTGGACCTCGACGGGATCGGGGTGGCGAAAGAGAACCTCTTTTTCAACTATGACGACTCGGAGCCAGCTGTCGTCTCGTTCAAGCTGGCGAACGGCGCGCGCCTCAAACTCCATTTTCCGGCACTGGGAGTTTGTCACCTTTTCGTGGAAGATGATCGGCCGGAGCCGAAGACGCCGAGCACGTTCAGGAAGCGTTTCAACTGTCCGGTCGGTTTCGTACCCATCCTCGGTCCGGTCGACTATCGCGAGTACGTCTACCAGCCGGATGCCGCGCGCAAGGCTCTGTTCGGATTTGGTGCGGCGCGCAACTTCAGAAACATCTGGTACCACGACAAGGATTTGTTTTCCGAGTTCCGTGGGCTTCTTCGCGAAACCTGGCCGGGAATGGACATCGAGCCGCCAGTGCTAGACACATCCGGCGACAAACCGCGCCTCGCGATGTTCTGCCCCGAGGAACGGATCCCACGCGAGATCTTCTGGGCGGGCTTCGGGTTCCAAGTGTGGTGCCAGATGCTAACATACCTGGTGAAGGCGCGCGACCAGGCGCTCTTCATCATCGATGAACTGGACATCTATCTGCACTCTGATCT
>CALBMM010000068.1 GCA_937896535.1 uncultured Pseudomonadota bacterium
CGAGGTTCGGGCCGCGCTGTCGTGCGTGACGTCGGCGCAGGTGCTCACGCGCCTCGCCGAGGGCGACGCGATCGCCTGCATCCGAACCGCGGGGATGCTGATGCGGATGCGCCCCACGACGTTCGACGCCCGACACTTCGAGGCGCTACGCGCCCTGCTGACCCACGACGAGGTCTCCGTGCGCCGGGCGGGGATCCGGGCCGCGTACGGCTGTCGGTGGCCCGAGCTGGTCGACTTCGTCCTTGATCAGGTCCAACGAAAACAGCGCCCCCAGCCTGGGCTGGAAGCGCTGCTTGTTTGGTTGCAGTCGCCCGTCGAAGGCGACGATTGAGGCTCTAGTCTCGGCGACCGAAGCCGCCACGGCCACCGCCGCGACCACCGCGACCACCGCCGCGGTCACGATCCCCACCGCGATCGCGATCGCGATCGCGATCGCCGCCGCCGCCACCGCCACCGCCACTGCGCTGGCGAGCCTGAGCTTCGTTGACACGGATCCGACGACCGTCGAGCTCCGCTCCGTCCAAGCCCTTCATGGCGTTTTCGGCGTCACCGTCGTTTTCGAAGGTCACGAAACCGAAGCCACGGGAGCGACCCGTGTCTCGGTCGAGGATGACCTGCGCTTCGGCGACAGGACCGAATTCTTGGAATGCCGCCGACAGCGACTCATCATTCGTGGCCCAGGCGAGCCCACCAACAAACAGCTTCTTTGACAACTCTCGTTCTCGATTCCTGCGGCGGGCCCTTCGCATGTCGACCCGCTCGCCTCAGTGGGCCAACGTTCTTGTCAGCCCGGTCTCAGTGCACGGCGACGGTACCCCCGTCCGACCGGGCCGGGAAGGCCCCCACGCCCCCTCGACGACGCAATTGTGGCGGCCGGCCCCGCGAAAGTGCGTGCGCCCTCCCACGTAGGGGGGGCGACGCGGGCGTTCAGTTCTGCTCCGACTCGGGGGCCGGTTCCGGGGCGTCGTCGGCCGGCTCGGGCAGGTGCCCGTCCGGGGTGAGCATCCCGTAGAAGCGGGGTACCCAGTCCGGGGGCAGCTGCTTGGCGGTCGCCCACCCTTCGAACTTGTCCTTGTCCCCGCCGCAGTGTCCCCACATGACGAAGTGGAGGATCTCGGCCGGGTTTTGAACCGCCTTCAAAAAGCCCTCCCAGTTCCCGTCGAAGTGCGCGTCGACCTGGGCTTGCACCTCGTGATAGGCGCCGGCTTCGGTATCGGGGGGCCGGGGGGTGGTCTCCTCTTCGCTCATCGGATCACCTCGCTCGCTGAAGCGACCCGGACCTTAACAGATCTCGGCGGCCCCGGGTATCGGGCTCACAGGCACAGGCCGAAGCTGTTGGCCGGCAGGTAGATCTGGGCGCTGAGGTCGGTGCACGTCCCCATCGCGCAGGCGCCGACGACCGGATCGCAGGGGGCGACGCAGACGTCGGCAAAGCACAGCAGCCCCGCCGCGCATGCGCCGTCGTCGGCCGAACAATCGCCTCCGGCGGGCAGCATGCCCGCCGCGTCGCAGGAGAAGGCGACGCCTCCGATCGGCCCACCCCCTTGGACCTCGCACGTCTGCATCGGCCCGCAGTCCTGCGCGATCGGGTCGCACGGTCGACCGCCGCCGAGGCACACGCCGGCGTGCCACTGCGCGTCGGTCTTGCCGTGGCACGTCGTCGCCCCGCCGCAGGCGTTGGGGTCCTGGACGAAGCACGAGGTCATGCAGGTCCCGCTCGCCCCGCCGTCGAGCGCGATGCAGGCCCCCGTCGGCGGCGCGCACTCACCCGAGAGCATCGGATCACACGCCGCGCCCCCGGCCACGCACGCCCCGACCATCGGGTCGGCCGTCGTGGGCACGCAGTTTTGTCCCGGACCGCAGCCCGCCGCGCCCATCGCCGGGTCGCAGGTCGTGCCGCAGATGCCGTCGGCCGACAGGCCGTCGACGAGCAGACACGTCCCCCCGCCGCACTGGGCGTCGGACGTGCACTCCCCGCCGCATGCACCGTTGCCCTCGCCGAACGGGTCGAGGAAGACCATCCCGTTCTGCTCGGGGAAGCAGAACTCGTTGGCACCGCACGCCATCTCGCCCTCGGTCGGGTCGCAGGGTCCTCCGCAGACGCCGAGGTCGGGCTCGATCTGCAGGCAGACGTCACCCGCGGCGCAGCCGGTCGGCATCGCGTCGGGGTCGCAAAACTGCTCGCTGGTGTCGACGCACACGCCGACCTGACCGGGCTCGGCCCCGGGGACGATCACCCCGAGGTCGACGCACGGCTCGCCGCTGCGGCACGCGCCCAGCATCGGATCGCACGTCGCGATGCACGTGTACACGTCGTCGACGTCCGTCTCGAGGCACAGGTTGTCCGCCACGCACGACATGGTCGGATCGAACGGAACGCACGAGCCTCCCGTCGGCACGTCGCCGTGGTCGATGCAGCTGCCGCCGAGGAACTCGTTGGTCGGCTGACACTGCTGGCCTTCGGGGCACTGGTCGTCGAGCACGCTGCACTCGGTACACGTGCCGATGTCGGCATTGAGGGGCGTGCAAGCCGGACAGGCCTCGGGCAGTGGATCGCCGGGCAGGCACAACGCCGTGCACACGCCCGGCTCGCCCTCGGCGATGTCGCTGGCCAGACACGCGGTGCCGACCTCGCAATCGTGCATGCCGAGCGGATCACAGCTTGCGCCCGACGGGGTCGTGCCCGAGGGCACGCACGCGGTGCGCACGGGCTCGAGGCTCACCGCCACGCAGCTGTCCCCGCCGGCCACGTCGCAGCCGTCGCCGGTCAGCAGATCGCAATCGGTCACGTCGAAGCAGGCCAGGCCCTCGTTGTCGGCACCGAGGGGTAGACACACGTCCCCTGCCCCACAGCTCGTGCCTTCCTGCGCCATGTCCGAGCACGCGGGCCGGCAGTAAAAGCCCGCCTGGGCCGCGCCGGCGCACACCCCCTCGGCGCACGCGTCCGGGACCGTAGGGTCACACGGCGTCAGTCCGGTCCGAGGGCCCCCCGTCGGGTCGCCCGTGCTGTCGTCGAGCCCTTCGGTGTCCGCCGACGAGGTCGTCGTGGTGGTCGGGCCGGTCGAGCCGTCCGTCTCCGTGTCCGCCGAGGTGTCCTCGGACGGACACCCGGTGATCGACAGCCAAAACCCCACCGCCCACGCGGTCCTGCGTCCTATCGCGTTCATGCTCCGCCTCCCCGGCCCG
Source organism: uncultured Pseudomonadota bacterium (assembly GCA_937896535.1). Classification (GTDB taxonomy): domain Bacteria; phylum Myxococcota_A; class Polyangia; order Nannocystales; family Nannocystaceae; genus CALBMM01. Next base: position 3,187 of record CALBMM010000068.1, read on the forward strand.
GGAGCTTCAAATCCCGGGCCGAGCGCAAATCCCCGCGTCTTGGGCAGTTGCGCCGCACGCAGTGTCGCAGGCTGCAACGGCCGTCGCGCGCCGCGACATCGCCGCGACATCGCCGCGACATCAAAGATGCGGCGCGCCGGGGTGGTCGATCCCGAACAACGCCGCATCGGTGTGCAGGTCCACGGGGGTCCACGTCAGGCCGGCGTCGTCGGTCGTGAGCATGATGCCGGCGTCGCCGACCGCGTGGCCGGAGCCCTCGGCGTCGACGTGCACGGCGTGCAATGTCAGCGAGGCGTCGACGAGCTCGTCCACGGTCACGCCCGCCTCGAAATCGACGCGCACGACCACCCCCGCCTCACCCACCGCGAGCGTCAGCTCGCCGTCGCCGGACACGACGACCGCATCCAGGCCGCGCACCGTCTCCAAGGGCAGCACGTCGAAGCGCGCGCCGCCGTCGTCGGACCTCGCCATCGTCCCGAGGTCACCGACCGCGACCACGATCGAACCGTCGGCGGACACGGACACGTCGCGCAGCGCCTGTCCCCCTTCGAACACGACCGCGGCCGGCTGCGCACCGGTGGCGTGCCACAGCGAGCCGTCGGCAGCCGCCAGCCAGGCTTCGTCGCCTCGGACCGTCGTCGCGACGCTGGTCCACGCCCGCACCGGCGCGTCCACGGTCGACCATGTCTGCCCCTCGTCGGGCGAGACGAACGCGGCACCGTCGCCGACGACCCAGATCGCGCCGTCGTGCGCGGCCGCGACCGCGGTGAAGTCGATGCCGCTGCCGACCGAGACGTCGTGCCAGCTCGCGCCGGCGTCGGCCGTGGCGATGAACGTGCCGGCATCGCCCACCGCCCACGCCTGGCTCCGTCCGCGACAGGCGATGTCGGTGAAATCCTCGGCGACGTCGATCGGGTACGTCGAGACGCCTTCGTCGGCGCCCCACCGCAGCATCTTGCCGTCCTCGCCGACCACCCACATGCTCGGATCGTCGGGCGGTCCACCGCTGGAGCCTTCGCTCGGGTCCGAGGTCGGATCGGTCGCCCCGGTCGTCGCGTCCCCGGTGCCGCCGTCGCCGTCACCGTCGCCGGAGCTGTCTTCGCCCTTGTCCTCGTCGTCGCAGGACACCACCGCCGTACACAGCACGAGCGCGGTCAATCCGCGCAACCACAATTGCATGCCACCCATGACCGCATGGTACCGCGCGGGGACGGGCGAAATCGCGAACGATCAGGACAAGCGCGCGCGCATCCACGCGACGGCGGCGCGCATGGGGCTCGCGCGCCCCGGCTCCACCTCGCACTCGGAAAACCGCGTCACGATGGCGTCCTCGTCGATCTCGTCGGCCGCCGCGATGCAGACGATCTGCGTCGATGGGGGCGTGGGACCCCACGGTGTGTCGAGACGGAGCTCCGCGCGCCGACCCACGACGTGCAGCACGGCGCGGCGATCGGCATGGCCGTCCACCTGCACGATCCCCTTGGCCCGCACGACGGACGGCGCGAGCGCATCGATCGCGCGACGCAGCCGGCGCGACGACATGGGCTTGTCGGTGCGATAGACGACCGTGGTGAAGACGTCGCCGTGGTCGACGTGCGCGTCGTGGTCGTGCCCCTCGCTGCAATCGTGAGCGTCGCAATCGTGAGCGTCGTGGGCGTGGTGCCCTCGCGCCGGGTCCAGACCGGTCCCGATGCCGAGCACCACCTTGGGGTCGACGCGGCCGAAGGAGGACCGAACGATTCGCGCCTTGCGGGCCAGCCGCTGCAGGCTGGACTCGAGTGCCTCGAGCGCGGCCGCGTCGACGAGATCGGTCTTGTTGAGGACGAGCACGTCGGCGGCACGGATCTGGGCACCCGCCACGATCTGCTCACGGCGACCGAGGGTCGGCCAGCGCTCGGCGTCGACGAGGGTGACCACCGCATCGAGCTCGGCCCACCCGAGCTTGGCCGCCATCTCGAGCGTCGTGGCGACCGCCTTCGGGTCCGAGACGCCGCTCGTCTCGATCACCACGTGCTCGGGGGGGTCGGGGCGATCGAGCAGCTTTTGCAGCGCTTCCATCAGGTCGCCGCGGATCGAGCAGCACACGCAGCCCCCGGTGAGCTCGACCGCCTCGCCTTCGACCCCCACGACGAGGTCGGCGTCGATGTTGGCTTCACCGAAGTCGTTGACCAGCACACCGATGCGACGCCCCGCTGCGGCGCGCAGAAGATGGTTGAGCGTGGTCGTCTTGCCGGCGCCGAGCCCTCCCCCGAGCACCGTGACGGCCGCCATGACGCGGGCCTTTGCCACGGGCGCGGTCTACCAGACTTTGCGGCGCGAACGCGACGCGCGTTTACGCGGCCACGCCGACACCCCGCCGTTGCGCCCAGAGCCAGCGGAACACCACGATGTGACCGAGAAGGGCGCCACCGACGCAGATGGGCACGATCCATCCATAGGGGAAATGGAACGCGAGCAGCACCGGCGGGTCCGCGTCGTACGTGCGAAACGGGCCGGGGGTGGAGCGGATCGCGATCGAAGCCACGGTCACCAGCAGCACCAGGCCCAAGAGGTTGAACGCCGCGACCAGCTGCGGCGAGGGCCCCTTGCGCCACAGCCACGCCGCCACGACGACGGCGGCGATGCCCGTGACGATGTCGAAGTTGTGACCGGAGTAGGTCATCTGGATCGGCAGCACCCCCTCGTCGGCCCACCGGTGCAGCACCAGCTCCAGCGGCAGACGGAAGCCTTGAAACGCGACGAGGGCGACGATCGGGGTCCCGCGGGCCAGCCGCGCGCCCACCGGTGACAGCCCCGTCGCGACCATGACGAGCATCGAGCCGCCCATGAAGAACACGACCGCCGGCGGCCGCGCGTCGATCGTCGCTTCGAGCACGCCGGACCAGGAGGCCCCGGCGGTCACGCCCATCAGCGCCGCTGCCCCGACCGCCGCCCCGACCATCGCGCGCCGTCGAGCCATGGGGGATTGGCCGAGCGTCCGACCGGCGTGACCGACCGCGACGACGAACGCGACCGCGATCCCGACGACGATGAGCAGGAACACGGCGGTGCTGCCGGGGGACGGAGGGACCATGGGCGGAACGGCCACGCTCCATGACTACCATATTCTAAAGCATCTACTATTAAAAATTAAAGTATGAGAGAATCAAGACGCTCGGGTAACGCGTGGCCAAGTCGTATCGACAGTACTGTGGTGTGGCCAAAGCCCTCGACGTGCTCGGGGGCCGCTGGACGCTGCTGATCGTCCGCGACTTGCTGCTGGGCCCACGCCGCTACGTCGACCTGCTCGAAGGTCTGCCGGGTATCACCACGAACCTGCTCGCGGAGCGACTCAAGCACCTCGTCGACGAAGGACTCGTCGACAAGCACCGCACGCCGCCGCCTTCGGTGGCGACGGTCTACGCGTTGACCGACGCCGGGCGAGCGCTCGAGGCAATCGTGCTCGCCCTCGGCCGCTTCGGCGCGACGCGCATGGCTCAGGGACCCGCCCGCGACGATCGCACGAATCCGCGGTGGGCCATGGTGAGCCTCAAGCGCCGCTACCTCGGCTGTGCGCATGCGTGGACGGTCGCGCTGCAGATCGACGAGTTTCGGTTCACCCTTCGCGTGGGTGGCGAGCAGCTCGAGGTCTTCGACGGCGAGGACCCCACGGCCCACCTCACCTTGTCGCTGTCGCGCCCCGCTCTCGGACGCTGGCTCACCGGCGCCACCGACCTCGCGACGCTCGAGCGAGAAGGCGTGTTGACCCGGGACGGACCGGCGGCCGCACGTCGCGACTTCGACCGCGCATTCGCCTGAGCGTGCGAACGCCGGACCTGCCGCCCTCACGACAGGCGCCGCGACGTGAGGGCAAGACCGACCCACGTGACCATGACCGCGATCGCGAAGGCGCGGGCGATCGTCAGCAGCGAGTCGGTCAGCGGCCCCCCGATCGCCGACGACGCGAGCAGCAGGCTGGCGGAGAAGGCGAGCCGCCCCGCGAGGCTCTGCACCGACAGGTACGTCGCCCGCAGCGTGGACGTGATGCGGGGATGCACGACCGACTGCACCACCGGGCCGTGGATCGCCCCGGGGACGGAACGCAGCACCAGCAGGCCGGCGACGACCGGGTGGACCAACGACCCGAGAGCGACGATGAGCAGGCCCTCGATCGCCATCGCCAGCAGCAGCGACCGGGCCACGCCCCACTGCACCCACCGCCCGGCACGCCCGGCGACGAAGGCCGACAACAGCATCGCGACCGCGGTCAGCAGGCCGGCGGCCGGCTCGGTCCACCCCGCACGTCCCTGCTCGGTGAGCACGACGTCGAGGTAGGGTTGCGCGAGCTCGTACGGGATGTGGTCGAACACGGTCATCGCGACCGCGTACGCGAACATCCACCGCAGCCAAGGGTCGCGGCGCGACGCCCACACGCCGGCGATCTGGGTGCGCACCGAGCCCGGGCGCTCGAGTCGTGGCGGCTCGACGAAGGTCCACGCGATCGCGGTCGCGACGGCCGCCGCCGCCGCGCTGACCAGGTAGACGGCACCGAGATTCCAGGCGCCGATCACCCCGCCCAGCAGTGCCGCCACCCCGAGCGAGATGCGCCCCCATGCCTGTCCCCGCCCCTCGTGCTCGGCGAACGCGTCGGCGCGGCCGGTGGCCTGCAGCGAATCGTACAGCAGCGATCCGTCCGTCCCGGAGTTGAAGGCCATGCCGACGGCCAGCAGCGCCTGCGCCACGGCGAACGCGACGAACGTCGACGACAGGTAGAACACGATGCCGGCGGCCACCCACGCGAGGTTGGCGATGAGCAGCGTGGGACGGCGGCCCCAACGATCGGACGCGTAGCCCGAGGGCACCTCGAGGGCGACGACGGTGGCGTAGTAGATCGACTCGAGCGCGAGCACGTCGGCGATCGGCACGTGCTGCGACAGGTACAGCACGAACACCGGCAGCCACGCCAGCAGGTTGCGTGCGGCCTGGTAGGCCGCGTATCGACGAACGTTGGTCTCCACGAGCCTCGACGACGACGAGGATGCGCTACCCACGATCCGCGCCGACGCGACTCGTCATCCGGCGGCCTCTTCGGGCGTGTCCGACGTCCTCACCGGCGCCGTCTCGCGGACCGGTGCCGGGTCTCGGTTGGGGCGCCGTACCGGTTGTGTGCGCAGCTCGATCCGCGTGACCTTGGCCGGCGTGCTCGCATCCATCGTCACGAGCACGGCCCCGGCAAGGGTGTTGGCTTCGACGGCCACGAAGGCGCGTCGGCAGTCGCGACAGTCCTTGATGAGCGTGCCGACGACGCGGCTTCTGGGATCGGAGTGCATCAGCTGACGCACGCCCCCGGCGGCCTTCGCCGCGCGCGCGAGCTGATCGACCCCCGCCAGACGTTGCGCGCGACCATCGGCCCCCGGACGCAACATGATCACGTCCTCGTGCAGCGACGCGAGGAACACCGACAGATTGTCGTCGGCGATCGAGTCGAGCGCACGATGACACAGCGAGGCCAGCTGCTCGTCGGCGATCCGGCACACCGCCCGCTGCGCGTTCGCGACGTCGGGCGAGGCCACATCGTCGGGGCCACCGGGCACCCGGGTGGGTTCGTCGTCCTCGGCGGGGGGCGTGGTCTCGTCGGACGGCGCGGTGTCGTTGCCCGGGATCGGCTTGCGCGTGACCGGCTCCTCCCCCGCGGACGCGCCGCCCGAGGAGACGGGCTTGGTCGTGGGCGTGGAGCCCTTGTTGACCGAGACCGAACACGCGGTGACGAGTGCACCGACGAACAGAAAGGAGATCGAACGATGATTCACGGCGGGTCTGCCGGGAGCGTAGCAGCGGATCATGGATGTAGGTCTTCGGCCCCGGCTTGCGATGTCGCCACCAGCGCCTGCGACGGAGGCAAGACCGGGCGCCGGCCCCAGGTCGCTAAGTACGCGAAGTCACACGATCCCGACGCGCTTCGGAGGGTGGCCCTGCGCTTGCTCAATCTCGGGGTGATGCTCTCGGAAGGGAATGGAAAGTCGCCGTTCGGACCCCATGCGGACCGGCTGCACGGGCAGCAGGCCTCGGAATCCGGGCGCTTCTCCCACATCGAGACGATCTCGTTCGCCAGCGATACCGTCCGCTCCGACCACGTCGTGGCGGTCACGCTCGAGTGCACGGGCGGGCACCGTCGCGCGATCAGCGTGGAGTCGATGACCGCCGGCTTCGAGGTCGAGCTGTTGCCCGAGCGGTCGCAAGAGCGCGGGCAGATCATCGTGGCGCTCCGGATTCACCGGCGCCTCGGCACGATCGCCCGCTTGTGCGTGCTGCGATTCACGGTGGGCGACGCGACGGCGATCGCCCCGATCACCGTCACGTACTGACCGCGGTCGCTCGGGTTACAGGCCCGGGATTCTCTTGCCGCCGATCTCGACCTTGCCGTCCGCGCCGACCTTGACGGTCTTGTCGCCCGACTTGACGGTCGTGCCCGACTCGTCGGTCTTGACCTCGTCTTCGCCGGACTTGACCTCGGTGCCGTCGCCGTCGGTCTTGACCACCGCGCCGCCGCCTTCGACCTTGGCCTCGCCGTCCTTGGTCGTGACCTTCGCTTCGGTGCCGTCGGCCGCCTTTGCGTCGACCTCGACCCCGCCGTCGGCCGCCTTCACGGACGCTTCGTTGCCGTCGGCATCCTTGGCCTCGACGATGTTGCCGTCTTCGCCGACCTTCGCTTCGTTGCCGGCATCGTCCTTGGCCTCGACGGCGCCGTCGGCCACGTCGACCGAAGCGCCATCCTTGGCGTCGCCTTCCTTGGCGTCACTGCCCTTGGCGTCGCCTTCCTTGGCCTTGTCGTCGGCCTTCTTGTCGGCCGCGCCCTTGGCCGCGTCGTCGCACGCGGGCAGGAAGAACAACGAGGCGACGAGGGCACCCACGAGATTGGACCGTTTCATGCGCGCAGGTTAGGCACGCCGGCCGGGAACGTTCAACTGCTCCCGGCCGCACCGCGGGGCCGGACGAGGCGGACCGCAACGGCCGCGCCGGGCCGCTCAGCCGTCGGCTTTCTCGTCGCCTTCGGCCTTCGCGTCGCCCTCGGCGTCGGCAGCCTCTTCGCCGGCGCCGTCTTCGGGCGCAGCCTTTGCGTCGGCGTCGGCGTCGGCATCGGCCCCGCCCTCCGCCGCGGCCGCGCCGCCTTCCGCCGCGCCGCCTTCGTCTTCGACCTTGACGGTGATCGTCGCCGCCCAGTCGGGACCGTAGGACTGATGCGCCCCGTCGGCGAACTGCATCGTCAGCTTGTGCTCACCCGGATCGAGGATCAGGGTGGTCTTGGTCGCACCGTCCCCGTAGTGCAGGTGCTTTTCGTCCTTGGGAACGATCTGCATGTCGTCGATCGGCGCGCCGTCGATGATGATGTGGTGGTGGCCCACGGTCGGGTCGCGCTTGGTGCCGCCCGCCGGTTCGACCGTCTTGCCCTCGACGCCGAACTCCACGTCGAACTTGCGCGACACCGTGGCGCCGTCCTTGGGGGACACGAACCAGACGCGCCCGGCCGCGGCTTCCGCCTTGCCTGCGTCGCCGCCGGCTCCGTCGGCCCGATCCGCCTTGCCCGGCTTGTCGTCCTTCTTTTCCTCGCCGCCTTTGTCGCAGGCGGTCGCCGCCGTGGTCAGGAGGGCGAACAGTCCGTACGAGAAGAGGTGACGTCGGTGGCGCAGCATGTCGGCTCCTTGGTGGGGCCGGATGGTAGCGTGCCGACTACTGCGACGCGACCCAGAGCCCGGCGAAGACACCGCCGCCGAGGATCGCGACCGCGAGCAGAATCCCGAGCGCGACGCCGATCACCATCCCGTGGTCGGACTTGCGACGGCGTCCGGTTCCCGAGCTCGATCCATGCGGTCCCGGCGTCACCATGTAGCCGCCCGATGCGGGCGTCGGCGGGGTCGAGGCGGGATAGCCTCCCGAGACGGGTGGATAGCCGCCGGTCCCCGGATGCGCGCCGCTGGCCGGGTGCGCACCGCTGGCCGGATGCGCGCCGCTGCCCGGATGTGGCTGCGGCGACGGGAGAGTCGGCATCGCAGGGTGCGCGCCCGTCGGGGGATGCTGCCCCGGCACGCCCGGCGGCGGGTAGCCGACGCCCGCCATCACGGGGACCGCGGCGACGGGCGTGGGACCAGCGAACGCAGGCATGCGCGATCCGGGGGCCGGTGAGCTCGCGGCCATCCGCGGCGTCATCACCGACGTGGGTCCAGAGTCGCTGCGATCGGCGGGCGAGGACACGATGACCGAGCCCGACGTGATGTCTTCGAAGGGACCTTCGATCACCGCCGTCATGCTGACGCCGGGCGACATGTGCTCGGGCACGCCATCGGCATCCATCCCGAGGATCTGCTTGGACTCGCGCATCATCGCGCCCGCGGGTACCTCGAGGATCGCGGTGGTCAACGCGAGGTCGCGCGGAGCTCCGACCGATGCGGCGCCCATGTCGAGGATCGCCGTCTCTTCGCGCGGCGCACCGGGTGGGCGGCGGGTGATCTGGTGGATCCCCGTGTCGCCGCGCGAAGCTCCGCCCGACACGGGTGGCCGAAACTCGACGACGGCGGTGTACTCCCCCCCCACGTCGACGGAGACGGGTTCGCTGACGGGCGCGTGGACCCGGGGATCGGGGGGCGCCGTCGGAGCGGGCAGCACCGACGTCTCCTCGGTCGCCTTGAAGCGAAAGCCGCCGCCAAGGACGCTCGTCTGATCTTCGGGCTCGGCCTGATGGGGCACGAACGGACGCGGCGGCGCCGTAGGGGGCCGCTTCATGAACGACGGCGGCGGTGGCATGTCCTTGCGCGCCGGCGACTCCGGGCTCGACGTCGACGAGGAGGGGGGGCCCGGCGGAGGAGAAAACTGGCGCATCGCCAACGACGGCACCGTCGGAAGATCGTTGACCACCGCCGCGCCCGGCGTGCGCAGCATCGGCGGCGGCGTCGGATGCAGCGGCGCGGCGACGGGTCGACGCGGCGTGCCACTGGCACCCGGGGACGACGTCGCGGTGCCCGGAGGCCGATCGGCGGTGGCGCGTGCAGCCGCGGCCGCGAGTGCCGGCAGACCTCCCGGCGGGACACTCGGCGGTCGTTGATCGGACCGCACCATCGTGACGTCCTCCTCGTCCAGTGACGGCGGAAGGATCGACGGAGGACCGACTGCAGGATGCTTGGGAGGCGGCGACCGTGTGTCGGGCCGGCGCTCCGGTGCCGCGGTCTTTCTTCCGTCGGCATCGAACACGCACAGCGCTTCGGCGAGCGCCGCCGCGTCGGCGTAGCGACGCGTGGGATCGCGCTCGATCGCCTTCTGCAGGTTGTCGAGCAGCTCGCCCGGCAGATCGCCTCCCGGAGGTTGTGGCCTCTCACCGGGCTTGGGCGCGCGTCCGGTGAGCATCTCGAACACGAGCGCTCCGATCGCGAACACGTCCCCGCGCGGCGAGGCCGGCTCGCCCTGCCGACGCTCGGGTGCACGGTACGGCGCATCGGCGGGCCAGATCTCCGGACCGGCGCCCTCGCCCGCGATCCCGAAGTCGCCGATCTTGACGCGCGGCGCCTCACCGGGGCGCTCGGGCGGCAGCACCCAGCAGCGCTTGGCGTCGAGAGCTCCATGCACGATCGACGCGGCGTGGGCGGCCGCCATCGCTTCGCACACCGCGACGACGATCGGACGCGCCCGCGGCCAGCCGATCGCGCGACCTTGGACCAAGTCGCGCACCGTCTGGCCGGTGAGCTTCTCCATCGCGTAGTACACCGAGAGATCGGGGATCCGGCCGACCGAGATCACCGACACGATGCCGGGATGAGACAACGACGCGGTCGTGCGCGCCGACTCCAAGAAGCGCTCGACGTGCATGCGCGACCGCGACAGCGCCGGTCGCAGCACCTTGAGCGCAACGGGCCCCCCGCCCTTTTCCCGGGCCTCGTAGACGGTCCCCGCGCGTCCGGAGCCGATCGGCTGTCCGACGACGAAACGCTGGTCGACGACGGTACCCGTCAGCGCGGGCTCGCCGGATCCAGGGGATCCCTGACTCATTGCGTGAAAAGGCCCTGCTTGCCCAGCATGACGTTATCGCACGTCGTCGAACGCGAGCAACGAAGCGCGGCGGTGGGGGCCTCGGGCGCTCAGATCGCCCCGTCGTCGTCGCTTGCGAGATCGGCCGCGGAATCGGCGCGGGCACGCGCGCCGTCGGCCTGCACGTCGATCCAGGTCGCCCCGACGCCGAGCCGAGGGGCCGCCGCCGCCGACATCTCGTCGGACGCGGCCATCGGTCGCGGGTCGACGGTGCCCACGCGTGAGGGCACCCCGCGACCGACGAGCTTGGCGAGCGTGCGTTGGAACGTGACGGGGTCGACGCACACGTGCTCGCAGACGCGGCCGTACAGCATCGTCGTGGGTACGCGACGGCCGCCACGCTCGCGCTGCAGCTGCGAGAGCTGCCACAGCATCACCCGCTGCAATCGCGTCAGCCCGTCGCGCACGTCGGGGACCGCGTCGTCGCGCTCGGCGGTCACGACTCGACGGCGTCGGGCGAATCGTCGGCGGGAGCCGGCGGGGCCCATTCGGGAAAGAGCGCCACGACGGCCTCGGCGAGCTCGGCCGGCACCACGGCGTGGGCCGGACCATGGTTGGACATGTAGCCCACGACGCGCGCGTGTCCCTGCGCCAGCGCGTCGGCGGCGGGACCTTCCACGAACAGCCGACCGACGGTGCCGTCGGGCTTGGGGAAGTGGAAGGCACGCGCGCGCTCGCTCGGGGCCGGTCCCCCCTCGTCGAGCCGGGCGGCCTCGACGACGCGCCGCACTTCGACGTACTGCTCTGCGCGCGGACGCGTGCGCAGCTGCGCGACGTCGAGCCGCGGCCGCTTCGCCGCGCCGCTCTTGCCGTTGGCCGACGACTTGCCTTTGCGACCGCCTTTGCGAGCGCCCTTGCCTTGGGCCTTCTTGGCCTCGGCCCGGCGCACGTCTTCGTCCGACACGAGGCCGGCCGCTGCGAGCTTCGCCTTGAGGTCGAGCATGGCCGCCAAGCATAGCCGCTGGTGACCGCACCGACGACTGTGATACGTCGAGATCCGTGCGCGGCACGACCACGACGCTGCGGCGTCGCCTGCTGCCGACGGCGATCGCGTGCGGCATCGCAGCCGTCACTGTCCCGGCCCGCGCCGCCGCGCCCGCGACGACGGAGCCCTCCAGCGACCCGCCGGCGGGCCCCGACGCCCGGTTTCGCGATCCCGGGCGACGGCCGTGGGCTCGCTGCACCGACGAGGTCGATCCGTGCATGCGCCCGCGACCGGCTCGCGTGCTCCTGCTGTCGCTCGGCGCGCTCGGGGGCGGCGTCGCGGCGGGACTGCTGTTCGCGCTCGGCGATCGACTCGCGCCCGGCGACCCCGCCACGCTGCTCGTCGGCACGGGCGCGCTCGCCGGCGCCGGTGCCCTCGTGGGCATGGCGGCCGGTCGACTCGGGGCCGACCAGGCCGCACTGAGCGATCGCGTGCGTCCGTCGGTCGCGTCGCTGGATTGGACCGTCGCGCAGCCGACCAACCTCGACGAACGCGAGCCGCACACACTCGCGCTGCGCTGGGCACCGACGTGGCGATTCGCCGACGGCTCGCGCGTACGCCTGGTCGGCCACTTCGGAGGCTGGCCCCGTCCTCGCGAGCAGGTCGACCCGCGACCGCAGGTGCAGGCGGCCGACGACGGGCGCGACGGCACCGCCCCCCGCTCGCTGTCGCAGCGACAGCTGTCGGCATCGGTGGGCCTGGATTGGGCGGTGAATCTGCCCTACCCCGCCGTCCGCCGGCCGGACCGCTCGTCGTTTCTGGGCCCCGCCGACATCCGCTGGCGTCCGACGTTCGAGTTTCGCCGCGACAGCTACGAGCTGGGCGACGCTTCGACGCCGCGCACGGTCGAGCGCACGATGCTGCTGCCGCTGACCGCCGGGGCGCGCTGGTACCTGTCGCCGCGACAGCGCTTCACGTTCTACGTGGGTCCGCGTTTCGACATGATCGCGTACGCCGAACCGGGACAGGACGGGCTGTCGCGCGGCCGGGGCGTGCAGCTCGGACCGATCTACGGCGAGGCCTGGTACGACATCGACATCCCGCTGACACCCGGGCGTCGCCGCGACGGGCAGCTGCGACGCGCCGACGTCAACGCGATGCTGACGATGGGCTACGTGCACTCGCGCTTCGACGGTCGCGGCTTCAACTTCGGACCGGTCGTGGGCTTTCTCGGTCCGTTCCACCTCGGATGGATCACGCGCGTGCGACCGCACGGGTCCAAGCTGGCGATCCAGGCCGGAGCGAGTGCCCGGCTCGGCAACGGTTTTTCGGGGACGCTCGACGTGGGCCTGGTCGTGCCCGACTTCGGCCCGGGAGGACGACGACGGTGAGACGGCTGGGATGGCTCGCGCTGTCGGTGTCGCTGTCGGGCTCGCCCGGCTGCGTCCGCCCGGAATGTGCGGACGCGGACTACGGCGATCCCGAGTGTCGCGTGATCGCCGAGAACGAGCTCGCACGCCTTCGCACCGCCGATGGCGTGGAGATTCGGTTCGCCGATCCCCGAGAAGAGGACGCGACGACCTGGGAGGCGCGCGGGCTGCTGCGCGAGTCGGCGAGCGAAGGCGTGGTCGCACGCATCGCCGGCCCCGGTGACTTCGCGCTGTCGTTGCAGCGGCAGGCCGGCGATCCCGGGGCGACGTTCCTGCGGCTGGACAACGTCGATCAGGACGCGACGATCACGGTCGTCGACGGGGGCGAGTCGCTCGAGGTCGAAGCCGAAGGGTTCGTGCCTTCGTCGCGCCAGCTGGTCTTCACGCTCGACGACGAAGTCCCGCTGTGGGTCCGTGGTCGGATCCCGTGCCCGGGCCGCTATCGCATCGCCGCCCTCGGCGACATCCAGACCAATCCGACCCAGTTCGCGCGCATCGCCGAGGCGCTGTCGACCGAGCGGCTCCGGGCCGCGCAGCTCGGCGAGCCGCTGCTGGCCCTGATGATCGTCGGCGACCTGTCCGAGGCCACGCGCGACGAGGAGTTCGAGGCGCTGCACGACATCATCGATCGTCTGCCGTTTCCGGTGATGACGACACCGGGCAACCACGACGTGTACCGGCCCACTCGCCCCTACTACAACCTCTCCTTCGGGCCGGGCACGCACGAGGCGACGCTGTGCAACGCCAAGCTCGTGATGCTCGACACCGGCAGCGGGGCGATCGCGACGTCGGTCCAAGCGCGGCTGCCCGAGCTGTTCGATCGCGACGAGGCCGAGGTCCTCATCGTGGGCATGCACCATCCGGTCTATCCGGGTCAGACGGGGGCGGGCTGGTCCCGCGAGGATCAGGCCGCGCACGTGATGTCCGAGCTCGCGATCGCCCGCGCCGACCTCGTCGTCGCCGGACACGCCCACGCGCTGCACGACTTTTCGGGCATCGACGTCGGCGACGTGCAGCTGCGGGAGATCATCACCGGCACCGGCGGTGCGACCCAAGGGATCGCCGACCCGCGCTTCGGCTACGTGCGGATCACGATCGATGGTGGCGAGATGGACACGTGCTTCGTGGAGGTGCCACCGCCGGGCTACGACGGACCCACCGGCGACGACCTGCCGAACCTGCCCAACTGCCCCGCGTCCGACTGACGCCGAGCCTATTCGTTGACGACGGCCATGAACATGTCGGCGATGTGCTGGTGGCCGGTGGGGTTGGGGTGGATGCACGTCAGGTCGAACCACACCTCCGTGCCCGGACCCCGGTAGCACGGCGCGGTCGGGTCGTCGGCGTTGAAGCCGTGCCCGCAAAACTCCTCGAGCAGGAAGATCATGTCCGTGCCGGTCTCGGCCGCGATCCGTCCGTACTCCTCTTCGAGCCACACCACGAGGCTGGCCAGACGGTCCGGTGCCGGCACGGGTTGGTCGAAGCCGGCGAGGCCCGACACGTCGCACGACTGCACTTCGCCGGTGCCGTCGGTGAACTCGTAGGGATTGGCGAAGACGACGAACACGCCGTTGGGAAAGCGCCCCGGCTCCTGCAGCCAGTCGATGGCTTCGCGCAGGTACAGGCTGGCGTCCTCGGCCATGAGCATCAGCTCGGCGTTGGGGACCCCGTCGATCGCGTCCTGTGTGATCGCATTGATGTCGTTGCCGCCGGAGGTGAAGACGACCAGGGTGCGGGCGTCGAACTCGGCCGCGTCGAAGCACTGGGCGATCTGCATGCCGCCCTGCAGCAGGTCGTCGTTGCGTCCGCCCCACTCGGCGCACGCGGCGAAGTCACCGGAACGCAGCACCGCCGCCTGGCCGGTGAACGGGTTGGGTGCCTTCCAGGCGAGCTCGCCCTCGAGGCCGATGCCGTACTGCAGTCCGAACTGCGAAGCGAGGGCGTCGGCGAGCACGGATCGGTAGTAGGCGTCGGGAAGCGCCGGCGGCGTGCCGACCGTGACCGAGTCGCCGAGAAAGACGACGCGCTCGATGCCTTGGATGTCCTGGTGGTTGGTGCCGTAGCAGTGGCTGCCGACCGTGACCCCGAACTGGTCGTAGTCGGGTCCGAACTCGAGCGGACCGCCGACGAAGGCGTCGGCGAAGCAGCGGGCCACGGTGCCGGGCGCCGGACCGCCCGTCTCGTCTCCGGTCGAGCCGTCCTCGCCCGTCGTCGCGGTCGTGCCGGTGTCGGGTTCGGGGAGATCGGTCGTCGCCCCGGTCGAGCCGTCGGCGGAGGCCTGACTCGTCGACCCTGGCCCGCTCGGACCGCCCGGCCCACCACCGGTAGCGTCGGCGACATCGCCCGTGGAGCTCGCCCCGTCGGTGCCGTCTGCCGCCGTGCCGACGTCGGAAGGACATCCCGCGGCGCCCAGCGCCACCCACAAGCCGATCCGCGCCCGATTCCCCCGATGCATCGGCGGCAACGATACGAAGGCGTCACCGGCCGCGCCCACGCGAACGCTCACGCCGGTCGGATGTCCAGCCACAACGGCGAATTCGCCGCCGAACCGCGTCTTTTTTGCGCCGAGCCCGTAGAGAACGGGCCGAGAGGTTTCTAAGATGGCTGTGATGGGGCGTTGGGGCACCGACCTTGGTTTGCGACTTCGTAATCTCGACTACGCGCGCGTCATGACCGGCGCCGCGCTGCTCGCGTTCGGGTGCGGCGGTGGAGAGGGCGGTGGACGAGACGACACGACCGGCGGGCCCGGCATCACCGACACGGCCGACGGAGGGTCCGGCGGGACCGGTGGGACCACCAGCGGCGGCACGCTGTCGGGCCTCGACTCCACCGGTGCCGAGTGTCCGGCCGACCGCGTGTGCGAAGCCGACTGCTGCGACCCGGGCGAGGTGTGTACCGACGGCGTGTGCGAGCTCGACTGTGGCACGGACCCGGCCTGCGGTGACGTGTGCTGCGACGGTGCGGGCGGAGAGATCTGCTACATCGGCTCGTGCATCGTGCCGGGTGCAGCCTGCGATGGCGCGGTGTGTGCCACGAGCACGCGCACCGGTTGTGGCAAGGACGAAATCTGCGATCCGAATCTGGGCCAGTGCGTGCCCAACTTCGCCGACCCCACGTGCGCGTTCGAGCCGGAGGTCGGCGTGTTCGACCCGGTGCCGCGCTTTACGTGGGGCATGCGGCAGCAGCGAGCGTGCGACCTCGGTTGCCAAAAGGAAGAAGTCTGCGTCAACGGCTTTTGCGAGGTGACCTGGCCGCACATCATCCCGGCCGACGACGACTTCCCCGAGTTCCACCAGTGCGTGATGTCGCCGATGGTCGCCGACCTCGACGGCGACTGCGTGCCCGAGATCGTGTTCAACACGTATCAGAACTCCGCGTACACCGGGAACGGGATCCTTCGTGCGATCCGCGGTGACACCGGCGCGAAGGTCTGGACCGTGACCGACCCTGCCTACCGCACCGACTCCGGGGCGACGCCGGCGATCGGTGACATCGACATGGACGGGCTGCCCGAGGTCCTCATCGCGGGTGAAGGCACGAACCTGCTCGCGTTCGATGGTGACGGCACGCCGCTGTGGGCCTCGCCGAACTACGCCGGAGGTGGTCGCTCGGGCGGTCCGTCGATCGCCAACTTCGACAACATGGGCGCCCCCGAGATCGCGTACGGGCGCAACATCTTCGACAACATGGGCAACATCGTCTGGCAGCTCGCGTCCGGCGCGATCGGGGCCAACGGCAGCGTGGGACCGGTGTCGTGCATCGCCGACCTCGACGGTGACACGCGGCCCGAGCTCATCATGGGCGGCACGGTGCACACCTTCACGGGCACCGTGGGGGTCGACTTCGCCGGCATGCAGATGTGGGTCGCGGGACAGGCCGACGGCTACTGCGGCGTGGCGGACTTCGACGGCGACGGCATGCCGGAGGTCGCCAACGTCAGCAGCGCAAACATCTACATCTACGACGGACTGACGGGGGCGACGCTGGGCTCGATCCCGATTCCGGGTGGCGGCGCCGGCGGTCCGCCCAACATCGCCGACTTCGACGGCGACGGCACGGCGGACATCGGCACGGCGGGCGGTGACCAGTACGTGGTCGCCACCTACGAGCCGGGCAGTGGCATGACCCAGCTGTGGCAGGCCGACACCAAGGACGGCTCGTCGCAGCGGACCGGCAGCTCGGTGTTCGACTTCGACGGAGACGGTCGGGCCGAGGTGATCTACGGCGACGAGTGGTACCTGCGGATCTACCCGGGCGTAGAGCCCGACTGCGCGGTCGGTGGTCCCAACTGCGACGGCATCATGACCGACGCCGAGGTGCTGTTCATCGACATCAACTCGTCGCGCACGCGGGCCGAGTACCCGGTCATCGCGGACGTCGACGGCGACTTCAAGGCCGAGATCGTCATCAGCACGAACAACGAGTCCGGTCAGGGCGCGATCGGGGATGCGGGCGTCGAGGTCTGGGAGGACCGCCTCGACAACTGGGTCGGCACCCTGCCGATCTGGAACCAGCACACGTACCACGTCACCAACGTCAACGCCGACGGCACGATCCCCGCACCGGAGCCGCCGAACTGGGCGACGCCCGCGGGCAACCCGGAAAACAGCTACCGCCGCAACGGCCAGGGCGCGCTCGAGTCGCTGTGTGCGCCCGACCTCGTGCCGTCCGACCTCGAGGTCGACCCGCTGCAGTGTCCGAACCTGTACATGTCCGTCCGCGTGCTCAACCAGGGCTGCCTGGGCGTGGGTCCGGGCGTCAACGTGTCGTTTTACGAGACGACGCTGGGCCTGTTGGGCACGACGCAGACGGTCAACGCGATTCCGGCCGGCGGATCGGAGGAGGTGTCGATCGTGATCGAGGACCTGCCGGGCGGGCCGTACACGATCTACGTGGTGGTCGACGACGACGGCATGGGGGCCGGTGCGCTCAACGAGTGCATCGAGCGCAACAACGAGGGCGACCCTTCCGACCACTGCATGCAGGTCGGCTAGCGCGCGTTGCGATTGGCATGGAAGAGCTTCGCCGTCTGATCGAGCTCGTCTCGCGCGAGCTTCGTGCGGTGCAGGTGCGCATCGAGCTGTTCGGGCCCGAGCGCAACGGTCCGCGCGAGGTATTCGTGCGGACGTCGGACACGGTGGCGATCGTGGCGGAGCTGGCCGAGGACCCCGGCGACAAGGTCCGGGCGCGGCTGACGGCCAAGCTCGCCGAGCTCGCGGGGGGATTCGCCAGCACGATCGAGGACGCGGCACGACAAGCGGCCGAGGGACCGGCGGCGCGACAGTTGGATCCGGCGGAGCTCAAGCTGGCGCTGCAGGCCTTGCGAGAGCGGGCCGGCGCGAGCTCGGTGGCGATCGTAGACGAACGATCGCCGGAGATCTGGGGCGCCGATCCGCCGCTCCCGTGGCGACGCCTTCGGCCCGGCGACGAGACCGACGACCCGGTCGCGGGGCCGATGCGACGGGCGATCGAGGCGGTGCGCGAGGGCGAGACGCCGGACGCGGACGTGTACGTGACGCCACTGTTGGGTCTGTACCGGCTGGTGATCGTGGGGCTCGCGGCCGGCGAGCTGCGCGTGGAGGGGGTCGTGCGACGGGCGCGACCGGTGCTCGAGCGGCTGTTGCGAAGCCTGCCCCCACGCGAGCCACGGCCGACGCGCGCGGTGGTCGTGCCCTTGCGCGACTGAGCGACGGGCCAAGCGGTTCGCTGCCCCGTGCGGGTTTTGCCCCGCGTCGCGAGGTGACGGCTCGGGCCGTGCCCGAAGTGTAGTCATTCGACTACACTCGCACCATGACCGTCTCCATGCTCCAGCGCATGAGCGCCGCCTACGGCAAGCCGCCGCAGGACGCGAAGTTCTTCTGGTCCGGCGGGCCGGTGTCCGTGGCGACGCGGACCTGGTTTCAGTCGTTCTTCTCCGGCGTGACCGCGTTCGAGACGGATGATGGAATCGTGCTCGTCGACTCGGGGTTGTCTCGACTCGCGCCCGCGCTCGCCCAGATGCTGCGCGGCAAGACGGAGGCGCCGATCCACACCGTGGTCCTGACCCAGGGCCACGTCGACCACGCCTATGGGATCGAGGCGTTCGTGCGCGAGGGCGACCCCACCCCACGCGTGATCGCACACGAGGCGATGCCGGCGCGCTTCGATCGATACGCCGCCACCGCCGGACACAACCAGGCGATCAACGCGCGGCAGTTCGGTGGCACCGTGGACCTGCACGACGCGCAGCTCGACACGTTCCACGCCCCGAAGATCGGCCCGGACACGCTGTACCGCGACCGGCTCGACTTCGAGGTCGGCGGCGTCGCCTTCCAGGTTCACCACTGTCGCGGCGAGACCGACGACCACAGCTGGATCTGGTGCCCCGAGCGCAGCGTCCTGTGCCCCGGCGACCTGATGATCTGGGGCGTGCCCAATGCCGGCAACCCGCAGAAGGTCCAGCGCTATCCCTGGGACTGGGCGGCCGGACTGCGCGAGATGGCAGCCGTGCGGCCGCGTAGCCTGTGCCCCGGGCACGGCGGTCCCATCGTCGACGACCCCGACCTCGTGGGCCGCATCCTCGTCGAGACCGCCGAGCTGCTCGAGACGATCGTCGAACGCACCCTCGTCGCGCTCAACGAAGGGTCCCCACCTCACGTCGACCTCGTACACACCGTGGCGTTGCCGGCCAGCGACGCGCCGTGGCTGCAGCCGATCTACGACGAGGCGGAGTTCATCGTGCGCAACGTGATCCGCTTCTACGGGGGGTGGTGGTCGGGACGGCCCAGCGAGCTCAAGCCGGCGCGCCGCAGCGCGGTGGCCCTCGCCGTCGCCGAGCTCGCCGGGGGCGCGCGACGGCTCGCCGAGCGAGCACGACGGCTCGCGGAGGCCGGCGAGCTGCGGCTGGCGTGTCACTTCGCCGACTACGCGCTCGAGGCCGACCCCGACGACGACCGGGTCTGCAGCGCCGTCTCGGCGATCTACGAGCGCCGCGCCGAGGGCGAGACCAGCCTGATGGCCGCCAACCTCTTCTACTCGGCGGCCGCGTACGCCCGGGACGGCCGGCCGTTTCGATGAGCGTGCGACGCAAGCCGCCGCGGGGTCGCGACGAAGTCCGCGATGCGCTGCTGGATGCGGCCACGGCGCTGTACCAGCGGCGCGGGCCCGCGCGCGTCTCGGTGCGCGACGTGGCGAGCCGGGCCGGCGTCAACCACGGGCTCGTGCACCGGCACTTCGGCAGCAAGGACGCGCTGACGGCCGAGGTGATGGCACGCCTGGTCGCGCGCCTGCAGGCGGACCTGTGGCCCGAAGGGCAGCCGATCGCGCTGGCCGAGGCGCTGCGGCTCGTGTTCGCCGCCACGCGCAAGCACACCGCGTACTGGCAGATCCTCGCGCGCGCGCTGCTCGACGGCGACGACCCCCGCGCGCTGCAGGGCAGCTTCCCCGTCGTGCAACGGTTGGTCGACGTGCTCGCGGCCAGCGGCCGCGCCGGCAAGCAGGCTCGCGGGTGGACGGCCGTGTTGGTCGCAGGCGGGCTCGGCCTGCTGGTCTTTGCGCCCTTCGTCCGCGCCGCCACCGGTCTCGACGCCAAGACGTTCAACGCCTTCGTCGACGGTTTGCCCGAGAAGCTGGCGGGGTAGACTCGGCCGCGATGTCGAGCGCCAGCCCCGGACGCACCCTCGCGCGCCGCTTCGGTGCGGCGTGCGTGTTCGCGCTGGGGCTGGGCCCCGTCGGATGTCGGCAGCTGTCGGCGCCGCCCGTCCCGCGGTGTCCGCCTCTGCCCGACGGCGGGGCGGTCTTCTTCGTCGGCAACAGCTTCTTGGGCTGGGAGAACCGTCGGCTGCCCGATTGGGTCGCCGCGGTGGGCACCGCGTCCGACCCACCCGTCGCGATCGAGGTCGGCCACGACGTCGTGTTCGGGGACACGCCGCTGCGCGACTTCCTCGACCACCCGGAGACCCGGCAAGCCCTCGCGTCGGGCAAGTACGACGTCTTCGTCCTGCAGGGACACGAGCTCGAGGCCGTCGACGACCCCGAGGGCTTTCACCAGGCGGTGCGCGACTTCGATCGCGCCGTCGAAGCCGCTGGTGGCAAGACCGTGCTGTTCATGACCTGGGACTTTCCGTGGCGACCGTTCATCGACGAGGTGGCCGCTTCGTACGACGACATCGGACGGCAGCTCGACATCCTCGTGATCCCGGCGGGTCTGGTCTACGAGGACTGCCGACGCGATCCGCCGTCCGGCAAGCCCGCGCGGTGGCTGACGGCCAACGCCGAAAACCCCGAGGGCGACCTGCACCCCAACGCCGCCGGTGCGGCCGCCAACGCCTACGTCACCTTCGCCGTGCTCACCGGCCGAGATCCCCGAGGCGTTCGATTCACCGCCGAGGGCAACGACAACGCCGCGGCGGATCTCGACGAGCTCGCCGCGAAGGCATGGGCCCGCGCCCAGCAGCGTGTGCTTCCGACCGGAGGGCCCACGTCCCCGTGAAGCTGAGCCTGCAGCCGATCCTGCGCATGCTGGACAGCCGCGTGCGTCGACGCGCGCCGCGAGGGTTGGGCGAGGTCGCCGCGCGACGCTGGGTCGTCGCCGGCCCGCACGAGACCAGGGTGCCGGCCGCGTACTTTCTCGACGGCCAGCTCGAGCGCATTCGCGGCTGGGCCTTCATGGACGAGCATCCCGGTCGCGACATGACCGGCGGCGACGTGACCACCCACGGTCCGACGACGGCCTTCCTGCTGCGGGACGCGGTGGTTCTCGACGGCGTGATCTACTGCGCGAACGCTTGCGAGCACCTGCGCGCGCGCTCGCATCGCTTGCCGCGCCTGTACGCATCCGAGACGCTCGACCGCGGCGCCGTCGCCTGCACCCCCGGTGGCAACCGTTGGTTCGGCACGTGGGTCATGGACGACTGCACGCTGCACCAGCTCGCGCGCGACGAGGGACGGCCCGTCACGACCAACCCACCGATGAGCGCGCAGGCTCGCGCCTACGCCGACCTCTTCGACGTCCATCCCCGGCTCGTCGACGGCGCCCACTTCCGCGAGCTCGTGGTCTTCGAGGACCTCGGGCAGAACCCCCACAAAGCCGCGCGCTTCGAGACGATGCGACGCGCCGTGCGGTCGCGGTACGAAGCGAGCCCACACCCGGGTGTGTTCCTGCGGCGCGGCGGAGCGGGCGCGCGCCGAGTGCTGCGCAACGAGGACGAGATCGCCGAGCACCTGCGGCGCCACCGCGGCTTTCGGATCGTCGATCCGATGAGCGCCAGCGTCGACGAGGTCCTGCGGGACTGCGTCGGTGCGCGGGTCGTCGCCGGCATCGAAGGCAGCGGATTGATCCACGGGGTGCTCGGCCAGACCGCCGGCGACGCGATCTTGACGCTGCAGCCCCCCGACCGGTTCGTCAGCGTCTACAAGCACCTCGCCGACCGCGACGGCCAGTCCTTCGCCTTCGTGGTGGGGCGAACGGTCGGAGACGGCGACTTTCATGTCGAGCTCGACGAGGTCGACCGCACGCTCGACCTGCTCCCCCGCGGCGGCTGACGCCCGTCAAGACTGCATGCGCGCGTCGACGAAGCGTGCCAACGACCAGACGTGCGGGTCCTGCAGCACGCCGAGGTGGTCGGCGGCGATGTCGTGGACGTCGACCTCCGGTGCTCGCCCTCCCCATCCGTGGTCGGCCCCGACCTCTAGCCACGCCGGTAGCTCTTCCGCCGTCGCGCGTACGATCATCAACCTCCCCGCCACTGCGCCCGGACGCGCCGCGAAGCGGTCGACCTCGGCCTGGACCACCGGCCCGTCGACGGGCAGCTCGATGGGCGCCACCGCCGAGTTGCCGCCGTGCGCCGCTCGCCCCGTCAGCGACAACGACTGGGACAGCCGCGCGCTGACCCGATCGGCGCGCCGCCGCAGGAACCGACCGATCGCCTGCGGCGCCTCGCGAGGTTGGCGAAGCACCCCGAGATAGTGCGCGACGCGGCGGCCGGTGTTGTGCCGGATCGCCGTGGGCAGCACCGCGTCGATGACGGTCACCGTCTCCACCGATTCCCCGCTCGCCTCGAGCCGTCGTGCCACCTCGAAGGCCACGATGCCGCCGAAGCACAACCCGAGCAGGTGATAGGGGCCGTGCGGCTGATGAGCGCGAACGACCTCCACGTAGCGCGTGGCGATCTCCGACAACGACGGCGGTTCGGTGTGGCCGGGCACGTAGCGGATCGGCACGTGGATCCCGACGACGCGCCGCGCGGTCGCCAGCGCCGACGCCAGCCCCTGGTACAGCGACACGCCGAGCAGACAGAACAAGGGCGCGCGGTCGGCCTTGCCCCGCCGAAGCTCCACCACGATCGGCGCGTCGGCGTCCGGCTCGTCACCGATCGCCTGCGCCAGCCCGACCACGGTGGGCTCGGTATAGAAGGTACGCAGCGGAATCTCGACGCCGAGCTCTCGCTCGAGGCGCGCGACGACCTCCACCGCCAGCAGCGACGTCCCTCCCAGCGTGAAGAAGTCCTGATCGGTCGGCACGTCCGCGAGCCCGAGGATGTCGCGCCAGACAGCCGCGACGCGGGCCTCCATGTCGGTCTCGGCGTGACGCGTGGGTCCGATCGCCTCGATCTCGCCGGTCGTTCGCGGCAGCCGCTTGCGATCGACCTTGCCGTGGGCATTGAGCGGCATCGATCCGAGGTGACGGTACGACGCGGGCACCATGTAGGCCGGCAACCGCGACCGTGCGGCCTCGACCAGCGCCGTACGCCGCGCCCCGCCGGTCCAGTACGCCACCAACCGGGCGTCGCCGTCCGGGGCCTGGTCGGCCACGGTCACGACGTCGTCGACCCCCGGCACCGACCGCAGCGCCGCTTCCACCTCGGTCAGCTCGATCCGAAAGCCCCGGATCTTGACCTGGTGATCGATGCGACCGATGCACTCGAAGCGCCCGTCCGGCAGCTGCCGTCCGAGGTCACCCGTGCGGTAGCGCCGCTGCGGTCCGTCTTCGGTCTGCACGACGACGAAGCGCTCCGCGGTGAGGTCGGGGCGCCCCCGGTAGCCGCGCGCCAGGCCACGGCCGGCGATCACGATCTCCCCTTCCGCCCCCATCGCGACCGAGCGCTGCGCCGCGTCGACCACGTCGATGCGCGTGGCATCGATCGGACGGCCGATCGTGATGCGGTCCGGCCCGGGGGTGACGCGCTCGACCGAGGACCAGATCGTCGTCTCGGTGGGCCCGTACAGGTTCCATAGCTCGCTGCCCGCCGCGAGCAGGCGATCGGCGAGCGCGCGCGACATCGAGTCGCCACCACACAAGATCCGCAGCCGTCCATCGCCACGCCAGCCCGTCTGCAGCAGCATCGTCCAGGTGGCGGGCGTGGCCTGCACCGTGGTGATCCGCCCGCGCTCGAGCACGCGTCGCAGCAGGTTCGGATCGCGTGCCGTGTCCAGATCGGCGATCACGGTCGTCGCCCCGACCCACAGCGGCAGCAGCAGCTCGAGCCCCGAGATGTCGAAGCCGGTCGTCGTGATCGCGAGCAGGCGATCGTCTTCGCCCAGCCCGGGGGTGTGCGCCATCGACCGAAGGAAGCTCGCCAGTGCCCCGCGCGGGATCTCGACCCCCTTGGGTCGGCCAGTCGACCCGGACGTGAACATCACGTACGCGAGCTGCTCCGGATCGTAGGTCGCCTCGATCGGCGTGGTGGGAAGGCCCTCGAAGAAGGTCGCGAGGTCGTCGAGCACGATCTTGTCGACGCCCGGCTCGTGCTGCAGCGGCGAGCCCGGGTCGACGATGAGCACCTTGGGCTGCGCGTCCTCGATCATGTGCCGCAGCCGCACGATCGGATGGGTCGGCACCAGGGGCACGTACGCGCCACCGGCCATCAGCGTGGCCAACATCGCGACGAGCTCGCCGACTCCGCGGCGCATGCAGATCCCGACACACGTTTCGGTGCTCACCCCACGCTGCCGCAGCGAGTGGGCGAGCTGGGTCGCGCGTGCGTGCAGCCGCGCAAACGACCACGCCGCATCCACGGCCTCCACGGCCGGGTGATCGGCGCGGCGGTCGACGGTCTGCTGGAATTGCTCGAGGAGGTCGGGGGCGTCCGACATGGCTTTGGGGGCAGCCGCAACCCGCGCCCCGCGGCGTGACGGCCAACTGCAATTGGCGCACATCGGATGGTGGTCGCGCAACCCCCGTCGTCATGGTCAGAGACGGCCGCGGACTACGTTCCGCGCCCTGCCCCCCTCGGCTCCGCCTCTCTAGAAGCGGGCCACGACGGCTGTGATGTTGTCGCGGCCGCCGGCCTCGTTGGCCTTGGCGACGAGCTCGGCCACGACCTGTCCGACCTCGAGCTCGGGCTTGGTCATGGTCGCGCGAATCTCGTCCTCTTCCACGAAGCCGTGCAGCCCGTCGGTGCACAGCAGCAGCTGGTCGTCGAGCGCGAGCTCGACGCGGTGCAGCTCGATGTCGAGGTCGTCACTGTTGCCGCCCACCGCGTTGACGAGCACGTGGGAAAACCGCGACTTCTTCGCCTGCTCTTCGGACATCGCCTTGTGGTCGACGAGCTGCTGGGCCAGCGTGTGATCGGACGTGAGGCGGTGCAGTCCGCCGTCGCGCAGCAAGTACGCCCTACTGTCGCCCACGTGCAGGATGAAGCAGCACGGCCAGGTCACGTACGCCATCGTGAACGTGGTACCCGCGTTCTCCGACAGGTGCTTGCGCTTGGCGACGCGACGCACCCGCGCCTGGGCACCGCGAAGCGCCGACTGCAGTCCCTCGAGCAGCTCGCGCGTCGAGGTCTCCGATCCTTCTTGGACCCACGGCATCGCCGCGAATGCGTAGTGCGCCATCGCGTCGATGGCCACGGCGGACGCGACCTCCCCACCCCCGTGACCGCCGATGCCGTCGGCGACGATCATCAGTCGGGCCTGCGGCGTGTCGGTCAGTCGCGTGCCCGCTTGTGCCGGCAGCGACGAGCCCTCGACGAGCAGCGCGCGCTCGAGCGACGCGATGAGGAACTGGTCCTGGTTGCTGCCGCGGACCTTGCCGATGTCGGTCTGGCCGGCCACGTCGGCGCACACGCCGGGGTTGGCGGTGATCTTGGCCGCGTCGGCGAGGCTGCGCAGCGAGCTGCCGGAGCTCGACGACAACAGCTTGAGCGTTCGGTTCTTGGCGCCGCTGCCGGAGCCGCCGGCGGGAAGGGTGTCACCAGCCTCGAGATCGTCGGACATCCGCTGCTCGTCTCCGTGCGTGCGTGGGGTGGGTCGGCGCCGTGGCGTCGCTCAGCGACCGCCGCTCTTGGGACCGCCTCGACCACGACCGCCGCGGGCGAAGCTGGGGTCGCGCGGTGCCGAGCCGGCGCCGCCACGTCCCTCCGACGACGAGCTGGCGCCCGTCGCATCGCCGATCTCTCCGAGCCCGGCGCCGAGCCCACTGGTCAGGTCGTCGAGCTCGATCGACGCATCCGTCGCGACGATGCGCGACAAGACGGAGTCTATCTGGTCGAGGTTGGGGCCCGAGTACCCGGGATCGCTCGAGTCGCCGGCGAGCGTGGGCTCGTAGTGCACGCGCGGGTTGGACCCGGTGACGGGCTCGAGCGAAGGGTTGGACCCGTATTGGTTGGACCCGTACTGGTTGGACCCGTATGGGTTGGACCCGTACTGGCTGGGCCGCTGGTAGTGCGACCCCGTCCCGTGCTCCTCCGCGGCCTGTCCGCGGATGCTCGGGTTGGTCGGCCAGCGCCGCGCCTCCTCGTCGAACAGCGCCTCCATGTACTGCGCGAGTCGGCCACTCGACATGGGTACCCGATAGTCGCGGGCGAAGTCCTCGAGCGCGATCTGAAACGCGCGACAGGTCGGGAAGCGATGCTCGCGGTGGGGGGCGATCGCACTGAGCACGATGTGCTCGAGCTGCGGCGGATAGCCCGGGACGATGTGCGAGGGCCGAGGTGCCTGCGTGGTGGCGATGAGGTTGAGCAGCGCGAGCTCGTGCTCGGCGTGGAACGGACGCCGACCGACCGTCAGCTCGTACAGCACCACCCCGAGGGCGAACACGTCGCTGCGGCGATCGAGACGCTCCGCGCGACATTGCTCGGGCGACATGTACGGGATCTTGCCCTTGAGCGTGCCCGCGGCCGTCACGTCGGCGACCGCGTTCGCTTTCGCGATGCCGAAGTCGACGAGCTTGACCCCACCGTCGTAGGTGACGAGGATGTTCGGCGGCGAGACGTCGCGGTGCACGATATCGAGCGGCTGCCCGTCGTGCCCCATCTTGTCGTGCGCGTGATTGAGCCCGGCGCACGTCCCGGTGATGACGCACAACGTGTGCTCGAGCGGTACCGGCTGCCCCTGACTGGCGGCCATTCGCATCAACCGCGCGAGGCTCTGGCCGTGGACGTACTCCATCGTGAAGAAGTACGAGCCGTTGACCTCCCCGATGTCGTGAACGTTGACGATGTTGGGATGGTCGAGCGTGGCCGCGAGTCGTGCCTCGTCGAGGAACATGCGGCGGAAGTTCGGGTCTCCCGCGAACTGCGGCAGGATCCGCTTGACGACGACGAGCTTTTCGAAGCCCTCGATCGACTCGGTGACGGCCAAGAAGATCTCGGCCATTCCTCCCACCGCGAGACGACGGACCAGCCTGTACTTGCCGATCCGGGCGCCCGGCGTGGCGAAGGCGTCCGTCACGCGGTGAGTCTACCTGGGCGGCTGTCGGGCTGCCACTTGACGCGCCCTTTCCGCGAGTCGCGATATCGACCCAATGTCGTCCCATGTGGGTCCCCGAGACGAGGAATCGCCACGGCTGATAAGATCACGCCCGGATTGGCCGACCTGACGGAGACGCTCGTCACGGAGGACTTCGAGGTCGTTGGCCGCGGAAATCAGCGTCCGTACCTGGTCGTCCTCAAGGGCGCGCACGTCGGTCACACGTTCAGGGTCGACGGCACCTCGATGGTGATCGGTCGAGACGAGGGCGTCGACATCGCCTTGCTCGACGGGCGGATCTCCCGGCGCCATGCCCGGATCTCGGTCGACGACGGCGGCTGCCTCCTCGAAGACCTGCAAAGTCGCAACGGCACCTTTCTCAACGGCGAGCGACTCGTGGGCCCGCGCCGCGTCCGCGAGGGCGACAAAATCTACCTCGGCAGCACGTGCGTCCTGAAGCTGACCTACCAAGACGAGCTCGACGAGAGCTTCCAGCGGGAGATGCTCGAGTCGGCGCTGCGAGACCCGTTGACCGGCGCGTACAACCGCAAGTTCTTCCTCGATCGACTCGAGGGCGAGTTTCGATTCGCGTTGCGCCACAAGACGGCACTCGCGATCGTGATGATCGACGTCGACCACTTCAAGGACGTCAACGACACCTACGGTCACGTCGTGGGCGACGCGGTTCTCGCCGATGTCGCCGCCGCGATTCACCCGACGATCCGCGGTGAAGACGTGTTCGCTCGCTACGGCGGCGAGGAGTTCGTGCTGCTGTGCCGCTCGTCGGACTCGGCGCAGACCCGCGTGGTCGCCGAACGGATCCGCGAGCTGGTCGCAGAGCGGAGTCTCGACACGCCCAACGGCGAGGTCCAGGTCACGGTGAGTCTCGGCATCGCGGCGCTGCCGGAGATCGCCGCGGAGTCGCCGATGAACCTCGTGGCCGAAGCCGACGGAGCGCTGTATGCCGCGAAGGCCGCAGGACGCAACCGCACGCACGTCGCTCATCAGCCGTCCGACGGCGACGCGACCCGCTGAGCGTCCGAGAACGCGGCACCGAGCGGCCTTACGTAGGCCGAGAGGATTGTCACCTGCTGCGCGATGCCGCGCGTGAAACAATCCGCGCTCCGAATTGGACGCACTCTCTCGAGACCACGCATGAAGTTGTCGACGATCCCGCTGCTGCTCGCTCTCGGCCTGACGGCCTGTGGACCCAAACCCGCCGACGGAGAGACGGTCACGCCCGATGCGGCGACCGACTCCGCGACCGACGAAGGCGCGTCCGGCGACGCCGAGACGGACGACACGCCCGAGCTGGCGCTCGACCCCAAGGTCCGTACCGGCACGCTCGACAACGGGATGACGTACTTCATCCGCAAGCATCCCAAGCCCGAGAAGCGAGCGATGCTGTGGCTGGCGGTCGACGCGGGCTCGGTGCTCGAAGACGACGACCAGCGCGGCCTGGCGCACTTCGTCGAGCACATGGCCTTCAACGGCACCGCGCGGTTCGAGAAGAACACGCTCATCGACTTCCTCGAGCGCTCGGGCATGGACTTCGGCGCCGACGTCAACGCGTACACGTCGTTCGACCAGACCGTGTACCAGCTGCAGGTGCCCACCGACGATGCGACGCTGCTGTCGACGGGCCTGGACGTGCTCGAGGACTGGGCCGGCGCGGTCACGTTCGCCCCCGAAGAAGTGGACAAGGAGCGCGGCGTGGTCATCGAAGAGTGGCGTCGGGGCCGGGGCGCCGGTCAGCGCATCTTCGACAAGCAGTGGCCCGTGTTGCTGGCCAACTCCAAGTACGCCGAGCGCAAGCCCATCGGCGAAAAGGAGATCCTCGAGACGGCGAAGGTCTCCACGCTCAAGCGCTTCTACGACGACTGGTACCGCCCCGATCTCATGGCCGTCGTGGTGGTCGGCGACATCGACCCCGACGCGATCGAAAAGGAGATCAAGGCGCGCTTTGCCAAGCTCGAGAACCCGGCCAAGCCCCGCGAGCGCGTCAACGTGGAGGTCCCCCTCCTCGACGGCACACGTGTGGACGTGGAGACCGACCCCGAAGCGTCGATGACCAACGTGGCGCTGGCGATCAAGGGCCCGCTGAGCACGTACGCCACCGAGGGCGACTACCGCAAGGCGCTCGTGGAGCAGGTGTTCCACGGCATGCTCCGCGCGCGCCTCGACGAAATCCGGCGCAAGCCCGACTCCCCGTTCGTGTTCGCGTTCTCGTACACCAACCAGATGGGCCGCTCGGTCGACGTGTTCAACCTCAGCGCCGGGGCCAAGCCGGGCAAGGCCGACGAGGCCCTCGACGTCCTGCTCACCGAGCTCGAGCGCGTGCGTCGGCACGGCTTCGTCGCGTCGGAGCTCGAACGCGAGCGCGTCGACCACCTGCGCGGCACCGAGCGCAGCGTGGAAGAAGAGGACACCGTCAACGGCCGCACGTACGCGAGCGGGCTCGTCTCGCACTTTCTCACCGACCGCGTGATGGTCGGCCGCGCCGAGAGCCTGCGGCTGACCAAGAAGTACCTGCCCACGATCACCCTCGAGGAGGTCAACGCGCTCGCCGAGACCTGGACGCACCGCAAGGACCGCGTGGTGACGGCCAGTGGCTCGGCGCGCGACCACATGCCGAGCAAGGACGACCTGCTGGCGATCACCAAGAAGGTCACCGAGCGCAAGGACATCGCGCCCTACGAAGACGAGGCGGTCGGAGGATCGCTGATGGCCGCCGTCCCCCAGGCGGGCCAGATCACCAAGAAGGAGACGATCGACGAGGTTGGCCTGCACGTGTGGACCCTGTCGAACGGGGCCAAGGTCGTGATCAAGCCCACCGACTTCAAGAACGACGAGATCCTGTTCGAGGCGTTCAGCCCGGGCGGTCACTCGATCGCCAGCAACGGCCAGTTCGAGTCGGCCAAGTACGCGTCGTCGATCGTCGGCTCGAGCGGTCTGGGTGAGCACGACGAAGTCGCGCTCAAGAAGCTGATGACCGGCAAGGTCGTCCGCATGCGCTCGTGGATCAGCGAGCTCGAGGAGGGCCTGAGCGGCAGCGCTTCGCCCAAGGATCTCGAGACGATGCTGCAGCTGGCGCACATGCACTTCACCTCGCCGCGCAAGGATGCCGATGCCTTCACCGCCTGGAAGGAGCAACAGGGTGCGTTCGTCAAGAATCGCGACGCCAACCCGCAGCTCGTGTTCGGCGACGCCTTTTCCAAGGCGCTGAGCTCGGACCATCCGCGCCGGCAGCCGATGACGGTCGAAGAGCTCGCCAAGGTCGACCTCGACGCGGCGTACGCCTTCTACGCGGACCGCTTCGCCGACGCGAGCGACTTCACGTTCGTGTTCGTGGGCAATGTGGACATCCCGGCCCTCGAGGAGCTGTCGGCCACCTACCTCGCCTCGTTGCCGACCGTGCGCCGCCGCGACAAGTGGCGCGACATCGGCGTGCGACTGCCCGCCAAGGCGACGCTGGTGAAGGTCGAGAAGGGACAGGATCCCAAGGCGAGCGTGCGGCTGACGTTCCACGGCAGCACGCGCTACACCCCGGAAGCCGAAGACGACCTCAAGATGCTCGCGGAGGTCATGGACATCCGACTGCGCGAGGTCCTGCGCGAGGACATGAGCGGGGTCTACGGCGCGTACAGCTACGGCAACATCAGCCGCCGGCCCAAGCCGGAGTACGCCTACAGCGTGGGCTTCGTGTGCTCGCCCGACAACGCGGCCGAGCTCAAGCGCGCCGTCTTCAAGATCGCCACGGAGATGAAGACCGAGGGGCCGGGCGACGACTACATCACCAAGGTCAAGGAGCAGCGGCGTCGCAAGCTCGAGACCGACCGCAAGGAGAACCGGTGGTGGTCGCGTGAGCTCGTGGATACGTACCGCTACGGAGCCGACCCCACGGAGCTGCTGCAGCTCGACGAGAAGGTGGAGCGTGTCGACAAGACGACGGTCCAAAAGGCCGCGCGCAAGTACCTCAACGACAAGCGCTTGGTCGACGGTCTGCTGATGCCGGAGGCGTCGGCCGAAGCCGCGGCGGCGGCGACGAAGTAGCCGTGGACGTCGAGACGCTCGTCCAAACGGTCGCCCAGCGAGCGCTGCGCGACCACGGAATGCGACTGCCCATGACGGTCGCGTCCGTGGCCGCGGACGGCTCGGTGCTCTTCACCCGCTTCTCACCGCCACCGATCGCGAGCCCGAACGGCAGCGCGCAGCAAGAGCACGTGACCGGCCACTTCGAAAACGACGGCTTCCCGCCGCCGATCCACATGATGCTCACCGACGCCCGCGGCCGTGTCCGCGTGGCGTTGGTCCGCGGCTCGGGCGAGCCGTCGATCGTGGGCCTCGACGACCCCGACGCCCA
This sequence comes from uncultured Pseudomonadota bacterium, assembly GCA_937896535.1. Classification (GTDB taxonomy): domain Bacteria; phylum Myxococcota_A; class Polyangia; order Nannocystales; family Nannocystaceae; genus CALBMM01. The sequence goes on from CALBMM010000068.1 coordinate 34,625, forward strand.
GTAGCCCGAGCGCGCCGGTCTCGGCGAGCTACACGACCTGTAGGTCGCCGCGGTCGGACTCGAAGTAGGTCCGGATCGCCCCCGCGACCACGGCTGCGATCTGCTTGGCCACCTCGCGCATCGATGCCGTCGCGGGGCGCGGCAGCCCCGTCTGGGGATCCATCTCGCACAGCAGGTCCTTGCGGACCTCCAGCGCCAGCGAGCTGGGTCGGTTGGCGGAGCGGCGGTACTGCTGGAGCACGTCGGTGTTCTCGACGAAGCGCTCGATCCGCTCGTAGGCGACACGGGCCGCCGAGAACAGCGCGGCCTCTTCGGGCGCGACCTTGCGATAGCGGTGCAGGTAGCCGCGCAGCGACTCCGCCTTGGCGTCGCGAAGGTTGGTGTTGAGCAGCATGTCCCAGACCAGCCCGTGCGCCGGGTCGCCGACCGAGGCCGGGTGCTCGCGCTCGTAGCGGCGCCGCAGGAACGAAAAGAAGTACCAGACCTGCGAGCGCACCTCGATGCTGCCTTCGGGCAGGGCATAGGGATGGTTGCCCGAGACCCGAAAGCCGACGCGCTCGAGGTTGAGCGAGATCCGGTCGCGCAGGATCCGGGAGCACGACGACTCGCCCAACACGTCCGGGTACATCGGATCGAACACCCCGTACGGCATCGCCGCCTCGCGCTGGTATCCCGCGGGGCGGTCGACCACCGATAGGTGGGGACGCGACGTCGCGCTCGGATTGAGCTCGTCGTAGGTGTGCACGCCGATGACGATGAGCTTGTCGTGCAGATGGGGCTCGAGGAGCTCGCTGATGTGATCGTACTCGTCGAGCAGCGCCATCTTGTCGGCGTGCGACAGTCGCTCCGAAAACGGCGGATTGATCGCCAGCCGCTCGAGCGGATCCCGATTGCCGGGGGGCGTGGTGCCGGGGAAGCGGTTGAAGTCGAGCAGCACGCGCGCGAGTCGGACCCGGCCGTAGATCCGAAGGCCGAGCGCGTGCGCGAGGTGCTTGGCGACGAGGTTGGCTCCCCAGTCGCGCTCGCGGGCGAAGGTCTGCAGCAGAACCGGGTCGTCGACGTCGCCCCACGCGTCGGCGAATCGCGGCGGGAGCAGATCGCCGTCGTGCACGGTGTGCACCAGCACGCGCGGTCGCACGCTCGGCTCGAGCGCACCGTCGGGATTTTCGGCAACGTCGACGAACTCGAACGGGTCGGCGGCGCGAACCTGCGGCGCGGAGACAAAGGCCATGTTTCGCGCAGCGTAGCAGCGGCGCGGCGCAACAAGCGCGGCGCCAGGGCGCAACAACTGTTGCCGGCTCGGACAGGGCGCCGGGTGCGCCCACAATCGCCCTCGGACGTTGAATTCGCTGGCTTTTCGTCTATCCCCCCGGCGATGGCAGAGATGGTCCCACATCTGCATCCATGTGGGCCATCCCCTCACAAGTCCCCCTCCCCGCCTCCACGGACACGATCATGCGCAAGAGCCTCTTCCTCCTCCTCGCCCCCTTCCTCGCCGCCTGCGCCGTCGAAGGCGTCGACGCCCCGACCGACGAGGGTGTCGAACGCGGCGGCCTCGGCAAAGCCGACCTGGTCGGCTCGTGCGAGACGCCCCACTCCGATCGCTGCGGCGGTCGTGGCACCGGCAACTGTTGGTGCGACGACGCGTGCGTCGACTACGGCGACTGCTGCTCGGACGCCGCGGAAGTCTGCGGCATCGAGCCGCCCCCGCCCGAAGGTGACGCGTGCGGCGGCCTCCTCGGCCTGACGTGCGACGAGGGCGAGTTCTGCAACTTCGAGCCCTCGGCGTTCTGCGGCGCGGCCGATCAGCTCGGGACCTGCGAGACGCAACCCGAGGTCTGCATCAAGATCCTCGCCCCCGTGTGCGGCTGCGACGGAAACACGTACAGCAACTCGTGCTTCGCCGCCGCGGCGGGCACCTCGGTGGTCCACGAGGGCGAGTGCGAGCCGCCCCCGCCGGGACAGTTCTGCGGTGGCATCGCCGGCATCCAGTGCCCCGAAGGTCAGATCTGCGTCGACGACGGCAACGACGACTGCGACCCCGCGCTCGGCGGTGCCGACTGCGGAGGCGTCTGCGTCGAGGAGCCCCCGCCCCCGCCGGCCGAGCCCGAGTGCAAGGTCGCCGGCTGCAGCAGCGAGATGTGCGTCCCGCCCGACGGCCCGGACTTCTCGATCTGCATCTTCCAGCCCTGGTACACGTGCCTTCAGCTGACCGAGTGCGGCGTGCAGGCCGACGGCGCGTGCGGCTGGGAGCCCAACGACGAGTACCTCGACTGCCTGGCCGGCTTCGGCCAGTAGGCACCTTCCACGACCCTGCGTGAACGCGGCCGCTCGGAACCTCCGGGCGGCCGTCGATCTTCGTGGGGCTGCGGTAGCATGCCCGCATGCTCGACGAGGACGCCGGCTGTGCGGTGCTTGCTCGCGTCTTCGCGGCGCGCGGCTTTTCGATCCAGCGCAACGCGAACTTCTCCGAGGACGGAGTGGCGTTCGTCGCCGACGGTTGGGACGCGCAGGCGCGGGTCGGATTCGAGTACCTGACCCACGCGGCAGGCGACCGTCACGACTTGACGCCCGAGGAGATGGCCACGCTCGCCGCGCGCATGGAGGCGGGCGAGCTGTTCTTCTTCGTCATCGACGAGGTCGAGATCGCATCCGCCGACGACCTCGAGTGGGCCGCCCATCGGTTCCTCGACGAGGTCGACCGTCGGCGGGGGGAGGCGGGCCAATGAGCGTGCGCGCCGCGGAAGTCGCCCGCCGTTGCCGGGCACAGATCCCGTACCTCGAGGCCGAGCTCGCCAAGCTGGCGCGGGCCGATTCCGAGCACGACGCCCGCATGCGCGAGGTCCACAAGGAAGTCCGCCGCGCCTGGGACTACTTCGGGACCGTGGTGGTGCCCGACCTCGTCGCCGAGCACCTCGACTGGGGCGCGCAGACGCTCGGGCTGCCCATGCTCGGCAGCGCGGCCGTCCAGGCGGCGATGGAGGCGGAGCGCACGCAGCTGCAGGAAACGCTGCGCAACCTCGACAGCAACCAGACGTATGCGGGACGCGAAGGGCTGCTCAACGCCTACGCGATCCAGCTCGAAGAGGTCGGCAGTGCCATGGCGCCGCTCGAAGCGTCGGTG
>CALBMM010000069.1 GCA_937896535.1 uncultured Pseudomonadota bacterium
CTGCTACCCGACGGCGACGCTGCTGGCGGTGCGGCCCCTGCTCGCCGCGGGACTCATCGACGACTCGGGGATCGCGGTGCACGGGTCGAGCGGCACGACCGGTGCCGGCAAGGGTCTTCGTGCCGACCTGCACTTCTCCGCGCTGTTCGGAAATACCTTCCCATATAAGGTAGGCAACCACCGGCACACGCCCGAGATCGAGCGCCACCTCGGTGCTCCCGTGAGCTTCGTGCCCCAGCTGCTGCCGATCGCGCGCGGCATGCTGATCACCGCGTTCGTACGGCCCAAGGCCGAGCCGGCGGCGCTGCTCGATGCGCTGCGGGCGTTTTACGAGCCACACCCCTACGTGACCGTCCTGCCCGAGCCCGGCGAGGGTCTCGGGGTGCGACACGTGGTCGGCACCCATCAGGCGCTCGTGGCCGTGAGCCCACAGACGCGCGGGGGGTTGCTTGCGGTGTTCGGTGCGATCGACAACCTCATGCGCGGCGCCGCCTCGCAGGCGCTGGCGAACATCAACCTCTGGCTCGAGCTTCCCGTCGAGCTCGGCCTGCCGGCGCCGCTGACCTCGGTCCCCGCCGGTCCGCCTCCGATGACGCGAATGATCCCATGAGCACCCGATTCGAAGACGTCGCGACCGTCCTGTCCGCCTCCACGCCCGTGCCCCGCGGTTTCGCCTTCGCGGGCGTCCGCTGCGGCATCAAGGAGGGACGTCCGGACCTCGGCATGATCCGCTCCGAGCGACCCGCCGTCGGAGTGGGCAGCTTCACACGCAACCCGGTGCGGGCGCCCAGCGTCGATCGCAACGGCGGGTTGCTGCCGTCCCAGGGGATCCACGCGATCCTCATCAACGCCGGCAACGCCAACGCGATGACGGGGCCGCGCGGCATCGCCGACAACCTCGCGATGGCCACGCACCTCGCGGAGGCGCTCGGCGTGTCGGCCGACGGCGTGCTCACGGCGTCGACCGGCATGATCGGCGTGCCGCTGCCGATCGATCTGATCGCCGAGGCGATGCCGCGCCTGCTCGAGGCCGCCAGCGACAACCCGATGCCGTTCGCCAAGGCGATCCTGACGACGGACACGGTGGAGAAGGTGGCCTGGGCGGAGGTCAAGCTTTCTGGCGGCAGCAAGCCGGTGCGCATCCTGGGCATCGCGAAGGGCTCGGGGATGATCCACCCGAACATGGCCACCACGCTCGGGTACGTGATGACCGACGCGGCGATCGATCCCGACTTGCTGCTGGGCATGCTGCGCAAGTCGATCCCCGACACGTTCAACGGGATCACGGTCGACGGGGACACGTCGACGAGCGACCAGGTGATCGTGCTCGCCAACGGGGCGAGCGAGCAGACCGTGGACGCGGCCTCGGCGAGCGAGTTCGCCGACAAGCTGCACGCGGTCATCGGCTCGCTGGCCCGGCAGGTCGCCGCCGACGGCGAGGGCGCGACGCGTCTGTTCGAGGTCGAGGTCACCGGTGCCCCGTCGCCGGAAGCGGCGCGTCACGTGGCGCGCGGCGTGTGCAAGAGCGCGCTGGTCAAGTGCAGCGTGTTCGCGGGTCAGGCCGACTGGGGTCGCGTCGCCATGGCCAGCGGCCAGGCCGGCCTCGAGCACGGCATCGCCATCGATCAGCTCAAGATGACGATCAAGGCCCAGGGCATCCCCGTGTACACGCCCGACGGCCCCGTGCCGGAGATCAAGTCGCCGGAGGTGACCCGTAGGCTGCGCGAGCCCACGGTGCGATGGAGCGTGGACCTCGGGCTCGGCGAGCACTCGTTCGTCGCGTTCGGCTGCGACCTCTCCTACGACTACATCCGCATCAACGCCGACGAGGCCAAGCAGGTCCAGGTCACGCCCGACGGCGGCGTGTACCGCAAGTGGTCGCTGGGCGCGTACGCGCCGGAGGTCAAGCACCAGCTGCTCATCGACGGCCTGGGCTACGTTCGCAAGTTCCTCGGACTGCGGATGATGGTGCACGTGCCCGTCGGCATCGACGACGAGACGCTCACCCACAGCCTGGGGCAGGACCTCGCGCTGTGCCTGGACGCCGGGCTGCGGGCGCTGGTCGTCGTGCCGCGCGAGGAGATCGCCGACCAGCTACTGGCGCACGCGCGCAGCTGGGGGCACCACGCGGCCAAGGTCGCGCCCGACCCGTCGGCGATCGGCCGGCTGCTCGACCGCAGCCACCTGTGCATTCTCGTCCGCGACGCTCCGGTGCCGGCGGCGACGATCGATCTGGCGATCAAGCTCGGCATGCAGAAGGTGATCACGTTCGTCGACGAGCCCGGCCTGTGCGACGAGCACGGGCCCGTGCAGCGGCTGTCGCCCGAGACGTTCCTGATGGGCGAGGAGCGCGGCCGCTTCGTGGGCGCCCACGCCGACACGCTGGTGCTGGCCAAGCACGCCTCTACCCGCGGCATTCCGGCGCTACACCTGCTCGACGCTCGCGTCCCGCACGCGCTCGTCGGCGAGCTGTTCACCGACGAGGGCATCGGCACCCTCATCACCCGCCAGGCGATGTGACGATGGTCGACTCGCTCATGACCGGGCCCAAGGCTCGCCGGGCGGCGCTGCGCAAGCTGCTGTCGACCGGCGCGGCCACGACCCAGTCGGAGCTGTGCGAGATGCTGGCCCGTCGCGGCCACCAGGCGACCCAATCGACGGTCAGCCGCGACCTCAAGCTCCTCGGCGCCGAGCGTCGCCACGCCGAGGACGGCAGCATCGTCTACCGGATCCCTCCCCGCCCTCGCCGCGGCTTGTCGGCGGACATGGTGACCAACATCGAGCACAACGAGACGGTCATCGTCATCCGCACCGAGATCGGCCGCGCCCAGGCGGTGGGCCTGGACCTGGACGCCCTGGGCGATCGCGACGTCATGGGCACCCTCGCCGGCGACGACACGGTCCTGGTCATCCCCCGCTCCACCACCCGGATCCCGGCCCTGCTGGCCCGATTGCGCCGTCTGGTGGGCTCCGGCGGCTGATCTCGCCGGCCTTGACGAGCCGCGCCCGTGCGTTCATAACTCTCCCCCCAAAATCATTCCGGAGTAGCTCAGTCGGTAGAGCAGGCGGCTGTTAACCGCCGGGTCGGGAGTTCAAGTCTCTCCTCCGGAGCAAACAAAGCGACCTATAGGTCGCTTTTTTTTTGTCCGGAGGAAGTCCTGGCCCGCGCGAAGTTGCCGTTGGCAACTTCGCTCTCGGGTCGAGTCACTGGCGTGGAGCGACCCAGCTCGCCCCGGGTGGCCCGGGTAGCCCGGGGCCGAGTGTCCATCGGATCAGAGGCTCGGGCGCTGTTGGGTCGCGGTGGTGATCGCGGCGGTGAGGCGGTCGCGTTCGCGGGTGACCCAGGTGCCTGCGGGGTAGTTGCGAAGGAAGGTCTCGATGAACTCGACCGGGTCGGCGCCGACGATGCGGCGCACAGGGGTCTGTTCCGCGGCGCTGAGCTCGAAGAGCTCGACGAGATCGATGTACGCGGCGGTGCCGTCGCCACCGTTGCCGAGGTGGTGGATGTACCGCTCGAGAGCATCGAGCGCGGTGCGGTAGCTCGGTGGGAGATTTCGAGCGCGCGCCTTGTACTCGCGCCACTGCCGTTTGTCGCCGATCACCTTGGAGACGAGCTTGGTGATGAACATGGTGCCGTACTTTCTTCGCGGAGTTGTTCGAGTCGTTCGACGAGGAAGCTCCAGCTCTTCCAGAACTCGTCGAGGTACTTCCGACCGCGCGCGTTGAGGGCGTAGACCTTGCGCGGCGGTCCCTTGTCGGAGGGAACCTTCTGCACCCGGACCAAGCCGCGTCGCTCGGCGCGGACGAGCAGCGCGTACACGGTGCCTTCGGCGATGTCGGGGAAGCCCGAAAGCCGCAGTCGCGCCGTGATCTCGTAGCCGTACGCCGGCTGCGTGGCCAGGATCGCGAGCACGATCCCATCCAGGGTTCCCTTGAGCATTTCGGTCATCTGCCCGGACACGATCAGATCCCCGTCTCGCTACTCATCCACACTGAGTACCGGTATGTAGCAACACTAAATAGTGGGAGCAAGCGGAATCCGGCCTGGGCAACCCCTGCAGGGTGCGGGTCGGGCCCGCGCGAAGTTTGCCGGCTGGCGACTGCCGTCATCGGATCGCGTCGGCACGGGCCTGACCGGCGGAGCGCGGGCGGTAGGAGCGAGGCTCGCGTCCCCGCGCGTCGAGGTCCACACTCTTGGCCGGGGCCATGTCCGGCCCCAGCGCGGCATGCAGCTCCAGGACGCGACGCGGCGCAGGCTCGAGGCGATCGTCGACGAGATCGGGCACCTGCTTCCCGCGCAGGGACCCATCGACGTCTTCGTGCACCACAACACGCTGCACGCGTTCGAGCACCTGCCGTTCGAGCAAGCGGTGGTGGAGGCGGCCGCGCTGTTCGGGTGCGAGCCCTTTCTCGACGAGGAACGCTACCGGCAGGAGCTCCGGGGCGGGCGCATCGACGACGACGACGTTGCGGCCGTGCTCGCCACCGACCTGGGGACCGCCGCGGACGAAGTCGTGATCGGAACGCTGACGCGCGGGGAGCTACGACGACGGATCCTGCTCGCCGGAATCCCCGCGCGGTCGGGCCCGGACTTGCGGTGGACCCTCGAGGAGACCGATGTGCTGCGACGGCTGCGTCCGGACGTTCCCGCCGACTGGCACGCCGAGCCGGTGCTCGTGCTTCGCAACGACGATCGCGCGCACGCGCAGGCCCGACACGTCCGCGCGCTCTGGGACCAGTGCCGCGCCGCGATCGAGCGGGTCCAATCACCGCCCTCCCCCGCGCGTGCGCCAGCGACCCGACTCGCCGACGCGCTGCGCCACGACCTCGGGGTCGACATCGACGCGTGGGTTCACCCGATCCTCGTGCGCACCACGAGCGCGTTCCTCGATCAGGGGCTGGCGGATTGGACGCTCCCGGCGCGCGACCGCGGCCTGCTCCGCTGCTTCCTCGATCTGTACGCGCATCCGCTGACGCGCCACGGCAGTCCGATCGGGCGCGACCTCCACGACCTGCTCGGCGCCGCGATCGAGCGTGTCGATGCCGACGACCCGTTCGCGACGCTACACGACTGCCTCACTGCCCTGGATGTCCCGCCGCCGGACTGGCATCCGTATCTGCTCGCCGAGGCGCTCGCACTGCGCGGGTTCGCCGGAATGGTGCACCAGTTCGAGCGCCGGCCCGACCGTGCGCCCACGACCCCGGTGCCGGCTCGCCTCGTGGACTTCCTCGCGATGCGCTTGCTGCTCGTGCGTGCGGCCGTGGCCCGAGTCTCGCGTGACGCAGGGCTGCGGGGCTCTGCCGGGGAGCTGCGCCGATGGCTCGACGCCAACCGTGTCCCGCCCGCCCCACCCTCGATCGACGACCGCGCCTGGCCGCTGTTTCACGTCGCACAGCTGTGCGGTCTGGGTCCCGAAGCGCTCGGCGCACTGCCGTCCGAACGTGTGCGAGCCCTGCAGCAAGAGCTCGTGGACTTCGACGGCATCGCGCGTCGGCGACTGCTGCACGCCGCGTACGAGCGCAACCTGCGACACCGCTTCCTGGACGCACTGTCGCAGCACGTGCCGCACCGTCGGCCGCCGGCGGCCTACCAAGCCGTGTTCTGCATCGACGACCGCGAGGAATCGATGCGACGCCACCTCGAGGAAGTCGATCCGGACGTCGAGACGTTCGGGATCGCGGGCTACTTCGGCGTCGCGATGTACTACCGGGGCGTCGGGGACGCGCGCGCGCGACCGCTGTGCCCGGTGGCGATTCGGCCCGGCCATCTGGTCACGGAGACCCCGACCGCACGTGCCGACGGGCTCGGCGGACGGTGGCGACGGTTTCGCCGCAGCCTCGAGCGACTCGTGCACGACAACGTGCATGTCGGCGGACGGCGGGCCCGGGTCGGTGCGGCCCTGTTCGCGACGATCGGACTGCTGTGGATCGTTCCACTCGTCGTGCGCGTCGTGTTTCCCTGGTTTCGCGCGGGGACGTCGCGGCTGGAGCGTCGCGCGACCGGGACGGGACGTCTTGCGCTCGAGCGCGCCGATTTCGAGACCACGGGTGCCGACATCTCGGACGGGTTCACGGTCGAGCAGATGGCCGACATCGTCCAGGGACAGCTCGCCCCGATCGGGATCGCGGACCGGTTGTCGCCGCTGGTGTTGCTCCTCGGTCACGGCTCCGCCGGGCTCAACAATCCGCATCGTTCGGCCTACGACTGTGGCGCGTGTGGCGGGGGCCACGGCGGTCCGAATGCGCGCGCGTTCGCTCAGATGGCCAACCACCCCGGCGTTCGAGGGCAGCTGCGAGATCGTGGGTTGGCCATCGAGCCGACCACCTGGTTCGTGGGCGGCGAGCGCAACACCAGCAGCAGCGCGGTGACGTTGTTCGACCTCGACCTGGTGCCGCAAGCGCACCGCGCCGTCGTCGAGCGCGCGCAACGGAGCCTCGAACAGGCGCGGCGCCTCGAAGCGCACGAACGCTGCCGCCGCTTCGAGAGCGCCGGCACGTGGCTGCCGCCGGCCGTCGCGTTGATGCACGTGGAGGCACGCGCGCTCGACTTGGCGCAACCGCGACCGGAGTGCGGACACGCGACCAACGCGTTGTGCGTGGTCGGCCGGCGCGAGAGAACGCGGGGGCTGTTCCTCGACCGGCGCGCCTTCCTGGTCTCCTACGACCCCTCCGTGGATACCGACGGCGTGCGACTCGCCGGCTTGCTGCGCGCCGTCGTTCCGGTCGTCGCGGGGATCAACCTCGAGTACCTGTTCAGCTACGTGGACAACCTCGGCTACGGCGCCGGAACCAAGCTTCCGCACAACGTCACCGGACGCGTCGGCGTGATGGACGGGGCCGAGAGTGACCTGCGGACCGGGCTTCCGTGGCAGATGGTCGAGATCCACGAGCCCGTTCGGCTGTCGCTCGTCGTCGAGGCCGAGACCCGGGTGGTGCAGCGCCTGCTCGCCGGCGACGAGACGCTCCGCCGGCTGGTCGAGCAGCGCTGGCTCTTCTTGGCGACGCTCGATCCGAGCTCCGCCACGGTCCACGCGGTAGATCACGAGGGCGCGCACCCGTACCTGCCCAAGCGACCGCTGAGCCGGGTCGAGGGCCCTTCGCGGACGCACTACGACGGGCACCGTGGACACCTGCCCTTCGTCGCGCTGGGTCCGACCGAGGAGGACGCGGCATGAGCTCGCTTTTGGAGGTGGCCGTGCTGGTGACGTGCCTGGCCCCCGTCGGTCTCGTGATCGTGCTGGCCGTCGCCGCAATGCTGGGCAACCTGCTGTCCGAGCGAGGCGTCGGTGTCGTCACCCGGCTGGCGCTGATCACCGCGCTGGCGGCGGCGGCGACGGCCGCGATCGCCTTCACGGTGGGTCCGGCCACCCCGCGGCTGCTTCGCTACGGCACCTGGTTCGGCGCCGGGGACACCGTCTTTCACTTCGACGTGGTCGTCGACTCGATGTCGCTGAGCTTTGCGGGACTGAGCCTGCTCGTCTGCAACGTGGTCGCGGCGTTCTCCGTCCGCTACCTGCACCGCGAGCCGGGGTTTGACCGCTACTTCCTTCAGATGAGCCTTTTCGTGGTGGGGATCACGTTCGTCGCGCTCGCCGGCTCCGTGGAGCTTCTGTTCGTCGGCTGGGAGCTCATCGGGATCAGCTCCGCGTTGCTGGTCGGCTTCTTCCACGAACGCGCCGCACCCGTGCGCAACGCGATGCACGTCTTCGCGGTCTACCGCCTCGGGGATGCCGCGATGCTGTCGGCGGCGGTGCTCCTTCACCACTGGTCGGGCAGCGGCGACCTCGGCGCGTTGTTCTCGATCGGAACGATCGCGCCGGGGCTGGTCGACGCCCACCACGTGCTGGTGATCAGCCTGCTGCTCATCGTGGCCGTGGCGGCCAAGAGCGCGTTGTGGCCGCTGTCGGGCTGGCTCCCGCGCGCGATGGAGGGACCCACGCCGTCGAGCGCGGTCTACTACGGGGCCCTGTCGATCCACGCGGGCTGTTTCCTGCTGCTGCGCGCGCAACCGTTCATCGCCGGGTCGACGGTCGCGATCGCACTGGTCACGGCCGGCGGAGTGATCACGACCGCGTACGGCGTCATCGTCGGCCGGGTGCAGACCGACATCAAATCGGCGATCGCCTACGCCACGCTGACGCAGGTCGGCATCATCGTCGTCGAGATCGCCCTGGGCTTGCGGAACCTCGCGATGCTGCACATCGCGGGTCATGCCTGCTTCCGCCTGCTGCAGTTTCTCAGCGCGCCGAACGTGCTGCACGACCTGCACGAGCTCGACAATCGCCTCGACGGCCGGCCCGCTCGACCGACGACGGAAGACACGCGGCCCACCGGACGGACGTTGTACCGGCTGGGGTTGGAGCGGGGCCTGGCCGACCCACTGCTGGAATGGGCCGTGGTGCGCCCTTTCCGACGCGTCGCCGCACGACTGGACGCGCTGGACCGACGCCTGGTCGGCGAGCGCCCCCGGGACGGGGGTCCCTGATGCTGGCGGTCGCGACTTGGCTGGCGTGGCTGCTCGGTCCGCCGATCTTCGCCGCCCGGCGCGCCCGGGTCGACGACGATCTCCGGCGGGTTCGCACAATCGCGATCGTCTGCGCGCTCGCGTCGTGCGTGACTGCGGCCCTCGCCCCCGCGATCCCGCAAGTGGCGGCCCTCGAGATCGCGTGGCCATGGGACGAGACGGCCGCGCTGGGGACGGCGGCCCTACGGATGACCTCGCTGTCGCGGCCGTTGGTCGCGCTCGTCCCCGCGTTGTGGCTCGTCACCGTCGCGGCAACGCCCGTGGCCCGACTCGACCGCGCCGGCTTTCGGCGGACGGCGTACGCGACGAGCGTCGGCGCACTCGCGTTCGTCAGCGACAGCCCGGCGGTGCTGCTTTGCTGCTGGTGGATCTCGAGCTCGCTGTTCATCCGCGGCCTTGCCGGCGCCACCAACCCTCGGACTCAGCGGGTGATCGCGCGATACCACGGAGTCGCGGTCGCATCCCTCGCCGCGGGCGTCGCCGTGGTGGCATGGCGAGGCGAGGCCGACGTGGTCGGCTTGGGCCTCATCATGGCGGCGGTCGCGATCCGCAAGGGAATCGTTCCGTTTCATGCCTGGATCCCGGAGGCGCTCGACCGCGGACGGATCGGACCCACGGTCTCCTTGTGTGCACCACAACTGGGCTCGTACGTCGCCGTGGTCCTGGTGGTGCCGTACGCGTCGGCGGGGATGCTGCGCGTGGTCGCCATCGCCTCGCTGCTGACGGCCGTCTACGGTGCCGCGCTGGCGTTGTACGTGTCGGATGCGCGACGCAGCCTCGGATACCTCTTCGTCAGCCAATCGGCGCTCGTCCTCGCGGGACTCGACTGCACGTCGCCGGACGCGCTCGCGGGCGCGTTGATCCTCTGGGTGTCGTCGGCGCTCGCGTTCACGGGCCTGGCGCGCACGGTCCTCGCCTTGGAAGCACGGCGGGGGCGTCTGTCGCTCGCCGAGCACCACGGGGGCCATGACCAGATGCCACTGCTGGCGGCGACCTTCCTCGTCTTCGGCCTCGCCGCGACGGGCTTTCCCGGCACCCTGGGGTTCGTCGGACAGGAGATGCTCGTCGACGGTGCCGTCCGCACGTTCCCTTTCCTGGGGTTTCTGACGATCGGCTCGGCGGCGCTGACCGGGCTGGCCGTGATGCGGATGTACCTGTCGCTGTTCGGGGGTGCTCGTTCACGCGGCCCGGAGCTGTCGTTGCGACCGCGGGAGAAGATCATCTTCGCTGCCATCGCCGCGGCGCTCGTCGTCGGCGGTCTCGTGCCGGGGCCACTGTTGGCATCCCGCGCCGAGGCCGCTCATCGACTGCTGCAGCAACGCGGTGCGATCACGCCGTCGACGAGACCGCCCACGCACGGGTAGCCACCCCGAAAGGCCGGCGCATTTCCTCCCGGCGTGGCCGCACGTCGCAGAGGGCTCAACCCTCACCCGCGACCTGGACGATCAACGCGGCGAACGCCGCGGGGTCGATGTCCGCAGCAGTGCGGACTTCGACGTGGCGGACGTGCTTGCCCTTGCCGCACAGCAAGCTGCGGTAGGACTTCATCTTGGGCATGCCGCGCGGGCCTCCTGTCCCAGGGTAGACTACGCGCGCGCCCCGAGGATCGAGCCGTGCTGCTGCGCTTTTCGCTGTACGGATTCTTGAAGAACCAGCGGTACTTCGAGCCGTTCCTGCTGCTCGCGATGCTCGACGTGGGGCTCGGGTTCTCCGAGATCGGCCTGCTGGTGGCGCTGCGGGAGCTGACCACGACGGCGCTGGAGATTCCGTCGGGAGCGCTCGCGGACGGGCTGGGGCGACGGCGGGCCATGGTGCTGTCGTTCGCGGGGTATGTCGCGGCGTACCTGGCGTTGGGGTTCGGCACGGGGCTCGCGAGCTTTGCCGTCGGGATGGCGCTGGTCGGGGTCGGCGACGCGTTTCGGACCGGCACCCACAAGGCGATGATCTTCGACTGGCTCGCGGCGCAGGGACGGCAGGACGAGCGGGTGCGGATCTACGGCTACACCCGCTCGTGGTCGCAGATCGGCTCGGCCGTCGCGATGCCGATCGGGGCGCTCATCGTCTTCTTCACCGGCCGCTACGGCGCCACCTTCTGGATCGCGGCGGTGCCGGCCGCGATCAACCTCGTCAACCTCGCCACGTATCCGCGGCTGGTCGACGGCGATGTCGAGGACGCGTCCGTTCGCGGGGTCGCGGCATTGTTGTGGGCATCGCTGCGACAGTCGGCGACGACCCCGAGGCTGCGGGGTCTGCTCGTCGAAGCGGCGGCGTTCGGCGGTACGTACAAGGTCCTCAAGGACTACTTGCAGCCCGTGGTCGCTACCCTCGCCCTGGGTCTGCCCTTGGCGTTCGCCGCGGCGCCCGAGCAGAAGACGGCGATCGCCGCCGGTGTCGTCTACGTGGTGCTGTACCTGTTGTCGGCCGCGGCCTCCCGCAACGCCCACCGCTGGGTCGAACGCTTCTCCGACATGCACCGCGCCGCGTGGGTGCTGTGGCTGGCCGCACTGCTCGCGTACGGCGGGCTCACCCCTGCCCTCGCGCTCGGCGTGCCCGTCGCGGCCGTGCTCGGGTTCATCGTCCTGGCGCTGCTGCACAACTTGTTTCGGCCCATCCTCGTCAGCCGCATCGACGAGATCGGCGACCGCAAGGCGGGCGCGACGATCCTGTCCATCGAATCGCAGGCCACCTCCCTGGCGGCGATCGTGCTCGCCCCGGCGATCGGCGCCGGCGTCGACCTGGTCGCCGGGAGCGGCACCACGTCGCTGTGGCCGGCGGCCGCGGTCGCGACGACGATCTGCGCGCTGGTGCTGCTCGCCGTGGTGCGACGCCCGTCGCCGGCCTCGGCCACCGCCGAGCCACCGCGAGGAACGGACGAGGTCGGCCCGGGAGCCGGCGCATAGATTGCAGCCGTCGTCGCCCGGTGCGGGCGCACCGTGGACCGCATGAAAGCCGAAGGCAAGACGTTCGTGGTCACCGGTGGGGGTGACGGGATGGGGCGGCAGATCGTGCTGCAGCTGCTCGCAAAGGGGGCCGCCGTCGCCGCGGTCGACATCCGGCGCGAGAGCCTGGAGGCCACGGTCGCGCAGGCCGGGGCCCACGCGGCCCGGCTGTCGACCCACATCGCCGACATCTCCGACAAGGCGGCCGTGGCGAACCTGGTGACCGAGGTGCTGCAGCGGCACGAGTACGTCGACGGCGTGTTCAACAACGCCGGGATCATCCAGCCGTTCGTGAAGGTGCTCGACCTCGACGACGCGACGATCGAACGCGTCATGAACGTCAACTTCTACGGCACCCTGTACGTCACGCGTGCCTTCTTGCCGCACCTGCTGACGCGGCCGCAGGCCCACATCGTCAACACGTCGAGCATGGGCGGGTTCCTGCCGGTGCCGGGCCAGGGGATCTACTGCGCATCGAAGGCGGCCGTGAAGCTGCTGACCGAGGCACTGTTCGCCGAGCTGCTCGACACCCAGGTCCACGTCACCGCGGTGTTTCCCGGGGCCGTGGCGACCAACATCGCGATAGACTCGGGCGTGGAGGTTCCCGGGGACGGGGAAGCCGCGTCCAAGGCGCTGTCGGCCGCCGATGCCGCCGACAAGATCATCGCCGGCATGGAAGACGACGACTACCATGTGCTCGTGGGGTCGGACGCGTTCATCATGGACAAGCTCAACCGCCTCATGCCCGAAGCCGCCGTGAAGATGATCCGCAAGCGCATGGCCTCGTTGCTCGAGGACGCTTGAGCCGACGACGCCGGTTTCGACGCCACGCCGTGGCCCTGTGGATGGCGAGCGTCGGGTGCGTGGTCGTGCCCGCCTCACCGAAGGTGCACAGCTGGGGTCACGGCGCAGCGACGATGCCGGCTTGCGAGCTCGTCGCCGTCAGCTGGAACATGCACAAGCGCCAAGGCCCGCGCGCCGACGCCGAGCTCGCCGACCACGCGCGTGGGGCCGACCTCGTGCTGCTGCAGGAGACCACCGAGCCAGGAACATCGCCCGGCCTGCCCGACCACGTCGCCCAGGTCGTGACCTTCACGCGGCGAAGGGACGCACGCCCCACCGGCGTGGCCACGGCGTCGACCGCGGCGCCGCTCGATCACCAGGGCAGCTGGTCGGCCGACCGCGAACCGTTCGCGCGCACGCCCAAGGCCACGCTGATGTCCACGTTCGCGTTCGGCGGGCGGACGCTGCTCGTCGTCAACCTGCACGCGATCAACTTCCGCCCGGACGCGGCGCTACGCCGGCATCTCGAGCCGATCGGCCGTCGGATCGCCGCCCACGAAGGCCCGGTGCTGCTCGCCGGCGATCTCAATACGTGGAGCCCGGCACGCCGCCGCGTGGTCCAGGCGTTCGCCGAGCGCCACGGGTTGCGGGCCGTCTCGTTCGGCGAACGGGCGCCACGGCTGGACTGGATCCTCACCCGCGGCCTGCTGCCGCACGCGGCTTCGGTCCAGCGAAGCCGCGTGTCCGACCACGACGCACTGCGCGTGCGACTACGGTCGGCGGCGTGCGGGCCCGCCACGCCGGGATGAGCGGCGCGCTCGCGACAGCCCCACCAGCACCATCGCCCACCACCCGAAGGACGCCGGGCTCGACCCCGTGCTACGGCAGCTGCAGCCACCGCCGTCGTCGTCTTGCGACGGAGAGCCGTCGGTGTCGGTGTCGGTCGGCGACGACGTCGTGCCCGTGCTGCCGTCACCCGGCGGCAGCCCGCCCGAACCATCGCCGGAGTCGCCGGGACCCATCGTCGTGCCGCCGGTGGAACCGCCGTCTCCGGTGGAGTCGGCACCGCTGCTCGAGCCACCGTCGCTGCCCGACCCGCTGGTGCCCGACCCGCCGCCTGCCCCCACGTCGTAGGTGAAGTCCGCACTGCACGTCGTATTGCCGGCCGGGTCGGTCGCACAGAGCTGGTAGGTCACCGTGGCATCGCCCTGGTCGGTCGGTAGCACGACGCGAAACAGGTCGCCGCCGACGAACGCCGCCGGGACCTGCGTCGCCGCGCCCGCCGGATCGATGAGCGCGTACGCCGATTGCAGGCGCGGGCCGTTGTCGCTGAGGGCGTCGTCGCTTACCGCGTACAGGATCGCGAGCACTTCGTTGGCCTCCAACGCCTCGGCGGGCGGGTCTTGCCACGTGATGAGCGTCGGCCCCGTGACGTCGACGGCCACGCCGACCTGCGCCATGAAGACGCGGTTGAGAAACGAGCCGGACTCGCCCTGCCCGGTCGCGATGTCGATGCGCCCGTCGCCGTTGAGGTCGCCCATCTCGGCCCACAGCGAGGAATCCGTGGGCCCGGAGAACGCCCCCGGGACGTAGGTGAAGTTGCCGGTGCCGTCGTTTTCGAGCAGTCGCTCCGGCGTGCTCAGGGCGACCACGACCGCGTCGAGGTCGCCATCGCTGTCGACGTCGGCGCACACGATGCCGTTGTCGTCCGAGTTCGGATTGCCCGTCACGCGCGCGACGGTCTCGTCGGTGAACGTCCCCGTTCCGTCGTTGATCCACAGGCGCTCGGTGTAGTTCGGGCCCTGGTTGTCGATCCAGATGTCGAGGTCGCCGTCGCCGTCGACGTCGCAGACGCCCGGGCCGTAGTGAAGCCCGCCCGCCGACGAGAACGGGGTGTCGCCGAAGTGCCCCGTGCCGTCGTTGATCCAGATGCGATTGGCACCGGAGTGCGCGTTGCTCATGATGTCGAGGTCGAAGTCACGGTCGACGTCGAACACGTCGATGTCGTTGAGGTCCGAGCCGGGATTGAACGGCACCGCATCCGCGAGTTCACTGAAGATGCCGGCGCCGTCGTTGAGGTAGACGACGATGCCGTTGCCCGACAGGTTGTCGGCGACCACGATGTCGAGCGAGCCGTCGCCGTCCATGTCGCCGAAGCGGGTCGAGCCGGCCGGGATGGCCGTGTTGGGCAGCCGCGCCACGCCCTCGTCGGTGAAGACGCCCAGACCATCGTTGATGAACAGCGCCCCGACCGTGGCGGTCGCGTTCGGGCCGTAGATGTCCACGTCGCCGTCGCCGTCGACGTCGCCGACCGCGATCTGGCGCAGACGCGCCGCGTATTGGTCGACCGCGGTCTCCGAGACGTCGGTGAAGCCGCCGGTGCCGTCGTTTTCGTAGACGACGAGCGGCTGCGCGCCACCGTTGTCGTTGGGATAGATGATGTCGAGATCGTCGTCCCCGTCGATGTCGGCGACGCGCATGTACCGCGTGTAGCAGCCGCCACCGCCGCAGGGCTGGGTCCCGAAGATCCCGGGCACCTCCTGCCAAAGCGGCAGGCCGCCGGCGTGCGCGGTCGCGCTCCACGCGATCGAGGTCGTGGATCCCACAAAGATCAAGAGTGTCCGACGCATGACGAAGTCGCAGTGCACGACGAGTGTATGGCCAGTCCAACGACATCCATCGCTGGACCGCCACGTACTCCGTGGCACGATGGCCCCGTGGCGAAGCGGTCCGACAAGCGCCCACGACTGGCCGAGCTGAGGCAGCTGCGGCAAGTCCGCGACCGGATGGACCGCGAGTACGACCAGCCGCTGGACGTGGAGGCCCTCGCCCGCGGGGTCGGCATGTCGGCGGGTCACCTCAGTCGTCAGTTCCGCAAGGCGTACGGAGAGTCGCCGTACGCCTACCTGATGACGCGCCGCATCGAGCGGGCGATGGCGCTGCTGCGCCGAGGCGACATGAGCGTGACCGAGGTGTGCTTCGCGGTCGGCTGCTCCTCGCTGGGGACGTTCAGTACGCGCTTCGCCGAGCTCGTGGGCATGCCGCCGAGCGCGTACCGCGAGCACGCTGCCCTCGCGACCGAGGGGATGCCCGCGTGTGTCGCCCGGGTCGTGACGCGACCGGTCAGGAATCGAGAAGCGCCCGCGAACGAAGGCGCCTAGCATCCCCGGCATGGACCTCCGCATCCACGCCACCTTCCTGCCGCACGACGATCCCGAGGCGGCCCTGGCCTTCTACCGCGACGCCCTCGGGTTCGAGGTCCGCAACGACGTGGGGTACCAGGGCATGCGCTGGATCACCGTGGGGCCGCCGGACCAACCCGGTACCTCCATCGTGCTGTCTCCGCCGGGTGCCGATCCCGGCATCACCGACGACGAGCGCCGCCTGATCGCCGAGATGATGGCCAAGGGCACCTACGCGGCATTGGTGCTGGCGACCAAGGACGTCGACGCGACCTTCGCCAAGCTGCAAGCCAAGGACGTCGACGTGGTGCAGGAGCCCGTGGACCAGCCCTATGGGATCCGCGATTGCGCCGTGCGTGATCCCTCCGGCAACCTGCTGCGGATCCAACAACACCGGTGAGCCCGACCGCGTCCATGTCCAGGTCCGTCCACGACAGCGAGTTTGCGTCCGAAGGCGCCACGCTGCGTGGCCGGCTGTACTTGCCGAGCGGGGACGGACCATTGCCGGCAGTCGCGACGATCAGTCCGGACGACGAGATGCCCGGAGCCGACACCGCGGTTGCGCGCGGCGTGTTCGAGTCGATCGCTGGGCCCACCACGACCCTCGCCAGCGCCGGCGGACACTTCGGCATCATCTTCGATCCATCGCCGGAGCTGGACTGGGCGCGCGACGTCCAGGCGCGGTTCCTGCTCGAGCACCTGTAGAAACTCTCGGAGTCTCATGCCCGCCACCAAGAAGAAGGCCGCCAAGAAAGCCACGGCCAACAAGACCGTCGCCACCGACAAGACCGTCACCAAGACGGGCACCGACCGCCGCGACCACGCGGGGGGCCACCCCGCGGACGGTCACGACCGGATTCGGGTGCAGGGCGCGAGGGTCAACAACCTCAAGAACGTCAGCCTCGAGCTGCCCAAGCGGCGCCTGACCGTATTCACCGGCGTGTCGGGCTCGGGCAAGAGCTCGCTGGTGTTCTCCACGATCGCCGCCGAGTCGCAGCGGCTGATCAACGAGACCTACAGCGCCTTCCTGCAGGGTTTCATGCCCACGCTCTCGCGCCCCGACGTCGACGTGCTCGACGGGCTGACCACCGCGATCATCGTGGACCAGGAGCGCATGGGCGTGGACGTGCGCTCGACCGTGGGCACGGCCACCGACGCCAACGCGATGCTGCGAATCCTCTTCTCCCGCCTGGGCAAGCCCCACATCGGACCGCCCAACGCCTTCTCGTTCAACCTCGCGTCGGTGCACGGCGTCGGATCACTGAAGGTCGAGAAGGGAAACAAGAAGGCCGAGAAGGTCGAGTTCACCCGCGCCGGGGGCATGTGTCCGCGCTGCGAGGGCACGGGGCGCATCTCCGATTTCGACCTCGGCGCCCTCTACGACGACAGCAAGTCCCTCGCCGAGGGCGCGCTGACGATCCCGGGCTTTTCGATGGACGGCTGGTACGGCCGGATCTTCCGCGGCTGCGGCTACTTCGACGTGGACAAGCCGATCCGCAAGTTCACCAAGCGCGAGCTGCACGACCTGCTGCACCGCGAGCCCACCAAGATCAAGGTCAGCGGGATCAACCTGACCTACCAGGGTCTCATCCCGCAGATCCAAAAGTCGTTCCTGTCCAAGGACAAGGAGGGGATGCAGCCGCACATTCGTGCGTTCGTGGACCGCGCGATCACGTTCGGGGTGTGCCCGGAGTGCGACGGCACGCGACTGAGCGCGGCGGCACGGTCGTCGAAGATCGGCAAGATCAGCATCGCCGACGCCTGCGCCATGCAGATCAGCGACCTCGCCGCATGGGTCGCGGGCCTGAAGGAGCGGACCGTCGCGCCACTTCTGACCGCGCTGCGCCACACGCTGGACTCGTTCGTTCAGATCGGGCTGGGCTACCTGAGCCTGGATCGGCCCTCCGGCACGCTGTCGGGCGGCGAGGCCCAGCGCACCAAGATGATCCGGCATCTCGGCTCGTCGCTGACCGACGTCACCTACGTGTTCGACGAGCCCACCGTCGGCATGCACCCGCACGACATCCAACGGATGAACGACCTGCTGTTGCAGCTGCGCGACAAGGGCAACACGGTGCTGGTCGTCGAGCACAAGCCCGAGGCGATCGAGATCGCCGACCACGTCGTCGACCTCGGCCCCGGCGCGGGCGCCAGCGGCGGCGAGATCGTCTTCGAGGGGACCGTGGATGGCCTGCGACACAGCGGCACGCGGACCGGTCGACACCTCGACGACCGGGCGTCGCTCAAGGACACGGTGCGTCCGCCCTCCGGCCAGCTCCAGATTCGCGGGGCCGACACGCACAACCTCGCCAACGTCGACGTCGACATTCCCCTCGGCGTGCTCGTGGTGATCACCGGCGTGGCCGGCTCGGGCAAGAGCTCGCTCATCGACGGCTCGGTCGCCCGCCGCGAGGGCGTGATCGCAGTGGATCAATCGGCGATCCGCGGCTCGCGTCGCAGCAACCCGGCGACGTACACCAAGCTGCTCGATCCGATCCGCAAGGCGTTCGCGAAGGCCAACAAGGTCAAGCCCGCGCTGTTTTCGGCCAACTCCGAGGGCGCGTGCCCCGGCTGCAACGGCGCCGGGGTGATCTACACCGACCTGGCGATGATGGCCGGCGTCGCCACGGTCTGCGAGGAGTGCGAAGGCAAGCGGTTCTCGGCACCGGTGCTGAAGTACCGGTTCGGCGGTCGCG
Source organism: uncultured Pseudomonadota bacterium (assembly GCA_937896535.1). Lineage (GTDB taxonomy): Bacteria > Myxococcota_A > Polyangia > Nannocystales > Nannocystaceae > CALBMM01. The sequence goes on from CALBMM010000069.1 coordinate 18,125, forward strand.
ACATCAGCGAGGTGCTCGCGATGTCGGTCGACGAGGCCGAGGCGTTCTTCGCCGCCGGCAAGGGCAAGGACGCCGCCGCCCACGCGATCCTGCGCCGCCTGGCCGACGTGGGGCTCGGGTACCTGACGATCGGCCAGCCGCTGACCACGCTGTCGGGCGGGGAGCGCCAGCGGCTCAAGCTCGCGACGCAGATGGCCGGCGACGGCAACATCTACGTGCTCGACGAGCCGACCACGGGGCTCCACCTCGCCGACGTCGAGCAGCTGCTGGCCTTGCTCGATCGGCTCGTCGACGGCGGCAAGTCGGTGATCGTCATCGAGCACCACCAAGCCGTGATGGCGCACGCCGATTGGATCATCGACCTCGGCCCGGGCGCCGGACACGACGGCGGCCGCGTCGTCTTCGAGGGTCCCCCCGCCAAGCTCGTCGCAGCCCGCAAGACCCTGACCGGCCAGCACCTGGCCGCGTACGTCGGCGCCTGAGCGCGACGCGGTCGCACCCGCGACATCGTGTCGCGACGCGAGAGGTTGCGCACAGAGTCGTCTCCGAGAGATCGGGGGCGCAGACCATGCTTTGGTTCATAATCAAGTAATCGTTTGAGCACTTGAGTATGAGCTCGTCTCCCCTCGACCCGACTCCCGCCCGGGCGTTCAAGCACGCCGCCTACGCCTTGCTGGCCGAGGTCGGCAAGGCGCTCGCGAGCCCGGCACGGCTGGAGCTGCTGGAGCTGCTCGCCCAAGCGCCGCGCACCGTCGACACCCTCGCCGCCGAGATCGACCAGTCGGTCGCAAACACCTCGCATCACCTGCAGAGCCTGCGTCGCGCGCGTCTGGTCACCCGCCGCCGACACGGGACTCACATCGAGTACGCCCTCGCCGACGCCGACGTGGCGACCTTGCTCGGCCATCTGCAGGCGGTGGCCGCTCACCACGTCGCGGGACTCGACAAGATCACACGCGAGTACTTCGCCGACCGCGACGGGCTCGAGGCCATCGACGCCGCCACGCTCGTGCAGCGGCTGCGTACGGACACGGCCGTACTCGTAGACGTGCGGCCCGAGCACGAGTTCGCGGCCGGGCACATCCCGGGCGCGCTGTCGGTACCTCTGTCCGTGCTTTCGTCTCGGGTCGCGCAGCTACCCCGCGATCGCACGATCGTCGCGTACTGCCGCGGTCCGTACTGCTCCTTGTCCGCCGACGCGGTCCGACGACTGCGAGCGATGGGATTCGACGCGCGACGCTCCGAGGTTTCCGTGCACTCGCTGCGTGCGCCGGCCCCGGAGTCCGCGTGAGCGCACCACCACGACTGGGACTGCGCCACAACCTCGCGCAGTTTTCCCTGCTGGTCGCCGTCAACGCCTTCGTCGGTGCGATGGTCGGCATGGAGCGCAGCATCCTGCCGTCGCTCGCCCAGCAGGAGTTCCACCTGGTCGCGCGCACGGCGGTGCTGTCGTTCATCGTCGTGTTCGGGATCACCAAGGCGGTCGCGAACTACTTGGCCGGCCGCTGGTCGGACCGATTCGGACGCAAGCACGTCCTCGTTGCCGGGTGGCTCGTGGCCATGCCCGTGCCGCTGCTGTTGATGTGGGCACCGTCGTGGTCGTGGATCCTGGTGGCGAACGCATTGCTCGGCGTCAGCCAGGGATTGACGTGGTCGACGACGGTCATCATGAAGATCGACCTCGTTGGGCCCAAGCAGCGCGGGCTCGCGATGGGACTCAACGAGTTCGCCGGCTACCTCGCGGTCGGTCTGTCGGCGCTCGCGACCGGCTACCTCGCGGCCGAGTTCGGGCTGCGTCCCTATCCGTTCGCGATCGGCATCGCGTTCGTCGCACTCGGCACGCTCCTGTCGGTGTTCGTCGTTCGTGAGACGCGCGGGCACGCCACGCACGAGGCGAGTCTGAGGCCGCCGATGCAGCGGCGCGGCCCCTCGGCCTGGGAGGTCGCCGCGCGAACGAGCGTGACCGATCCCGACCTGTCGTCGGTGAGTCAGGCGGGTCTGATCAACAACCTCAACGACGGCATGGCGTGGGGATTGTTCCCTCTGCTGTTCGCGGCGGCCGGCATGACGTGGGTGCAGATCGGCACGCTCGCCGCGATCTACCCCGCGGTGTGGGGGGTGGCGCAGCTGCCCGCCGGCGCGCTGTCGGATCGTCTCGGCCGCAAGGGGCTCATCGTCGCCGGCATGTGGATTCAGGCGGCGGCAATCGTGGTCGTCGCCCTCGGCGACGCCTTCACCACCTTCGCGACGGGGGCCACGCTGCTCGGATTGGGGACGGCCATGGTGTACCCGACGCTCCTCGCCGCGATCGGTGACGTTGCGCACCCGAGCTGGCGGGCCGGCGCCGTGGGGGTGTACCGACTGTGGCGGGACATGGGCTACGCCCTGGGGGCGCTGATGGCCGGCCTCGTCGCCGACGCGTTCGGGGTGCCCATTGCCGTGCTCGCGGTCGCGGGGCTGACGTTCGCCTCGGGGGTCGCCGTGTTGGTGCGCATGCGGGAGACGCTGCCGAGGTCGCGACGCCCCGACCCGGCCGATGACGACCGGGTCGAGGACGCGGACGAAGGCTACGCCGCCCGTGCGTCGCTGGCGGCCACCGCCTGCAGCTCGAGCTGAATGTCGATCCGCTCGCCGACGAGCACCCCGCCGGCCTCGAGCAGTTGGTTCCACTTGAGGCCGAAGTCGGTGCGGTCGACGGCCGTGCTCGCCGTGAAGGCGACGCGCGTGTTCCCCCAGGGGTCCTTGGCTCGCCCGCCGTACTCGACGTCGAGCACGACCGGTCGCGTCGCGTCACGGATCGTCAGCTCGCCGTGGAGGCGGTAGCGGTCGCCTCCGGCGTGCTCCATCGAGGTGCTGACGAAGCGCAGCTTGGGGAACGTCTCCACGTCGAAGAAGTCGGGGGATCGCAGGTGGTTGTCGCGGTCGGCGACGCCGGTGTCGATGCTCGCGGCTTCGATCTCCACCTCGGCGCGGCCGGCGGCGACGTTGTCCGGGTCGAGCTCGACCTTGCCCTTCCAGTCTCGGAACTGACCGCGCACCTTGGCGAAGACCATGTGGCGAACGGAGAAGCTGATGGACGAGTGGGTGGTGTCGAAGTTCCAGGCTTGGGTGGTCATTGTCTTGTTCTCCTGACCCTCTCGGGTTCTGGAGGCAACCTAGCGCTGTCCCATGGATATGATTAGTCCGGTCCAACTGGATTCATAGTCCCATCAGTGGAACAATGAGCCGACCGGGCCCGAGACATGGAAGACCTCAACGACATCGTCGTCTTCGCGCGCGTGGTCGAGGCGGGCAGCTTCGTCGGCGCGGCGCGAGCGACCGGGATTCCGAAGTCGACGGTCAGCCGCAAGGTCGCCGAGCTCGAGACGCGCCTCGGCGCGCGACTGCTGCAGCGCACGACCCGATCGCTGACCCTGACGGACGTCGGACAGACCTTCTATCGCCACGCCCAACGCGTCCTCGACGAGGTCGAGCAGGCACAGCGGGCGGTCACGGTCTTGCAGGAGGCTCCCCGCGGTCTCGTACGCGTGACGATCCCGATCAACTTCGGCTTCTTCGCACCGATCTTCGCCTCGTTCATGCGGCAGCACCCGCAGGTGCAAGTGGAGCTGGTGGGCACGGACCGCGTGGTCGACCTCGTCGCCGAAGGCTTCGACCTCGCGATCCGGGCCGGGGACCTCGAAGACTCCTCGCTCGTGGCGCGGCGCCTCGGCCGGCTCGAGAGCTACGTGGTCGCGAGCCCGTCGTTCGTGCGTCGCCACGGCATGCCCAAGGAACCGGCGGACCTCGAGCGACTCGACGGCATCATCTTCGGCGCCGGGCAAGGTCACGGACGGTGGCAGCTGCACCGCGCCGGCCGGACCGTGACGGTCGAGCCGCCGGCGCGGCTGACGGTCAACGACTTCGAGTTCGTCGCCGCCGCGACGCAGGCCGGCTTGGGAGTCGCGATGCTCCCCGTGTACCGCTGCGTGGACGCACTGCGGCGCAAACAGCTGCGTCGCGTGCTCCCGCAGTGGTGTGCGCGCGAGTTTCCATTGCACGCGGTGTATCCGACCGCGCGCCACCTCTCGCCGGCCGTGGGCGCACTGCTCGAGCACCTGCGGGTCGAGCTTCAGCCACCGCCGTGGGAGCGCGGGCCCGCCGCCTGAGGGTTCTTGCGCCACGCCGCGACCTTCTCGCGCAGCCGCCGGGCCCATGGCTCGTCACGGCGGGCCACGAACGCCGCGACACGGTCGACCGCGGCCGTGGCTCGAGCCCGGTGCACCGGCGAGCGCGCGGCCAAGTCGATCGCCGCACGGAAGACGCTCTGGACCGCCCTCGCGTCGTCATCGATACGAACCTCGTTGGCGGCCACGGCCTCGACCAGGGCCTGCGTGGCGTCGTCCGGTCGACCCAACGCGTCGTAGGCACGGGACCGCTCCCACAGCAGGTCTGCGGTGTAGCGCGTCTGCTCGGCGTCATGACGCCTCGCGATCGCGAGACCTTGGTCGGTCAGCTCCAACACCTCGTGCGACATGCCTTCGGCGTTGGCCGCCCGCGCCGCGATCGCACACGCCTGTAGCATCGGCAGCGCGTCCGCGGAGAACTCCGTCGCGGCCTGCTCCAGCATGCGCTGCGCGCTCTCCCACACGTCCTCGCGCCCGAGGTCGACGAGGCACAACGTCTCCGCCATGCCGTGCGAGGAGAGAACGAGCTCGGGCGGCTTGCCCGCATCGCGTAGGGCCGAGCGCGCCCGCTCGAAGGCTTCGATCGCCTCGTCGCACCGATCGAGGGCCGACAGCACTTGTCCACGCATGCCGAGCAGACTGGCGAGCTCGACGACGTGTTGCTCCGGAAGCCGGTCGTAGACGCGCTGCGCTTCGTCGAGCGCCGCCAACGCCTCGTCCGCGTCTCCGTTGGCAGCGCGCGCCCAGCTGACCTCCTGCAGCGCCTCGAGGTAGCCCTGCGATTGTTCACCGTTGGCTCGGCGTGCGATCTCGATCCGTCGCTCGAGAAGCCGGGCCGCGGTGGCTCGTTCGCCGCGTTGGCCGTGGTAGACCGCGGCTCCACGCAGCGGCATCAGCAGGCGCGCGTCGTCGGGGCCGAACGCCGCCTCGAGATCGTCGACCGTCCGGTCGAACTGCGGACCCGCCTCGCCGGGGCGCCCTGCCTCGTCGAGCGTGACGGCATAGGTGTATCGCTCCGACCACGCGCCCCCCGGCTCGTCGGTCTTGGCCGCCTCCGCGAGCTCCAAGGCCCGCTTCGCGGCCGTGACCGCCGCCTCGTGGTCGCCGACCTGACGGTACAGGGTCGCCGCGATGCCCTCGATCGTCGTCAGCTGCTCGACGTCGCTCCCGGCCGCCGCCGCCCGAGCGATCGCCAGCAGCCGGATCGCCTCGTCGGGCTTGCGCAGACGGGCGCCGAGCACGAATGCCAACCGGCCGGCGGCACGCGCCAGCAACGACAGGTCACCGCGCTCGACCGCCCCGAGCATCGCGCGCTCGAGATCCACGACCGCGGCGTCGTACTCGCCGAGACGCTCGAGCACCTTGCCCCGCGCGTACGTGGCCTCGGTCTGGAGCGGCGGGTAGTCGATGCCGTCGACCGCAGCCACGATCGTGTTGGCCACGGCCCGTGCCTGCTCGAGCTGGCGCGCCTTCGTGAGCGCCGCGAGCTCACCCAAGCGCGTCCACTGCTCCGTCACTTGGGGCCGAATCGCCTCCGGCGGCGGTGGCTCCCCGTCGAGCAGGGCTTGCTTGTCGTCACAGCCTTCCAGCGACGGCAGGCCCGCCACGATGTCGGCGGAACGGGCGATCAGCTCGGCGTCGCCCGACTGCAGCGTGCGCACCGTGCCGTCGAAGGCGGCGAGCTGACGATCCAGGCACGCCATGCGAAGGTCGTACATCGCCTCGGACTGCTCGCCTCGCACGCGGCTCGCTTCGCACACGTCCTGTCGCGCCGCGGTCCAGTCGTCGGCGAAGGCATCGAGCCGGGCCACCGACGCGGCCCCGCCCGGCGCCGAGGCGAGCGCGTCGGTCACCTCCTGCTCGCGCGCGGCCGTCCACGTCTGTCCGATCGCCTCTCCTGCGCCCACGCACGGATCGGCCGGGGGACGCCGCGAGGCCCACACGCCGATGGTCAGCAAGCCCACGACACCGACGCCCGCGGCCCACCGACGCACGCGCACGCGCGGGTCGTGCTGCAGGCTCGCGAGCAGTCGCCGCATGTCGGGGTGGCGCGCGCCGGGATCGCTGGACAACCCCTGACGCAAGATCTTCCAGACCCGGCGGGGCACCGCGCCCGGCGGCGGCTCGCGGATCTTGCCCTCGAGGATCTGGGCGAATCGCTCGGCCATCGTCTCGCCGGCGTAGGGGGGTCGTCCGTAGAGGGCCTCGTAGAGGCTCGCACAGAACGCGAACTGATCGGACGCGGCCGTGGCCTGGCCGGCGCCGTACTGCTCGGGCGGCATGTACGTCGGCGTCCCCATCGCGGCCCCCGCCGCGGTCAGGCGCCCCGACGGCGACGACAGCAGGATGTCGCCGTCGGCCGTGTCCGGACGCTCGACATCGTCGGCCGTGCGTGCGAGCCCGAAGTCGGCGACGCGGGCCCGACCGTGGGCGTCGAGGAGAACGTTGTCGGACTTGAAGTCGCGGTGCACCAGTCCCACGTCGTGGGCCGCGGCCAGTCCCTGGCCGGCCGCGATGAACATGGCGAGGATCTCGCGGTAGCCACGGGGCTCGGCGTCGAGCCAGCCCTTGAGCGAGCCGCCCTCGGCGTACTCCATCGCGATGAAGACGTGGCCTTGGTGCGTCCCGACCTCGTACACGGTCAGCACGTTCGGGTGAATCAGCTGCGCCATCACCTTCGCTTCGCGCTGCAGTCGCAGCGTCGCATCGGTGTGACCGAACCCCAGGTGCAGCTTGATCGCGACGGGCCGCTCGAGCTCCGGGTCGTCGGCCCGGTACACGACCCCCATCCCGCCCTTGCCGATCTTGCCGCGCACCACGAAGCGGCCGATCGGCTCCCCGGGCTGCAGCGCGATCGGTGCCAGGTCGTAGGTAGGGGTCTGCGCGGCCTTGCGCAGCAACGACTCGAAGTCGTCGCCCGGTGACTCGGTCACCGCGCCGTCATCGAGGGTCCGAAGACCGCCACTGACTTCGCCGCTGTCGGACATGGGGGCCCATCGACGATACCAGCGGCAGCCGCACCCCGTCGCCGACCACTCAGTCGTCGGTCCACGATGCTCCGTGCCCGCGCCCGTACCGGTACCCGTGCCCGATCCCCGGCGCTCCTCGCAGTGGCCGCCCCCGATGTCGAGCGCTCGGGCCTCGAGGCCGGCGAACACCTTCTCGCTCCATCGGTCCGACGCCGATGCACGTCGCACTCCAGCGGCTGGCACGGAGGCCGCCGACTGCGAACCGAGTACCGGTCCGTCGCGTCCGTGCGGGCAGGGCTCGCAGACACCGCCGACCTCCTCGACCTTCTCGACCACCGTCGCCACGACGGTGCCGAGCCGCGCGGCCTCGTCACGCAAGCGAGGGCCCAGCGGCGTCAAAACAGCGTGTCCGGGCCGCACGCATTCTCGTCGCCGTCCCCGGGGTCACAAGGCCGCGCGTCGATCTCCGCGAGGACCTCGGGGGCCCAGTGCTCGATCGCGGTCCGATACCGCGGGTCGCAGGTGCACGACTCGCCGTCGCAGTACACATAGGTGACGAGCACGGTCCCGGTTTGCCGGTCGACGTCGACGGCATCGACCCCACGCGCGCGCGGCAGGTCGTCGGGCACCGGCGCACGGGCGAGCACCTTCACGCCGGGGATCCGCACGACCAGCTCGCGCCCCAGCACCACCACTTGGACGGGACGCTCCGACGCCGGCAGACCATCGGTGGTCTCGTCCAGGCGGCGCTGCACGGGCAGAGCCTCCAGTGGCCGCCAAGCGCGGGCGGCGAGGGCCTCGTTGGCCGTCGCGACCCGTCGACGTATCCGCCGCAGCGTCTTGCGGCACTGAGCCTCGTCGGCATCGATCGCATCGCCGTCGTCGTAGAGGACGAGACGCGTCGCGGTCGCGGTCGCATCGCCCACCGGGGCCAGCACGAGGTCCCGCTCCCCCGGAAACATGCTCATCTGCTGCACGTGAGCCTCGGTCACGGCCACCACCGAGCCGTCCTCGGCGATCGCGGGCAGCTCTCGCGTCGTCAGGTGCCAGTAGCAGTCGGTGTCGTCCTCGCTTCGCGCCGCGACGATGCGGGGCGCGGCGCCGACCGGCCCGGCGCGCACGTCCGGTGTCTCGGCGCCGGGCTCGACGGCCGGCGGCGTGCTCGGCCGCGGGGGCGCGTCGGGGATCCATCGATCCTCGACGTGGGCGCTCGCCTCCTCTTCGTCGAGCACGAGCTCGTCGGCCTCGACCGGCGACATGCAAGCCGGCAGGAGCAAAGCGAAGGCGATCCGGCGCAGCACCTCGACCTCGACGCGCCCGCCCCCCGGCTCATTCCCTCAAGTCACCGCGGCGGGCGCGGACGCGGGGCATCCGTGCCCGCGCCCCAGCCGGCCGGCGTCGCCGATCCGGCGCGAGGTACCCCCCCGGCTCGACCGGCGCGCTAGAAAGGACGCGATGCAGGTGATCCTCTTCGGCGCGACCGGCATGATCGGCGAGGCCGCGCTCGTGGAGTGCCTCGACGATGCCGAGGTCGCCCGCGTCGCCGCGATCGTGCGGCGGCCCACCGGACACACCCACGACAAGCTCGACGAGATCGTCCACGGCGACTTCCTGAACTTCTCCGCGATCGCGGACCGACTCGCCGGCTTCGACGCATGCCTGTACTGCCTCGGGATCAGCGCCGCCGGCATTTCGGAGGCCGACTATCGCCGCATCACGTACGACTTCACGATCGCCGCCGCCGAGGTCCTGCTCGAGGCGAGTCCGGGTCTGCGCATGTGCTTCGTGTCCGGCGCGGGGACCAGCGCCGACTCGCGCATGATGTGGGCACGCGTGAAGGCCGAGGCCGAGCAGGCGCTGCTGGCAATGCCGTTTTCGTCGGCTCACATGTTCCGCCCCGCCGCCATCTTCCCGCGCAAAGGTGTGCGTTCGGGCGTGCGGTCGTATCGGATCATGTACGCGCTGCTCGGGTGGACGTATCCGGTGCTCAAGTGGATCTCGCCGGGCAACGTGACGACGTCCGATCAGCTCGGTCGTGCGTTGATCCGTGTCGCCCGCGAGGGGCACGACGCGTCGATCCTGGAGGGCGCCGACATCAACGCCATCACGACGTGATCGCCCGTTGTCGCGTCGGGGACGCAACGGGCGAACGGTGCTAGCTTGGGCGCCTTGGCAGACGGGACGGGCCGCCAGCGGACGAGTGCGCACGCGACGGCGAGCGGCATGCTGCTCGCCGCGGCCACGATCCCGGTGGCGGTCGCGCGCGCGGCCGGCAACGCCCTCGGAAGCAGCGCCGGCCACGACGCCGCGGTCATCGTCGCGGTCGCAGCGTTCGCCGCCGCCGCGTGGGCGATGGTCGCCGCGCCGCGATGGGGACGCGCGCTGGCGACGGTGGCGATCCTCGGCAACCTCGCGCTCGCGCTGCCGTGGCTGGTCGCGTCGCCCGCGGTCGCGCTGGCCTTCGTCGTCGTCGCCATCTGCACCATCGCGCTGACGTGGGGCGTGGCCTCCCCGTACCTGCACACGCGGCGGATCCCTCACCGGCCGGTCGCGGAGGGCCAAGCGCAGGGCGCTGCCCTCGTCGGGCTCGCGACGTGGTTCGTCGTTGCGCTCGCCTCCGACGACCGCGGGGCGCTCGAGGCACTCGTCGGGGGCTGGGGTCTGCTGCTGACCACCGGACTCGCGCTCGAGGTCGCCTGGCGACGACGCCGATCCCGACCACGGCAAGCCCTCGTCGTCGCGGTCCTGGGCGTGGGAGGCCTGCTCGTCGGTGCGTGGCACTGGCGCGATCCATGGTGGACGGTCAGCGCGCTCGTGCCGACCGCGGTGCTGGTCGCCACCACGATTCGGCCTCCCGCCTCGCCCACCACGAGCCACACGAGCTGGTCGGAGGTGGTTCTGGGTCACCCGGAGCGCCTGTTCGTCGGGACCTTCGCGGGGATGTGCCTGCTCGGCGGGATCGTCCTCGCGCTTCCCCAGGCCGCGGCGGCGGGCAAGAGCATCGGCTTCATCGACGCGCTGTTCACCTCGGCGAGCGCCGTGTGCGTCACGGGGCTGATCGTGCTCGACACGCCGGTCGACTTCAGCACGTTCGGTCAGGCCACGATCCTCGTGCTGATCCAGATCGGCGGCCTGGGCATCATGACGTTCTCGACCGCGGCGCTGTGGGCTCTGGGACGCCGGCTGAGCCTTCGGCACGAGGGCGCGGTCGCCAGCCTCATCAGCACGCGCGACCGCGGGCGCGTGTTCGAGACGGCCCAGCGGATCGTGATGCTGACGCTCGTGGTCGAGGGCGCGGGGGCGTTGATCCTGACGGGTGCGTTCGTCGCCCACGGGCAGTCGATCGGCGCGGCGGCCTGGCGCGGGGTGTTCACCTCGATCTCGGCCTTCTGCAACGCCGGCTTCGCCCTCGACAGCGACTCCCTGATCGCCTACCAGAGCTCGCCGATCGTGCTGTACACGGTCGCTGCGTCGATCGTGCTCGGCGGACTGTCCCCGCTGGTCGTGTTCGTGCTGCCCGACATGGTGCGGCGCGTGCCACGACCGGTCTCCGCCCAGGCCCGTCTGAGCTTGTGGACCTCCGTGATCCTGATCGTCGTCGGCTTCGTGGCGATGCTCGCGTTGGAGTGGAGCTCCTCGCTGGCCGGCCTGTCGCCGCTGGACCGGATCCACAACGCATTCTTTCAGTCGGTCACGCTGCGCACCGCCGGGTTCAACTCGGTCGATCTCACCCAGAGCCGGTCCGCGTCGCTGACGGTCATGCTCGTATGGATGTTCATCGGTGGCAGCCCGGGCGGTACCGCCGGAGGCATCAAGACCACCACCGTGGCCGTCCTGGGCCTGGCCGTCGCCCACGCGATCCGCGGCCGCTGGACCGTCGAAGCGTTCGGCAAGCGGATCAGCCAGCGCACGATCGCCAAGGCGGCGGTCGTGGTCGCGGTGGCCGTGACGACCGGCTTCTTGGCCCTGCTGGCCATCCAGCTCACCCAGGCCATGTCCACGCGCGTCGCGGCATTCGAAGTCGTGTCGGCCCTCGGGACCGTGGGGCTGAGCATCGGGGGGACGGCCGAGCTCGACGGGATCGGCAAGACGATCATCATCGCGTGCATGTTCGTGGGACGCGTCGGCGGTTTGACGCTGCTCATGTTCCTGCACAGCCGGCGGGCGCCGCCCACGATGGGCCGCCCCGAGGAAGACGTCGATGTGGGCTGAGCGACACGGAGGAAGACGATGAAACGACAGGCACTGGTGGTCGGACTCGGCCAGTTCGGGATGGCGGTGGCGCGCTCGCTGGCCACCAAGCAGGTCGAGGTGCTCGCGGTCGACGTGCACGAGGAACGGGTGCGCCGAGTCTCGGCGTTCGTCGCCGAGGCGGCGTGCCTGGACGCGACCGAGGAGGCGGCCCTCGCCCGCACGTCCCCCGACCGGCGCGACGTCTGCATCTGCGCGATCGGGGACGAGTCGAAGGAGGCGTCGATCATCTGCACGGCGTTGCTCAAGCAGATGGGTGCCAAGCGGATCATCGCGCGGTCCAACGACGAGCTGCACGGACGAATTCTCTCGCTGATCGGCGCCAACGAAGTCGTCAGCCCCGAGCGGGAGTTCGGCGACCGCTTCGCCAATCAAATCCTTCACGAGCGCATCCGGGGGGAGATGCCGCTGGGCCAAGGCGTGACGATCAGCGAGATCACCGTGCCCCCGGGCTTCGTCGGTCGTCGGCTCTCGGAGCTTCACCTGCCGCGACGATTCGGGGTCACCGTGGTCGCGATCCGCGAGAACGCGTCGGGAGCCGTCGTGCTGCCCAAGCCCGACTCGCAGCTGCGCGGCGAGGACGTGCTGGTGGTCGTGGCGAAGGATCAAGCGGCCGCCCGCTTGGCGGAGGAGAACTAGATGGAGCTGCGCAGGGAGCTGTTGCTGTCGATCGGCGTGCTCGTCGCGCTCAACCTGCTGCTCGCCTTCGGGGCGATCGGGTTGTTCACGCGCATGGGCCCCGCGATCGAGCGCATCCTGAACGAGAACGTCAAGTCGATCGTCGCCGCCGAGGAGATCCTCGCACAGCTCGCCGACGGTCGCGAGGCGTCGCCACGGGTGCGCGCACAGGTCGAAGAGGCGCTCGCAGTGGCCGAGCGCAACGTGACCGAGGCCGAGGAGCCGGCGGTCCTCGAAGCGTTGCGCCAGGTCCTCCCCGCGGCGCTCGACGGCACCCCGCCGGCGCGGCAACAGGCGGCTGCCGCCGTTCGCGAGCTCATCGAGATCAACCGCGCGGCGATGGATCGGGCGGACGCACGCGCCCGAGGTCTGGGCAGCGCGGGGGCCTGGGCCGCCGTGTTCATCGGCGCGTTGTCCTTTCTGCTCAGCGTCGTGGTGGTGTCTCGGCTCGAGTCGCGCTTCATTCGCCCGCTGTCGGAGCTGCACCAGGTCGTCCTCGCCGCGCGGCGCGGCGACAAGATGCGACGCTGCCAGCTGTTGGATGCGCCGCACGAGGTCGTCCAGGTCGCCGAAGCGGTCAACGAGCTGCTCGACGACCGGCTCGCGCGGGATGGCGCCACCACCGAGTCGCCACCCCGCGACTGAGCGCCCGCGCGCCGCGGCTCACGCGATCGACAGATACAGCTCGGTGCGCAGCTGGTCGGGCGGCGTCGTTCGAGGGTCGTCGAGGTAGACCTCGTAGGTGGCCCCCTCGCCGATCCGATGGCCGCTGCCCGGTAGCCACTGTCCCATCAGTCGGCTCCACGCGTCCCCCAGCCCGGAATAGGGCCCCACGTGCAGGTAACGTGCGTACTGCCCCGCCGGGACGCGCTGCTCGTCGACGCCCGCCGGCAACGTGGCCTCTTCGGGCACGCTGATGCCGGCGTCGGAGCGAAGCTCCTCGGGCGGCGTGGAGTCGGGATCGTCGTAGTAGATCGCGAGCATCACGGTGGAGGGGCCGATCAAGCCGGCCGGACCCGCGGCGGCGCCGAGCTTGGCGAACGCCTGGGAGATGGTCGGGTACGGGCCGCGGTGTCGTACCGCGGCAATGCGAATGGCGGGTCGTGGTTCGATGGAAACGTGCATGGTGCTCACCATGCCGAGCATCGACAGCTCGGCGGGTTCGGTGTCGTAGTGCAGGCCGCACGGCGCGGCGAGTCGGGTTTGTGGTCGGCGAGCGCAGCCGTCGTCGGCGACGAGGCGCTCGCGAAACGCGGTGGGAGGTTCGGCGAAGGCGCGGCGAAACGCGCGCGTGAACGCCTCGTGGGTCTCGAACCCGGACTCGAACGCGATCGTGGTCACGGACGCGTCGCTGTCGAGCAATCGCGCGGCCGCGCGCTCGAGACGGAGGCGGCGATGCATCTCCAGCGGGGTCTCCCCGACCATGCCGCGGAAGATGCGATGGAAGTGAAACGAGGACGCCGACGCCTCGCGCGCGAGGGCATGAAGATCCAGCGCGGTGTCGAGGGACGCGCGAATCCGCCGACACGCGCGCTCGACCGCGGCTGCGTAGTACGAGCGCGTCGTCTCCTTCATGTCCCCACCATACGGCGCGCGCCGGCCCCACGCTTGACCGTCGTTGCGAAAAGCACCCCAGCCGCCGGGCCGAGCACCGGCGGCCAGTGACGATCGACACGGTGCAATGTTAGACATTCAATCTTGCAAGATATCGAATCCTCGGACCTCGCCGCCCTGGTCACCCTCGATGCCCTGCTGCAGGAGAGCAGCGTCAGTGGGGCCGCGCGACGGCTCGGCTTGTCCACCGCCGCCGTCAGCCACGCGCTCGCGAAGCTGCGCAACCGGTTCGACGATCCGCTGTTGGTTCGGGCCGGCCGCACGATGGTTCTGACGCCACGCGCCGCGCAGCTGCGGGTGCGGGTTCGAGACGCCGTGTCGGTCGCCGCACACGTCTTCGAGCCGACGGAGGCGTTCGATCCCCGGCGCGTCCAGCAGACGATCGCGATCAGCCTGACCGACTACGTCTTGCTCGTGTTCGGGGCCGCGCTCGACGACGCGCTGTCGCAGCAGGCACCCGGGCTGGACCTGCAGGTCCTCCCCAACGCCGTCGACGACGCCGAACGGCTGCGGGACGGTCGTACCGATCTCGCGGTGGGGATCTACGGCGACTTGCCGCCCGAGCTTCGGGCGCGCCCGATCATCACCGATCGGCTCGTTTGCGTGGTCCGGCGCGATCACCCGACCATCCGCCGCAAGCTGACGCTCCGCCAGTTCGCCGCCCTGCCCCACATTCAGGTGGCGCCACGAGGTCAGCCCGGCGGCTACGTCGACGAGCTGCTCGAAGCGCGCGGACTGGCGCGCCGCGTCAGCCGGGCCGTTCCCTACTTTCACGTCGCGCTGGAGATGGTGGCGCAGTCCGACCGCATCCTGACGATCTCGGAGCGCATCGTCGCAGCGGTGGCCCAGCGCCTGAAGCTGCAGGTCCTCGAGCCTCCGCTCCCGCTCGAGCCGTTCGCCCTGAGCATGGTCTGGCACCCACGCTTCGACGCCGACCCGGCCCACCGCTGGCTGCGCCAGCAGATCGTCGCCGTGACCACGACGATGGACGGACTGGCCCACGGCTCCCCGCGACGTCGCCTCAGCGCCACCGACCCCACCACCGGTCGCCGCGGTCGCGCCACGTCTCGGTCCCGCCCATAGTTGCACCTCATGCAACGATGACTTGAATCCCATGGCATTGCTCGAATCGAGGGGCGACCGCAGATTGGGCCCACCGGACGCCAAACGCGTCCCGGGAGCCCACCATGACCGCCAACGCCAACGTCACCCGCCCCGACGCCCACAAGCGCGTCCTTGTCCTCGCCGCCAATCCTTCCATCTCCACGGTCACCCAGTGGCCCGTCGGTTTTTGGTGGTCGGAGCTGACGCATCCGTACTGGGCCTTTACCGAGGCCGGCTACGACGTGGAGATCCGCAGCCCGGCCGGCGGGGCGCTCGTCGCCGACGCCTTCAGTGACCCGGAGGACGACAGCGGCTACGCGGCCGACGACATCCTCAGCCTCGGCTTCAAGAAGTCACCGCGCCACTTCGGCCTGCTGCAAGACACCAAGAGCATCGCGGACGTCAATCCCGCTCACTACGACGCCGTATTCCTGACCGGCGGCCAGTCGCCGATGTTCACGTTCCGAACCAACGCTGCCCTGCACGACCTCGTGGCCGCGTTCTACGAGGCGGGCAAGGTCACCGCCCTCGTCTGCCACGCCACCTGCGTGCTGCTCGAGGCCAAGCTCTCCTCGGGCGAGCGTCTGGTGCACGGCAAGACATGGACCGGCTTCGCCGACGCCGAGGAGCGCTTCGCCGACCAGTACGTCGGTCGGCGAATCCAGCCGTTTTGGATCGAGCAAGAGGCGCGCAAGCTGGAGGGGACCAACTTCGTCGTCGACCAGGCCTTCCGCGAGTTCGCGGTACGAGACGGGCGGCTCGTCACCGGCCAGCAACAATTCTCCGGAGCAGCCGCCGCCGCCCTCGTGATCGAGGCGCTCGGCCGATGAGCCCCGAGGACTCCCTGCTCCGCGCGCTGTCGAAACACCACGCCGTCGCGATGAAGGAGCTGCGGGAGGAAGACTTCGTCGCAAGCGTATGGACCAGTGTCTGGACGCCGACCCGCATCAATCGAATCTGGGTCCGCTGCCCCTCGTGCGCATCCCTGGAGGACGTTTCCGATGACCACCGGACCTGCCGCAGCTGCGACGGCTCTCTCCCCGAACGACCCGGCTTGTGGTAACCCGACCTCCGACTCCGTCACGGTCGTGGTGCGGCGGCGGGTCAAGGCGGGGCGGGAAGCGGACTACGAGCGCTGGCTGCATGCGCTCATCGAGGACGCGTCGTCGCTGCCGGGCTATCTCGGGGCGCAGACGAGGCCCCCGACGGCCGACACGGGGCGCGAGTACACGAGCATCTTCCGCTTCGCCTCCGTCGAGCAGCTACGAGCCTTCGAGCGCAGCGATCTTCGCCGTCGCGCGCTCGCCCAGGTGGCCGATCTCGTCGAGGCCGACGCGACGTGGGACGAGCTGACCGGACTCGAGGTCTGGTTCTCGCCGCCGCCGGGTACGGTCGCGCCACAGCCCTCGCGCTGGCGCATGGCACTGCTGCTGACGATCGTGGTGTACGGACTGGTCCTGTCGATCGGGCGGATCGTCGCCACCGTGCTCGCCGATGCCCCGCCCTCACTGCGTTTGCTGGTGACCATCGCCCTCGAAGTGCTGTTGATGACCTACCTGCTGATGCCCTGGCTGACGCGCAAGCTCGCCCGCCTGTTGTACCCGAGGCGGTCCACCCACCACGCCGACGCCCCCGTCACAGGGCACACGTAGGGCGCTCGGCTTGCCATCGCCGGATGACGATGCCAACGTCCAGCGACAATGGCCGGTTCCCGCCCCGCCCCGACTCCCGCCGACTCCGTCGTCGAGCCGATCGAGAACCTCTTGGCCCCGCTGCAGGCCTTCGCGCGTCACACACTCGCCGGTGCCGGCCTGCTGTTGTTGGCCACGGTCGCGGCGCTGGTGTGGGCCAACTCGCCGTGGGCCGAGAGCTACCACCACCTGCTGCACGCCGAGGTCACGGTCGCGATCGGGGCGATCGGCCTGACGAAGTCGGTCCACCACCTCATCAACGACGGGCTGATGGGCGTGTTCTTCTTCGTCGTCGGCCTCGAGATCAAGCGAGAGCTGCTGGTCGGGGAGCTGTCGAGCGTGCGCAAGGCGACGCTGCCCGGGGTGGCGGCGATCGGCGGCATGCTCCTGCCGGCAGCGCTGTACGTCCTCGTCAATCCCGAGCCCCCGCTGCGCGACGGCTGGGGGATCCCGATGGCGACCGACATCGCGTTCGCCCTCGGCGTGCTCGCCGTGCTCGGCGACCGCTGCCCCATCGGTCTCAAGGTCATGCTCACCGCCCTGGCGATCGTCGACGACATCGGCGCGGTGCTCGTGATCGCGGTCTTCTATACGGAGCAGATCGCGATGGTCAGCCTGGTGCTCGGCCTGGCCGGCGTGGGGGTCTCGATGCTGATGAGCCGCCTCGGCGTGCGGAACTCGATCGCGTACTTCATCGTCGGCACGCTCGTGTGGCTGGCGTTTCTCAAGTCGGGCGTTCACGCCACGATCGCCGCCCTGCTGGTCGCCTTCACGATCCCGGCGCGCACCCGCATCGACGGCTCGCGCATGATGGTCCGCCTGCGCCGCGCGCTCGATCGCCTGCAGGAGCTCGGTCCCCCCAGTGACAAGGGACTCAACACCCACGAGCAACAGGACGTGCTCGACGAAATCTCGCTGATCCGCGGCCAGGCCACGGCGCCTCTGCAGAATCTCGAGCACGGGCTGATGCCCCTGGTCACGTTCCTGATCCTGCCGGTGTTCGCCCTCGCCAACGCCGGCGTTTCCCTCGAAGGCGTCGGCCTGGATGCACTCACCGGCGGCATCGCGCTGGGCATCATGGTGGGCTTGGTGGTCGGCAAGCCGGTGGGCATCTTCGTGTTCACCTGGCTGGCGGTGCGACTGGGCCTGGCCGACCTGCCGCAGTCGGTGACGTGGCGGCAGGTCTTCGGGGTGGGCCTGCTCGGCGGCATCGGCTTCACGATGGCGTTGTTCATCGCCGGTCTCGCGTTCACCTCCGCCGAGCAGCTCGACGCGTCGAAGCTGGGGATCCTCGTCGCGTCGCTCATCGCCGGCGTCGTCGGACTGGTGCTGCTTCGTTCGGGCACGTCCGACGACGCCTAACCTACGACGGGTCGATCAGCTCGCGCAGCAGACCGTGACCGGATCGGACGCCTGCGCCGTTCCGGAGTAGTTGGTCGAGCCGGGGGCGACGGCACACGAGGTGCCCACCGGATCGCCGGCCACGGTCGAGATCGCATCCTGGTACGGGCCACCGGCGATGACGATGTACTCGCAGCTCCCGTCGAGTGGGATCTGCTCGTCGTCCCACACGAGCCCGTCTTGGCCGACGTAGCCGACGGTGAAGTGCTCGTCCGAGCACGAGCCTTGGATCTCTCCGCAGGTGCATTCGGCACAAGCGCGCTCGTCGACCCAGCCCGTGTGGTAGGTCGTCCGCTCCGGATACGCCGGGTCGTCGCACATGTGCTCGCCTTCACGGTAGATGCACACGCGTCCATCGAACGGAGCCACCGCTTCGGGGACACACGCCCCGTCCTCGCAGGCATCGTCGGTGAGCCCCGGGGCGCAGGCGACGACGCGGGTGCCGAACGAGGGCGTCGGAATCTGAGCGTTCGCGGTCCCTTCGCACGTGCCCACCAGTTGCTGGGAGGAGTTGTTGACCCGCCACACCGCGCTCGAGTCGTCGACCCACGGGGGTGCCGGTGCGGCCGTCGTGACGCCTTCGGAGACCTGAAACGTGCCGTCCCCCGCACCGTTGCAGTCGTTGCCAAACGGGGGGTCCCAATAGGACAGACTCGCCATGACTTCACACTCGGCGGTGTCGGGCGAGCACTGACAATCACAGACCGGGCTGCCGCCGTCGACGAAGTCCGCACCGAAGATCGGATTCTGGGCGAACGGGAACGCGCCCCCGCACTGCGGGTCGGGCTCGCCCGGCGCGGCGACGACGAGCGCGACCGGACCCTGCCAGCCTTCGGGCGCGACGGTCACACAAGAACTGCCGACGTCGCACTCCTCGACGGGCGGCGGTGGGTCACCGCTCGACGACTCGTCCGCGCCAGTCCCGGTCGCTGCACCCGTGGTCGCCGGCGTGTCGTCCGCCCCGCCGTCGGTATCGTCGGCTTGCGCCGGGGCATCACCGCCGTCGGTGGCACCAGTGGCCGCATCCGTGTCCGTGTCGCCGGACTGCGGATCGGACTGTGGCCCACCGCACGCGGCAGCCAACGCGAGGACACAAAGGGAAAACAGGCGAGGGTTGGTGGTCATCGCCCTCCCCATCGACCGCAATCGCCGACTGTTGCAGGGGCGCGTCTGTTTTTTTTCGAGCCGCGTCGGTTGCGCGGGCAGGTCGGATCTCGCGGGGTTGCGGCTCGACGCGCCCCGGCGGAGGAAATCGCGGACCGCCGGCCCACCAAAAGTTCGCAGGGGCGCACAAGGCGCTGCCGGAAATGTCGTTCTGGCCCCATCTCACCGCCCGAGTTTTTCGGCGGACCTTGGACGCGTGCGCTATCGTCCGCGCCCGTAGGGAGACCCTTTCATGAAACGTGATCTGACACGCAAACAGTTTCTTGGCCTGACTGCGGGCATCGCCGCGTGGACCCTGACCGGGTGTGGTGGCGACGACGGCGGTGGTGACGACGCCGCCAACGACAGCTCCGGCAGCGGCGGCTCGGGCAGCACCGGCACCACGACGCAGACGACCCAGACGACCCAAACCACGCAGACGACCGAGAACGGCTCGACGGGCATGGAAGGCAGCACGGGTACGCCGGGCGACAGCACCGGCACCCGGGGCGACAGCACCGGCACCCCGGGCGACAGCGGCGACAGCGGCGACAGCG
>CALBMM010000070.1 GCA_937896535.1 uncultured Pseudomonadota bacterium
TCGCCGCGGCGTACCGAGGGGCACTCGAAGGCAAGCTGACGCCGGCCGTGCGTGCCCGCGTGGCCAAGCGCGCGGTGCAGTTTCACGAGGAGTGGTTCGGGGACAACCCCGAGGCGATGCACTCGCTGCTCGGGCGCATCATCGAGGTCGATCCCACCGCCGATTGGGCCTTCGAGCAGCTGACCGTGGTGCTGACGGTCGGCGAGCGCTGGGCCGATCTGTTGGGTCTTTACGACCGCGCGCTGGAGACGACGACCGACAAGTCGCGACGCCGTCAGCTGCTCGACGACGCCGCCCACGTGGCCAAGGACTTCGCCGACGACCCGGCGCGCGCCGTCGACTACATGCAGGCGCAGCTGGATCTCGATCCGGACAACAACAAGCTCGCCTCCACGATCGAGCGCTTGCTCGAGCGACAGGGTCGGCACGCCGACCTCGTCGAGCACTGGCGTCGTCGTCTGCCGCGGCAATCGGTCGAGGACGCGCGCGCGTCGAGGGTCCGGATCGCGCAGTGCCTGGTCGATCACCTGCAGGCCTACGACACGGCGCTGGCCGAGCTTTCGGCGCTGCTGGACGAAGCGCCCTCCTACGGACCGGCGTGCGAGCAGCTCGAGCGCATCATGTCGTCCGCGGACCCCGGCGTCGCGACGCGGATGAACGCGCTGGGTCTGCTGCGCAAGAGCTACTCGACGGCGCAACGCAACGACGACGTCATTCGCGTGCTGTCGTCGGCGATCGGCTTCGCGCCCGACGACGAGCGACCCAAGCTGCGCCGCGAAGCCGCGCGTGCGCTCGCGATCAAGGGCGAGGACGCCGAAGCGATCGCTCAGTACGCCGATCTGCTGGAAGAAGCACCGTCGGACGGTGATGCCCGTCGGCAGATGCGCCTGCTGGCGCGTCGCTCGGGGCTGCACGAGCCGTTCGCGGCCGCACTGCAGCGCGCCGCCGAGGCGGCCGAGGACGACGGACAACGCATCGCGCTGCTGCTGGAGGCCGCCGAGGTCTCGCACGAAAAGCTCGGCGACACCGACACCGCGATCTCGCTGTACCAGCGGGTCGTCGACATGTCGCAAGCCGACACGTCGCTGGGCCTGTCGGCCGCGCACCGACTCAACGAGCTGCTCGCGGCCGCCGGTCGATCCCAGCAACGCCTGGCCGTGCTCGAGCAGCTCGGTCAGCTCGAGCGGGCCGCCGTGGTCCGTCGGGCCGTGCTGGCCGACGCCGCGCGCCTCGCCAGCGAGCTCGGCGACGTCGACCGTGCCCTCGGCGCGTGGGAAGCCCGACTGTCGGCCGACGAGCGCGACCTCGAAGCGCTCAACGAGCTGTTGACCGTGCTCGAAGCCCACGAGCGTTGGCCGGCGCTGGCCGAGGCCCTGGGCCGTCGGGCCGCGCTCTCCCGGCAGCCCGCCGCCAAGCGAGCCGACCTCGTCCGCGTCGCGCAGCTGCAGGAGACGCATCTGGACCAACCCACCGAGGCGGCCTCGACGTGGGAGACGGTGCGCGAGGAGTTCGGCAACGAGCCCGACGCCATCGAAGCGCTCGATCGTCTGCTTTCGGCGCAGGGACGCCACGAGGATCTGTCGAAGATCCTCGGCGAGGCCGCGCAGACCCGACGCATGGACTCGGCCGCGCTGCTGTCGCGGCGTGGCGACGTGCTGCGGCAGTCGCTGGACCAACCCGAGGCGGCGGTCGTCGCGTACCGGCAGGCGCTGGGCGTCGACGCACACGACCAGGCCGCACGCGACGGACTGCGGGCGCTGCTGCAGGCGAAAAGCGAGACGCGTGACGCCGCCGAGGCCCTGGCGTGGGCGTTCGAAGCCACGGGCGACATCGACGATCTACTCGACCTTGTCGACGTGCGGGTGGAGGCGGCGTCCGATCCCCGCGAGTCGCTGCGGATCCTGCGAGAGGCGGCGGCCCTGCACGAAAACCAGCGCGGCGACGTGGGCGCGGCCCAGGACGCGCTGTCGCGGGCGCTGACGCTCGATCCTTCGGACACGGGCATCGAGCACGAGCTGCTGCGCATCGCCGAGGGGACCGGCCGTTGGGCCGACCTCGCCGAGTGCTTCCGCAACGCGGTCGCCATGGGCGCGCCGTCGGCCGGACGCGCCGCGCACATGTACCGGGTCGAGGGACAGATCCACGAGCAGCGACTGTCCGATCCGCGATCGGCCTCGAAGGCCTTCTCGGCGGCGGCCGAGCTCGAGCCCGGATCGATCACCACCCAGCGCTCCGTCATCCGCGTCGCGTCGAAGGCCGGCGCGTGGGACGAAGCCGCCCGCGGTCTCGTGGGGCTGTCGCGCGCCCGCAGCATGGTCGACACGCCCACCGCGGAGTCGTGCGTGGAAGCGGCGAAGGCGGCCGGCGTGGGCAAGGCGCTCGCGAGCGCGTTGAGCAAGGCGTTGGCGTCGGTCGACTTGGCCGCCGAGCTCGGCCGGGACCTGTATCTGCTCGCGGCTCGCTGGCACCGCGATCACGCCCGCGACAACGTCGCCGCCGAGGCGGCCGCGCGCGTGGCCGTCGACCATGATCCGGAGCACCGCGGCGCGCTGAGCCTGTTGGCGCAGCTGCAGCGCGAGGTGGACTCGCCGGGGCTCATCGACACCCTGCTGCGCCTGGACGCGCAGCTCGACAACGACGTGTCGGCGATCCACGAGGCGGCCGAGCGCACCCGCGACGCCAGCCCCGAGCAAGCGCGCCCGGTGCTCGAGCAGCTGTTCGGCAAGGCCTCGCGCCTGATGGCCCACGAGGCGCCCCGCGCCGGTGGTCCCGTGCCGATGGACAGCGCCGCGTGGGCCCGCGACGAGCTCGTCAAGCTCGCGCTCGCCGACGACGACAAAGCCCGCGCGATCGAAGTGCTGCTGGCCGCCGCGGCTCTGCCCTTCCCCGCCGCCGACGTCCTGGACCTGCAGGCGCGCGCCGGTCGGCTGATGGTGCAGGAGGGTCGGATCGACGAGGCGATCGATCTGCTGCACCGCGTCAGCGCGGCCCGTCCCAAGGACGCGCGACTCATCGTCGAGCTCGCCGGGCTGTGCGAGCGACAGGGTCGACTCCTGGAGCTGATGGCGCTGCGTCAGCGCGAGCTGTCGCTGGTCAGGGTCGACGACCGCAAGCTCGGCTTGCGCCTGGAGCTGGCCCGCCTCGGCGGCGAGCTCGAAGGCCGCGGCGGCCGTCTGCGCGCGCTACGAGAGAACCTCGAGCAGCAACCGGGCCATCCCGAGTCGATCGAAGCCGTCATCGACGTGATGAGCGACACCGGTCGCTTCGCGGCGCTCGCCGACCTACTGTCGGAGCAGGCCAGCGTGCTCGAGCAAGGGGGCGCGGACGAGGCCGCCGCCGGGCTGTGGCGCCGCGTCGCCTCGCTCGTCGAGCAGCACTTCGACGACGGCCCCCGGGCGATCGCCGCCCTGTCGCGCGTGATCGCCCTCGATCCCGACCACGAGGCGCTCGACGACCTCGCCCGCCTGCACCTGGCCGCCGGGGCACCCGCCGACGCCGCCGACGTGCTGCGCAAGCGTCTCGCCAGCACGCCCGAGCCGCAGCGCGTGTCGATCCTGCTGCGACTGGCCCGGGCGCAGATCCAGGCCGAGCAGGTCACGGACGCGGTGCGCACCCTCGAGCAGGCGTTCGAGGCCGCCCCCAAGAACGCCGAGGCCCGCAAGCTGCTGCTCGGTCTGTATCGCGAACGAGCGCAGTGGGAGCCACTCGCTAACGCGCTGTCGATCGCGACCGAGCACGTCTCGGACACGTCGACGATCCTCGCCTACGCCCGCGAAGCCGCGGAGCTGTACCACGAGCGCCTGCAGCTGCCCGAGCGCGCGGTACCGGTGCTCGAGCGCGCCCATACGCTCGCGCCCGACGACCGCAAGCTCAAGAGCATGCTCGCCGAGGGTCTGCGCGTGGCCGGACGGCTGCCGGAAGCCAAGGCCCTGCTCGAAGACCTCGTCGAGGCGTTCGGACGTCGACGCTCCGCCGAGCGAGCGGCCGCGCACCTGCAGCTGGCCAAGGTCGCCCACGCGCTCGGCGACAGTGCCGACGCGCTCGAGCAGCTCGACGCCGCGGCCAAGATGGACGCGGGCAACCCGATCATCATGCTCACGCTCGCGCAGCTCGCCCGCGAGGCCGGCGAGCTCGACCGGGCCGAGCGCGCGTACCGGGCCCTGTTGCTGCAGCTTCGGCGCACGACGGGGACGACGACCTCCGAGGTCAGCGCCGCCGAGGTGCTCGTCGAGCTGTCGTCGATCGCGTCCGAGCGAGGCCAGGACGAGCAGGCCGAAGAGCTCGTCGAGTCCGCGCTCGAGACGATCGGCGGCGACGATTCGCAGTCGGCTCGGGTGCAGCACATGCTGCAGCAACGCAAGGACTGGCCGTTGCTGCTTCGCGTGCTGCAGACGCGGCTGGCCCACGTCGACGGGGCGCGTCGCCGAGCGGCGGTGCTCTCGGACCTCGCGGCACTGTATGCCGAGCACCTCGAGCGCCCCGACGACGCCTTCAAGACGCGCCTGCAGGCGCTCGAGCTCGACGCCGGATCGCCCGAGCACCACGACCATGCGCGCGACCTGGCCCAGTCGTTGGGTCGCGTGGACGAGTACCGCGACGAAGTCGCACGCCTGCTCGACCGATCGCGTCGCAACACGGACGTGCTCGTGCGCTGCGAGCTCTTGCTTCGGCTCGCCCACGCCCACGAGATGTCCGAGCGCTACGACGAAGCGACGGACTTGCTGACGCAGGCCGAGCGCAGCGGCGTGCGCGAGATCGACGTGATGCGTGCCAAGGCGCGACTGGCCGGCGCGCGCGGGGACACGGCGGAGCAGATGACGATCCTCGGCCAGCTCGCGTCCCTCGGCGAGGGCGAGTCCGAGACGCGGGCCGACGCGCTGTACCGCATGGCCGAGGTGTTGCTCGCGGCCGAAGACACGGTGCTCGACGGCGTGGCCACGCTGCGCCAGGCCCTCGACGAGGCCCCTCGGCCGCCGCGCGCCGCCAAGATCCTGCGGCGCGCGACCAAGGTGCACGGCCTCGCGGCCGACCTGCTCGAGCTGTACGACCACGTGGCCCGCCAGCTCGGCGACGACGCGGTGATCCTCGAAGCGATCGAGCGCCGCGCCGCCCTCGCCGAGACGCCGCCGGAGTACATCCGCGAGGGTGTCGACCTCGCGAACGCGGCGGGAGAGCCCGACCGCGCCGAGGCCCTGATGCTGCGCGCGGTCGAGACCGGCGCGTCGCTGCTCGACGGAGCGCAGCGGGTGGCGTGGGCCATGATGGGTCTGGCCCGACGACGCATGGCCGGCGGTGACCTCGCGGCCGCGGTGAAGTGGATCGGCGAAGCGGCCGAGGGCGCCGGCGAGGCGGAGCTGTTCGCGCTGGGCGAGGAGATCGCGAGCGCGGCCCGAGGCGAAGGCGGCGATGCGACGCTCGCGGCCAAGCTCTACGAGAACCTGCTCGAGCGCAATCCGACGGCGCGCTCGGCCTGGGAGCCCCTGGCGCAGCTGTACGCCGAGCTCGGCGACGTGACGCGACTGCACCGGCTCGTCGACGAGACGCTCGACGGGCTCGCGAGCACCGAGGAACGCAACGCGCTGCGCATGATGCTCGCGCGCGCGCTCGGCGATGCGATGGACTTCGACGATGCGATCGACGTGCTGCGGGCGATCCTGTTGGAGGCCCCCGATCACGTCGAAGCCCAAATGCTCTTCGCCAAGCACCTCGAGTCGACCGGGCAGCAGCAAGAGCTCGTGGGCTTGCTGCGCCAGCAGCTGATGGCCGCGCAGGCACGGGGCGACAACCGGGCCACCGCCGCGCTCGCGCTGCGGCTGGGCAAGAGCCTGGAGTCCGCCGACGCGATGGAGGCCGCCGAGACGTACGAGGCCGGACTGGCCGCCGCGCCCACCGACGTGGCGCTGCTGCGAGCGCTGTTGGCCCACAAGCGCGGCGAAGACCAGATCGACGATCGGCTCGCGCTGCTCGGCCGACTCGTCGACTGCACCAAGGGAGAAGATGCGGCCCAGACCGCCATCGACCTCGCGCAGGTTCATTCCGAGCGTGGCGACGCGGATGCGGCCCTGCAGGCGCTGGTCGGCGGGGCCAAGCGGGCGCCCAATCACGAGGGGCTGCGCGCCAAGCTGGTCGAGGCGTACGAGTCCAAGGGCGACTACCGTGGCCTGGCGAACATGCTGCAGCAGGCGGCCAAGGAGCAGGACGACCCGGGCTCGCAGGTCGCCCTGCTGCGCCAGGCTGCCCAGATCCACCGCGAGCTGCTCTCGGATCCGGCCACCTCGGCCGAGCTGCTCGGCGCGGCGCACGAGCAGATGCCCGACGACACGGACCTCTCGCTCGAGCTGGCCTCGGGCCTGGCGGCGGCCGGACAGCCCGACCGCGCGGCGACGCTCGTCGGCGATCTGCTCGGCAAGCTCGACGCCGGCGACCCGCAGCGGGCCCAGCTGCTGCTGCTGCGGGCCGACCTCGGCCGTGCGGCCGGGGACATCGCGGCTGCGGTCACCGATCTCGAAGCCGCCCTGCCCTTCGATGGTCCCACCGTGCGTCCCGCCCTCATCGATGCGCTGCGCGCCCACGTGGACGCGGCCGAGGGCGAAGACGACAAGCGGGCCGGCACCCTTCGGCTGGCCGACCTGCTCGTGGCCGACGGTCGCGACGGCGACGCGCGCGACCTTTTGGCCGAGTGGACCGAGCACGCCCGCAAGGACATCGAGGCGCTGTCGCAGCTGCGCGCGGTGGACACCAAGCTCGGGGCCTGGGACGCGGTGAGCAAGACGTGCGCCCGACTGGTCGCGATCTGCAGCGACGAGGAGCAGATCGACGCCGCGCTCGGTCTGGCCGAAGCGTGCGTGAAGATGGGCAAGCCCGAGGAAGCCAAGCCGGGCCTCGAACACGCCCGACGCAAGCAGCCCGACGAGCCTCGGATCCGCGCCGCGCTTCGCGACGTCTACGAGGCGATGGGCGCCGACGCCGACCTGGCCAAGCTGTTGCTCGTCGATGCCGAAGAGACGACCGAGGAGGCCGACAAGCTGGAGATGCTCCGTCGCGCCGCCGACCTGCTCACCGACGCCGGCGACATGGATGCCGCGCTGCCGGTGCTCGAGCAGATCCTGGGCCTGGTCCCCGGTGACCTGGTGGCGACGGTCAGCTTGGCGGACGCCCACACCGCGCTCGGCGACCTCGATCGTGCCGACGAGCTGCTCGACCAGGCGATGGCCGGCATGCGAGGCCGTCGCACGCCCGAGCTGGCGCTGCTGCAGCACCGCAAGGCCCGGCTCGCGGGCGCCCGCGGCGACCACGACGCCCAGCTCGAGCTCTTGCAGCAGGCGTATCTGACCGACAAGAACAACGGGCAGATCGCCGCGGAGCTCGCCGACCTCGCCGAGGCCGTCGAGGCGTTCGACCTCGCGGTCAAGGTGCTGCGCACGATCACGTTGCTCGAAGACAGCCCGATCTCGCGCACCGAGGCGTTCTTGCGGCAGGCCAAGATCGCCCACCGCCGCGGGGACCGTCAGCGCGCCGTGCTGTGGGCGCGCAAGGCCAAGCACGAAGACGGCGACGACACGCAGGTCGACGCCTTCCTCGCCGAGCTCGGCGAGGTCTAGTCCTCCGACCGGGTAATTCTGAGCGGCTAAACACCGCCCCCGTCGCCCCCA
>CALBMM010000071.1 GCA_937896535.1 uncultured Pseudomonadota bacterium
GGGCATCGGCGGTCTTGCCTTGCAGTTGCTCGGGCGCCATGTACCCCGGCGTCCCCACGAAAGCCCCCGCGCGAGTCATGGGGGCCAGTTGCCGCGCCGGCGGGCCCGAGTCGTGGCTGCGTTCCGGGTTCGTATCGGAGTCTGCGGCCGAGCCCGCTCGTACCAGTCCGAAATCGGCGACGCGCACCCGGCCGTCCTCGCCCATGATCACGTTTGCAGGCTTGAAGTCGCGATGGACCAAGCCGCGCGCGTGTGCGGCCGCCAGCCCTCGTCCCGCCTGGATGAACACCGCGACCACTTCGTTCCACCGCCTGGGCTGCGCGGCCAACCATCGCGCCAGATCCGGCCCATGGACGTACTCCATCGCGATGAACGTTTGCCCCCGGTGCTCACCGACCTCGTGGACCTGGACCACGTTGGGGTGGGAAAGCTGCGCGAGCGCCTCCGCCTCCCGCTGCATCCGGGCATTCGCGTGCCCGGTGTCACGGCCGGGGCTGCGCAGCAGCTTGATGGCGACCTCGCGGTGCAGCTGGGGATCGTAGGCCGCACACACGACCCCCATCGCGCCCTCCCCGAGTCCCCGCAGATAGACGAATCGACCGATCGACAGCGGCGTCTCGGTGGTGCCGAAGAGCGTCGCACGAAGCTTCGAGCGGACGCGCTGCGCGACGAGGTCGCGGTGACCCGTTCGCTCCTCGTCGACCCACCACTCGGGGAGCAGCGAGCCGAGCGGGGGAGCGGTCCGTCGCACCGAAGTGCGCGCGTCACCCTCGTCGTGTCCCTCGCCGTCCTTCATCGCCGAGACATCGCAGCCGCCTGCGTTCCCTCGGCGACTATAGCCTCGTACGAGCCAGGAAGAACGCAGCGCAAGGACCAGCTTGACCCAGCTCGTGCCTCGACCGTCGAGCGACCGCGTGCGCGAGCTCCACGCGGCCGCCTCACGACGCACGGGAATTCGCGGACGAGAACGCGGTGAGCGGCGACGTTGGACGTCGTGTCGTCGCGGGGGAAGCGGACCGCAGCGATGATCGTGCTCGCACTCGAGCAACCGCAGCCCACCCTCGGGCTGTCGGGCGAGGAGGTGTACGCGGTGGTGGCCGGGGAGCTCGTGGCGGTCTCGCGAACGAGCGACGCGATGCGGCGGGTCGTGCCCGCCCCGGGCGGGGTCGGCCACCTCGCGATCACCCGAGGCGCGGTGTTTGTCGCCAACAGCGTCGCCTATCCCCACGAGGGGTGTTTGGGCAGCGATGTCCGTCGGCTCGGGCGGTGCCCCACCCGCGGCAACCCACCCCGATCCTGCTAGGCTCGTCGGCCTGCACATGCGCATGCCCTCGACACGAATGCCCCGTTGGATTCTGGCCGCCGCTGTCTGCTCGGTCGGCTGTACGCCGTCGGCCGACGAGGGTGGCGACAGCGAAGGGACCTCCGCCGCAGACTCGACGACCATGGCGACCATGGCGACCATGGTGACCACTGGCGAAAGCACGAGCGCCGAGACACTCGACCCGAGCGCCACCGGTGCGGCCGACGACACCACCGGCACCTCCGACGACTCGACGAGCGCCACGACGGGCACCGACACCGGTGTCGACACCGGCTCGGATGGCTCGAGCAGCGGGGGCGAGCAGGTCAACTTCGAGCGCTTCCAGATGGATTTCGCCGCCGGGCCGTGTCCGCCCGGCCAAGACTGCGACAGCTTCGTCGAGCTACTCGCCGACGGGACCCTCCACGTCGAGCAGTACGGTGACGTCACCAACACGGTGCAGACGGCCCAGGTCTCCGCACAAGATCTCGCCGACGCGGTGGTCGTCTTCACCGACCCTGCGCTCGTGGCATTGCTCGAGCCGGGCAAGTCGCCGTGCGTGCCCCCTACCGACATCTTCGAGATGATGCAGGTCGAGATCGACGGCGTGCTCTACGTCAGCCCCGTCACCGCCTGCAACGACGCTCCGATCGCAGCCGCGCGCAGCAAGGCCACGCAGCTACAAGTCATGTACGTGCCGTAGGCGGGACGCCGGCGCCGGGGCCCCTGCGCGCAGCCGTCGTTGCTGCCCGTCGCGGGGACGTTCCGCCTCGGGCCGCGAGCCGGCTCGGATGCGATCTTTTGTCCGCTTTCGCGACGCGGCCTCGGCAGGGCATGCGCTACGCTCGTGGTGGTCGCCGCACGGCGCCCGCCCCCGACAATGCTCTCGTCCCCCGCCCTCCCGTCGCCGGTGCGGCGCGGACTGGCACGCGCCGCATTCGCGGCGTCGGTGCTCACCGCCGCGTCCACTTCCCTTTCTTGCAAGCACGCATCGACGTCCGAGCAGCCCCTGGCGCCGACCGCCACGGCCAGCGATGACGGTGATGCATCGGGCGCCGGACCTGACGGAGCCGCAGAGGCAGGCGCGGCGATCACCGTCGTCGTCACCGACCTGCCGGCGATCTTCGCGGCGATCGAGGCGCTCAGCGAGCGCTGGGTGCCGGACGGACCGTTGGATCTCGAGGCGGAGCTACAGGCCATCATGCTCGCGGTCGGCTACCCGCCGCGGCTGTGGGAGCACCTCGATCCGGCGGGCCCGCACGGGGTGTACGTGCGCGAGCTCGGCGCGGCGGCACCCGCCGTCGCCCTCACCGTGCGCGTGACCGATCCCGGACGACTCGCCGACACGATCGGCGCTCAGCCCAACGGCGCCAACCAGTGGTCGCTCGCCACGTCGGGCGGTGCGGACCTGACACTACGCGCCGAGGGCAATCGGCTCGACTTCGGCAGCTCGGCCACGACGATCGACGACCTGCACCGCAAGCTGAAGGAGGTCCCGGGCTCGTCCGACATCCGGCTGCGCATCGACGACCCGCCCCGGCTCGCACGTGACCGCGTCAAGAGGGGTCCCCCTCGGCTCGACGAGCTCTTCGAGAGCATGACGACCCTGGACTGGTCGGTGGACCTGCGCCCCGATGCCGACTTGAGGTCGATCATGACCGCCACCTTCGATGCGCTGCCCGAGTCGCGATTTGTCGGACGGCCGATCACGGAGCCGACCGCGCTCGAGCGTCGGCTCGGGCACGGGGCGTTGGCCATCGCGACGACGAGCCTGCCCGAGGACCTCGGGCCGTGGCACGAGCTTGCCGGCTCGGCGCAGCAACGTGAGCAACTCGGCCAGGCCGACTCGCTTCTGGGGGGCACCGGACGGGAGGTCGTATGGGCGGTGCACCCCGACGGACCGGCCCACGTCACCGTCCTCGCCGGCCTCGAGGTCGAAGACACCGACCGGTTCCGCGCGACGGTCGTCGGCGTGCTGGGCAAGGGCCTGGTCGACGCCGGCGCCACGCATCGTGCCACCAAGCTCGGCGGCGTCGCGGCGGACACCTGGACGCTCCCCGTGCCCGATGCCAAGGCGTTCGCCGGCCTCGTCACGGACAAGGGCAAGATCACGGTCGCCGTCGCGGTGCACGAGGGTCTGGCCCTGATCGCCGTGGGGCCGGGATCCAAGCCACGTCTGACGGCCAGCCTTCGGCCCCCCGAGGCGTCGACGAAGCCGGGTTCGCCGCTGGCCGCCCTCGGTCTGCTGCAGCGCAGTCTCGACGGCTGCCAGCTGTGCCTGGCGATCGCGCCGGGCCCGGCCTTGGCCTACCTCGTGCGCGTGCTGGAAAGCGACGGGATGTCCGACGACGCACTGCAGGGGGCGCGCCGGGCCAGCCGGATCCTCGGCCGGCTCGGCGATCTGGGCGCCCTCACGGCCGGCGTGCGCATGGACGAGCGAACGTTCCGCATGGGCGGGGCCATCCCGGGCGCGCTGCTGTACGCCCCCGTCGCCGACGCGCGCGCGATGACCGAAGCCTTCGCCAAGCTCGGCAAGTTCGAGGGACGCGAGGTGGTGGACCAGACCACCCTGTTCGCCGATCAGCTGTGCGCCTGCAAGGACATGGCCTGCGCGCAGGTGGTCACCAAGGAGATGGCCGCCTGGGCCGAGGCGCACGAGGACGCGCAGGGGACCAAGAGCCAGGCCAAGGAGATCGAGGCGCAGACCAAGCGCATCGTCGATTGCATGACCGAGCTGGCCACGCGCGGCCGGTGAGCGCCTCGGAGACGTCGACGACGTCGGGCGCAACCTCCCCCGACCTCCCCGGGGTCGACGACGGCGCCCGCGGCTCCCGAGCCCGCCCTCAGTACACGAACGGAATGATGCGGTAAGGGACCTTGGCGCAGTAGCGGTCCCAGTCGTCGCCGTACTTGCGCTTGCACATCGCGT